>JAFUYM010000047.1 GCA_017470525.1 Bacteroidaceae bacterium
AGAAAGTTTTCATCCAATAAGTATAACTCAAAAAAACATTGACAACATGAAGAAAATGTATGAAACACCAGAGATGGAGGTGCTGGAAATGAGCAGCGCCCCCATGATGATTGAAGGTTCGGGCATTGATATGGGCGGCACTGGCGACCCTGATGCCAAGATGCGCATTGATGACCTCATCGAGGACGAGATTCTTCCTTCCACTATCGACAAGGACCTCCTCCCCTTCCTTTGAGCCTCATCGGTGACACCATAAAAAAGGGTACGAACTAACGTGGATCGGCGTTAACGGCAAATAATAAAACGAACGTAACCAAGTGACCGTTTTATGACGAAAAAGAGGGGTTTTCACACGAAGAGTCCTCAAAAACGGAACTTGTTGATTATCAGACATGCGCACTCAGCACCAAATGACAGGCGCTGAGTGCGCGTGTTATTTGGCGCTGGGTGTTTGAAATCATATCGGCAGGGTGTGGAGGATGTATGGGTTTTCTGTTTGAAGAAGTCAATCTATGCAAAAGGACGGTTGGGTTGGTTGGGATGAGGGTTCACCGCCCAATAATTCCGTTTCACCTATTTTTTGCGTCTGTTTCACACGAAAAGGGTGTACCTTTGCGGTGAAATTGGATAAAAGAATAAAAGTAAAATGGGAAAGATGAAGAAACTATTGATGTGGACTGCCATGATGCTGCTGTCATGTGTCGGCATGTTCGCACAGAAAACGTTTAACGTTACCGGTACTTTGGTGGACAAGGAGACGGGGGAGGCGGTTGTGGCTGCTACCGTCCAGTTGCTCGCCTTGCCGGACAGTTCATTCGTGGATGGCAAAACCACAGGGGAACAGGGCGTGTTTAATTTTAAGGAGGTGAAGAAGGGAACGTACACGCTGAAACTTTCATTTGTTGGCTATGTCACGAAATATGTGGATGTGGACTTGACTGCCCAGAAAAAGAGCAATGTGGAAATCGGTTACATCACGATGTCGGCGGATGCCATTCTGCTGGAAGGAGCCAAGGTGACGGCTCATGCTGCGAAGGTGGCGGTGTCGGGTGACTCTCTGGTGTATAGTGCCTTGGCGTACCGTGTGCCAGAGGGTTCAACACTTGAGGCACTTGTGAAGCAACTCCCTGGTGCGAAGGTGGATAAGGATGGCAACATCACCATCAATGGCAAGAAGGTCAGCAAGATTCTGGTGGATGGCAAGGAGTTCTTCCTGAACGACAAGGAGGTGGCGATGAAGAACATTCCGACAGAGATGATTGAAAAACTGAAGACCTACGACAGGAAGAGTGACCTCTCGCGTGTGACGGGTATTGACGATGGCGAGGAAGAGACGGTGCTCGACCTGACGGTGAAGAAGGGGATGAAAAATGGATGGTTCGGCAATGTGAACTTGGGTGCAGGAACGGAAAAGCGGTATGCGGAGCGTTTTAATGTCAACCGTTTCAACGATGATTTCCAAGCCACCGTGCTGGGAGGAGCCAACAACGTGGCAGATATGGGCTACGGAGGTGGCGGCGGTCGTTGGGGCGGCTGGGGCGGTGGTCTGCGCAACAGCAAGGATGTGGGCGCCAACTTTGCGACCGACAAGCCTAAGTTGGAGACTGGCGGAAGTGTGCGTTACCGCTATGATGGCAGCGATACCGAAAACACGTCTTCGACAGAATATTTCAATGCTTCATTGGCGCGGTTCAATGAGGACTTCAGCAAGGACTTCACCTCAAGCCAACGTGTGTCCGGCAATTTCCGCTTGGAATGGAAGCCCGACACGATGACCAATATCATCTTCCGTCCTGACGTGACCTATTCACGCAGCAGGGGAAGGGGGTACAGTTCGTCGGCTTCATATAGTGGTGACCCTAACGACACGATTCTCAACCATCTGATGGACATGGTGGTGAACACCAACGCAAACCGCAATATGAGTTATAGCGCCAATACCAGTATGGATGGGGAACTGCAGATGAACCGCAAGTTTAACAGCAAAGGTCGTAACTTGACGCTGCGTGTGAACGGGAGTTACAGCGACGGGAAGGACAAGCAGTTGTCTGCCGCCAACATCACCTACAACTCATTAGGCACTGATCAGCAGAACAACCGATACTATGAGACTCCTGCGAAGAACTGGAGCATAGAAGGGATGCTCACGTATAGCGAGCCGATAGCAGACCGAACCTATCTGCAGTTGAGTTACAGTTACGAATACAGTTATAGCAAGAACGACCGCCGTGCCTACATCTATGAGTCTGATGCTTACCAGACGCTGTCAGAAAGCATGCAGGGCAACCGATACAACATCAATGCTGTGTTGCGGTTTATGGACGAGATGAAATACGTGCTGGATGGCACCGATTCTGTTGCCAACCGACTCAGCCAGTTCTCGGAGTACCGCAACTACAACCAGACCATCAACCTGAGTTTCCGCAAGGTGCGTGAAAAGTACAATTTCAGCATGGGACTTGACTTCCTGCCACAGCGCACGACGCTCAACTACAAATACATGGGATATACGTACCCGGAGATTACACGAAACGTGTTCAACATCGCTCCACGTGTCAATCTGCGCTGGAACTTCGACAAGCAGACGAACCTCTTTGTGCGCTACAACGGGCGGACACGCCAGCCCAGCATGACCAACCTGCTCGACATCAGGGATGACTCCAATCCGCTCGTCATCACAAAGGGTAACCCTGAACTGAAACCTTCGTTCTCGCACAACCTTTTCGGTAATTTCAACACCTACAATGCTGAGCAGCAGCGGGGCATATACTCATGGTTCTGGTTCAATGCAACCCGAAACAGCATTGACAATAAGACCACCTTCGACAATGTGACAGGTGTGCGCACCACGATGCCGATGAACATCAACGGCAATTGGAGCGGCGGAGGTGGCATTGGATTCAATACGGGCTTGGGAAAAGAGAAGGCATTCAACATTGATGTGGATTTTGGAGGTGACTACTCGCGCCATGTGGGTTTCTACAATAATGCGTCGGGAAATGACGATGCCACTGCCACTGACATCAAGTCCATCACAAAGAGCATTGACTTGGACACGGGACTGGAACTCTCCTACCGCAAGGATGATTTCAGCGCGTCGCTCAATGGGCGGCTGAACCATGTACACTCCAAGAACGACCGGAATGAGATGGGGAACATGAACACGTACGACTTCTCCTACGGGGCGGAAGTGGAGTGGACAGCCCCGTGGGGCACTTCGCTGTCAACAGACATCGGCATGAGCAGCCGACGGGGATATTCGCAGCGCGAGATGAACACCAACGAACTGCTGTGGAACGCGCAAGTGGCTCATTCGTTCCTCAAAGGAAGCGCACTCACCGTCATGATTGAAGTCAATGACATTCTGGGTCAACAAAGCAATATCAGCCGTGACATCTCCGCTCTCATGCGCACCGACTCGCGCAGCAATGCCATTTATCAGTACGTAATGTTCAGAGTCATCTACAAGTTCAATGTGTTGGGAGGAAAGAATGCAATGGGCACTGACAACAAGCACTCGTCAGGTTGGGACGGCGGATATGGTGGCTGGGGATATTGGTGATTTGCCCCTAAAAATAAAAACGTTTTTTATTTGTATTGTGCTCGCTTAATCGTAACTTTGCAGCATGAAAGTGAAAAGAATCTTATTGGGTGTGCTCCTGGTACTGGGGCTGTCGGTGATAGGACTGCTGTTCTATTATGCGGTATGGTTGATTACCGATGAGGATTTTAGGGAGGCGTTTAAATATGGTTGGCCTTGGAAATCGGGCATCATGCTGATTGATTATGCTGCCTGCTGCCTGTTCACGACGGTGGTGACGCTCTACTATTGGCGGTCTCGCGAACGCACGGAGAAGGAGCGAGACCGATTCCGCCTGCAGGCACTGGAGAACCAGTTGAGTCCACACTTCGTGTTCAACAATTTCAGCATTCTCGCCGACTTGATAGAGGTGAATCCCCAACGGGCATCAGAGTACCTGATGAACCTGTCGAAAGTCTATCGTTATACGCTATCGCACCTTGACCATGACATGGTGACGTTGCAAGAAGAACTGGCGTTTCTTGACCGCTATCTCGCCCTGCTGCGACAGCGGTTTGGCGAGAGTGTGCAGGTGAGAATTTCCCCAGAAGTGCTCAAGGAAAGTGGAAAACTCCCTCCTGTCGCCCTACAGATGCTAATAGAGAATGCCATCAAGCATAACGAGCATACGCTGGCTCGTCCGCTCATCATCAACGTGAGTAGTGACGGACGGCGCATCAGCGTGAGCAATCACAAGGAGCCTATTCTGAATGCAGCCTTGCCCGAGCAGGGCTTGTCTGCTCGTAACCTTTCCACCAACGTCGGAAATCACAATATTGTGGAGCGTTATCGTCTGTTGACCTCACGGAAAGTTGTCATCAACGACACTCATGATGAATATTGTGTCACTATTCCGTTAATCCCGATTGAACGATGAAAGTACTGATTATTGAAGACGAGCAGAGCAGTGCTGACCGACTGAGAAGAATGCTCGAAGGTGAGCACGAAATTGTGGGTGTTGCTGCCAGCAATGCCGATGTGGAGGCTTTCTTTACCCATGAGGCAAAGGAGGGGGTCGATTTGATTCTGTCAGACATCCAGTTAGGCGATGGACTCAGTTTCGAGTCGCTTCGTAAGGTACCGACGGCAATTCCTGTCATCTTCACCACTGCCTACGACCACTATGCTGTGCAGGCATTCCGCTTCAATAGCATCGACTATCTGCTGAAGCCCATTGATAATGAGGAATTGCAAGTGGCTTTGGCGAAGGTGAAGCCTATGGTTCAGTCACAAGCATCAATTCTCAATTCGCCCTCTACTACTGATGCCATCGCCCAATTGTTAGAGTCTGTCCGTAGTCAGTACATTCGTTATAGAGAGCGTTTTCTCATCTCTTATCGTGATACCTACATTGTGATTCCCGTCAATGAGGTGAGTCACCTCGGTATTAAGGACGGTGTGGTGCATCTATACTCCCAAACGGGAAAATCCCATGTGCTCAATCTCACGCTCGACGAATTGGAAAGTCAACTCGACCCTACGCGCTTCATTCGAGCCAACCGCCAATACATCGTCAGTGCTGCTGCTGTCGAGAAACTTTCCACCTTCTTTCTTGGCAAGATGCGCATCCACATGAAAGGTTATCCCGACACCGACATCATCGTGAGCCGAGATAAAGTGTCAACTGTAAAGAAATGGTTGGATTATTGAACCCTCAATTACCTTGTCAATGAGAACTTCATGCTGACACCGAAGTCGGCATTGGTGGTGGGGTAGGAGGATTGGGAAACGAGAGGCACGTTTTTCTGCCAGTCGAGGAAGCCTGTGAGGGTGAGCAGACGGCTGAAGGTGTAGTCGCCTGAGAGTTTGAGTTGGTAGGCTGTGGCACCACTGGTGGCTGTGGTGACGGCTGTCTGGATGTTGCGGTTGAGGGCATTCTGCAGACGGTAGGTGAACTCGGCACGGAGGTTGAGGTCGTGGCTCACGGTGTTGCGTGTACGTGCCGTAGTTTTTGATGTGCTGTTGGTGTCTTCTTCTTTTTTCTTGCCTTTTGATTTCGATTTCGATTTTCTGCCTTCGTTGCTCTGGATAGACTTGGCGCCGAAGAGGTTGATGTCTTTGACTTTATAGCCGAAACCGATGGAGATGTCGTTGGAGAAGTTTTCGGTCAGTGCCACACTGGTCATAGAGAGGTTGAGGGTGCGTGTCTTGTTGTAACTCAGTTTGGCGGTCAGTCCGCTGTTGAAACTCATGTCAACGCCAATGAGCGGTGAGAAGGACTCATTGATGCTGACGGTGGAGACATTGTACATGGAACTTGGGATGGGGTTGCCTGTGGTGACATCCTTGATGAATCCCCATTCGCCCATGTATTCCATGAAGTTGGAGTAGGAGTTATAGGCTCCCACGGAGTAGATGCTCTTGTAGGCGTGGTTGATGTTGAAACTCTTGAAGTGGTCGGCAAACCACGGGGAGATTTTGGTGAGTCCGCTGTATTGGATGCTCCAGTTGGGCATGAGCCGTGCGAGGGCTGGGAAGATGTCGAGTGGTGAGGAGATGGCATTGCCTCCGCAGTAGGCGGACAGGAATGCTGGCACCATCACGTCGGCGGAGTAGAGTTCTACACCGCCGTTTTCGGCATTGTAGGCTTTACCCGCAAATTCTGTTCCCGCAGCCGTAGGATAGGTGGTTGGGGCGTATTTTTGTTCCAGCCGCTGTTGAATGATCGGCATGTTGTCGAGGAACTTCTGGAAGTGTTTCGAGTGGTAGTTGTTGTTGATGTTGCCGGCGGACTCGAATGCGGAACTGGCAGAAATGACTGTCATGGAGAAACTTCCACTTTGTGTCTTCGGCATGCCGTCGTACATGAACTGGATGGTTTTCGATTTGTTGACCGTGCGGGAGGCATTGAGGTCAATCTTGAAGTCCCTAAAAGGTTCGAGGGTTGCTTTCAGTTGCAGGTCTTGCATGGCTGCAGTGGAGGCTGGTGTGGTGATGTTGGAGTCGTTCTGCATCAGCCAACCGTTGCGGGCAGCCTTGTCAATGTAACTGTCGCCCACGGCTCCGAAGGCGAAACCGAGACCTGGCGACATCAAGCCATCTACGCTTTTCTGTCCGAAGGCATCGCCCACTTCGGTGCGGAAGCCTGGAAGGGTGAGGGCGTATGTGTTGCGGTAGGAGATGCTGGCATTGCGCACCAGCATCAAACCACGTGCCAAGACTTGTGCGGTCTTGTACCATGAGAGGTTTTCGAGTGGTTGCTTGGCAACTACGTTTATCTTGATAGGGATGCTGTCTTGGTTCTTCACCTTGATGGTGTTGGCATCCACTTTCTTGTATTTCAGTTTGTAGGTCTTGCCTTCTGCTGTGGAGGCACGGACGATGAGCCGCTTGGAGTTTTGTCCGTGTTTCACCTCGGTGGCTGTGGAGTCGTTGAGGGTGACTTCCTGTGTGAAGCCTTTGGTTTTCTTGTTATCGGCTTTGGCAGAGGCGTTAGACTTGCCTGCCTTTCCTGCGTCTTTTGTATCTTCGGAGTTATCCCCCTCTTTGGAGTTGTTCTTCGAGTCTTTTGTGTCTTTAGCAGTGGTCTTGGCATTCTTGCTGGCAGTGGTTTTGTTCTTGTTGCTGGACGATTTGTTGCTGCCAGAGAAGCGTTTTTCTGTCTCATCAAGGAATTTCCATTTCTTGTAGAGATTCGTGAGGTTCACTTGACCATTCAGGTTGACGGTGCGTTGGGTGCCAACGGTGTGTCCCAGCGATGTGCCGTCTTCCAGTTCGGTGCCTCGTGTCCAGTTGTAGTTGGCATTGTAGGAACCATCAGCAGTCATCCAGTCAAGGATTGGAATCTTATTGAGTGGCACTTGATAGGACCCCGTGAAGGTGCTGCGATAAGTGAGTGGGCGACCGAATGAGGCGAGACTGCGTTTCACGGAGTCTTTCCATGCTGCATATTCGTCGGGATAGAGGTTTTTGTTCACAACGGTGTTGGGTGCCTCAATTTCAGCGTGGGTGGAAGAGGTCCACGAGAGTTTCATCGCTTTGAAAATGTCCCACCGTACGGTCAGGTCTCGGTTCCAGAGGAACTGATTGGAGAAGGTGACTGGCAGTTTGGTGTCGGTGTCGATGTCGCGCTCTTGGAATTCGTAGTAGTTGCGTGTGATGTCGGTGTTGAAGGCAATGCTCTGTGGCAACCATTGCAGGTTTTGTGCCTTCAGAATGTCAAGCCACTTCGATTTGCCTTTCAGATTCTTGAATGGCTCCAATGCTTTGTACTTGGGCGAATAGTTGTAGGAGAGGTTGAACTTCCAGTTTTCCTCATTCTCATAGACGGTGGTCTCACCAGTCTTGTATTGCTGACTGTAACTGTAACTAACGGCAAAGTTGGCGGGGTCGTATGGCATGGGCTTGCGACTCTGCAACTGCGATTTCCAGTTTGACAGTGAGAAATTCTTGTTCTTGACAATGGTCTCGGTGAGGCTGCTGAGTGAGTCACGTGCAGCCTTAGTCTCACATTCGTCGAGAGCATCTTTCAGGAGCATGTCCGTGTCGAATGGATTGTACTTGGGCGAGATTTTCTGCCAGGAATAGGAATAATAGAAAGGCAACTGCATCTTCCACTTTTCAGGGAAGAACTTGCCAAGTTCCAGTTGGGTGGTGATGCCCCATTCGTAGAGGTTGTCGTCGCGGCGTTCGCTCACTCCTTCTTCCAGACCACCGAAGCCTGCGGTTTCGACATGTCCGGTGACATTGACAGAACCGAGGTCGGACAACTGCACATTCAGGTTACCTTGCGCAGCCCAACCACCTTCGTTGGTGTAGTCCTGCATTCGAAGTTCGTTCACCCATACTTCCACGCTGTTTGTGCGGCGTCCGTTGTTGCGCACGCCAATCATCATGGTCTTCACCTCACCTAACGAAGGATTGCCGACAATGCTGATTTTGTTGTTGGGCTTGTCTGCATCGTAGGTATAGTAAAGTTGTGTGTAACTTGCTTCACCATTGGCTTTGGCAACGTTACGCTCGTGTTTCAGATTCGTGAAGACATCGAAGTTGATGTCAAGCATGTTCTCTTCAGGCCAAACGGCTTTACATCCTTGGGTGGTGTAGGTGTCGTAGTGCCCGGCAGGAGTGAGTTTGAGCGGTATTTCATATTCGTAGTAGTTGCTCTTGTAGTCGCTGCCGATGCGGAAGAAGAGGCTCATCTGATTGTCTTGCAGTTCGGTGTCGCCAGTCAAGGCGTTGGCATGAACAAACATCTGCAAGTGTTTGTAGTGGCGCAGGTCTTTGTTCAGGTTCTTATAGACGGCACGGGCATCGCCTGTGGCAAGGTTTTCGACAGTCAGGGCAAGGGCTTGTTCGTTCTCTTGTGTGAGTTGTGGTTGCTGAGGGTCAAGAATACGTGTGACACCAGGGGGCAGCACATAGTTGACGGGGGTCTTGTCGTTGTTCTCTTCGATGTTGACGGCAGAGGGAACGATGGTTCCGCTCACACTGGGCTTCTCGCCTGTGTAGAGCGTTTGGGTATAGTTGCGCCATTCTCCCGTTACGAGGTCGAGGTTGGCAAGACGCACGATGATAGGTTGCTCAAAGCCTGTCATGTACATACGTATGAAGCGGATGCTGGAGAAGTCGTTGATGCTGCCTTCCTTGCCTTCGAACTCATCGACAGGGATACGGAACTCATACCAAGTGGCTTTCTCCTTGTTGCCGTTGCGGAGCGATACTGAGGTCTCACGGGAATCGACAATGAAGTTCCTGCCCACGACCATGTCTTCAGGACGTAGGCTGACGTGATACTCGAAGAAATTCTCGTACTCGTTCATGGTGTAGTCGGAGTTGACGTCTTCGGCATCGGGAGTGCTCTTGTAAGCGGTTGAGTAACTTTCGCCCGACTCACTGGTGTTGGGTGAGTTGCCTTCGGGTGAATTGATGTATTTGTAGCGGTCGAGGATGGAGGTCTGGGCGGCATCGAAGTCGCTGCCACGGAAGTAGTGGTAGTCATCGCCTGCGGGGTCATTGTAGATGGAATCGTAGGCAGTCGTGTTGACCTTTCCTTTTATCTCGTTGAGGTAGTCGGCGTAGATGCCATAGGAACGCTCGTCGGCATCGGCAAGACCATTGAGACCGATGTCCTGCTTTTGGCGGGCACCACTTTCGTTGGAGAAGGAATAGACCACGGACTTTTCGCTGGGCACACGTCCCCAGATGGTTTCCGTATAGGTGGAGGCGTTGCTGACAGGCATACCACTTTCATAGAACTTCTTGCCGTCTTTCAGAATGTCTTCGCTGATGTCACCAAGGTTGATGTAGAAGTCACCACCATATTTGCGGTCATCTTTCGTGTAGATGAAAGGGTCAAGCATCCAGAACTCGATGTACTGCACATTGCTGGTCTCGAAGTCGCTTTGGTCAATCTTTCTCATCATACCGCCCCATCGTTTCTTGGGATCGTTCAGATGGGCGTTCTCATCCACGTCGGTGTCGAGGTTGTAAGGACCGCGTTCATTGGGATAATAAGCGAGGTTGAGAATGCTCAAGGTGTTGCTCTCACCCATATTGGTGTCGCGGTTAGGATAGACTTCACGCACATAGACCTCACGTACATAGTGGTTGGAGAGTTGGTCGAGGTCGCTCTTGATGTGACCAGGGGTGAGCGAGGAAGAACGACGGGTGAAGAGAGGGTCGATATTGTACCATGCCAATCGGGCACGGTTGTAACCGTATCTTACATCGTTTGACAACTTTCCATATTCCAGATGGGACGGTGTGGAAGAAAGAACCCATTCCTTTGGGTTGCCGATGTCATGTGGGGCTTTGGTGCCTTCGAAGTCATCAAGATAGGAGGCGTTACCTTGTGTCTCTTTCGACTCTCCTGCCTTGAGTTGGGCATATTCACCTGTGAAAGAGATGGAAGATGGGGCACTCAAGTTGAGGAATGGCAGTTTGTCAAGCAAATTAGTGAGCCATTGTGAGTTCTGTTTCCAATTCATGTGCAGCCCCCACAGCATGTTGTTCAGTGGTTCTGAACCCATGGTGACTTTGGAGGTCAATGGTTTTTCGCTGACTTTCAGCCATGTACCACCAATGTTGAAGTTCTTGGAGAAATCATATTCCCAATTGACACCCAGCATCGTTTTGCGCATGAAGGAGATGTTGTCTTGGCTCTCAAGGCTGACGCTGACGTTGGTGCCTGCATCAATGATGCTTTGGTTGATAATGGTGACAGTACCACTGGAATAATCGACCGTGTAGTCGCTACCTTCGGTGAGGGTGACACCGCCTGCACTGACGACAACAGAACCTTTAGGAATGAGGGTGCTTCCATCTGAAATCCTGATGACGCTACCGCTGGAGGCTTTGTATTCACCTGACAATGTGAACTTGTTTTTCTCGGCAATCTGTTTGGCAACTGTCTTGGTCGAGTCGTACAGTTCGTCATAGCAATATTTGTCTGCTAAAGCATCGTCACCTAATTTGTTCCGCAACCAGTCGCCAAAAGGTTCGACAACAGGGAAGAAGACGCGTCCTGTTTGTGCCTGAATCGTATAACCTTCGATAAAATCGAACTTACCGTTAGGATTCGTCTTGTTGTTGTCGTCCAAACGGTCTAAGTTCATCATCTTCAAAAGGGTTGTCTGTTTGAATAGTTCTTCTGGGATGTAACTGAGACTGACACCAAGTGTGTCGCTCATATACTTGATGTCCATCTTGAATTTCTCTTTCTGTATGGAGGTCGCTTTCAGGTCATACACATTCTTCATCATCAAGTCCCAATTGGCAATTCGGGGTGAGTTGCTGGTGTTCTTCAACAATTTCACATACAATGCCTTGTCGTTGTCCTTCTGGTCGGCAGAGAACTCTCCCACTTGATAGGTCTGTCCGTTGTAAGTGTATTCGAATGCCACAGCCAACACTTGGTTGGACTCCAAGGCAGACTTCATGCTGATGTATCCTAAATGTTGATTCAAGGTGTATTCGGACGAAGTGAGCAGACGAGCATTCTCCACCTTTTCGTATTCCACACCACCTTGCATCACAGGGTCTAATACGAGACTGGTCTGGTCCATGTTACGTGCATCATTGTAGGTGCTCACCATTTGCGAGTAGAGCGTATTGCTGCTGTTGCTGGGATTTGTACTACCTGTACCTGCCCAAATACTGTTGCTAATCTTCTGACGTTCTGCGAGGTCAACCAGACCAATGATGTTACGTGTGTTTTCGGTGGCACCGCCCGTATTTGTCACCCATACCTCAATGCGGTTGATGGTGACACCGCTGGTGATGTTGGGCAGAGTGGAGCATGCCCGGTCATAGGTGTCGTGGAAGAAATGAGCGAGGAAGAAGTGGCGGTTTTCGTCGTAGTCAAATGCTTGAAACTCATACGTCGTCAATTGCGTACCACCTTTACTGCTTACGGTCTTTGACTGTGACTTTTTCTGGCTCACCACTGTTTGCAGTTTCAAACGGCCGAATTGCAGGTCTGTTCTGATACCAAGCAAAGACATGGAACCCCTGATGAGGCTTGAATTGGTGGGGAACTCGACAATACCTGCTTCCAGTTTCTTGACAATTTCGTCTTCTTTTCCTTCGTAGGCGAGTTTCAAGTTTCTCTTGTCGAAATTGAACGTGGATTCCGTATTGTAGCCGAGGTTGAAGTCCATCTTATCGCCAATCTTGGCATTGACGTACATGTTGATTTGTTCGTCAAAATCAAAGGCTTTTGTGGTTCGGCTTCGTTCTGCCAGCGATGGATTGTCGATGAATTTGTAGTTGTAGCCAAATTTCAGTTCGGCACTACCATTAGTTCTGATTTGTACACCACCAGGACCAAAGATTTTCTCAGCAGGTCCTAAGTCAAAGTGCATATTGCTGAAATCGAACTTGTCCTTGCCTTTTGTCACAAACAGTGAGTCATTCCTTGTCTTGAAATAGTCGTTGAATGACTTTCTCTCTCCCCAAATCATATATTCCTCTGGTGTCATCATCCAGGGCTGACTCAGGAATTTGTCTCCCAACTTTGTGCCGACCTTGTAATATCCTGATTTTTCATCATATACAGCGGTGTCAGGCTTCAAATTTTCGGGGTCTTGCAAGTCCATTGAGAATGTTTCACCATGCACATCCTTCGGATAATCGGTCTTCTTGACCTTGACTGTGTCGGGCAAAACAGAACGGAATGTCGAGAACATGGGGCTACTGCTCACTTCTGCAATAGCACTCATGCTCGTCATTATCAATAAGATATATAATATATTCCGAAGGGTCTGCTTCAAAATGCAACGTCTATATTGTGAGGGTTTTTAAGCCCTTTCTTACATACTTCTACAATAAGAAACGTACAAATCTCCACATTATTGTATTAAGAGGGAAGAAAAAGGTCTAATCGGCGTTAAAATTCAAATCCGAGGTTGACGTAGAGGTTGACTTCTTTGGTTTTGTTCGAATAACCCACAGAGGCACCGAGGGGTCCAATGATGGTGTTGTAATAGTAGGCAAGTTGGTAACCGAGCATAGTGTGATGGTCGAACGTATGTTTGAATTCTTCGGCATGTTGGGCTGCTGCCAGACGCAAAAGGATGTAGTGACTGGCGGCGATACGCTGTTGCGCTTCTAATTGTATAGCCATGAAATGTCGGTCTGTAGATTCCAGGTTGCTGACTCCTGCGAATGGCATTTGCTGCTCAATATAATGTCCCAGCCATTCACCGCCAATGAAATTTCCGTAAATGTATGGGACTTCTGCTCCCCACAGGCACCGTCCGTAAAGCATGGAGTGTAAGGTGAACCGTTTGCTGAGAGGAATGGAGGTACGCCAGTTGGCATTGAGGTCGCTCATTCCTGCTTTGTTTTTGAGTTTGGAAAAGTTGTCGGTTAAGTAGGCATACTCGACCTTAAACCGTGAACCCTTACTGGGAAAGTACCAGTTGTTTTCGGAATTGTAGTCCATTTGTGCATGGTAACTGAGGTAGTGGTCGTTTTCCAGTTGAATGGGTTGGGGATTCGTGGTGAGTGGGTTGCCATGAAAATGAACGTAATCCCAGTAGATGCCTGCTTGCAGGCTGAAGTTGCGCAAGTTGAAGTTGATGGGAATTAACGTGCATCGGTGTTGGTTATAGATGAAACTGTGAGCGCGGTCACCTGCTTCATAGATGTCCATTTCGTTGCGGCGGAACACGTAAGAGAAACTGGGACGTGTGAAACTGCGAGGATGCAAGGTGATTTCACTTCGTGCCATGATGCGCTTGCCCAGGCGGAGAGTCAAGTCAACATCAACAGGGATGGCTATTCGTAGTGGACAGTCGGCATTGACTTGCAGTGCCACAATCTCTTCGGTGTCGAATCGTCCGCCCAAATAGACTTGGCTGGTCTTTTTGTTGCCTGCCGTGAAGATGATTTGGTAGCCATCGCCGTTGGGTACGGAGCGTGTGTCAACATTCTGATAGAAGAGGTCGAGACGCATGGAGGTGGCTATTTTATCTTCTTGGTCCGCATCGATGCTATCACATTTGTGAAGGTGAAACTTTGAACGGATGAAGTGTTCGTCGTGTGGTGTGATATTTTCGAAGACAAAGGCGTTGACCTTTACTTTCTGGTTCAAGACAGAAGCGTTCTTTGGCGTTAGTTTGATAGGGTGGAACGTGTCGTCAATGCCGATGCGCTGCTTGAGGGCAATGAGTTCGTCCCAATGCTTCATGGCTTCTTCCTCGCCACGGTGAATCAGTTCGTTGATGGCATTGGCTGAAAAACTGGCGGCATTGTAGCCTTCAGTGTCCACGCGGATGGGCACATCCGTGATGAGGAGATTTTCATCGTATTTGTTTTTACAGTTGACATCGATGATTTGGCTAAGGATGCTGATGGTGTGCCCCAAGTCTTCATTGGTTTTTGGGGCTCCTTGTACGGTGACACCGATGATGATGTCTGCTCCCATCTCACGTGCGATGTCTGCAGGGTAGTTGTTGCGTAAACCACCGTCAACAAGCACCTTGTCACCCATGCGAACAGGTGAAAATGCGGCAGGGATTGCCATAGATGCTCGCATGGCTTGTGGCAGACGACCCGAATGAAAGTCGTATTCAGTGTTGTCGATAATATCGGTTGCAACACAGGCGAAAGGGATGGGGAATTGGTTGAAGTCAAGCGAATCTGTATAGCCGAGGCAGAGTTTCTGGAATAGTTGTGCCAGATTTTTCCCTTTGATGAGACCACCGTCGTTGTCATTGCGCTTGCCAAAGGTAAATCCACGTGAGAGCGCGTAGGTGTTTTGCTTTTGGCGGTCACGAAGACCTTGCAGACTTGTGTCTTCACGGTCGGAAATGACATAGTTCCAGTCAATGGTGCGTGCCAGCGAATCAAGGATATCGGCATTGTAGCCGATGGAATAGAGTCCGCCGATGATGCTGCCCATACTGGTTCCTGTGACGATATCGATAGGAATCCCTGCTTCTTCAATCACTTTCAAGGCACCAATGTGTGCCATGCCTTTGGCTCCACCACCACTGAGCACCACAGCCACTTTTTTTCTGGGTGGAGGTGTTTCTTGGCTATAGGCATTCCACACATGGAGCACCATTATAAGTAGGAGAATGACTTTCTTCATGTATTGTCTTGATGGGGAATAGGTGATATGGGATGCTTTATAACATCTTGAGAGCAAGTTTGATGACTCTCTCAACGGGTGCCGTTGGCTCGTCCTTGAGAATGGCTTTGACGGTCTTTGCAACAGGTGCAGGTGGAAAGCCAAGCATCTTAAGGGCTTCGAAGGCTTCATTATAAACTTCGCTGTTTTGAACGGAGGGCGTTGTATTGCTGTCGCCAGAAGGTGTGACCGTTTCAATGCCGAGAGAGACAACCTTGTCTCGGAGTTCCACAATGATGCGTTGGGCAGTTTTGGCACCAAGACCTTTGACTGTTTTTAGCATCTTCTCGTTCCCTTCCATGATGAGTCCAGCCAACTCTGGGGCAGAGAAACTGCTGAGCATGGTGCGGGCGGTATTGCCGCCTACACCGCTCACGCTGATGAGCAGGAGGAAGAGTTCGCGCTCCTGTTTGGTGGCAAAGCCGAAGAGGGTCCATGCATCTTCACGGATGGATTCATAGACGAAGAGTCGTGCCTCGCTCTTGCCTTGTAGGGCAGTGTAGGTGTTGAGGGAAATGTTAAGGATATAGCCCACGCCATGTGCTTCGAGGGTGGCTTGGGTGGGGGTGAGTTCGTCGAGGATGCCTCGGATGTATTCTATCATGTTGTGGTTGTTTGGGGGACTTTGGGCTTTTCTATCCCCTCTATCCTATCCAGCCCGAATAGAAGGGCTGGATAGGATAGAGGGGATAGAAAAACTCGATTTTCAAATCGCTTTTGTTTTCTCTTTCAGCCAAGCCTTGTGCTCTTCGTCTAAACGGGGAGAAAGGCGGTCATAGACGGTTTGCTGGTAGTTGTTGAACCATTGGCGTTCCTCTTCTGTCAGCATCTCCACGAGGATGGGAGAGGTGAGGATGGGGCAGAGGGTGAGGTGTTCGAAGGTGTAGTAAGGGCCAAAGGTGATGCCTTGGGCTTCATCGCCATCGTAGGGCTTTCCACCAGGCATGTTGGCTTTGCCATGTTCACCTGAGAAATCGGCGTTGACCACGAGCATGGTGTCTTCGTGGCGCACACCGTGACTGCCTTCGATGTAGATGCCAGGTTCATCGGTGATAATCATGCCTGGTAGCAAAGGAGTGGGTCGCCACTGCATGCGGAACTGGTGGAGGTCTATACCTTCATGTACCGACATGAACTGACCCACACCATGCCCTGTGCCGTGCAGATAGTTGATGCCATATTTCCACATGGCTTCACGGGCAAAAGCATCAAGTTGGGTGCCACATGTTCCCTTGGGGAATACAGCAGAGCCGAGGCGAATCCAACCTTTCAGCACTAGTGTATAATCACGGCGCATTTCCCATGTGAGGGGACCGAGTGGGATGGTTCGGGTGATGTCCGTGGTGCCGTCAAGATATTGTCCGCCCGAATCAATGAGCAGGAGCCCTTCTGGTTTTACGGGAATGTCCGTTTCGGGGGTTGGGTCGTAATGGACAATGGCACCATGATGGGCATAACCCATGATGCTCTCAAAACTGATTCCCTTGAAAAGTGGCTGCTCTGCACGGAACGCCAAGAGTTTTTTCGATAGGGAAAGTTCCGTCTGACCGCCCTTAGGTACGTTTTCGAGCGTCCATTTCATCCACTTCACCATTGCCACGCCATCCTTCTCCATCGCGTTGCGGAAACAACGGATTTCTGTCTCGTTCTTAAAAATCAGCATGTGTGCCACAGGACTGTCCTTACGGATCGGGGTCTTGATGGCGGAATAGACAGCGTAGTTTGTCTTGTTAGGCTGTACATAGACAGGCATGTCAAGGGCTTGTAGGTCGGGGATGATGTCATTGTAGTCGCGGATGCTGACTCCTTCTCCTCTCAGATAGGCTGCCACTTCGGACGTGACCTTTTCTTTACATATATATAATAATGTGTCGGTCGGTGTGATGACCACATACCCCAGTACGAATGGTGTGCATTCCACATCGTCGGCTCGAAGGTTCAGTGTCCATGCCACTTCTTCCAGCATGGAAAGGACAATGGCAGAATGACCAATCTTTTCACGTATCCGCTGAATTTTAGAGGTGGCGCTTTCGCCCGCATATTCCAACCCTTGGATGAAAGCCTTGCTTTGAGGAATGGCAGGACGGTCTTCCCATATTTCAGCGTATGGGTCAAGGTCTGTACGAAGAGCGAGCCCGTAGGCTTTCAGTTCATTTGTGAGTTCTTCCACCTCAGCGGTGGTGTTCACCCATCCATCGACAGCCACAATACTGCCTTCTGTCAGGACATCGCCTAACCATTCGGTAATGGTGGGTGTGCCTTCAATTTTCTCCTTCATTAGTTCGTAGCCTGTTCCAGCCAATTGCTCTGTGGCTTGGATGAAATAGCGCGAGTCGGTCCACAAGGCTGCCTTGTCGAGTGTCACCACAGCAATGCCTGCCGAACCTGTGAAACCGCTAATCCATCGGCGTGACTTCCATCGTTCTGGTACATATTCACCTGCATGGGGGTCTGTGCTGGGGGTGATGAAAGCACTGATGCCCTCGCGTTGCATGAGGCAGCGAAGTGCCTCCACCTTTTCTGTTGTCTTCATTCTTTTGTTGGTTGCTGTAAATTTTCTACAAAGATAGTCGAAAAATAATAAATTTGAAACTTTTTTCATTAAAAAGATGTTTTTTTGTTAGATTTTTTGCAAGTTTGGTTGATTTTTCATACCTTTGCACCCGAAATCAAAGAAAAAGGGCACAAGATGATTTGACGGCATCCTTTTTTACGGCTTTGAGTTAGCGAAAGTTTGCCGCACAAAATAGAACAAGAAATATCATTTTCAATCAACCCAATAACAACTTAAAACAACGTTTTCACAAATGGACGCAAAAAAAGTATTGGAAGACCTGAAGCGTCGCTTTCCAAATGAACCTGAGTATCATCAGGCAGTAGAAGAAGTTCTCGGTACCATCGAGGATGAGTACAACAAGCACCCAGAGTTCGACAAAGTGAACCTCATCGAACGTCTCTGTATTCCAGACCGAGTTTATCAGTTCCGTGTTACATGGATGGACGACAAGGGTCAGATTCAGACCAACATGGGTTACCGCATCCAGCACAACAACGCTATTGGTCCCTACAAGGGTGGTATTCGTTTCCACAGTTCTGTGAACCTCGGTATCCTGAAGTTCCTCGCATTTGAGCAGACATTCAAGAACTCTCTCACAACACTCCCAATGGGTGGTGGTAAGGGTGGTTCTGACTTCTCTCCACGTGGCAAGAGCAACGCTGAAGTGATGCGTTTCTGCCAAGCATTCATGCTGGAGTTGGGACGCCACATTGGTCCAGACATCGACGTGCCAGCAGGTGACATCGGCGTAGGCGGTCGTGAGGTTGGCTACATGTTCGGTATGTATAAGAAACTCACTCGCGAATACAGCGGTGTGCTGACTGGTAAGGGTCTTGAGTTCGGTGGTTCTCTCATCCGTCCTGAGGCTACTGGTTACGGTACAGTTTACTTCCTCCGTGCCATGTTGAAGACCAAGGGCGACGAGGTGAAGGGCAAGAAGGTGCTCATCTCTGGTGCAGGTAATGTGGCTCAGTATGCTGCCGAGAAGGTACTGCAGTTGGGTGGCAAGGTGATGACCATGTCTGACTCAGACGGTTACATCTATGACCCAGACGGTATCGACCGTGAGAAACTCGACTACATCATGGAATTGAAGCAGGTTTACCGTGGTCGTATCAAGGAGTATGTGGACAAGTACCCAACAGCCAAGTATGTGGGCGACGGTGCAAAGCCTTGGTTTGAGAAGGCTGACATCGCACTGCCATGTGCTACTCAGAACGAACTGAACGAAGAGCAGGCTAAGGCTCTGGTTGCCAACGGTGTGATTGCTGTGGCAGAAGGTGCTAACATGCCATCTACTCCAGGTGCTATCCGCGTGTTCCAGGAGGCTAAGATTCTTTACTCTCCAGGTAAGGCTTCTAATGCTGGTGGTGTGTCAGTGTCAGGTCTTGAGATGTCTCAGAACTCAGAGCGTCTGTCATGGACAGCCGAAGAGGTTGACGCTAAACTCCTCTGGATTATGGAGAACATCCACGAGAACTGCGTGAAGTACGGCACAGAGGCTGATGGCTATGTCAACTACGTGAAGGGTGCCAACGTGGCAGGCTTCATGAAAGTTGCGAAGGCTATGATGGCTCAGGGCATCGTATAACGGAGAAACTTCGGCGAAGCCAACGTTTGTCTGTATGATGGCTCAGGGCATCGTATAACGGAGAAACTTCGGCGAAGCCAACGTTTATCAGTATGATGGCTCAGGGCATCAGAAACATATAGAAAGATGAGGGCATTTCAAAATGGAGTGAACTCATACCCTCAAAAACCGACCTCGTCGATATCGGGAGACCGATATCGACGAGGTCGGTTTTTGATGTCAACGAGGTCGTTTTTGCGACTTTATCGACATACTTATATTTCCTTTTTGCAAGATTATTTGTTTGGATAAGCACCTTTGTTGTAGTAGATAATCTCTCGTTCCTCCAGTTGACCATCATCATCATATTCCTCACTGGTCAGCACAAGTTGATTGTTGCTGATAGAGTATTTGACTGAATTGACGAAGGTATTATACATGAAGAGGTTAATCTTTCCGTTGGATACGGTATATGTGCCAGTGGTGGTCTCGCCATCCTCGTTGGTGCTGGTCCACTTGCCATCCTGTGTGAATGTCGTCTCTTCCCATTCTGCTTCGTCCCCTGATGAATAATCGTGGTATTGGCCAGTCTCTCTTCCGTTTTGTACTTCGTAAACACGTGTAGAAGTTGCGCTAAGGTCTTTCCAGTGACCTGTCAGTTCTCCGTCTTCATACTCCCAGCCTTCACTGATAATGCTGTACCATGTGCCGACTAATGCACTGCTGCCACCAGAGGTTCCTCCGCCGTTGTCATCATCGTCGTCACCACAAGACACGAAACCGATACTCAGCATTGCGACCATCACTGTGGTCAGCATGCTCCAAAGATAGTTTTTCTTCATAATTTGTTTTGTTAAGTTTTTAAATTGTTGAATTGTTTTTCAGTGTAGCCTGCATTCTTGCTGGCTACCTTTATAAATCGGGTGCAAAGATAATTAATTTTTCTACGTTGATGCTTATGTTTATAAAAAACGATGGAAAGATGCAATATGTCGCAGATATACCTCTGAAATGAGGTTAACATTGGCTTAGATTATAGAAAGAATTTGTGTTTTTCTTCTAAAGTTTCAAGAAATCTTCTGTGATACCACGTTACTTTCGGATTTTTGTCGTAACTTTGGCGCGGATTTTAAGATTAGCATATTTAATGAATGATTTTATGAAAACGAAACTTTTACTGACAGTGATTGTTATGTCCGCATGCCTGCAGTTGAATGCGCAGGAGTGGATGAATTTGCATCGGCATTATGACGGTGAGTCGTGGACGATGCCGTTGCAAATGGAAAAGTACTCGCAGTTTGATTTTTCCACAGATGGGAAGACCATGCGGGGGTACACAATGAAAAAAGACTCGACGGAACTGATGGTGCCTTTCAAGGTGGAATCTTTGGATAGCATCAGTTTTGGCAATTCTCTGACGGACGAGGAGAAGGGGCACAACAAGTACCGTGTATTCACCATGTACATCACCACGGAAGGTGAGGCAAAGATTGTGGAGAAGGAAACGTGGTTGAATTGCCATATCTCCATCGATGGCAAAGGCGAATATTCCAACTATTCGGGCACAGGTCGCATCCGTGGTCGTGGCAATTCCAGTTGGTTGTATTATAAGAAGAAACCTTATAAGTTTAAACTTGACGAGAAGAGCAAACTGTTAGGTCTGGATAAGGCGAAAAACTGGAATCTGCTCTCCAACTATCGTGACGTGACCGACCTGATGAACGTGTTTGCCTTTGAAACAGCACGTTGGATGGGTATGCCCAACACGAACCACACCCGTTTTGTAGAGGTCTTCTTGAATGGTGATTATGTAGGGGTGTATCAGTTGACGGAGAAGATCGAGATAGGAAAGAATCGTATCAATATTGATGAGGTAGGGGGAGTGTTGATGTCGTTTGACAAGGATGATGGTCCAGAGTTGAGTCCTGATGCATCAGACAACTTCTGGAGTGAGATCTATGATTTGCCGATGTGCGTGAAAGAGCCAGAAGACCTCTCTGCCGAGCAGATAGATTCCATCAAGGCTGATTTTGCGATGCTGGAGAAGGCTGTAAAAGAGCGTGATTATGCTGAGGTGGACCGATTGATGGATATTCCGTCCTTCATCGGCATTTTGCAACTACATGAGTTTCTGTACAATGTAGAGATTGATGCGCCACGAAGCCTTTACATCTATAAGGACAAGGGTGGCAAATACACCTTCGGTCCTGTCTGGGACTGGGATGCTGCCTACGATTTTGATTGGAGCAACTGGACGGAGAACCACACTTACTTCTCCGACTATAGGGAACTGATTTATGGCAAAGACCCTGTGAAGGCGACAGGAGCCAATTATCATATCAACAAATTCTTCCGCGACATGTTTGGCGACCCTACATTCGTGAATCAATACAAGAAGGCGTGGGAGGATGTGAGCGATTCCATCTATGTGCGCAATTGGGAAGAAGTGCAGAAGTATGTGGTAGAGATGAACAAGGGTGCATACGACCGTGATGTGGCACGATGGCCATTGAAAAATCCAAACTGGTGGGGTGGTGACTATGTGGTCAGCGAGGAACTTGACAAGATGTCCACATGGTTGAAACAACGTAAGAATTACCTCGATGGCATCATTGCGGGCTATCCCGACAGTTCGCAGCCTGTAGTGGTAATTGGCGAACCCGTTGTGGAGATAAAGGATGGCAAAGTGTATGTGACTGCCTCAATGGACTTTGCTGGTGGTTACAGCCAAGAGCATAAAATCAATCTCGACAAGACCGAAATTGAGGCATTGTTGGGAGGAACACCTACGGCATTGGAGCCGCTGGATGAAGATGGCAGTGTGGGATGGAACACGGCGGCAGGCAGATATGGTGCATGGTTTGACGACGATGGTGACACGGCTGATTATGGTTGGGGAGATGTACATGTCTATATCGAAAGCAACGAACTCTATTCGTGGCGATATGGCTGTCATCCATATAATTGTCAGCAGGGCGATGTGCATACTGTCACCATGCAGTATCAACGAGGGAATAAGACGGTGGATGTCATCGTCACCTTCACCATCAAGTAGAGCCTTCTGCCTCCTGACGCGTAATAGAAACGGACAAAAAACTTCAATATAAAAAGGACTTATGAAAAAGAATCTTGAAACCATCTGCATCCATGGCGGATGGAAACCGACGAAAGGTGAGCCACAGCAGTTGCCCATCTATCAGAGCACTACCTTCAAGTACGACACCAGCGAGCAGATGGCGCGCCTCTTCGACCTGAAGGATGAAGGTTATTTCTATACGCGTCTTGCCAACCCGACCAACGACATGGTGGCAAAGAAAATCGCTGCCCTCGAAGGCGGAGTGGGTGCAGTGCTCACATCCAGTGGTCAGGCTGCCAACTTCTACGCCGTGTTCAACATCTGCGAGGCGGGCGACCACTTCATCACCTCCAACACCATCTATGGCGGCACGTTCAATCTCTTCGGTGTGACCATGAAGAAACTCGGCATCGAATGTACCTTTGTAGACCCCGACTGGGACGATGAGCGCATCGAACGGGAGTTCCGTCCCAACACCAAGTGCTTCTTTGGCGAGACCATCAGCAACCCAGGCGGCAACGTGTTCGACATCGAACGCTTTGCCAAGATGGCACACAAGCATGGGGTGCCCCTCATTGTCGACAACACCTTCGCCACGCCCATCAACTGCCGTCCCTTCGAGTGGGGCTGCGACATCGTCACCCACTCCACCACCAAGTACATGGACGGTCATGCCACACAAGTGGGTGGTTGTGTGGTCGACAGCGGCAACTTCGATTGGGATGCCTGCAGCGACAAGTTCCCCGGACTTACCACGCCCGATGAGTCCTACCACGGGCTGACCTACACCAAGACCTTCGGCAAGATGGCATACTGCACCAAACTCATTTCCCAACTCATGCGCGACCTCGGCTCCATCCCTGCCCCCCAGAACTCCTTCCTGCTCAACCTCGGTCTCGAAACCCTCCACCTCCGCATGCGTCAGCACTGCGAGAACGCACAGAAGGTGGCAGAGTGGCTGGAGAAGAACCCCAAGGTGGGATGGGTCAACTACTGCGGACTCCCCTCCAGCAAGTACTACGCCTTGGGGCAGAAGTACATGCCTAACGGTTCTTGTGGCGTGATTGCTTTCGGACTGAAAGGCACTCGCGAGGATGCCATCAAGTTCATGGACAACCTCGACTTCATCTCCATCGTCACCCATGTGGCAGATGCCCGCACCTGTGTCCTCCATCCTGCCAGCCACACCCACCGCCAGATGTCTGACGAGCAACTGCGTGAGGCAGGTGTGGCACCCGACCTCGTGCGTCTATCCGTTGGCATTGAGAACGCCGAAGACATCATTGCCGACCTCGAACAGGCCATGGCGAAGATGTAAGGTACCCAACAAACAAAAGCGTACCCCTCGGCTACGGTGAGTCGTACCCGAGGGGTACGCTTTGCCGTAGTCGAGGGGTACGGTTGTGAGTGTCTGAAATTGATGGTTAGAGGTTGTCCAACCCAGCCAAGTTCTTTGCCACCTCCTCGTCAGTCACCGTGTAGTTCTGCAAGTCACCGTTGATGTAAGCCTCGTAACTTGGCATGTCGATGAGACCGTGACCCGACAGGTTGAAGAGAATCACCTTCTCCTCGCCCGTCTCCTTGCACTTCAGCGCCTCGCGGATGGTGGCAGCAATGGCATGGGTACTTTCGGGTGCAGGGATGATGCCCTCGGTGCGGGCAAACAGCATGCCAGCGTCGAAGGTCTCCAACTGTGGAATATCCACACCCTTCATCAGACCGTCCTTCAGCAACTGGGAGACAATCACGCCAGCCCCGTGGTAGCGCAGACCGCCAGCATGGATGTTGCTCGGCTTGAAGTTGTGCCCCAGTGTGAACATCGGCAGCAGCGGCGTGTAGCCAGCCTCGTCGCCAAAGTCGTAGCGGAACTGACCGCGCGTCAGTTTCGGGCAACTGTCAGGCTCGGCAGCAATGAACTCCGTCTTCTTGCCGTCCAAGATGTTGTGGCGCATGAAGGGGAACGCGATGCCGCCAAAGTTCGAGCCGCCGCCGAAGCAAGCAATCACCATGTCGGGATATTCACCCGCCATCTCCATCTGCTTCTCAGCCTCCAGACCGATGATAGTCTGGTGCAGACCCACGTGGTTCAGCACCGACCCCAGCGTATACTTGCAGTCAGGCGTTGTCGTAGCCAGTTCCACAGCCTCCGAAATTGCCGTGCCCAGTGAGCCCGAGTGCTGAGGGTCGCGTGTCAGGATGTCCTTTCCTGCGCGGGTTGACATCGACGGAGAACCCGTCACCGCTGCGCCAAACGTGCGCATGATGCTGCTTCGGTAAGGCTTCTGCTGCATCGTCAACTTCACTTGATACACCGCTGCATCCAGCCCGTAAATCTTAGCCGCATACGACAACGCCGCACCCCACTGTCCAGCACCCGTCTCTGTCGTCACATTCTTCGTGCCCTCCATCTTCGCATAGTAGCATTGTGGCAGGGCAGAATTGATTTTGTGCGAGCCCAGCGGGTTCACACTCTCGTTCTTGAAGTAGATGTGGGCAGGAGTGCCCAGCGCCTCCTCCAGTGCGTATGCGCGCACCAGTGGTGTACTGCGGTAATATTTATATTTGTCCAGCACCTCCTCTGGAATGTCAATCCATGCATGCTCCGTGTCCAGTTCCTGCACACAGCACTCGCGAGGGAAGATGTGTGCCAAGTCGTCCACCCCCAGTGGCTGCTTCGTGGCAGGGTGAATGGGAGGCTGTGGTTTGTGTACCATGTCAGCCTGAATGTTGTACCATTGTGTTGGAATCTCATTCTCCGAAAGGAGGAAACGTTTTTGTTTTGTGCTCATTGTTGTAAAAGGTTTTAGTTGAAATGTAAGTATTTTCGGCACAAAAGTACAACAAATATCATGAAATCGCAAATAAAAGCCGTCAAAAAATAGTCAACTGCGCATATTTTCGTAACTTTGTGCATCGAAATACATCAGATATGAATGGACTTTACACCATCCTGCTCCTCATCGGTAGCAACGTGTTCATGACCCTTGCGTGGTACGGACACCTCAAACTTCAGCAAATGAACATCTCCAATAGTTGGCCCCTCTGGTTGGTCATTGTTTTCTCGTGGGGCATCGCCTTCTTCGAATATTCCCTGCAAGTGCCCGCTAATAAACTGGGCTTCGTCGGCAATGGCGGTCCCTATTCTCTGGTGCAACTCAAGGTCATACAAGAAGTGGTCTCTCTCACCGTCTTCACCATCATTGCCTCCTTCATGTTTCAGGGCGAACACCTCCATTGGAACCACGCAGCCGCCTTCCTCTGCCTCGTCGCTGCTGTCTATTTCGTCTTCTGGAAGTAGTCTTTTTGTTTGAAGCAGAGGGTGCCGTTTGGGTACCTTCTTCGTCTCATTGGTAGATGCTCATGGCATCCGTCTGCTGTTCTGCCGTGCTGTTGCCGAACAGCCCCCTCAGTTGCTGCGGAGTGATGTCCGCTTTGGGGGCGAAGTCTTCCGATGCCATATACGCGGCTGTGCTGTAGAGCAAGTGCCGCATTTCGGGCAGGTCGGTCGCCATTTCGATGCTGCTCACCACGATGCTGCCCTTGCCCATTTGTGCCTCAAACATCAGCGACAGGCGGCGGTTATGCACGAAGTTGTCTACACTCTCGATGAGCGGTGTCACCGTCGGCATCTCGTCGAGCACCATCACACGGCTCCGTTTCACCACGTTCCACCATTGCCAGTCGCTGTTCATCTCGGTGGGGAAGTGACGGAACACGGGATGCCGAGGATGCAGCAGCAGCCCCATCGTGCCCGCTTGTTTCGGGAAATGCACAGGCGACCAGAACACGGGCAGGAACTTCCCTTCTATCCCCTTCACCTGCTCCTTTCTTTCGGGATGCAAGAGCACCCGCTTTCCTGCCGAGGCTTTCGCAATCGCCTCCTCCACCGAGGTGGTGACGACCACGCCTTCGGGCAGGTTCACCTCCGTGCCATACACCCACACATTCCACGTGTTGCGGTATGGCGTGCCTTCTATCCGCACACTCAGCGCCAGTTGCTCAGCGTCCTTGACTGCCGACAGCGGACAGGACACCGTGCCGACTGCCGACAACGCTCCCTTGGCGATGTGGGCTGCAGGGAAGATGCCCCCTCCAATCGTGTCGCCCTGCGAGGTGGTCAGGTGCCACTGGATGTCGCGCCCCTCTATCGTCTCCATGGCATAATTCGCCACCTCCACCCATGCTTCCAGCGTCTCATCTCCGCTCCATGTAGCCTTCTCCATCCGTATCAGCGGTACGACGGGAGCACAGAACTGACGGAAGTACGCCTCCGTACACAGCCCCTTGTTGTCCCAGAAGGCATCCACCAGCCCCACCAGAGCCGTGCTCTGCCCTGGGAAGTCTTGCAGCCCCAGCAGTTGATAGCCGTTCATGTCGCGAGTCTTCAGGGCACGTTCAATCTCTTCCTTGTACAGTTGCACCGCCAGCCTTCCCGATGCCTCCGTGTACTCTTGGGCACGCATCAGCAGCCCCTTCTCCTTCAGGTCACGCCGTATCGCCATCAGGTTGAGCGGCTCCAGCACACCCGTGTACTTCTCTATCTCCGCCATGTTGGGATACACCGAGTACTGCCCGATTTCGTGGCTGACGATGGGCACACCCCATCCCGCAGCCGCCTCGCTGTAGTCTTTGCTGAAGTTGGGCACTTCCTCGTCGAAGATGCCCTGACCACGCACCCATCCCTTGTCCGTCCATTGCGTGACGAAGAACTGGTCTTCGGGCTCGGGATGCCCGCCGTGCCCCTTCTCAAACGTGAAGGTCGTGGCGGCATACAGATGCCTTGGGTCAGTCTCCTTCATGTGGCGGCACAAAGCATTCAGGTAGCCGAAATCCTTCTGCAGTTCGTTGCCAGCCGTCATCAGGCAGAACGACGGATGGTTGCCGTAAGCCCTCACGATGCGGTCAAACTCCCGATAGAAGAACGCCTCCGCCTCGGGGTTCTCGCCGATGTTGAGGCTCCAGTTTGGCAACTCCACTTGCAGGTAGAAGCCCATCTGGTCAGCCACCCGAAACGCCGCGTCGGGCGGACAGTAGGAGTGGAATCTCAGCGAGTTCAGCCCCCACCGCTTAGCACTCTCGAACACTCTTCGCCAGCCCTCCTCCGTGGTCGGCGGGCATCCCGTCAGCGGAAATACGCAACACTCCAGCGTGGCACGCAAGAAGATGCGTTCCCCGTTCAGTTCCAGATAGCCCTTCTCGCTGCTCAGTTCCCTCATGCCGAACGTCGCCGTCCTGCATTCTCCGTTCGCCTCCACCGTCAGCCGATAGAGTGACGGCGTGAACTCGTTCCACACCTTCATGTCCCTCACTGGCAGGAGGAAAGTGCTGTCGTTCAGCCGGGTCGCCCCCACTTCGCGGTCGTTCAGGATGAACCGCGGACGCTTCACCTTTTTCCCGTTCGTCGTCAGCCTCACCACGGCGTTCCCCTCCTTCACGTTCGGATACACCTGCACGTCAGCCACCACGGGCTCCACCTCCATCTTCATCTCGCCCAGCACCCCGTTCCACATCGTCTGCGTCTCGTTCGTGTAGGCATGAGCCATGTCCTCATACGACATGTCATACTGCTTCGTATTGTCCACCGTCAGCCTCACCCTGTGCCTGCCAGCCGTGAGTCCCTGCGGCAGACGATAGACATGAGGTGTGGACAGGCTTTCGCACGACGTGCCCACCTCCTTTCCGTCCACCCACAGACGGCTCCGCCACAGCACCCGCTCGAAGCAGAACCTTAGCGGCTTTCCCGCCATCTGTGGCGTGACCTCGATGTCTCGTTCATATCGAGCCTCTCCGATATAACTCACCTTGCGAGTCAAGTGCCTCATCACCTCCCTGTTCACCGCTCCGTCCTCGCTGAACAGCCGAGGCTGCAACGTGGTCGGCACACCAATGCCCGCCATGTCCAGCGTCGAAGGCAGTTGACAGTTAAAGGTTGACGGTTGGGAGTTAACAGGGGACAGTTGACAATTGACAGTCCACTTGCCGCTCAGGTCAATCCATTCCTGCGCCACACCCTGAACCAGTCCAAGTCCGCTCATGACAAAGAGCACCATGCCGCGCTTGCAGCATGGGCTCATCCGAAAAAAGAAATGTACCTTCATCTATTCATTCTTTATTTTTCATTTTCACTCTTCATGTCCATGAATGTGCGCAGCATGGCGGCTCCGAGGTGGTTGATGTCGAGTCGGTTGACTTCTGCCAAGTGGTGTTCTGCCTTTTCACGGCTGCCCATGCCGAGGTGCCCGAGGGCGAGCATGTAGTGGCAGTGGATGCGGTTCTGCAGGTCGAGGTCGCCGTCCCATACGAGGAGGTCGGGCAGGGAGACGGCAAAGTAGTCCATGGTGATATGGTCGAAGAGGTGCTGCTCGCCGTAGCGGATGAGTTTGTGGAAGAGTCCTCGCGCCTTGTCTTCTTGTCCGAGGGCGCGATGGCAGAGGGCGGCATAGAAAATTTTGTCGGGCTTGGCGTCGTTGTAGTACATGGCGGCAGCGGGTTCGGTCGGTCCTGCGGTGCCTTCTTCGTAGCGTCCGAGGAAATAGAGGAAGTCGTTGTCTTGTGCGCCATATAGTTTACCTTCGCCGAGGGAGTGGGGGAAGAATAGGCATTCTTCCAAAAGACGTTTCGCCTCAGCACTTCTTGAGTCTTCTTTCAACAGTCGTTTGGCAATCTCCACGCGGCTCATCTGATATTGTCCGCTCACCTTGCCTTCACCGCCTTCCCAAGGATGGAAGACGTGGCGGTCGATGATGGCTTTGGCTTCTTCGTGGCGACCAAGCAGGTTGAGCAGGGTGGCATGTTCGAGGATGAGGTCGTCGCGCTGGGCAATAAGATGGGGTAGGGCTTCGTAGTTCTGGAGACGTTCGACATGGGGGCGTTGCAGTTTCTTGTAGAGTTGGTCGAGTTCCATGAAGACACGGGCATCGGTCTGGTCGAGGGTGAAGGCGAGTTCCATCTCCTGGAGGGCGCGCTTAGCATCATGCTCCTTGTTGTAGTAGAGCAGGGCGAGGTTGCGATGGACTGTGGGGAAGGCGGGGGCGAGTTGTTCGCTCTGTTCCCAACATTTCTTGGCGAGGTCATATTGCCGCTTGTCGTAGTAGAGGCATCCAAGGTAGTAGGGGGCTTTGGCTCCCTGAGGATGGATGTTTGCAGCAAGGGTGAGTACAAGGACATCTTCAAGTTTGTTGGGGAAGCAGCAGTAACTGTCTGCCTTCTCAGCCTCGGCAAAGCATGCCTTGGCTTCTTCAAGTTTGCCTTGGCGGCTCTTGAAGTAGCCGAGATAATATAACGTGAGGGGTGAGGTGTGTTCCTGCTGTTCAGCCACGGCTGGAAGGGTGAGCACATTGATGGCTTCTTGCCAGAGTCCTGCCTGTGCGTAGTCGAGGGCGAGTTCGTGGTAGTTATAGACGTTGCCGTGCATCATTTCCACCATCTCATTCAGCACGGTCTCGTCTTGGGTGAGCAGGTGCTTTTCGAGGAGAATGCCATAATTGAAGGGGTCGAGGGGAAGAGACTCTTCACACAAGGCGAGGGCTTCTTCCTTCTTGCCCGTCAGTCGGAGCACGGTGGCTTTGAGGGCACGTGCCTTGTGGTGGCAACTGTTGAAGATGAGGCAGCGGTTGAGTTCATCGAGGGCATCATCGTAGCGTCTTTCTGCCGTGCTGATGCAGGCTGCCTCGAAATAGCCGGCATCTGCCCATGCCTTGTTCCATGTCGATTTCCAGAAGAGTTCGTAGGCTTCGTGGTGTCGATGCTGGAATTTCAGGGTGAGTGCCAGATTGAAGATAGCCTCACCGTCGTAGGGGTTAGGGTTGCGCTTTTGCCAGATTTTCACGGCTTTACGCAGGTAGGTCTCTGCCTTGTCGAAACGTCCGCGACGCAGGTACCAAAGGCCTGTTTGGTTGAGACAACGCACATCGTTGGGGTCTCGACGAAGGGCTTCCTCGTAGTAGTCGAGGGCACTCCATGTGGCATGACGGTATTGCTCCAGATGCAGTCCTGTGAGGTAGAGTTGGTCGTTGGTCTTGGTGTCGATGGGCGGAAGGGCTGCTTCGGCTGCATCGGGAATGGGACGGATGTCGTCGGACTCTGCTTCCCACCTCAGTTTTCCGACAGTCAGGACGAGGTCACTCAGGGAGGTGCCTTTCACATTGACTATCTGCTCAAAGACTGCTTCGGGCGATAAAGTCAGGGTCTTGTGGTAATACTCTACGCCCTGTTTGTTTATTAGTGCCACATCGACCGTTTGTCTTGAAGTGGCCAACACCTTCACTCTCACGCCGTCTTCGGTCTCCTCGATGTTGAGGATGAAGTCCTTCGATGCCTGCTTCACGATGCCCAACTCGCGGTAGGGCATGAAGTACTGCACGAACTGCTTCTCTTCGTAGGGCATGAGCCATGTGAAGTCGGGCTGATTCTCGGTATAGACACCTGCCATCAGTTCGATGTAGGGACGGAAGCCGGAACGGGTGATGCCATATTTTGCAGCCTCTTCGGGGGTGGTCTCGTCGGTCAGGTTGCGGTCCCAGGCACGTCCGAAGTCGCCGTTGCCCCATGTCCATTGCTTCTTGCCAGGGGAGAAGTGGTGAGATGCCACGTGCAGCATTCCGCCGTGGGTGTCGTTCTCGTAGCCGCCTTCGAAGTCGTACTTGGAGTTGACCGCCATGTAGGAGGTGGGCACCTTGATGTTCTTGTAGTTGGAGATGTCAACACCTGCCGAATAGTCCATCTTGTAGTAGGTGCCTGTGGCGACGGGAAAAGAGGATACGGCACGTTTGCCGTGGTCGAACACGGCATTCACGTCGGGTGGGAAGACGCTTTGATAGTCGTCGTTCACTTCGACAGCGGGGTTTGCCCACCAGAGGAAGGTCTGGGGCAGCGGTGTGCGGTTGCTGACACGACCCTGAATCTCCAGATAGGCACAGCCAGGACGCAAGGTGAACCCTGCCATGCCTTTCTGATGGAACATCCGCTCCATCTCGTGTACCCACACGGTCACACTGCCATCGGCGTTCTCCACGATGGTGCTATCAACAGGCATGTAGGTGGAAGGACGGTGATGCTGAGGCCAGTTGAACTCGATGCCGCCCGAAATCCATGGACCAGCCAACCCGACCAGCGCGGGCTTGATGACGTGGTTGTAATAGACAAAATGGCGTTGCTTGATTTTGTCGTATGCCATCTGGACACGTCCACCCAGTTCGGGCAGAATCATCACCTTCAGGTACTCATTCTCCAGATAGACGGCATTGTAGGTGTGGTCGGTCTTTTCGTCGCTGATGCTCTCAATGACGGGATAGGGATATACCACGCCGCTGCTGCCTTGATAGACTCGTTTCTCCAAAAAAATCGGATTCTTCTCTGGTTTTCCAACTTCGTAGGTGGGGATGACCACCTCTTCTTTCCATGCTTTGACTGACATCTCTTTATGCTTTTTTTGATATTTCTAATGAGTTGAATTGATTTTTTTTATGCAGTAAGTTCCTTTTCCAGTTCTGACAATGACTTCCCTTTGGTTTCGGGGCAAGCCCTGAAGAGATAGACGAAGGTGCAGAGGCAGATGGCACTATAAATCCAGAACGTGCCGCTGCTGCCGAGGGCTGCATTCATCGAGGGGAAGGTGAACGTGAGGGTGCAGCATCCCACCCACAGGGCAAAGGTGCAAGTCGCCATGGCAATGCCCCTGACACGGTCGGGAAAGATTTCGGAGAGGAGCACCCACGTGATGGGACCCAGAGTCATGGCATAGCACGAAATGGCAGCCACGACAAGCACGACCATGAACACGCCCGTCACCTCGAAATAGTAGCAGGTGCCGAGGGTGAGATAGATGAGCCCCAAGCCGCTGGCACCGAGCAGCATCAAGGTGCGCCGTCCCCATTTCTCCACTGTGTAGAGGGCTACGAAGGTGAAGACCACGTTGGCAATGCCCGTAATGACGATGTTGATGAACATGCCATCGACGTTATAGCCCGCGCTGACAAAGATTTCTTGTGCATAATTGAAGATGACATTCGTGCCGCACCACTGCTGGAACACGGCTATGATGAGCCCCAAGAGCAACACTTTACCATACTTCCTCTGAAAGAGTTCACCTAATCCAGCCCCCTCCGTCTGCTGTTTCGTCGTCTCTTCTCTATGCTGCAAGGTGGTTGCAGCCTCCTTCTTCATGGAGAGGAACACAGGGCTTTCAGGAATGAAAAATGCCATGACAAGGAACAATGCCGCTGGCACCGTCTCTGCCCAAAACATCCATCGCCATCCCCACTCAAGGTTCCAAGCCATGCCTGCTGCATCGCCCGTCTCTCGTGCCAACAGCATATTGACGACCTGTGCCGCAAGGATGCCCAATACAATGGTCATCTGGTTGAGGCTCACCAACCTGCCACGGATGTTGGCAGGAGAGACCTCGGCGATATACATGGGTGAAAGGGCTGATGCCACACCGATGCCGATGCCGCCAATGAAACGTGCTACATTGAACAGCGTGAAGTCGTTGAAGAGTCCCGTTGCTAAAGCACTCACAGTGAAAAGCACGGCTGCCGTGATGAGAAGGGGCTTTCGTCCATACTTGTCTGCCATCGCACCAGCCACCATCGCCCCGATGAGGCAACCGACCAGGGCAGTGCTCATTGCCACACCCTGCATAATCGGGTCTGACGCAATGCCGAAAAACTCCTCGTAAAATGGTTTCGCACCACCAATGACCACCCAATCGTAGCCGAACAGCAGTCCGCCCATAGCGGACACCGAACAAATGAAGTATAAGAAACTTTTTTTCATAGGTTTTGGAATGATTTGTGCTGCAAAGGTACGGACTTCTGTAAAAAGAAAATCCATCCTTTTCTCCCGAAAAAGATGGACTATCTTATTTTTTTTGAAAATTCAGTCAGCCCCGATGTCCGTTCGTTTTTCGCTTCGTCTTCGTGTCCTTGACTTGCAAAAAACTATTATCATCTCCAGTCAGACCGAAAAAACATTGTTAATGTTTTTCAGCCTGACCGCCCATGATGTCAATCAGTTCGTTCGTGATGGCTTGTTGACGAGTCTTATTATATAATAATGTAAGTTCCTTGAGCAGGTCGTTGGCATTGTCGTCGGCGGTCTGCATGGCAAGCATACGCGCAGCATGTTCGCTGGTCAGCGAATCGAGCAGGATTCCGTATGCTTGTGCATTGAGCAACTGGGGGAAGAGGGAAGTGAGGAGTTCCTGTGGAGTTGGCTCTGTAAGGAAATGCTCGTCTTCTTTCGTTTGCAGTTGCGGCATGTCCAACAGAAGGGTTGTGGTCGTGATGGTTTGACTGCCCATCGACTTGAAGTGGTGATAAAGAAACTCCACGCCATCGATGGCATCGCTGTCGTGCAGTTGAAGGGCATACTCCAACAGGGATGCAATTTCAGCGAGAGCATTGTTTTTCTCAACCTTTTCGAGCAGATTGAAAAAGTCGAGGTTGCAGTCGAGGTTCGCTTTCTTCAGTTCGTGGGTAATTTTCTTGCCTACGGGCATCAGACACACTTGGATGCCTTGCTGTTTCAGTTCCTTGATGTGCTGGAAGGTGGCTTTCGCAATGTTGCTGTTGAAGGCACCGCACAGACCGCTATTGCTGGAGATGGGAATGAGCAAAATGGAATGTGCTCCTTCCTGTTGGGAGGTGGTGAAGGGGAGTCCGCCCAGACTCTCCACGATGGATTGGAGGTTGTCTTTGTAGAACAGGAATTTCTCGGTCATGCTCTGTGTACGGTGGAGTTTTGCACTTGCCACCATGCGCATGGCTGACGTGATTTTCTGTGTGTTCTTAATCGATGCGATTCTTCCTTTTATTTCCTTCAGACTTGCCATGGACGTTTTGTTTGTAATAGATAATTGATAATGTATAATTTATAATAGGCTGACGCACTGCACTCATTGGGGAACAAGCCGGATGGCTATTATAAATTGTACATTATAAATTATATATTGATATTTGCAGCCACTTGTTCGATGATGGAGGTGATGCCCTCGTCAATCTTTCCTGTACGAAGTGGAGCGAGCACATCTTCTTTGTGTGTGGTGCGGAGCAGGTCGAGGAATGCGGCTTCAAACTCGCTGGTCTTCTCCACGGGGATGTCTCTCAAGAGTCCGTGAGTGCCACAGTAGAGGATGGCGATTTGCTCCTCCACAGGCATGGGTTGGTACTGCTTCTGTATGAGCAGTTGGGAGTTCTTCCGACCTTTGTCAATGGTGAATGCCGTGACGGGGTCCATGTCGCCACCGAACTTGGAGAAGGATTCCAGTTCTCGATACTGTGCCTGGTCAATCTTCAATGTTCCTGCCACTTTTTTCATGGCTTTCAACTGGGCATTGCCACCCACACGGGAGACGGAGATGCCGACGTTGATGGCTGGACGGACTCCCTGATTGAACAGGTCGGTCTCCAAGAAGATTTGTCCATCGGTGATGGAGATGACGTTGGTGGGGATATAGGCGGACACGTCGCCTGCCTGGGTCTCGATGATGGGCAGGGCGGTGAGGGAGCCACCACCGCGCACTTTGCCTTGGAGGCTGTCGGGCAGGTCGTTCATCTGTTCTGCCACTTCCTGCTGAGAGATAATCTTTGCCGCACGTTCCAAGAGGCGTGAGTGCAGGTAGAAAATGTCGCCGGGATAGGCTTCACGCCCCGAAGGACGCTTCAGGATGAGCGACACTTCGCGATATGCCACTGCCTGTTTGGAGAGGTCGTCGTACACCACCAAGGCATGGCGACCTGTGTCGCGGAAATACTCTCCGATGGCAGCACCTGCAAAGGGTGCGAAATACTGCATGGCGGCTGGGTCGCTGGCTGTGGCGGACACCACAATGGTGTAGTCCATCGCGCCTTTCTGGCGCAGGGTGTTGACGATGGTGGCTACCGTGGAGCCTTTCTGTCCCACTGCCACATAGATGCAATAGACGGGGTTGCCCGCCTCGTAGTTGGCACGTTGGTTGATGATGGTGTCGATGGCTATGGCGGTCTTGCCTGTTTGACGGTCGCCGATGATGAGTTCGCGCTGTCCTCTTCCAATCGGAATCATGGCATCGACTGCCTTCAAGCCTGTCTGCAAAGGTTCATTGACAGGTTGACGGAAGATGACTCCCGGGGCTTTGCGTTCCAACGGCATGTCGAAGGTCTCCCCTGGGATGGCTCCCTTGCCGTCGATGGGGTGTCCGAGGGTGTTGACCACGCGCCCCACCATTCCCTCGCTCACGGCGATGGAGGCGATGCGCCCTGTACGTTTGATGGTGTCGCCCTCCTCGATGTTGTCGGTGGGACCCAACAGCACGGCACCCACGTTGTCCTCCTCGAGATTCATCACGATGGCTTCCATGCCGTTCTCGAAGGCAAGCAATTCACCAGCCTCCGCATTGCGAAGTCCATAGGCTCGCACCACACCGTCGCTGACGGTCAGCACGGTGCCCACTTCGGTCTCGTTGCCGAGCGTGTTCTCTTCGTTGTCAATGTCTGCAAGTTGTTGGCGCAGCATGGCTGTCACCTCACTCACTTTTATAGGGTCGGACATAGGCTTTTTAAGTTAAGTTCTGGGGAACGTTGCCCCAAGACTTTCTCGTATTTTTTCTAATTGATGTTTGTAACTATAGTCGTAGCGGCGGTCGCCGATGCGGAGGCGGAAGCCGCCAATCAGGTCGGGGTTCACTTTCCGTTCGCATTCTACGGTGCGGTGCGTGTGGCTGTGGATGCGCTGAACCAGCCGCTCCACGGTCTTGTCATCCACGGGTGTGGCGGTCTCAAACACGACGCGGTCGATGCCGTGATGCTCTCGGTAGAGGTCGCGATAGACATAGATGATGAGCCTCAGTTGGTTCTCGCGGCGGTTTTCTATGAGCAGGTGGAGAAAACGGGTGTAGAGGGTGGTGGCTTCAGGGTCAAGCCCTGAGGCAAGCAGCAGCAACGTGTATTTCTTTTCGGGAGTGACACGAGGGTTAATCAGTGCCATTTGCAGGTCAGGCTCCGACTTCATGCTGGCATAGAGCACACCCAAGTGTTCGTACACCTGTTGGTCTACAAACTGATCCTTCGCCTCCTCAAACAAGGCTTTGGCATAGCGTTTTGCAATGCTGCCGTTTGTCATAGTTGTTCAATGAGTCTGTTGATGGTTTCCTTCTGCATGGCATCGTCCTTCATCCGTTCGCCAATCACCTTCTCGGCAATGTCGAGGGCAAGGCTTGCCACCTCGTTACGCACGTCCCTGAGGGCTTTCTCCTTCTCCGCCTGAATGCTCTGACGTGCTTCTTCAATCATCTGATTGGCAGAGGTCTGGGCTTCGTCCTGCGCTGCCTGAACAATGCGCTGTTTCTCCTGCATGGCACCAGCGATGATTTCCTTCTGCTGCATCTTGGCATCAGCCAACAGTTTCTCGCCCTCTGCCTGAATGCTTGCCAACTTTTCATTGGCTTGCTTGGCAGAGAGGAGCGACATCTCGATGAATTCCTTACGCTCGTTGATGGCTTTCACGATGACGGGGAACCCCCATTTCGCCAGCAGGAAGAACACCACGCCGAACGAGAGCACCATCCAGAAGAGCAGTCCCGGGTCTGGTGTGAGTAGATTCATTGTTGTCTGTTAGATAATCTAAGCATTACTTCAGTGCAATCAGCAGACACACCACAATGGCGAACAGTGCCACACCCTCGATGAAGGCGGCGGTGAGAATCATCGATGTGCGGATGTTGCCAGCAGCCGAAGGCTGACGGGCGATGCTCTCTGTGGCAGATTTGCCAATCATGCCGATGCCCCATGCGGCACCAATCACTGCGATGGCAGCACCAATGGCTGCTCCAATTTGTGCGAGGCTCATGCTCGCTTCTACTGCTTCAAGAATCATAATTGCTTTATTTTATTGATGAATGAATTTGCGTGATAACGTCGTTCTTCTCACTCATTGTGTGCCAGCCCGATAAAGTTGGCTGTCAGAATGGTGAACACGTATGCTTGGATGAACGCCACCAGCAGTTCGAGGCAGTTCATGAAGACACAGAAGAGCACACTCACTACGGTCATGGAGGCACACATGGCTGTGCCCATCTGTGCCGTGACAAACACCACGCTGGTCAGTGCCAGAATGATGATGTGTCCTGCCATGATATTGGCAAAGAGACGGACGGTGAGCGAGAAGGGCTTGGTAAACACCCCGATGAACTCAATCGTTGGCATGATAGGCAGCGGTGCCTTGAGGAAGATGGGCACGTCGGGCCAGAAGATGCTCTTGTAGTATGCCTTGGGCGCAAAGAAGTTGATGGCAATGAAAGCGGTGATGGCACAAGTGAGTGTCACGGCAATATTGCCAGTCAGATTGGCTCCTCCCGGGAATACAGGGATGAGTCCCAGCAGGTTGCTGGTCAGGATGAACAGGAACACCGTGAGCAGATAGGGTGAGAACCGTTCGTAACCATGCCCGATGCTTTCCTTTGCCACATCCTTGTCAATGAAGTCAATGACCGCTTCCATCATGCCCACAAACCCTCCAGGGGCTTTCTTGCTGCCATGTTTCCTATACCATCCTGCCACACCCAGCACCACCGAGCACAGCAGGATGCACACGATGAACAACTCCAGCACATTCTTCGTGATGCTGATGTCGAAGGGGCGTTCTCCTGCCGCATTCACAATCTTTCCCTCGTAATCCCCTTCGTCGGCAATGTGATAGCCCTTGTATTCCTTGCCATGTTCCAGTTTGTCCGACATGAACACATCCATCCCCTCATTGCCGATGAGGATGCAGGGTAGGGGAATGACCGCCCCTTCCGCGATGTGCCACTCGTAACTGTCGCCGATGTGTCCGAAGATAATCTCAGGGATGTCAACCTTCCCTTCCTTCTCTTCAGAAGCCATCATTGGCAAGCAGAGGCTACACAATAATAATATGTATAAAATCCGTTTCAATTATCAATGATTTACATGCATCAATCTTTAAGATTCGCCCAGCGCATAGGCTGGCTCACATACTACAGTGATTTCATCATTCTCAATCCTCACCACACCATTGCCACACTCCACCTTTTCCGTCTCTGTCTGGATGTAACCCTCCTTGATTTCTGCAATCATCGGTGCATGTCCAGGCAGAAACTCCATCATGCCATTTGCCGACGTGAACTGAAACCGTTCCACATCGCCATCGTGCTTGATGCCTGTTGGTGTAATGATTTGCAAATGCATTGTCTGTACTATTTTTATCTCAATTGTTCTTTCAGTCTCTCAGCCTTCTCAAATGCTTCCTCAATGGTTCCTACATTCAAGAATGCCTGTTCAGGCAGTTCGTCACATTCCCCGTCCAGAATCATCTTGAAGCCCTTGATGGTGTCTTCGATGCTCACCATCACGCCCGGCACACCCGTAAATTGCTGTGCCACCGCAAAGGGCTGAGAGAGGAAACGCTGCACACGGCGGGCACGGTTCACTGTCGTCTTGTCCTCGTCGCTCAGTTCCTCCATGCCGAGAATCGAGATGATGTCCTGCAGCTCCTTGTTTCGTTGCAGAATCTGCTTCACGCGCTGTGCCGTCTGGTAGTGCTCCTCGCCCACCACATTCGGGTCGAGAATGCGAGACGTAGAGTCCAAGGGGTCCACCGCAGGATAGATGCCCAACTCCGCAATCTTACGGTTCAGCACCGTCGTGGCATCCAAGTGCGAGAAGGTCGTCGCAGGGGCAGGGTCGGTCAAGTCGTCGGCAGGCACATACACCGCCTGTACCGACGTGATGCTGCCGTTCTTTGTCGAGGTGATGCGCTCCTGCATCTGTCCCATCTCACTCGCCAGCGTCGGTTGATAACCCACGGCCGAAGGCATACGTCCTAACAAGGCAGACACTTCCGAACCCGCCTGAGTGAAACGGAAGATGTTGTCGATGAACAGCAGGATGTCGCCACCCTTTCTGCCGCCCACACCATCGCGGAACGACTCTGCAATCGTCAGTCCCGACAGTGCCACACTGGCACGGGCACCTGGTGGCTCGTTCATCTGACCGAACACCAGACTCACCTGGCTCTTCTTCAGTTCCTCCTTGTCGATGAGGCTCAAATCCCACTTCCCTTCCTCCATCGCCTCTTTGAACTTCTCTCCATAGCGGATGACACCGCTCTCAATCATCTCTCTCAACAGGTCATTGCCCTCACGGGTACGTTCACCTACACCCGTGAACACCGAGAAACCGTTGTTCTTCTTCGCCACATTGTTAATCAGTTCCTGAATCAGCACCGTCTTGCCCACACCAGCACCGCCAAAGAGACCAATCTTGCCGCCCTTCGCGTAAGGCTCAATCAGGTCTATCACCTTGATGCCCGTATAGAGCACCTCTTGGGCAGGAGAGAGTTCGTCAAACTTCGGAGCCTCGCGATGGATGGGCAAAGCCCCCTCTCGGCTCAGGTCTTCCATGCCGTCAATCGGGTCGCCGCTCACATTCATCAACCTGCCCTTCACCTGTTCGCCCGTCGGCATTGTGATGGGTCGTCCCAGTGCAGCCACTTCCATGCCCCTTCTGAGTCCGTCCGTGCTCTCCATCGCCACACACCTCACCGTGTTCTCGCCCAGATGCTGCTGCACCTCCACCACCAGCCGTCTTCCGTTCTCACGCTCGATGGTCAGGGCATCGTGAATGCGCGGCAACCGTTCAGCCGAGAACTGTACATCGACCACAGGACCGATAATCTGCGATATTTTTCCTTTCAGTTTTTCCATCGTTCAATTGGTTTATGTTGCAAAATTGGTGAAAAAAAATGACATGGAAAAGACTTTCATGTGAAAAAAACTGAAAAGAGGAATCCTGCAACATAAAAGTAGAGTTTTTAGGTTTTTAATGTGAGTTTGGTATAAGGTATTCGCCTTTGGCAGACGAAAGAAAAACAGATAACATAGTCACTTTCGTTTGTTTAAATGAACATGTGGGAAACCTTGTGGTTGGTATAGCAGAAGATGGGGAAAAACGGACTGCTCCAGTCCGACGCATCGGACTGGAGCAGTGCGGCATGTCGGACTGGAGCAGTCCGATTCATAGGAGATGCATGCCTCCTGTTTCCTTTTTCAATCTTCCATTTTATTCCAATGGCAAATACCAGTTCTTCTTATCAGAAAGGAGAGAGAAGAGAGCGGCATCGTAGTTGGATGCCCCAGTGCCACTTGCATTGCGAAGCGCCACCTTACCAGCAAGGAATGAAGGGTCTCCTCTATGCATGGAAAGGCGCATGAGGTCGTAGAAACGAAGTCCTTCACCAGCGGTTTCCAGTGCCATCTCGTCGCAGATTTTATTTTCCACATAGAGAATGCTGTCGGCAGCCGAGGGCAGAGCGGGAATCACATAGGTGGTGTCGGCATTTGCATTGCCAGAACCACGGGAATGGATGCCTTGGGTCTGCTCTCTCAGGAAGGTGTACTCGCTGAAGGCAAGCAAATCGGATGCGGCAGAACGTTCCCCTGCTGAAATGTAACGGTCGATGTAGTCCTTGCAGAGTCCATATTTCAGCACAGCAAAAGCAGACTCTGGGTAACCAGCCCTGTTGAGAGCCTCAGCAAAACGCAGATAGACATGCTGGAGGCGCAGAATGCTGACGTTGCTCGACGAATACTTCTGGCAGGTTTGGCGCAATGAAGATTGCGCGGTCGATGTGGATGCCTGATTTCTGAGCGTATAGATGCTCTGTTGGCGTAAATCGCCCCGCATTGCCTCGTTCTGGTAGGTCATCGTGTCAGCAGGTGCCACAGTGTCGGGCAACTGGCTGACAGGGTCGTTATAGACCAGCACATACCGCTGACTGTGTGAGAGTTGGTCATAAGCAGCCGAGTGGGTGGCTTGATAGAAGTAATTGTTGTCGGCGGTGGAGTTGAACACGTCGGTCAATCTCGACATGATGCCGTCATACTCACTGGTCTCCATCGGAATGATGGTCAGGATTTCTGTCGAATTGTCTGAGAACTGTGAAGCATAAGCATCAGAGATTTCCTCAAAGTCATACTTTGTCCAGCCCACTTTTGCCGTTCCTGTAGGATGAGAAGCACCCTGCTTCGTCAAGTAATCGTGATAGTAGGTGGCAGCCTCCCGATAGCGTCCAGCCCACAAGCAGAGGTCGCCCAGCAACACACGGACAGGATAGTAGAACCTGCGTGAATCGAGGGAGCCAATGGAGCCGTATGCAGGGTATTCCGTATCGGCGTATGGAGCAAGGTCGGTAATGAAGTAGTTGGCAATCTGCTCCACATCATAATGAGGATAACGTGAAGGATCGGCATCCTTCTCTGCCAGAATCGGCTCAGTAAAGAAAGGCACAGAACCGTAATTGATGGCAAGTTGGAGATAGGTCCATGCACGATAGACTTTCACCACAGCATACTCCTTCTCAAACACCTTCACGCCTCGTTTGGTGAGGGCGGTGTCGGCATTGGCAAGGAAATAATTGCAGTTCTGCACGATGGCATAATAATCCCGTGCATTGTTATAAGGATTGTCTGTTCCCGCACTGAAATTGGCGATGTCCTGCAAGTCGAGTTTCGCCTGTTCAGTCAGAGCCGTGAGGTCGCCCCTGAGTTCACCCAAGAGGATGGTTCGGTCGGCTATCACCTGCATCTTGTTGACGATGCCCATCAGGGAATAGACCGTATCGTTCGGTGAGTTCAGTCGGTTATCTTCCACAAAAGAAACCAAATCGCTGTCAGTTTCCGAGCAGGAAGTCAAGCCCCCCAGTCCCCAAAGAGGAAGGGCTACCGCGATGATGATTTTATAGATTGTTTTCATTTTTCAATTATCAATTGTCAATTTTCAATTATCAATCGTCTGTTGTCCATTACAGATTTATCTTCGCTCCTATCGAAAAACTTCTTCCTGGTGCAAGGAGTCCACGGTCGATGCCCATACCGATGACGCTGTTGGATGCAGCAAATTCGGGGTCACTGCCCAGATACTTCGTCAAGGTGAAGAGGTTGTTGGCAGCCGCCCAAAAAGTAATGCCTTGCAAGTAGGTACTTCTCACAGGAATGCGGTAACTGAGCGTCACATTCTTCAGTTTCAGGTAAGAACCATCTTCTATCCAGCGGTCAGAGAATCGGCTGTTGCCCTTCTCGTCGAGGAAAGATGCTCTTGGCACTTCCGTCATCTGTCCGTCGTGCGTCCATCGAGAAAGCAGATTCGTGGTCTGATTATAGAAGTAAGAACCTGATTCGAGGATGCTGCGCTGATAGTTGTAGAGGTCGCCGCCCACCGAATAACTGAACGCTGCCGAGAGCGAGAGATTCTTCCAAGAGAGTTTCGTGGAGAATGTGCCGTAAATGTCGGGGTTCGGATCGCCAATCACCTGCATGTCCTTCTGGTCAATGCAGTGGTCACCATTCACATCCAAAAACTTCATGTCGCCCGCCTCAAAATACTGCTTCGCACCCGTTTCCGTCTGCTGATAAAGACCAGCAGCACTTGCCTCCTCTGCCGTTGAGAAGACACCATCGGTCTTGTAGCCATAGAAACTGCCTGCTGCACCACCCACACGGTTGATGACAGTGCCGCCATAGAGGTCGGTTGTCACCTCGCTCCTGTTACCAGGCAAACGCTTCACAGTGTTCTTATAGTGACCCATCGATGCAGCCACACTCCAAGACCAGTCTTTCGTTGCCAACAACTTCACGTCGGCACTTACGTCAAATCCGTGATTCGTCATTCTGCCATCGTTCAGCCAGTTGGTTTCCAGACCAGTGATATAGGACAATGTGCCCATTGAGAGCAGGTTGTACGTATTGCCCCAGAAACTATTGAAGCCTACCCACAGGCGGTTGTCGAAGAAGGAACCTTGCACACCTAACGTGAATCTTGCAGTGGTTTCCCATTGCAGCCTCGTGTTGCCGATGTTACCCATCGTGATGCCAGACAAATTCTGCAGCATCTTCCCAGATGTGAAGTAGGTGCGTGAAGCGATGCTGTTCACATCGTCGTTGCCCACCAAATCAAAACCACCATTCACTTTCAGTCCATTCACCCATCGGTTCGGGATGAACCAATCTTCGTTGGTCAACACCCATGCCGCTTCTACAGAAGGGAAGAAACCAAAAGCATAGTTGCCCATCTTCACCCCATCGGGGGCATCCACTCCAAACTTGCTCGAACCGTCCATCGAAAGTCCAGCCGTCAAGAAATAACGCTCTTTCCAATTGTAATCAGCACCCACATAGTAGGTCAAATCCACATCCACGTTATCCAATCCATCAGTCTGCTTATATTGCAATGAACTGGACATATTAGGAGTCTTGTCATTACCAGTATTGTAACCAATCTGTGTGTTCAGGCGATACGTGTCGCGCAGATAGCGGAACGAACCTTTTGCGGCCAAACTATGTGCGCCCCACTGACGATTGAAGAAGACGGAAAGGTCGTTCATGATGGTGATTTGACGCCCCGCCAATGCACTGGCGCAATTCTCCACCATGCCGATGCCATCCACCTGATAGGTAGGCACACCTGTCGTAGGCAAGTAGTAGTTCTCATCCGTGTTCACCAACTGGAAGGCAAAGTGATTCTGCAGCCTCCAATACTTGTTGATGTCCCACTTGGGTGTAACTGCCAACGAAATCATGCGGTTACCAAAATCATTCTTGTTCTTGCCTTCACCATTCTGAAGCACCGACAACGGGTTTGCCAACGAAGTGGTGTAGTCACTCCTCTGTGTCACTACGTCGGACAGATAATCATCCGCCTCAGCCAGATAGCCCGACAGCCTTCCGTTCGTGTCGTAAGCGTATGGCGAGAGGAACGGAGCCTTGATGAGCGACAAGAAAGCAGGGGCACTGATGATACCGTCCGTCACATTCTCCTTCACGCCATCATCTCTCATGTTTCGGGTCACATCGGCATACGCAGCATCAAATCTCACGGTCAACCCTTTCGTCAATATCAGGTCTGAATTGAGTCTCAAATTGAATCTTGAAAACGAGAAGTCCTTCAGCGTTGCATCAGAACCCGCATATCCCACCGACAGGTTATAGTTTGCCACATCGTCACCGCCCTGCACATTGATGCTATACTGCTGGGTGAAGGCTTCTCTGTTGACCTGCTTGCTCCAGTCGGTCTGGTTGTGGTACATGTGGTAATAATAATAGTTGGGGTCGGTCTGCAAGAACTTAAACGCATTGCTCTTCGTACCCGTCGTACCAATCAATTCGCTGGCATACACCCTCATCTGCTCAGCATTCATCATGTCGGGCAGTGTTGGTTTCAGTTCGTAACTGCCACCGATGCTCACATCAATCTTGGTTGCCATCGACTTGTTACGCTTCGTCTCAATCAGCACCACACCATTCGCACCTTTGGCACCATAAATCGCCGTACCATTCTTCATCACAGAAATTTTCTCGATGTCCTCCACCATGATGCCCGTAAGGATATTGTTGAAGAAACCATCGTGGAGAGAAGGAGAACCATACTGCATGTTCTGCACCACTCCATCCACCACCACCAATGGTTGGGCATTGCTGTTGAGCGAATTGATGCCATTCATCAGCATACGCACACCCAGTGCTGGCTGTCCGCTACGTTGAGTGGCAAGCATATCGCCACCCAAGTTCTGTTGAATCTGATGGTCGATGGTGAGGTCGTTGTTATGATAAGATGCCAAAGTGGTCTTACCGCTCATGGCTGTCTTTTGGTCGGAATAGGTCTCCGTAAACTGGCTCGACCACATCTTCACCTCCTGCACTTCCCCACCTTTACCGATAGGTTGCTGCACCATCACGTAGCCGTCGCCACGGAAAACGAGTGAAGTAACATAATTAGGCACTTGAATGGTGTATTCACCCTTCTCGTCCGTCATGGCAGCCTGAGAACTGTTGCCTGCCTTCACGGAGATACCCGCAACAGGGGACCCCGTCGCTGCATCCAGCACACGGCCCTTCAGTTCTCTCAAGTCTTGAGCATTGAGTTGCAAATGCAGTGCAATTGCCATTATCATCCATAGAAAACGTTTCATTTCCGACCCTCCTTTCTTACTTTTGCGTCTTCCGATTCCTCAGTGACGGGTTTCAACAAAATACAATCCAGAAACATCTCTCGCGAGTAGGATGTCTGTCTGCTGGTGATGCTGCACTGCAATTGCAGACTCACCGTGGCATCCTGCTGTCCGTAGTTGCAAGTGGGGAAGGTGAAACGTCCCACCTTCACAGTATCGACTTGTACACCATTGCTGGTCAACTCTGTTTTGAACTCCTCGGTTCTCTGTTCGCCCTGCTCATCCACATAACTGAGGGTGGCAATAAACTTGTTGGGCTTTTTATCACGGGATGTTGCCAGATACACCGTCTTCGGCAGAATTACCGCACAAATGTCATACGTTCCCGACAAGGTATTGTTTATCTCGTAGGTCACCGTCCAGTTGCTCGTGCTATTACGTGGTACGATATCCACATATCCGTTACCCGAAATCGTGTCACCCACCGCTGTACGGTAGTTGAGCGTACAATCCTTATAATTCGTGATGCTCGCCTCCCGTTCGCCTTGGGTCACAATAGGATGGAAAAAGAGGTTCTCTGGGGTGAAATACCAATTCTTCATACGATAGATGTAACCATTGGAGCAGAGCAGCGAATCCTTGATGTTCGCAGCATCCATGAGCCCACCTGCCTCGTATGGCTTATAGAACACATGGTATGGCCACTCCGTAGGGGTGTATGAAGTCGTGAAGATACTGTCTTTCTCCGACCGCTGCATTTTGCGATTGAAGATGAGGTCTCTCGCCAACGACACACACGTCCAATACTCTGAGATGGAATCAGCCTTCTCCACTGCACCATAGTTGAAATACTGCTTTGCCTCTGGATAGATAGTGTTCCAAGTCGCTTTGTCAGGCACCAACATGGCAAATGTGGAGTCTTCCGACATGATTTGGTCAAACACTCTGAAGAGAGCATTCTCTTTCACCATCACAGAGTCGGAATACACCTTTCGTCCATCAACCAGCCCTGCCTGGATGGAACGTTCCTCATCCAGTTCCTGCCTTTCAAAATGCGACATGAACGCACCGATGTGCTGGAACTCTTCCATGGAGGTCAAACCTTCATAAATGTTATAGGTGTATTGGGCATCATCTTTCATCACATGCAGCAAACCATTCGTGGCAGGCAAATTGCGACTACCCTCCTGCACCGTTGCCTGATAGAGTGAATTTGCCCCTAACGGCAGGAATTTGTCGTTCAGCATCTTCACCGACTCATTCGTCTGTGCATTCATGTTATAAAGGTTATGTGCAATATGGTTCATCACAAAATGCTGCCCCACAGTCGAGTCGCCCTTTTCCGTCTGGCAAAGTTCGAGCAATGAATCTATATTGTATGTGCCATTCATCGGTGCCCACACCGTGAGTGTCTGGTCAGCATCCAGCAAATCGGCAAATGTCACCTTTGTCCGATGGTTGTTATTATACACGTGGGTTGCCTTGAGCAACGAATGAAAATCACTCAATTGCGGGTTCTCCTCCACCAAACGAAGGAGTGAAACCGAACCATTCGTGCCTGCCACATCGTAGTGGTCGTCCCATTTGTCAGAACATCCCACCAGCACCGCTAACGACATGGCACCCACAATGGTTTTATAACTATTGGATAACTTCATTTCCATCTTTCAATTATGAATTATCAATTATGAATTACCTTAATGCGTGTCTTCAGCCGTAAGACCTGCATAGACACTCTTCGGACAGAACTCAAAGTAGTTAATCGGGAGTTCAGCCTCAGCATTCTCTATGACCAGTTTGATGCGCAACCAGTACTCCTTGTTCGGGTCGAGTGCCTGTGTGGTGAGAATCTTGCGATATTTACCACTCATGGCACGAAGGTTATTGCTGCCACCCTGATTCCAAGAGTCCATGTCCTTCATGTAACCACGGTTGTGCATTGCCTTGTCAATGGCTCGGTTCTCTTCGTTGTCTTCCGTATCAGCCACCCAACCGATGCTGGGGTCTGCACCCCACACTCGGAAGTCTATTGGCAAGCCCATCGGCTGCATGTTGTCTTTTTCGCCAAAGTAGATTTGCACCACTCCACGGTCGGTGCCTGCACCGTAGGCGAAACGGATTTCGTAAGTGTTGGCTGGCACAGGCGGCAGTTTGAAGGACACATCGAACTGTCCTATCAAATCGACGGCATCAGAGTAAGTCGCCATCCACACACCGCGTTCGCGCAAGGCGAGGGTTGGTATCATGCCGTGAAAGTCCCAACCATCAACCTGCTTGAAGCCTGTGAGGTGTTGACCATTGGTGTTGCCACGTGCGCCTGCGTTGAGGAACTCGGTGGACATGGTGATGACATCCCAACGGATGCGGTCGTTGAAGACCACGTCACGGGTCTGTGTATTGTATGTAAGCACTCCGTCAATATAATGATAGATGCCATTCAATGCCTGCTGGTTCAGGGTGTCAACGTGCAGCCCAGCCTCCGCCAATTCCTGGTCGTGAAGGTTCTTCATCTCAGTCGGTGTATAGACTTTTATACCACGCACACTATAGCGGCTTGCTACACCTTTTCGATTGATAAAGAGACCTTCAGAGGGAGAAGACATCTTCATGATGGTGCCTGGCATCAGGGTCGTGTACCAGTCAGTGCAGTCAATGAGGTTAGGCATGGCACAAGTCGTCTTGTAGTCAATGCCGCTCTCCGAAATCGTGAAGTCGTTAATCGCACCGTAATATGGCAGCAAGTGATAAGCGACAAAACGATTGAGTGGATTCTTGCGGTGAGTCCAGTCATTGTCATACAGACCCGCATCATTCGGATAGACCTCATCATATATCTGCTTGGCAAATTCTTTCAAATCGTCCAAATTGTATATACCCGCATCGGCAAACACCTTGTTCGTCTCGACCAAAGCCGTGAAACGCTTCATGCGTGTAGCAGGATAATACATTCGGTACTCCGCTCCTGTGCGGTGGAAAGAAATACCTCGATTGATGGAGTCGATGCCTACGGAATAATCATTGTCCATATAAGCATAGAGGCTGTCGCTCAATCCCGTCAGGGTGAGTGCCGAGGTGAAGAGCGAAATGTTCTTGTCTTCCAGAAGTTTTTCAGGAAGGTAGGAACTGGAGGGCTGAATCACTCGGTCGAGGGTGTGAACCACGCCATTCTCCACAGAGTCGTCGCGCACTACCAATCGGGATGCCATGTTCACATAATACATGACATTGCCGTTCACAGCATTGCTGTCACACGAGAAGGTGAGGAAACGCTCGTTCATATTAGCCGTAGGAATATTGCCGTCGCTCAAGTCGGTCGTGAAATAGGTCTCGGCGATGATGTGGTTCCACGAGAGGGTATCACATTCTTCCTTGGAAAGTTGTTCAACGCTGCTGTAGCCATGTTCGCTCAGATAGGAATCAATCGCCTCGTTCGTAGGAGCCAGACAGGTGTAAGTGCCATAAGTCGCCATCATGCCGTACAAGCCTGAGCGATGCAGAATCTCCGTGAACTCGCTGTAGAGTTCAGGACGATTGTCCAGATAGTCGCTGACCATCTCGCCCGTAAAGGTATAGTAGTTGTTGCCATCGGGTTCGTCAGAACAGGAAGTCAAGCCTCCCAGCACCCAAAGAGGAAGGGCGAACGCAACAACTGCCCGATATATGTATTTTCTCATCTTCATAGTCTTTTATCTGTTTTGTTCGGTATTATCTGTCACGTAGGCAGGATTCTGCTGAAGTTCAGGATTCTGCTTGAGTTCTTCGCGGTTATAGGGCCAGTAAAGCACATCCTGTGTAGAGAGTTTTATGCGGATGGCGCTCGTGTTCTCCTGGAACTTTGGCAGCACATGTTCAATCAGGCGGTCATTGTTGCCATCACGACGAGAGAGGCGCACAAGGTCGAACCATCGTTTTCCCTCAAACATGAGTTCGCGCTGACGCTCATCCATCACAAGGTCTTCCATCGTGGTGCGTGAAGTGGCATAATCGTCAAATTGAAGCAGGTCTGACACAGCAGTGCGCTTGTTGTTGGCACGTTTCCAAACGGCACTGACACATTCAAAGGCATTGCGGTAATGTTGTGTCTGCTCGTCGGTCAGCGCAGCCCCTTCTGCCACATCGCCAGCCAATTCCACTTCGGCTTCAGCGCGCATCAGCATCACGTCGGTCAGGCGGTAAATAATCCAGTTTGCGTAGGCAGAAGAACGGACATTTCCTGTCACCGTAGGCGTTGAGCCAGTTGTGGAGGTGGTGCGGAAAGACACTGACTGATTGACATACTTGGAAATATAGACTTTGTTGTTTTGGTCAAGCATATTCTCCAAGAAACGGCAATCGGTCTTGCGGAAATATTTGTTCTGACCTGCATAGGCTTCGCTGTTCAAGTAGGTAGGTGCACCGATTTGTCCGGTCTTGTTGCTGCTGGAACCGTAGAAACTGGACACTGTGCTGTTGGTCACGCTCTGGTTGTTGAGGAAGTTCAGTTCGAAGATGGACTCGAAACTGTTGCCTGTACCGAAGATTTCGGTGTAAGCATTTCCTGCAAAGTTGCTGCCCGACACTGTCTCAGAAATAAGAGGGTATCTGCCTTCGTAAAGTTCAACGGTCAGTGTCGTAGGATTCTTAGCGTAAGCGTCCTCATATTCCTTGATTTTCTGATTGATGACAAGGTCGCAATAATCAATGCACTGCTGCCAATCGCCTTTCCACAAATAGAGGTCGGCAAGCAACGAATAGCAAGCCCAGCGAGTGATGCGACAAGTGTTTTCCACACTCTCCTCACCATAACTGCGCACTGCATCGTTCTTGATCGACTCCACATCGGTAATGAGGCTGTCAAGCACCTGAGCAAAAGGCATGGCTGCCTGCTGGTAGTTTTGAGTGTCGTCCTTGGAAGGTTGGGTGATGTAAGGCACATCACGGAAAGCACGAATCAGGTAGAAGTAACACAAAGCACGAAGGGTTTTTGCTTCGGCAAGGGTTGCTTTCAGTTCCGAATCCGTGAAGTTCGGGTCGATGGCATTCACCCCAGGTGCATAGTACAAGACAGTGTTGCATTGGTTAATGACCTGATAGAAGCACTGCCAATCAGTGTAGGTATTGGTTTCGAGAATGTTCTCCTTGAGCACCTGTTGCAGGGCATATCCAGTACCCGAACCATTGGTCATGTTGTCGGAACGCAACTCGCCCCACACCACCATGCGGTTGATGCATTGGCTGTTTTCCAACTGGGCATAGCAAGAGTTGAGCACACTGGTCACGTCTGCCTCCTCGGTCCAGTAATTCTCCAGCACAATCTCATTCTGAGGTTCAATGCTGAGGAAGTCACTGCACGAAGAGATTCCCAGCCCCCAAAGGGGAAGGGCTAACGCGGTGATGATTTGATATATCTTTTTCATTTTCATCTTTCAATCATGAATTATGAATTGTCAATTATCAATTATGAATTGTCAATTAAAATTGCACCGTGACACCCAAAGTGTAGGAACGTGCGTTAGGTGTTCTTGCATTGTCGGTCGTCACGCCATAACCTCCGTAACCCACTTCGGGGTCTGCACCCGAGTAACCGGTGAGGCAGAAGAGGTTGTTGGCACTCAGATAAAGGCTCAGTTGGGTGAGTCCCCAGTTCTTGATGAGTTTGGGGTCGAACGAATAACTAATCTGGCTATAGTTCAGACGCATATAGGAACCGTTCTCAATGAAGCGGTCGCTACCCAACCAGTTATAACCTTCCTTATGGAGGGCACGAGGAATGGGGGCTTCGTCGCCTTCCACACGCCAACGCCAGTTCACAGCCGTGGATTGGTTGTTGTTGGAATACATGTTTTCAGCCAACATACGAGCGCGGTTGATGATTTTGTTACCGATGCGGAAGTTGAACTGGTTGTTCCAACTCCATCTGCCATATTGGAGTTTGAAGCCCCAACCACCTGTCACCTTCGGCAGCGAACTGCCCAAATAAACGATGTCAAGTTCGTTGATGTTACCATCATGATTGATGTCTTCATAGATGGCATCACCTCCCTTGAACTCATAGATGTAGGCACGGTCGTTGCTGTCGTAGCAGAACACCATCGGAGTGGTGTAACCGTTCTTATCAACCACCACATTACCGTTGGCATCGCGAGCCACAGGAGCATTCGGACCACTCACGCCCGGCACTTCGTTGACGGAGTACTTGCTGTACTGATACACTCCTTTGTAACGGAATCCATAAATGGAGCCGAAAGCATTATGGAGTTGCACACGGGTGAGGTAGGAACCATTGTTCTTGTCGAAATCACTGTTGAGCGATGCCAGCACGGTTTCGTTCATCTTGGTGATTTCGTTTTTATTGTTGGCAAAGGACACATTGAAGCCAGCATGGAACTGTCCCTTCTTGATGATGTCCTGACCATTGATGTTGAACTCCCAACCATTGTTGACCATATCACCCACATTCTGCCATGCCAAGGCGGTGTAGCCTGATGAGGTGGGGATACGTCGGTTGTTCATGAGCAGGTCGCTGGTGCGCTGGGTGTAGATATTGAAGTCTGCGGTGATGCGGTTATGCCAGAAACCCAAGTCGAAACCGAGGTTCCAAGTCTCCTTCTCTTCCCACTTGAGGGAGGAGAGGCGGATGTTTTCTGGATAAACGGAACCACCTGCGTTGTAGGCATTTCCATTGCGGTATTTGGAGAAATAGAGGTATTCACCTCCTGGCTGGTTACCCACCTTACCCCAACCTGGACGGATGGAGAGCATGGTGAGCCAACGCACAGGTTCCATGAAAGGCTCGTCGCTCACGTTCCAACGGAAAGAGAGAGCAGGGAAGTTACCCCATCGGCTATCGTCACCAAACTTCGTGGAACCGTCACGACGAACGGAGAAGTCGGCAATGTATCTGCCCTTGTAAGCATAGTGGGCAGAGAAGGTGAGATAGACACTGCGCCACTGTCCAGAAGAGGTGCTGAGGCTGCTGACAATGCCATCGGCAATGGGAGAACTGATGCCACCCGATGGGAGTCCGTGCACATCTGAGGCAGTGGTCTTAGACGAACCGTCGGTGAGTTGGAACTGCGCCATCGCCATGAAGGAGTGGTCTGCATTCTGGAAATGAGGCACAAAGGTCAATCTGTGGGTTGTAGTGACAGCCGTGCTCTTGTGGGCATTGGCTGTGGTACGGTTGTTATTAGTATCTGCCCATCCTTTCGTCACAAGGCTGGATGGATAGAACGTGTCATTATACTTATTAAAGATGTTGAAGAGGATTTTACCTTCATACTTCAACTGTGTCTGTTCGTCGCCCGTGCCCAAGAGTTGGTAGGCAAGTTGAAACTCTGGCTGAATCTGATAGGTGCTTTCCTCATTCTTTGCCTGCTTTGCCAAAGCGACAGGATTGACGTAGGTGTATTGGTCTTCCTTCAAGGCTTCGGAACAAGTGCTGAGCATGTGGTAAAAGTCTGGAAGGTCATTGCCGTACGCATCCTGCTCATAGATGGAGAGGTTCGGCATCTTCTGGTAGGCAATGCCGAGCAGGTCGGAGTAGTTCTTCTTGTTGTCCGTGTAGGTCATGTTGAAGTTGGTGACAATCTTGATGCGGTCACTCACAAAATAGTCTAATGCCACACGGGTGGTGAAGCGGTCGAGTTTCTGTTCAATCACAGTACCTGTCTGATGGTCGTAACCTCCTGCGATGCGGAAGTTGGCTTTCTCGCCACCACCTGAAAGGCTGACGTAGTGCTTCTGCAAGAGTCCTGTCTGACGAATGGCTTTGCGCCAGTCGGTGTTGTTGTTGTACATCTCATACTCGTTCCACGACTGGTCGTAGTTGAACTCGCGGATGTCGGCTGCATTGTCGCTCAACGTCGGGTTGTAGTATGCCTCCTTCATCAACATGGTATATTGGTCACCATCAAGCAGACGAATGCCCTGAGGCTGATGGGTCAGTGTGACACGATAAGAGTACTGCACCTTCGTCTTGCCACGGGCACCACGCTTGGTCTTGATTTCGATGACACCATTGGCGCCCTGCGAACCGTAGATGGCAGTACCTGCCGCATCTTTCAGCACGGAGATGGAAGCGATGTCGTCGGGGTTCACATTGAGGAGTTCGGCAAACTGGTCTTCGGTGGCGTTGGCATAGTCGAAGTTGCTGTTATAGTCGCTCTCGAAGATGTTGCCATCCACCACAATGAGGGGTTCACTGCTGCCATTGATGGAACTGACACCACGCAAACGCATGCTGGTGCCTGCACCGAGGTTACCCGAATTGCTCACGATGTCGAGACCTGCGATACGTCCTTGCAGGGCTTCATCCACACTCGTCATGGGGAGTCCTTCAAACTCTTTGGCATCGATGGTCTGATGTGCAATGGAAAGTTCACGTTCAGGAATGGCGAGTCCGCTGGTTTGAACCACTTTCTTTGCGGTGACCACCACATCCTGAATCTGGGTGTTGCTCTTCATCACAATTTTATAAGTCGTTCCCTTAATCGGAATGATTTGGGTAGCATAACCCACGTAGGAGATTTTAAGACGGTGCTTCGGGTCAACGATGCGGAAGGCGAAGTTACCGTTGATGTCAGTCACCGCATGCGCCACGATACGGTTGGCATTGTCGATTTCCACGACATTACATGCCATCAACGGGTCCAGGTCATCTTCCACCACACCGTGAATCATCGTGCCTGCGGTCTGAGCCAAACAGTTGACAATTGACAATTGACAATTGACTATTAGGAGAAATGCGATTATCTTTTTCATGTTCATTTGATTATGAATTATCAATTATGAATTATCAATTGTATCTTATTTATACTGCAACACTCCATCAATCTGATGAATCACCGCGAAAGAGGAGGTATAAAGGTTATTGGCACTGGTGGCATCGCGGGTGTCATACTGGTATTCACGAGCCATGAGGTTGTAAAGTCCATCGGCTGTCACAACTTTATGGGTGTTGCCCACACCGTCAGTGATGTTGATGGAACCATTCTCAACGGCTGTCTGCAGTTTGTAGTAAGAGAGGTTGCCGTCAGTGATTTTATATGCCGAGGTCTCATATTCGCCCGCATCGCTGCCTTGCCCCATGTAGAAGGCTTCGTCCTGGATGTGGTACTTGATGAAGTTCTCAATTTCGGTGCGGAGGCTGTCCTTCACTTCCTCATCTTCTTCCTGCTCCACCTGCTCCCACGTAGGAAGTTTGCCATCTTTCTGAAGGTCGAGAATTGATTGATTGGTAGGCACATAGACCGTGTAGCGGTACGTGTTGAAGAGAGAGATGTTAGGACTGGGTTCGCCGTGCTCATCACTACCAATCACGTGCTTGGTCTCCAAGAACTGCGAACTTTGCAGGAGGTTGCGGAACTGCTCAAACTCTTCATGCTCGTCGAGAATGTCAAACACCGACTTGCGGGCAGTCATGATAGGTTCCTCGTCAATGATGTAGGTCTTACCGTTACCTTCCAGTGATTCATCATAAATGTTGACCACAGGAATAGACTTGCGCTGCTCCAACTGATAGCCACCCTGCACGGTCATGCCACCTGCTCCTGCTGCAGCATTGGCAACTTTCACCATGCTGCCACCTTTCGTGCGGAAGAAAGTGTTGCCATTTTCCACATTGCCAATGACGATGTGGGTGTTGAGGATGTCCTCCAGACGGTTGGTGATTTGGCTGTAAGATGCCTCACCGATGGAGTCGCCCACCACACCCGTCTCAGGGTCGTAGTTCCAGATGCTTGCCCACACCTTCTCACGTTCCGTCTGGGCTGAAGCCTTATAGTGGAATCGGAACAACTGTGTGCTGGTCTTGCCGTAGGAACAAGGGTCCACATAGTCGAGCAACGACTTGTTGTTAGGGATGAAAAGGCTATAATAAGTGTTCTGGGAGTTCAGATAAACGTCAAAGCCCAACTGCTCCACACCCCAATACAGGATGTTCATGGTCTCGTTGATAAGAGCCGGGAAGGTGACGGAAATGTATGCTACAGGATTGAACACCTTGTTGGTCAGATACACCGCACCATTGCAAGCCATATAAACAGAATCCACAAACTCTGTGGAAAGTCCCAATTCATCGTTGGCATCGTTCAGTACCGTGTAGAACTTGCTGGGCACAGAGTTCGTGAACGAGTTGAGCATATTCACGTTGAGCATCTTGGAAATCACCTTGTCGGGCACATTTTCCCAAGAGCCGTAATAGTCCTTGAGCACCTTGCCAGCCCCCTCGTTCCAGTAGCGGTTGAGAGCCTCGTCGCTGGGCACGAGCATCACACCCATATTCTCTTGGAGAGCCACATTGGAGGCTGTCGAGTTGGTGGTGGCACTGTAGAACTGGTTCCATGCTGGGTCAAACTTCAGCAAACCGTTCACAGGACCCTCATCGGGAGTCAAGTCTAAGGGTTCACCGCCTTGGCTGCGCTCGGAGAAGTAGCGTTTCTCGTAAAGCGTGTCAATGTCGGTGCCATAGATTCTATTGTACTCACGTGTGATTGCATCATTCTTGTCGTGACGGTAAGGAGCACAGAAACGGTTCAGCAACCGTGCATACCCCTGCGTATTAGACTTCTGGTTAATCAAGTCAGCCATGTTGGGCAGCGGTGTAAGCACCTCTGCCATCCTGTGTACGAAGCCGTTGGAGCACTTGATGTTCTGCTCTGCCATCATGATGCCGTTCACGTTGGCATCACCAGCCTGACGCTCCGTCTGGTAGTTGAACAGGAAGTTGCAGTCCTCGTTCGTGATGAGTTTGTTGTTGAGGAAAGTCTCGATGAAGTGAATCATCGGGGGTGCCGTCACGTCACTCATGCACACGATGCTCTTGTTCCCCTCACGGTAACGTGCCCAGTAAGGGTTGTCGGGCATCTGGGCTGGGGTCAGCACAGGCACAGAGTCATACTCGCTCGTGGCAGTCATGCGGCGCATGCAGTCACCCTCCGTCGGTCCTTCACTACTGCTCAGGTATGCCACCTGGCAGGAATTGTTAATCATGCTGCCATACAGGAGCAACTTCTTCTGAGCCTCACTCAGGTCGCTGTACTTGCGCACTCCCCAAGTGTTGTTCTGGAAAAAGCGATTGAACGCATCGTCGTCAGCCACAAAGAGGGTCTTGCTACCAGTTTTTGCCAGCACATCCTTGTAGCCCAAGTCGTCAATCATCTGCACCGTATGGGTGTAGTTGCCTGCACCTTTCAGATAGTCGTAGATGCTTGAGCCCAGCCAACTCGGGTCTTCCTCTGCCAAGTCGTAGCCACTGCAAGCCGACAAACCTCCAGTTGCAATCATCAGTACACCCGCCCATTGAGGCAGACGCAACAGTCGATTCAGTTTTCTTTTCATATAGGCTTTTGTCTTAATTACTTTAATTCCGCTGCAAAATTACGCTTTTTTTACATTTCCCCCACATTTCTCATGTTACATAGATTTTCAAGAAGGTTACAAAACAACTTATTCATGTTTCGACACTTTTTTAGAACAGCGAATTTTACGAATACCATTCGGCTTGTACCTCACATCGCGTTAGCCATTCGTGTCATTCGTCGCCGCTTGTGGCTTCGAGCAATCCAATCCTCGCCGCATGGTATTCGTACAATTCGTGAAATTCGTTGTTCTAAAAAACTTGCAGAAGTTGAATGAACAATTGTCTTCATTTATACCATTCAGCATACATAATATAATGTTTAGCAATGCCAATGTTGAGTTCCTTCGCCTGTTCGGGGTCCACCTTCTTGATGAACTTGGCAGGTACTCCGCCCCACATCTCACCGTCACCCACCTGGGTGCCCTTCAGCACCAGCGCACCGGCAGCGATGATGGCACCCTCGCCAATCACCGCATCGTCCAGCACCGTCGCACCCATGCCAATCAAGGCACCGCTCTTCACCGTGCAGCCATGCAGTGTCACATTGTGCCCGATGGTCACATCGTCGCCAATCTCGATGGCTGCCTTTTTATATAAGGTGTGCAGGCACGACCCGTCCTGAATGTTCACTCGATTGCCAATCTTGATGTAGTTCACATCGCCGCGCACCACCGCATTGAACCACACCGTACACTGGTCACCCATCTGCACATCGCCCACAATCGTGGCGTTCTCACTGAAATAGCAGCCCTCACCCCACTTCGGAGTCAAGCCACACACTGTCTTAATCAAAGCCATAATCTCATTTATTTTACTTTCGGTTGTGCATTTTAACGCTTCGCGTCTTTAGAAAAAACATAAAAAACCAAAGAAAACCTCAAAAAAACAAAGAACCTTAAGGGCAGCGTAGTCAAAACCTCAAAAAACCGTCATCTTCTTAAAAGGAAGTCTTTGGTTTTTTATGGTTTTTCTAAAGACCGCTTGCGGTAAAATCACTTCCAAACCAGTTCTTTAAAAATTTACCATTACAATTGATTTCGACTGCAAAATTACAAAATTTCTTAAACATTTCCCTGCTTTTTGTTGACCAATAAACAAAACTATGTTTATTTTGTTTAAGATTATACACGCAAAAAAGGCTGTGACCCAAAACTTTCAATTTTGAAACATTGCTCTCTCCCGTGGCAAAAAACTTTCAATTTTGAAACATCGTCGTTTGGTTCGTCCAAAAAAGGGGGGTGTTCGTCCAAAAGTGAAAATTTTTATTCCATTTCTTTTGAATTTATTCGTGAAATGTTATAACTTTGGGGCGATAAAAACATGATGAACATGTGGAACTAAAAATAGATTATTTATGAGAAAGATTACTTTTCTTGTGTTGTTGTTGACCTGTTGGGTGTCCTCCATACAGGCACAGAACCAGATTGACTACGAGGGCATCACGCCTGAGCAGTTACCGGCTGGAACGAAAATCATTCCCAAGTACGCATTTCAGAAACGAACCGACTTGGTCGAAGTCACCATTCCCGAGGGAGTGGAAGTCATCGAAGGAGATGCCTTTCAAGGGTGCAAGAACTTGCGGAAGGTGGTGCTGCCCTCCACGTTGATTCGTGCCGCGAATGCATTCCGTTCTTGCGACAGCCTGAAGGATGTCACCTGCCGGGGCATCGTGCCGCCCACTCTCGTGCCCGATCCCACCTACTATCGCAAGGGTGAATATGGCTTTTATAACGTCCAGACGAGGTATGTCTATTACAGCACGACCTACAACCGCAAGGAACCCTCCAAGGATTTTGGTCTCTACGCTTACAACACCGACAGCAAACAAACTATCCGAGATGATGTCTATCCCTACGACCAGGTGGTCTATCTCAACTACAAGATGCGTGACCACACGCTTTCTCATCCTGCCTGCACCCCCTACGAACTGGAGACAGGCTGGAACCATTTCCCCACCTTCAAGCCGCTCGACATCAGTTGGCCCGACGAACTGAGGGTGTGCAAAGACTTCACGCTCTATCAGAACCTGCCCGAAGGCAAGCCCAATCTCACCCTCGCTGTCAGCATGGACAACGCGAACAGCCTCTACTATGCGGGGCACATGTCCCACGTGGCAGACGGCACCCTCTCCATTGGCACCTTCAACATCGAGCAGGATGGCTACGAGAATGCCATCCGCATCCTCGAAAAGAACACCATGACCACCACCACACTCGACAACTGCTGGCCGACGCTCTACACCGAGTCGCCCATGCGAGCCGATGTCGTGAAGACCACCCTGCGGTTGAGCAGCAAGAAATTCAGGAGTGGAAACTGGATGTTCATGTCGCTGCCGTTCGACTGCCGCCTGAGCGACCTGCACATTCTCGAAAAGGACAACTATTTCCAGTGGGCAATCCGGAAATACTCCGGTCAGATGCGAGCCGATGCCAAGTTCGACGAGGTGTGGGTGAAGCAGATCGCCGACAGCATCCTCCATGCGGGCGAGGGCTTCATCTTCACTTGCGGATGGAACGAGTACATCACGCCCGACATCAACATCGAGTTCCCTGCCATCAACAATGCCAACAAGAACAACCTCTTCACCACCGAGGATGTCACCATCCCCTTGCAGCAATACACCGCCTCGGCAGAGTGCGACCGCTCTTGGAACTTCATCGGCAACCCCTATCCCTGCTTCTACAGCACCAAGTATTTCGAGCCGTCGATGCCCTTTGTAGTCTATGGCAGACAAGAACCCTTCTCCTATCCTCTGCCTTGGGGGACAACCGTGAATGTCTATCCCGAAGGCTATGTCACCTACAGCCCCGTTGATGACAACTATGTGCTGCACCCCTTCCAGGGCTTCTTTGTGCAACGTCCCTTGGGTTACGATGCCTTGAACCTCCCCGAGTACGGACGTTTTGCCACCGTCAATGAGTATGAGGACTTCTATGCAGACCTGACTTCCGATGTGGATTACAGCCAAACCAAACGCCGCCGTGCAGCCGCACCCCGTCCACCTGTGGGCACGATGGAGAACCGACGTGTCATCAACCTCGTCTTGCAGGATGCCGACGGCATCCAACTCGACCGCACCCGTCTGGTGGGCAACCCCGATGCGGCGGCTGCCTACGAAGTTGCTTGCGACGCCACCAAGTTCCCCGACCTCACCGGCAATTCCACATTATTATATATAATAGGCACGGACAAGACCCACTACGCCATCAGCGAACAACCCTTCGTCGAAGGCGATGAAGTGAGCCTCGGAGCCAAGTTCCCCGCAGCGGGCACTTACACCCTCCAAGCCCACTTCAAGACCGCCTATCCCGACTTGGACGGCAAGGTGATGCTCATCGACTACGAGACAGGCACCACCCAACCCGCCACCGAACCCTACACCTTCACCACCCAGGCAGGGGAAATCACCACCCGCTTCGCCCTCTCCTACGGCAATGCCCCCACCGGGGTCTCCTATGTTGCGACACCGTCGCAACAAAGTGGACAGACCTACGACCTGCAGGGTCGTCTCGTCACGGGCACCCCACGTCCTGGCATCTACATCAAGAACGGAAAGAAAGTCATCATCAAATAACAGCAACAAAAATAATTCATGAATTAATCATAAATTTAAGTTTCGGATGTGTTTATTACGCTTCGCGTGACGAAAGAAAAACAGAAAAAAACAAGTAAAAACAAATAAAAACAGGTCTTTCTTGTTTCATTTCTGTTAGACGAAGAACATGTTTTTCTCTGTTTTTACTTGTTTTTTTCTGTTTTTCCTAAAATCCGCAACTATCATCCAATACACGATTAAGGGTAGATTTATGAGTCGTTAGTAGCAGCTTTCAGTAAAAAGCAACAGCACAACATCAATATGTAGCCACCATCCCCTTACCC
>JAFUYM010000048.1 GCA_017470525.1 Bacteroidaceae bacterium
AGGAGATTCGCGACTTCGTGCGCACTGGCAAGAAACTGCCCGACCATTTCGACATGAAGCACGCCTACGCCGCCGCGAAGGCCTACAGCGGCATGACGCTGGCCCAGTTCGACGCCTACGTGAAGGCTTACGCCGCCCTGCCCGCCAACGGTTTTTCGGGCATGACCTACGGCGAGAGTTTCTATAAGCCCATGCTGGAGGTCTTTGACTATCTCCGTGACAACGGCTTTACGTACTACGTGGTCAGCGGCTCCGACCGTTTCATCTGCCGCGCGCTCGTGGAGAGCATCGGCATCCCGTCGAACCGCGTCATCGGCATGGACGTGAAACTGCACTCCACCAGCCAAGGCACAGAGGAGGGCGTGAACTACACGATGGGCCGCGAGGAAGACCTCGTGCGCACCGACGAGCTCATCATCAAGAACCTGAAGACGAACAAGGTGCTGCAAATCTCGCAGGAGATCGGCAAGGTGCCCGTCCTCTCGTTCGGCAACAGCGGTGGCGACGCCGCCATGCACAACTACGCGTTGGGCAACCAGAAGTACAAGTCAGCCGCCTTCATGCTCATTGCCGATGACGACCAGCGCGACCACGCCTTGCGCGAAAAGGCCCTCGCGCTGGGCGAGCAGTGGCGACAGGCTGGCTACCACGTCATCTCCATGCGCGACGACTTCAAGACCATCTACGGCGATGGCGTCACGAAGACCGACTTCACCTTCCCCGTTGACACCGAGCCGCTCACCGAGTGGCAGGCCGGGCGCACCGTCAGCGCCGAGGCTGTGGAAGCCTTTGGCGGCATCGACAAGTGCTTTGCTGCCGAGTCTATCCCCGACGACGTGTGGGCACGCATGCAGGGCAAGACCTACAAGGAGAATCCCTACATCGCGCGCAACGACCTGCGTCACATCCGCGCCCTCCACTGGGACTACGACAATCAGATGCACGTGGGCGAGATGGTCTGCAACGCCCTCATCGCCGACCGCGTGGCGACGATTCTGCGTCAACTCTTCGATGCCAAGTACCCCATCCAGCGGATGCTCCTGCCCGACGTCTATGATGCCGACGACGAGACCCAGATGCGCGACAACAACTCGTCCTGCTTCTGCTACCGCAACATCGCTGCCACCAACAACTTGTCGAAGCATGCCCGTGGGCTGGCTATCGACATCAACACCCTCTACAACCCCTACATCAAGACGCTCGACGACGGCACACTCCTCATCCAGCCCGCCACTGGTGAGCCTTACTGCGACCGCACGTGGGACTTCCCCTACAAGATCGACCACGACGACCTCTGCTTCCGCCTCTTCACCGCCGCTGGCTTCGAGTGGGGTGGCGACTGGACCACCCGCAAGGACTACCAACACTTTGAATGGGTAGAGTAAAGGAGATGTTGAAAAAAGGCAGGAAACAAAGGGCGTTGACAAGATTGGAGGACAGGAATCAAGAAAAATTGACAAAAAGGAGCATTGTTCAAAATCTTTTGTGTAAATTTGCAAACGAAAACTCTATTTGCAACAAATTTATGAATACTCCATTAGATGATAAGACGGTCACCGAAGCCATCGAAGGGATGGGACTGGGTGACTTTTCACAGGCAACAATCCGCGATATCCAGTCGTTGTCGCGTGTGTTGGAAGAGAAAACGGGACAGCAGGTCATCCACTTAGAGATGGGTGTTCCAGGACTGCAACCGTCGGAGATTGCGTTGAAGGCTGAACAGAAGGCGCTCAGTGAAGGATGTGCCACGATTTATCCACCAAACGGAGGCATCCCAAGAATCAAAAATGCGTCTTCACGGTTTGTGAAGGCATTCATTGGCGTGGACATCGACCCACTCTGCTGCATCCCCACAACAGGCTCGATGCAAGGCACATTCGCCACATTCACGGCTTGGCACCATGCCATGCCAGAGAAGGACACGGTGCTGCTCATCCAGCCAGGCTTCCCTGTACAGACGACGCAATGCGACGTAATCGGGTTGAAACATATCGGACTGGACATCCACGACTTCCGGGGTGATGCACTCATCGAGAAGTTGGAAGAGATTTTGTCGAAGGGCAACATCTGTGGCATCGTGTATTCAAACCCGAACAACCCCTCGTGGGTGTGCTTCAACGAGGAAGAACTGAAGGGCATCGGCGGACTGGCAGATAAATATGACTGCATCATCCTCGAAGACCTCGCTTACTTCGCCATGGACTTCCGCCGCGACTTGAGCCATCCGTTTGAGGCACCTTATCAGGCAACTGTGGCAAGATATACAGACAACTACATCTTGGCGGTGTCGGGTTCGAAGGCGTTCTCGTATGCAGGTCAGCGCATCGGTGTGGCTTGCATCAGCAATGTGCTCTACCACCGTGTGTATCCTGCACTGGAGCAGAATTTCGGCGTGGGCGAGTTTGGCAACTTCTTCTGCAACCGACTGATGTACACACTCAGCAGCGGCACGACCCACAGTGTGCAACATGCGATGGCAGCACTGATGGAGGCGGCTTGCGACGGGTCGTACAACTTCTTGGACGATGTGAGGGAGTATGGCAGAAGAGCCAAGTTCATGAAAGATGTGCTGTTGGCAAACGGCTTCTACTTAGTGTATGACAACGACCTCGGTGCCCCATTGGCTGACGGCTTCTACTTCACGGTGCAGTACCCGGGCATGAACGACCTCGAACTGACCCGCGAACTGATGTACTACGGCATTGCCGTGTTCCCGCTCGACACGATGGGCAGCAACGAACAGGGTGTGCGCATCTGCACTTCCTTCTTCTCGAAGGAGCAGGAGCCGCTGTTCAAGGAGAGAATAGAAATGTTCAGGAAAAATCATTAACCGCAAGCGGTCAATTTACCAATAGGCAAAAAGAACGTTCAATCATATTATATTATAATCAACATAAAACATCTATCATTATGAAACTTACCATTCAAAATGCAGCAGACACCGTAACAGGTTTCATCGAGGGTCGTCTGGACACCGCTGCTGCCACTCAGTTTGCACAGGACATGCAACCCATCCTTGAGAATGCAAGCAAGAACATTGTGCTCGACTGCTCCAAGATGGAGTTCATCTCCTCGTCGGGTCTTCGCCTCTTCCTCTCCATCCGCAAGCAGGCTCTTGCCGATGGCGGCAACGTAACCATCAAGGGTGCCAGCCAGGATGTGAAGCAGGTGTTCACCATCACAGGCTTCACTGCATTGTTCAAGTTTACCGACTAATTCCGCACTGAGACAATGGATGATCAATCACCTTATCTTCACCCGCAATACGAAACGCTGTCACCCGAAGACTTGAAGTCACTGCAACTGGAGCGTCTGCAAGCCACCGTGAAGCATTGTATGAACTCACCCTTCTACAAGAAGCGTTTCGAGGAGCAGGGACTGAAGCCAGAAGACATCAAGAGTCTTGATGACATCCGCAAGATTCCCTTCACCACAAAACAGGACTTGCGCGACACCTATCCTTTCGGCATTGCCAGTGTGCCATTGCGCCAATGTGTGCGTCTGCACTCATCGTCAGGCACAACGGGCAATCCAACCGTGATTCTCCACACACAGAAAGACCTCGACGAGTGGGCAAACCAAGTGGCACGTAACCTCTGGATGGTGGGACTGCGTCCCGACGACGTGTTCCAGAACTCTTCTGGTTATGGTATGTTCACAGGCGGTCTCGGTTTCCAGTATGGGGCTGAAAAACTCGGCATGCTCACCGTACCAGCCGCTGCAGGCAACTCGTTGAGACAGATTAAGTTCATCAAGGACTTCGGCACCACAGCCATCCATGCTGTGCCCAGTTATGTGACCCGCCTCTATGAGGTGATGCAGCAGGAAGGCGTTGACCCTCGCAAGGACACGAAACTGAAAGTGCTTGCCATCGGTGCCGAACCTCACTCAGAAGAACAGCGCAAACGCATCGAGAACATGATGGGCGTGAAGGCATACAACTCGTTTGGTATGAGCGAGATGTGTGGTCCCGGTGTCGGCTTTGAGTGCAAAGAGCAGAATGGTCTCCACTTCTGGGAAGACTACTACATTGTGGAGATTGTCAACCCTGAAACACTGGAACCTGTGCCAGACGGCGAAATCGGCGAACTGGTGCTCACGACATTGTGCCGCGAAGCCATGCCGTTGCTTCGTTATCGTACGAGAGACCTGACCCGTGTGCTGGGTCACACTTGTCCTTGTGGTCGCAATCATGTGCGTCTTGACCGCATGCGTGGACGCTCTGACGACATGATGGTGTTGCGTGGCGTGAACATCTTCCCGATTCAGATTGAGAAGATTCTCATGCAGTTCAAGGAACTCGCCAACAACTACCTCATCACCCTCACCACTGACGAGGACAACGACAACATGACGGTGGAAGTGGAACTCGAAGAACTCTTCACCGACGACTTCCAGCGGCTGCTTGAACTACAAAAGGAAATCAAACGCCGCCTGAAAGACGAGATTCTCCTCACTCCACACGTGAAACTCGTTCCCAAAGGCACACTGCCTGTCAGCGAAGGCAAGGCTGTCCGCGTAGTCGATAAGAGAAAAGTGTATCAGTAGAAATAATTTTTACGCTTCGCACCTTTAGAAAAATAAAAGAAAACAAGAAAAAACAAAAGAAAATAATAGACTTCACAACAAACCTCATCAAATATTTTTTACATAAATTGCTCACGCTCGACAAAACGAAAACGAGTTTTCTTTTGTTCTCGCTTAATCGCAATTTTCTTATATTTTTTTATCTTTTTTTATTTTTCTAAAGGCGCGAAGCGTAATTCAAAATACATATTAGTAAAAAATGACTATCAAACAGTTGTCCATCTTCATCGAGAACAAGGGAGGTACACTCATCAAGGTTCTCGACCTACTCAGCAAGGCAGGCATACAGATTATTGCCTCCACTATCGCCGACACGAAAGACTACGGCATCTACAGACTGCTGACAGATGACCCTGCCCAGGCTTACCTCATTCTGAAAGAGGCTGGCATCAACGTGCAACTCTCGGACGTGTTTGCACTCAGCATCGATGATGTGCCGGGACGTGCCGCCGAAGCCGTGAAGCAGATTTCTGATGCCGGAGTGAGCATCCTCTACCTCTATTCCTTCCTGTGGCAAGGAAAGGGTGTGCTCGTGTTCCGTGCTGACCCAAGCGAAAAGGCAAAGGAAACCATCATGCTCAACAAAATGACCTTCCTCACCGAAAAGGATTTCAAATAATTCTGAGTTTTCAATTATTTAATGCCCCATGACCCTGCTTGAAAATCTCAACACAAACGACCGCTTTGCCCATAGCATCGGTGCACAACTTACCGAAGTGCGTGAAGGTTATGCCAAAGCGGAACTAACCGTAGAGGAACGGCATCTGAACGGTGCCGGTGTATGCCAAGGAGGGGTGATTTACACTTTGGCAGACCTTGCCTTTGCAGGAGTCGCCAATTGTCACGGCACCCTCACACTGGGCATCAGCAACACCATCACTTTCCTGAAATCGGGGCAGTTGGGCGATCGCATCATTGCCGAATGCACGGAAGTGTATGACCACCACAAACTGCCTTACTGCGACATGAAAATCACGAATCAGAATGGTGAACTGCTGGCTGCCATGACGGGGTTGGCATACCGTATGAGGAGAGATTTTCCGTTTGAAGCATTGATGTAAGAATGATTAACATAAAACTCGATGTACATACCCACACCATCGTGTCAGGTCACGCTTTCAGCACCCTCAACGAGATGATTCAAGAGGCACAAAAGCATGACCTGACACTATTTGGTGTGACAGAGCATGCCCCTGCCCTTCCTGGCACATGCTCTATCATCTATTTCCGCAATCTGCACGTGGTGCCAAGACAATATGGCAACATGCGCCTGTTGTTGGGAGCAGAGTTGAACATCCTCGATTATGAAGGGAATGTAGATATCACCGATCCCAATATTCTCGGATTCATGGACCACGTCATCGCTGGCCTCCATTCCCTTTGCTACACCGACGGAAACCGACAGCAGAACACATCAGCCCTGCTGGGTGCCATCGAGAATCCGCACATCCACATCATCTCACATCCTTGCGATGGTACCGCCTCCGATTTCGATATCGAAGCGGTGGTTTTGGCAGCCAAACGCACCAACACACTACTGGAATTGAACAGCAGTTCCCTCAATCCTGCGCGTCACAAGACTTTGGCACACCCAATGTTTGTCAAGATGCTCCACCTCTGCAAACAACACGATATCCCCACCATTCTCGGCAGTGACGCCCACCATACCTCCGCCATTTGTGACTACCAATACGCCCTTCCACTGCTAGAAGAGACGGATTTTCCCGACGAACTCATCATCAACGATAAGCCACAACTTTTTCTCCAAATCATTGGCAAAGAATGACCGTTCCCGCCTTTTCCACACTCTTTTTAACGATAAAAGTAAAAAAAGTAGGGAAAAGTTTGGTCAGTTAGAAAAAAAGCCCTACCTTTGCACTCGCAAAACAAAAAGATGGTGCCATAGCTCAGTTGGTAGAGCATCGGACTGAAAATCCGTGTGTCCCCGGTTCGAATCCTGGTGGTACCACTAAAGAAACGCTTGAATGACTTTCATTCAAGCGTTTTTTGTATGGAAAATGCCAACCTCCCATTGCTGATGGAAGGCTGGCATCATATTTCTCGTTGCCACATTATAGAGCAACGAAAAATCTATTCTATCACAATACGTTCAATCACAATGCCAGGGTCAAGCGGACTGAACGTGAGGCTGTGCATGCCCTGTGTGAGCGACGGGAGAGACACACGCTGCTTGTTCATACGGGTCGTTTCCCATTCGAAGTTTTGGTCATGCGACATCTGCACTACATATCGGCTTGCTTCGTTCACATTGAGAGTGGCCAGATTCTTACCGTCCAAAGCCACAGCGAGCCGTTGCCCCCTACCGTCGTTGAAGGGGAAGTTCGTGGCAAGAATCATCGTAACAGTAGCGTTCTCCTTTGCCTCTGCAGCATTGAAATCATAGGTGATGGAAGCCCCTTCTGTACTCTTGGTGTAAGGGAACAACGCCACGCCAGCCTTCCAGATGCCGAGGTCTGGAACGACCTGCCATGAGGCTTCTTTCGCATCTGTCTTGTTGGCGAAGGCATCAGCCTCAAGAATGGCAATCACTTTCTTAGGCTGGAACACCAATTCCTCACCCGCTGTGGCAGCATCAACATCCACTCGCTTCACCGCTGGCATGATGTTTCTGGGAGGATTGTTCCAAGAGCGGTAACCGATATGAATTTCGTCCATCATGTGATTCCATTTGCCACCTGCAATTTTATGGTTGTACTCGTCACACAACTCGGCATCACGACGGAAGCACAATTCCACCTTATCAGCCCATTCGTTGGCACGCAGGTCGTTCTTGGCTGCATAGTAACCATTCATCGCCACGGCATAATACATATTATATAAATTGGCAAAGATGCGTACAGGGTGGTAAATGAGTTCGTTATAAGTGTTCCGATGAGACACTGGCATCAGTTCACGCAAAATGGTGGCTTCACGCTCCAGTTGGTCGTATTCATCCACACGTTCCTTCCATTCGCCAGAAAGCAAATCAAAGGTACGGGCATCCAACTGCTCGGGAGTACGACGATGGGCATACTTGCATTGCAGATTGAGGATGCGGGCAGCCTCCTTGGCACAATTCTCGCCAAACTGCTGACGGCAGAACGACTCCGTGTATGCCATCAGGTTGCCTGCGTTGAACTGAGCAGGATTCCATGCCATCTTGAACCAGAAATCAATTGGAAACTCCATTGGCTTGAGGTCGCCCACATTGAGAATCCAAAGTTTATCGACTCCGTATGTGTAGGTGAGTTGAAGTTGTTCCCACATACGCTGAATCTGCGACACATTCTGGAATTTCGAGTTACGGGGGGCGCCCACATAATCCACATGATAATACATGCCATAACCACCTGGATGACGTTTGGCAAAAGCACCCGTTCCTTTGTTCCATTCCTGTTCGGGCAGTACACGTACATTGCCCCAATTGTCGTCACAAAGCAGGAGAATCACGTCGTCAGGTACGTTCATGCCTTTCTCATAATATTCCTGCACCTCCTTATAGAGTGCCCAAACTTGTGGTGTTTCCTTAGCAGGTTTGCCAGTGGCTTCCTCAATGAGCCGACGCTGGTCAGCAACGATGCGCTCCAGCAGTTCCACATCAGCATGATCGCCCATTGCCTCGTCACCATCGCCACGCATACCAATTGTCACCACATCGTCCGTATGCTTCATACGCTCCACACCACTTTTCCAGAACTGGTCAAGCACCTCACGGTTTGTGTCGAAGTTCCAAGCACCATGGCTTTTGTCGCGTCTCCACTCCTGATGCGCCTTTGCCATCGGCTCGTGGTGGCTGGTGCCCATGCAGATACCCATATCGTCGGCGGTCTGCAAGTTGAGCGGGTCGTCGGCATAAAAGGCAGACCCCCACATGGCTGGCCACATATAGTTGCCCTTCAGTCGAAGCACCAGTTCAAACACACGGGCATAGAACTCGTGATTATACACACCGCCATAGTTGTCATGCACCCAACCCGACAAGCAAGGAGCCTCATCGTTGAGGAAGATGCCACGGTATTTCACAGCGGGTTCTCCATCAGTGAATACACCTTTCTTTATATAGAGCCGCTCCTGCTTCTCCACAGGCACATCTGCCCAGTCATACCACGGGCTCACCCCAATTTGCTGGCTCAGTTCATAGACACCATAAATCGTGCCGCGCTTGTCGCTGCCCGCAATGATGAGTTGTCCTTTCGCCATCGTAATGAGGAACTTCTCGGTCTTACCCTTCAATTGCTTGGCATCAATGAGTTTCTTCTTTGCCAGTTGGTCGATAACGGCACTCTTGCCCAAAGTACCCACAGCAATCGGAAAGTCATTTCTGCCCGTCACCTTCTCCAAGTCCTTCTTCAAGTTGTCAATGGCAATGCACACTCCTTTCCAATCATTGGAGTCATAAGTGATGCTGCCCTTCATGTCGGTAAGGCACACGCCTCCTGCTGTTGGCTGAAATGTCACGAACTGCTCCGCTGCCATCGCTGACACCACAGAGCAAATTGCCCATACAAATGTAAATAGTAACTTTTTCATATCAACTGAGTTTTGTTTTGGTTGCAAAGTTACCAACTTTTCAGCACCCGAAGTTTCTCCCACATTTCCGATTCTTTCCAACCTGTAACAATCCGTCCGTTCTTGTTACATATTTTTTCCGTCACGTTACAAAGTGCATCCAGTCATGCACTTTTCTTTGCCAAACTGTCAATTTTGAAAAGAATCTTTGTAACTTTGCAACACAATCTAAAAACTGACTCCTATGAAGAAAACCTATTTAGTTATGCTCATGTCGCTCATGACATTGTGTGTCATGGCACAAAAGAATCCACGTACAACCATCAATTTTGATGACGACTGGCAGTTTCACCTCACCATGGAGGCAGGCACTGAACAACAAGCAGGACCGCGACTGCAAGAAGCCATCCACGGATGGGAAACCGTGCAGTTGCCTCACGACTGGAGCATCCACATGATTCCCGACAGCCGACTGACAGGTTGCAACGGACACCTGAGAGGCGGTGTGGGCGAATATAAGAAAAGTTTTACACTCCCTGCCTCTGACAAGGGCAAGGCAATTTCCATCATCTTCGACGGCATCTACAATCGTAGCGATGTCTATCTGAACGGCAAGCACCTCGGATTCCGTCCGTATGGCTTCGTGCAAATCGAGTATGACCTCACACCCTACCTGAACTACGGCACAGAAAATCAACTGTATGTACGCGTGAACAACCCCTCCGACAATGACTCGATTGCCCGATGGTACACAGGTTCAGGCATTTACCGCCACACATGGCTCCTGAAGACCAATCCCGTACACATTGCCACCAACGGCACCTACATCGTGACAAAAGGCAACCAAGTGACCATCAAAACAACAGTGGTGGGCATACCAGCCAAACAAAAGATACAACACCAGATTCTCGATGCCAACGGAAAAGTGGTGGCAAAAGGAGACAGCGAAAACCCCATCAGCATTCCCAACGCACACCTTTGGAACGGGATGGAGGATCCCTACCTGTACAAAGCCATCACACGCCTCTACGACGGTGGCAAACTGCTGGACACGTATGAAAGCACATTCGGCATCCGCACCGTCGAATTCACCAGCGACGAAGGCTTCTTGCTCAATGGAAAGCGTCTGAAACTCAAAGGATTCTGTTTACATCAAGACGATGCCTGTCTCGGTTCTGCCCTACCCCTCCGCTCGATGGAACGGCGGTTGGAACTCTTCAAGGCGTATGGAGTGAATGCCATCCGTTGCTCTCACAATCCCCCTGCACCCGAATTTCTTGACCTTTGCGACCGCATGGGTTTCATCGTGATTGACGAGGCTTTCGACAAGTGGAAATCGGGCTACTACAAAGACTATTTTGACGAGTGGTGGCAGCGCGACATGGCAAACATGCTGGAGCGCGACCGCAACCATCCTTGCGTTGCCATTTGGAGCATCGGCAACGAATTGCAGGAGGCATGGGACAGAGGTAACGAAGGAGTGAAAAGGGCTCAGATGCTGCAAGACTTCGTGCATCAGATGGAACCCTCCCGACAAGTGTGCATGGCTTGTCAGAACAACCACCAAGACCACTTTGCAGGTGTGACCGACGTGGTAGGTTACAACTACCAGGAGCCACGCATGGTGAGCGACCACAAGAAATTCCCCAACCGCAAGTTCATCGTGACCGAAGAACTCCCTTACTACTGCGGAGCCGAAGGCAACATTCGTGCCTACGACACCAACAACCCGTGGAACATCATCGAGGCGAACGACTTCATCGCTGGCGGCTTCCTCTGGACAGGGCAGGACTATGTGGGCGAAGCGGGCTGGCCCTCCTGCGGTTGGCCCACAGGACTCATCGACCTCTCGGGCAACGAAAAGGCACAGGCAGTGTGGCACCGCGCCATCTGGCAGAAAGACAAGCCTACCGTCGGCATTGCTGTACGTGACGAAGGACTGGACATCGACCACGGCCGCGACCTCTGGCAATGGCCCAACATGGCAAGCATCTGGAACTTCCCCTTCCGCTACGAAGGGCTGGTCATGGAGGTACAGACCATCACCAACTGCGAACGTGTACAACTCACCATCAATGGTAAGGTCATGGGCGAAAAACGCACTGCCGATTTCGATAACCACACCATCGTCTGGCACGTGCCCTACACCCCCGGCACCATCGAAGCGAAAGGCATCAATGGCACCGACACCGTGGCATCCTATAACCTCCGCACTGCCAGTGACCCTATTGCCCTGAAAGCCACCCCAGACCGCACGACCCTCCATGCCGACGGTCAAGACCTCTCCTACATCCAACTGCAACTCACCGACAAAGACGGTAACCCTGTCCCCCACAAGAACCGCCACATCCGTGGCACCATCGAAGGTGAAGGACGACTCATCGGACTCATCAACAACGACCTGCGCCGCACCACCCCCTTCACCAGCACCGAAGACGACACCTATTTCGGCAGAGCCTTTGCCGTGGTGCAGACCACAAAAAAAGCCGGAAGCATTCGCCTCCGACTCGATGTGGAAGGGTTCAGCGAACCCGTGTATGTAGAACTCATCTCGAAATGAATTCGGCGGGCGACAAGCCCGTTTCCATCTTTGAATCTTTCAACGCTTCCATTTCCTGCTCTTCCTCCTTCACACTCTGTTCAGCCTCGCGCACTCGCAGCACCGCTTGGGTCATCACATAACGCACAAAGCAGAACCACAGGTAGAAGATGCCTACGAAGAACAGCAACCCATACACAGCCAGTGGCAAACCTGAAGCAAAAATAAGAAGTGGCACCGTCAGTGCCAATGCCGACAGCACCACGATGCTCAATCGCATCCAATCCAACAAACCGCCACGTTCGTGGTCGTAGTAACTGTCCAGTGCCAGTTGCATGCGACGTATCTCATGGATGTGCTTCACCGTATAGAACAGTTGTATAGCGGCATAGACACCACTTGCCACCACCTCGCATCACAGCAGTCGTTCCGACGATGCCAACAACGGTTCTCCGTCGGTGATGGCTCCCCCATGCGATGATGCCCATGGCAATCAACCATGTGGGAATTGCAATCAGCCATTCTATCCGCCTCACCTCTCCTTGCCGTTGCAGGTTGAGCACACTCAGCGAGAGCAATGCCGAGCAGGGAATGAAGAACAGGAGGTTCACCATCACCGCCTGAGTGACACCCATCGAGCGGAAATGCCACACGTGTTGCAGCAGGAACTGCACTGCCAGCAGTCCCAGTCCCGCCACCATCAGCCACCTCGAACGGTTCACCGCCGCATCCTCTGCCACCCGTCGGGGCAGCAGCGTCACCAGTGCCAGCGTCATCAGCGACAGCAGCATCACAGCCGTGAATTGCATTTCACCCATCTTCTTCTTTCAATTTGGCGGCGAAGGTACGAAAAAATCCATAAAATGGTGAAGGGGAACAACAAAAAGGTGTGCAAATTCGACGAATTTGCACACCTTATTCTTCGATTTTGTACACCTTTGCGAGAATGGAGACACTTTTTTCCACCTCCAATCCCTACTTTTGTGCCCGAATTACTGATAGATACTACAGATGGATTTCATCACCTTCATCCACGATGCGCCCCTGTGTCTCACCATTCCCCTCGGCATCACCTACCTCACCCTGTGGGCCGCCTTCGCCGTGCTCATGGTGAAACTGTGGCGACGGAACAGATGAGGGATTCATCACAAAAACAAATGACAAGACCAGCGACATATCAGATACAACAATCCCCCGCACGGCGTAATGCTGTGCGAGGGATGAGGTCGTGGTCGGAGGATGCAGAAGCATTACTTCATTGCCTCGCTCACCAGCCACTTGATGTAGTTGTCGGAGACATTGTCGATTTCATCCTTATCGTAGATGGTCAGCAGCGTCACGTCGGCATCGTCGCTCACCAGCACGTTGAGCGTCAGCACACGGGCGCCACCGCTCTTCCCCTTGCCCTTCGAGCCGATGGCCATGCGAATCTTGCGAACACCACCGCCGAGGTCGCTGCCTTGGAAGGGATTCTCCTTCAGTTCCTTACTCAAAGTGAGATAGTCTGTGGGGAGCGACTTGTATTTCTTGGCAAGCCGCTTGAATCTACGGTCGAATTCTTCAGACGGGATAATCTTCACATTCATAGCAGACCATCACTTTTAAGTCCTTCCAGAAATTCTTCCTCTGTCATCATCTTAACTTCTCCACGTTTGGCTCGTTCTACCTCGTCAAGTGCCCGATACAGCGATTCCTTCACAAAGGCCTTCTGCTGGGCAGTCTTTGCGTCATCTACCGGCTCAATCAGTTTACCGGCAAGCCACTTGCGGTCTTTCTGCGAGAGCGATAGCCCTTGCAGGTACGACCAAAGATTGTTCATTGCTACTGCTGTCATACTCCTAACATATTTGGTTTACGGCGGCAAAAGTACGAATAAAATCCGAAACAACAAAACAAATAACCATAAATCATTAAACATCAAACAACAATGAAAAGAACAAGGAACATCACAAGATTCATTCCGAGGGCAGCGGCAACGCTCGTCCTCATGCTGCTCACGGCGGCGACGGCGTGGGCAACGGACGTGACTGTGACCTACAACATCAGCGTCACGGGCACCTTAAACCCACACGCCTACATCACCAATGCCCAGACCGGCCAGCAGGTCGCCGACTGGGCAAATGGCTTCAGTACCCTCTGGCCTGCCAACGAGGGCCACACCACGAGCGACTACCAAATCACGTTCACGCCCGACCAAGACCTCGACAAGACCAACAAGAGCGAAATCTATTCGACGGCCTCCTGCACCGCCTTCAAGACATCCAGCGGTGCAACCACCTTCACCGTGGCAACGGCCATGTCGGGCTACTACGTCAAGAGCGTCACCTTCAAGGAGGACGACACCGTGAAGGGCGACTTCTCGGGCTTCGCGCCCAACTCGGCCTCCGTCAGCGTGACGCTCCAGGCCAACAAGTTCTTCAACGTCATCACCGTCGTGCTGACCAACGACCGCTACTACAGACTCAGCCCCGGCAGCGGACTGACGCTCAACACCACGCCGATGCTCACCTACCAGGGCACGGCCTACTTCCTCAGAGGCAACGCCGTCAGCATGTCGGCCACCAACCAGAGCCACATCATCGAGGCCGTCAGCGGCATCGGCTCATCCACACCCTCCATCGCTGCCGACAAGCGCTCGTTCACCTTCGAGATGCCGACAGCCAACGTCACCCCCACCGCCACGCTCACCGAGGTACACACCATGAGCGTGCCCAGCGGCTTCACCGTCAGCGACCCCTACATCAGCATCGGCGGCACCCCTTACTATAAGACCGGCTCAACCGTCACCCTCACCGTCGCCGATGCCGATAAGGCCATCAGCGGCACGCCCACCGTCACAGGAGCCAGCAGCACCGTCGCCGCCGACCGCAAGAGCATGACCGTCACCATAGGCACCGCCGACGTCACCGTCACCGCCACGGTCGTCGCCATCACCGGCTCGTGCGGCGACAATGCCACATGGACGATGAGCGACACCGACGGCGACGGCACCTACGAGACGCTGACCCTCAGCGGCACGGGAGCCGTCACCTCGTCGCCCTGGGCCGCTGACTTCGCCGCCAGCATCCAGCGCGTCAACATCGGCAGCACCGACCTCACCATCAGCGGCAATCCCTTCTCCACGCTCGGCGCGGCAGCCGTCATCGTAGTGCCCACGCCCGCCTATGCCGTCAATTACAGCAGCGCGGCCTACGCCTCTCAACTGCGCGTAGCCCTCGGCAACTACCTCTTCACCGCCACCGACGAGGGAGGCACCGCCGCCTACGCCATCGCCACCGAGGCCGACCTGCGCAACCTCGCCGCAGCCGTCAACGCCACCAGCGACATCAGCAGCGGCAAGACCTTCCGCCAGACTGCCGACATCGCCATGACCGGCGGCACCAAATCCTTCCAGGGCACCTACGACGGACAGGGCCACGCCATCAGCGGCCTCAGCATCAGCGAAACCTACGGCAATATCGGCCTCTTCGGCACGATTGAAGGATCCACCGTGCGTAACGTCCTCCTCGTCAGCCCCACCGCCAAAGCCACCACGACCGGTAGTGGCTACCAGGTCAACCTCGGCACCCTCGTCGGCATGTGCGGCAGCGACGGCACCAACACTGTGGAGAACTGCGTCGTCGTCAGCCCCACCCTCAGTTCGAACGCCAACGGTAGCATGAACTACATCGGTGCCATCATCGGCCAAATATGGGTCAACAACACCACGTCCGTAACTGCTACTACTACGACAACGCCCACGACTACGCCACCGTCGGCTCGCGGCGCGACAACAGCGGCACCCTGACCAACGTCGCCCGCACCCGCCGCATCACCCTCGGCAGCGGCATCACCGCTGTCAGCCCCGCCGCCAGCAGTTACAGAGGCACCGTCAAAGTAGCCGACGGTCAGGCCCTCACCGACGGCAGCGGCAACATCCTCACCGGCACCCTCGCCCCCGCCGACGTGAACGGCAAGACGCTCGCGCCCGCTTTCACCATAACCTACGACCTCGCGGGCGGCATGGTGACCACCGACAACCCAACTGTCTACACCGAAGAGAGCGAGACCTTCACCCTCAATAACCCCACCCGCGACGGCCACACCTTCGCCGGATGGACGGGCACCGACCTCGACGTAGCCACCGAGACCGTCACCATCGCCAAAGGCTCGACGGGCAACCGCAAGTACACCGCCACATGGACGGAGAACGTGCTGACCCTGCTCGACGACGACCGCAACAGCGACACAAAGAACGCCACCATCATCGGCTCGGCAGACGGCGACGGCAAGCAGTATAAGGTCACTTTGCAGGACCGTACCCTCTACAAGGACGGCTTCTGGAACACGCTGTGCCTGCCGTTCGACGTTGACCTGACGGATATCGATTGCCCGCTCTATGGGGCAACGGCAAAGGTGCTTGACGAGACAGCGTCGGGACTTGATGGCGGCACACTGACGCTGAAGTTCAGGGAAGCCACCGCGATAGAGGCTGGCATGCCGTTCCTCATCAAATGGGAGGCTGCCGAGGACTACGTGGGCAGGGAGAGCGAATATGACCTTGTGGACCCTGTGTTCGGTCAGGTGACCATCGCTGCCACCGCCCCGACGGAGGTCGCCTTCACGGGCGGCAAGTTCGTGGGGCAGTTCTCACCCTTCGCCATCGACGGGACGAACATCAGGGACATCCTCTTTGTGGGCTCGGCGAACAAGATTGGCTATTCAGGAAAGAACCGCATCCTGCGCTCCTGCCGCGCCCACTTCGAGGTGCCTGCTGACGGCGACGCGAATGCCGCCCTCCGCATCGAGGTGGACTACGGGGAAGGCGGCGAGGTGACCGACATCCAGGGCGCCGACGTGCAGACTGCCGTCCACATGGAGGGCTGGCATGCACTGAACGGCATGAAACTGGAGGGGAAGCCCGCGAACAAGGGTGTGTATATCCATGACGGAAAGAAAGTGGTGATTCAGTAAACTCAATTCAAGTTTCGGACATGATTTTACCGCAAGCGGTCTTTGAAAAACCTAAAAAACAAGAAAAAACCATAAAAAACAATATGAGGTTGACAGATTATTTATCATGAAGATGATGGTTTTTTGAGGTTTTCCTTGGTTTTTTATGGTTTTTCTAAAGACGCGAAGCGTTAAGAAGAACTTCCGAAAGTTGAATTTATCATAAACTTTAATGTTAAGGAAAAGAATATGGAAAAGAAATATATTGTGCCAGAGACGGAGGTGGTCGAGATGGAGGTGGAGCAGGTGATTGCCATGAGCAGGATTGACTCAGATGACTTGGACTACATTCCGCAAATCTATGATGACGACGACGACCGGTAGGCTCTTTTCAAGAGATGCCCCGATGTCAAGATTCTCCTACATGCGCACCCTGCGCCTGTCTTTTCACGCACCCTGCGCATAAAATTACACGCACCCAGCGCCTATCATTTGACGCTGGGTGCGTGTTTTTTCGCAACCAATTGATGTTGCAATCCTTACGCCTTCAGGGAAGAAGACATGGGGACGAAGCCCCTGATGGGATTTTGTAAAGTTCCTCCCGGCAGAAGGTTTATTTTGTCCTATAGAACCGAATCAGTTATCTGGTCATTTCTTGGTACTCTAAGAAACATATAAAAACAGGTTTCCCTTAGAACCGCACATACAACTCACCCCACAGTTCGTTGTAGTCCTTGTGCTGGAGGTTGCGGTCATGTACGTGGTTGTACTGCACCTGGAAGAGGAGGTTCTTGTGGAGTTGGAAGTTGGGGGCGATGGTGTAGATGGTCTTGAGCGAGTCCCAAGTTTTCGCACTGCGGTAGGCATCGTATTTGCCATACACCTTGAGCCACGGGGTGCAGGGCACACCTACGGTGGCATACCAGCCATCGGACTTGCCTTCGCCTGTGTAGTTGGCAAGCAATCCCTGTGCATGGGCATATTCGGCACGTACCGACCAGTCGTTGTGCTCATACTTGACGGAGGCTGCCCAACGGTTGCGGTCGATTGCCACACCGTCCTTCACATAGTCGCCTGTCCAGCCGAACACTCCGATGAAGAGGTCTTTGACGGGCTGCACCTGCAGGGTGCCGATGAAATCCTTGTGTCCGTTGGCGTCGGCGGTGTTGATGCCCTGCCCGTTCATCACCTGCAACTGGTAGTGGAGGAGGCGGTGTCCGTCTTTCTTGCTGGGGAAGAGGTCGCCCTGCAACTGGATGCCCTGGTCGCGACCGCCGTTTGCCACGCCTTTATCGCTGTCGCCGATGCCGCTAATGGAACGGGCAATCTGGGAGTAGTCGCCTGTGCCCACATCCCAAGGGTTGTAGGGGTTCTCGAAGAGGAAGGCACGTTTGTACTGACCCACTTTCACGGCAAGTTCCTTCCAGTGTGCCCACTCCACGAAGTAGTCTTTCATGTGGAAGGAGGAGTTGTTGACCTGTGCCTGGATGCGGTACTTGAAATCGCCGAGGATAGTGCCATCGACATAGACGCGGATGAAGCGTTGGCTGAAGCCGTCGCCGCCATGTGCGCCGTCCTTGTCGCTGTAGGCGTATTTGCCGATGAAGTAGCCGCCGAACTTAGGTGCGGAGGCGTAGTCGGTGAGTTTGCGGCTGTACTGCGGTTTGCCGTCGGGGGCAGGTGTGTTGACCATTGCGGACTCTAAACTGTTGTTGACGAGGGAGGTGAGGAAGCCAGAACCTGGGGTTTCGTTGGGAGAGAACTCGGAGGTCTCGGTGGTTTCGCCGGACGGATTGGTTACGTTCTGCGGCTCGTCGTTCTCTGCCATGAGGGAAAGAGCGAAGAGGCTCGCAAACAGGAATGCAAATGTTTTTTTCATATTGAAATCTTTTTGAGAAATTATTTCTACGCTTCGCGTGACGAAGAAAAAACCAAAAAAAACCGAAAAAAACAGGTTCTTGCTTTTTTATAACAACGAATTTGACGAATAGGGCGAATACTTTTTCATGTCGCCAAGCGACGACGAATAGAAACGAATGGGAGCCTCGGGCGGCTCTGCCATGCGGTAGCCTCGTCGCCTTGCGACGTATTCGTTTTTATTGGTTGCCACTTGCGGCATTGCAAGGAGAAAATTCGTCATATTCGTCAAATTCGTTGTTATAAAAAAACAAAAACCTGTTTTTTCTTGTTTTATTTTGTTTTTTCTTGTTTTTCTAAAGGCCGCTTTGCGGTAAAGAAAATCCGAAAGTTAATATACAATTTGTGTGATTATCGTTGCCACGATAGTGCTGACAATGACAGAGACCATGCCAGGCATCATGAACGAGTGGTTGAGCAGGTACTTACCGATGACGGTGGTGCCTGAACGGTCGAAGTTCACCGTGGCGATGTCGGACGGATAGTTGGGGATGAAGAAGTAGCCATAGACGGAGGGGAGGACACCGAGAAGCACGGGACCCGGGATGCCCAACGAATATGCCAACGGCAACATCGCCACCACCACCGCTCCTTGGCTGTTGATGAGCACCGAGACGGCAAAGAAGGCGATGGAGATTGCCCACGGATATTCGGAGACGATGCCGGTCAAGCCCTCCTCCATCTCGGCGAGGTAGTTGCCGAAGAAGGTGTCTGCCAGCCAGGCGATGCCGTAGATTGCCACCACTGCCACCATGCCCGACTGCCACACCGGACCTGCCACCGCCTTCTTGGGGTTCGCCTTGGCAAAGATAATCATGATGGCGGCTGCCGTAATCATCACAATCTGGATGATGATGTTCATGCCGATGGGTTTCAGAATCGGGGTGCCGTCGTCGTTCGTCTTGCCAGAGTCGATGACGGGTCGGATGTCGTGTCCCAGAATCTGGAAGAGCGAATAGAGCACAATCACGCCCAAGGCGCCGAGGAAGATATAGACGGAGAGTTTGGCATGCTTGTCCACCTCCTTGTCCAAGAGCGAGGCGGTGTCGCCATACATGTACTGCTTCATCTGGGGGTCAGCCAGACGCGCCTGAAACTGCGGGTCCTTGTCGAGGTCCTTGCCGCGCTTGTAGGAGCAGAGGGCTGCCGCCATGAGTCCGCACAGACAGGCAGGGATGGTGACGGCAATGACCTGCAGGTTGTTCACGTCGAAGCCAGCCTCGTTGCTGATGACCACAAACGACGCCACTGCCGCCGCGATGGGCGAACAGGTGATGCCCACCTGCGAGGCGACCGATGCCACACCACAGGGGCGTTCGGGTCGGATGCCCTTCTTCAGGGCGATGTCGCAGATGATGGGCATAAGCGTGTAGACCACGTGTCCCGTGCCGACCAGCACCGTGAGGAAGAAGGTGCAGAGGGGGGCAAGGAAGGTGACATGCGCCGGATGCCGTCGCAGGAGTTTCTCCGCCAACTGGATGAGCCAGTCCATGCCGCCCGCCGCCTGCATGATGCCCGCACAGGTGACGGCGGCAATGATGATGTAAATCACGTCGGTGGGAGGATTGCCGGGTTTCATGCCGAAGCCCAGCACGAGGATGGCGAGCCCGATGCCCGAGATGGCACCCAACGCCAAACTGCCATAGCGCGAACCCACATAGAGGGCAAGCAGCACAATGAGCAGTTGCAGAATCATCATAATGTCCATAAGTTCATTTGTTTTTTAGGTTAGTATTACTTTTTTAAACTTTCGGAAGTTCTTTCTCACCACAGATTACACAGATGGCACGAATTATTTTTTGTTGTCTATTTTTGACTATTACTCGGATTGTTTCAAATTCCACAGATGAAAGCCCTGCGGGGCTTTTGAAAATCCGTTTAATCCGTTTAATCATCGCGAAGCGGTATGTTTTTATAAGACAAGTTCCTTCGGAACGATGGAACGGATTTCGCAGATTTTTCAGAAAATCCGTGCAATCTGAGCAATCTGTGGTTTTATGTCATGCATAGGAAAGTTGAGTTATTTCAGTTTCTTCTTCAGTTTCTTGAGGTCTTTCAACGCTTTCTTTCCTGCCTCCTCGCCAATGAGAATCATCTCGCCGATTTTGTTGAAACTGTGGGCACCGTAACCTTTCAGATGAGGGTTGATGTAGATGTCCGCCGCTTCCACATTCTGACGATATTTCTTCAGGTCGGGACGAAAGAGCGGGGTGGAGTCCACATGCTTGTTGACGGTCAAATCGACGGCAATCACGATGTCTGCCCCCATGTCTTTCGCCACATCGACAGGCAGGTTGTTCAGCACTCCGCCATCGACAAGCCTCATGTCGCCTATCTTGACGGGCTTGAACACCAACGGAATAGCCATGCTGGCTCGCATTGCCTGGGAGAGGTCGCCCTGGCGAAGCACCACTTCCTTCATGCTCTTCATATCGACTGCCACACAACGGAAGGGGATGGGCAGACAGTCGAAATCGACTTCACCATACTCATCTGCCATGCCTCTCAGCACCCTCACAATGCTGTCGCCCATGAGGGAACCCATGCCCATCTTGAGCCAATCCTGCTGACGGAACATCGAATCGAGTTCTGCACTGCGGTAGCCTACGGCATAGAGTCCGCCGACGATGGAACCAATGCTTGTGCCCACCACCATGTCGATGGGCACTCCCGACTGCTCAATGTATTTCAGCACCCCCACTTCGGCAGCACCTTTGGCTCCGCCACCGCCTAAGACGAGGGCAACTTTGGGACGTGACTTCTTTCCCCCCGAGGAAAGCGTCACTTCTTGCGACTGCACTGCCATACACACAAGCAGCAGCAGGATGAAATTCAGAAACCTTCTCACATTCTTCATTTTTATTTGCAAATGTACATAAAAATCAGGATTTATAAACCAGTCTCCATAAAAAAACATTGATTATCGGAACAAATTATTGTTTATTATTGGTCATTATCGTTTATCTTGCGCCGCAGCGCAAGAGGTTACCCATAAAGATTTTTTTGCATCTTCACTGCCAAAGCGGTTTGGAAAAACGATAATTGCCAATAATTGACGATAATTTGTTCCGATAATTTTTGTTTTATAGAGGAAAGATATAGATTTTTTCCTATCTTTGCAGCATTAAACGAAAAAAGCAACAGAAACACATGAAACATGGATTAGTATTGGAAGGAGGCGGCATGCGCGGACTCTTCTCGGAAGGTTTTATAGACGTGATGCAGGAACATGGCATCACGGTTGATGGCATGATAGGCGTGTCGGCAGGGGCACTGTTTGGTTGCAACTTCAAGTCGCATCAGCCAGGGAGAGGACTCAGGTATAACGTCAGGTTTAAGGATGACCCTCGCTATATGGGCTGGAAGTCATTCTTGAGGACGGGGAATTTCGTGAATGCGGAGTTTGCCTACCACACCATGCCGATGGAACTGGATGTGTTTGACATCGAGGCGTTTGAGGCTGACCCGACGGAGTTCTATCTGGTATGCACGGACATTGAGACGGGAAAGCCTGTCTATCGGAAGATTGACCATGTGGAGGATGCGACGCTGGAATGGTTTCGTGCCACGGGGTCGATGCCGATTGTCTCCACTCCCGTGGAGATTGAGGGCAGGAAACTGCTGGATGGCGGCATGATTGACTGCATCCCCCTGCAATACTTCCAAAGCATCGGCTACGGACGCAATGTCGTCATCCTGACACGTCCCAAAGGCTATCGGAAAACGCCCAGCAAAATCACCCCATTCTTCCGATTGTTCTACCCGAAATATCCGAAAGTGGCTGAGTGCATGCAACGACGACATGAGATGTACAATACCGAACTGGCGTACATCGAAGAACAGGCACAAAAGGGAAATATCCTCGCCATCTATCCCGACCATCCGCTGGACATCGGTCGGACAGAACTGAACGAGGAGAAACTACGTGCCATCTATCAGCATGGACGGGAAAAAGCCACGTCTATGCTGACAGATGTAAAAAATTTCTTGAAAAACTAAAATTAGTTTCGCAAGTTCTTTCTTTACCTCAAAGCGTTAAGAGGTACTTGCGAAAGTTGAGTATTTTTACTCTCCAAAAATCTCTTGGAGTTTGGCTCCGAGGGCATCGCCACGCAGATCGCGGGCTACAATCACGCCATCGGGGTCAACCAAAAGACTGGCAGGGATGGCGTTGATACCATAGACTTCGGCTGCCACGGTCTTCCATCCCTTGAGGTCGGAGAGATGAACCCAAGGCATCTTCAGTTCTTCAATCGCCTTGAGCCAAGCATCTTTGTTCTGGTCGAAGGAAAGCCCCACGATATTGAAGCCACGCTCATGGTACTTCCCGTAGTTCTCGACCACATTGGGCATCTCAGCACGACAAGGTCCACACCATGAAGCCCAGAAATCAATCAGCACCCACTGACCTCTGCCCACATACTCGCTGAGTTTGTGAAGGTTACCGTCGGTGTCAGCCTCTTCAAGGTCGGTGAACTTCCGACCGACAATCTTCATTTTCATCTCTTCCTGTGCAATGTATGCCTTGACATCAGCCAAGGCTGGATGGTTAGCGTATGGTGGATTGGCAGCCAAGAGTTCCTTGAACTTATCCATGCCATAAAGACTGTAGAGGTCGTTGACGAAAGCAGCAGGAACCAGAGTGTTCTGGCTCTCCTTCAGCATCTTGTCCATCAGTTCTTTGACGGCTGCTGTCAACTTGGTTGCTTCTGGCTGGAGTTCTCCCACTTTTGCCTTCAGTTGCGCCTCTTTTTGCTCGTCGGAGAGGGACTTGTCGTTGTAGATGGCTAAAAGTTGATTCTGAATGCCGCTCATCTTCATGGTGAGGGAGTCATTCTGACGGTCATAGTAGTTCAGTGACTGGTTCTGTGCAGAGCCTTTCAGTTCGTTTGTGTTCAGGTTGATGTCCACAGGAGTGCCGTCGTTGAAGAAGACCACCAGCCACTTGCTAATGTCGGATTTCACGACCAAAAGGGCATCCTTTTCGTAGTTGCCTTCGAAAGAGAACTTACCCTCTGCTACCGCCATGCTATCTACGGAGGCACCCGACACACGGTCTGAGACATACACTTTCTTTGCATCAGCAGGGCACACGCCCTTGATGCTGTACTTCACTTGCTGTGCCATTGCTGGCAGAATAGCCATTGCAAGGGCTACCATTGCTACTACCTTTCTCATTTTCATATTGATATTTAGTTTGATTTTATGCCGAATACATTTCCCCACCAGCAAGCGGGTCGTGCATCATCTTCAGATATTTATTGAACTCGTCCATCACACACTCGGTGGCAATCTCCACATTTTTCACCCTGCCAAAGTCTTCACGCAGACAGATGGAATGGACATCGGTCTCGCTGCCCCATGCCACCCAAATCTCCACCTCATGTCCTTCCCATGCTTCAGCATAACCCGTGGATGCCAAGGCGTAGTCGCTATGGAAAAGGCGGCATGCCCCTTTGACCATCTGCTCTGCCACAGGACGTGACACCACTCCATACTTTTCAATCATCTCATGAGGCACACCCAACATCTGTTCTTTCACCTCGTTCTGGTACGCCACCACCCCACCTTGAAAGTAACGGCTTGCCCCACTCCTTGCCGTGATGGCTGCCGCAATCCTTCCTCCTGTGCATGATTCCGCTGTCGATATGGTCATGATATATCTCCTTTCTTGAGTCGTCAATTGTTGTTCATCTCCAGATAGGGCACAAAGGTAAACATAAAATCCTTGATGGGCAAACAATTGAAGCCATCAAGACAGAAAATCAAGGTACTTTTTGGCAAAAAGCATCCTTTTTGCCGAGATTTGTAAAATAATTCTTACCTTTGTGGCGAAAAAGAAACTGATTCTATCTATTATTTATTTTTTACCTAATTCTATTCACCTATTAAAAACTAAAGAAAAAGATGAAAACAAAGAGATTCTTGAGTTCAGCACTGGCTGTAACAGGACTGATGGCGATGGGGCTTATCAGCATGAGTTTTATGGCAGATGACGGTGCGGCTTCACGCATCGTGGAAGACGGCGGAACGGGCAACTACAAAGCCATTATGAAAGAGGAGCCGACACTGGATGCCCACACGATTTTTGTGCCACAGGACCTGTCGGCATTCGACAAGAAGAATCCGCTGCCCGTGCTGGTGTGGGGCAACGGTGCATGCTTCAACTCTCCATTCGAGCATTATCTGTTCCTCAACGAGATTGCTTCTCATGGCTATATCGTTGTCGCTACAGGCTACATGCCCAAAGAGGGCGAACGCTATCAGGGTCCGATGTCCAAGACCGAACAGCAGATTGAGGCTATGGATTGGGTGTATGCACAGAACGCTGACAAAAATTCACCTTATTATGAAAAAATCGACGTGAAGAACATCTGTGTGGCTGGTATGTCATGTGGCGGTTTGCAGACACTCTTCAACTGTGCCGACAAGCGCATCAAGACGCTGATGATTTGCAACAGCGGACTCTTCAACCAGCAGAATGCGAACCAGGCTGTGGGTGGCATGCCGATGCCTCCGAAGTCGAAACTGAAAGAGATTCACACATCCATCATCTACATTCTGGGTGGAGAGCAAGACATTGCATACGGCAACGGCATGGATGACTACCACCGTATTGACCATGTACCTGCTTGTGCCACCAACTTCCCTGTAGGTCATGGCGGCACTTACGGGCAGCCTCATGGTGGCGAGTTCTCCATCGTGGCACTGGCATGGCTCGACTGGCAACTGAAGGGCGACAAGCAGGCAGCCAAGATGTTCCAAGGCAGTGCTTGTGGGATTTCCCAGCGTGAAGGCTGGACGATTGAGAAGAATGAAAAGTTGGAAAATCTGAAATAAGAAACCTGAGGATTATTCCTCAAAATGATAGCCATGCAGGTGCTCCTCCGGAAAGATGGAAGCACACAAGGCATAGAGACGAGGGTCGTAATCACGCAGTTGCTCACGAGAGCGAAGCGTGAAGCGACCCTCTCCGTTTCTGTAAGGCACATGCATCCGGCAGGTGTTAAACCATGCCTGCGCACCCTCTGCAAAATATTCTGCACTATTTGTCATGGAATAGGTACCCGCCCAAAGCCCCTCGGCTCGAGCCTGACGAAAGGCGGAACGCAAACTGTCACGGAAAGCCGTATTCACCCTACTCATCGCAAAATCAACATTATGGGCAAACTCATGCACCATGATGCTCTCGGTGGCATAACGCTCCCTGAAGTTCGGGATGCGCACCAAGTTCTCCTCCCCTATCGACATGACAGGCAATTGCAAGGTCGCTCCATACCCACGTCCCCGTTTGTCCCAATCGGTATCAGGCCACCACACCTTCATCATGCTGCATTCGGGCAAATCCGTCACATTCTCCTGATACCCGACCACACCGATACGGAAATGACATCGTATCATCTCCTCACGCGCTTCGGGGATGCGTTGCAACATGTGGTTGGCGATATAACACGCTTGCAACAATGCCGTGTCAGACACTGCCGCTGATGCCACCACAGGCAATCCCTCCGCACTCACATATTTCTGATAAAACGCATCCAGTGGCGACTCCTTGCCCGCCAACCATTGCATCAACGTCGGTGGCGGTGCCGTCACTTTCACCTGAGCAGCAGCCATGCCACACACCACAAACATCAGTGCCACCCCAATCCATCTCATCTCATTCCTTTTCATACTTACCAATTCCTTAAAATTCATCTTACAAACATTTAACAGCACAAAGGTACACCTTTTTCCAAGAATTAAACGGAGAATCATAGAAAAAGTTGTATCTTTGCCCCAAATAAGAATTGCGATGAGAAAGATTTATGGTTTTTTGGTGGTTTGGATGGTGGCGGTTGCAGTTGAGGCACAGGACTTTGTCCTTGAAAGAGGGACGGAGGTGAGGTGCTTTCTGCAAGCCACGGGTGAACCTGTATCGGAAACGGCTTGGCAAATGTTGAGAGGCGATGCGGAAACGGTGCTGGAGGCGAGAATGGTGAGGGTGAAAAAAGAGAAGAAGGCACAGTTGGTGGCGGTGTTGGATGATTGTATGCCTCGCGAAGGATTCCGTTTGTATGTAGAGAAGGGTCAACTCACCATCCGAGGTGCCGATGCACATGGTTTGGCGTATGGTTTGCTGGAGGTGTCGCGGCTGATGGGCGTGTCGCCTTGGGAATGGTGGGCAGATTGTGTACCAGCAAAGAAAGAGAGCGTGAGGCTTTCCGAAGGGTTTGTGGCAGAGCAGCATCCAGCGGTGGCGTATCGCGGCATCTTCATCAACGATGAGGATTGGGGCATCCTGCCTTGGAGCGGAGGGGTGATTGGTCCTGCAACCAACGAGAAGATTTTCCAGTTGATGCTCCGATTGAGAGCCAATTACTATTGGCCCTCGATGCACGAGGTGAGTAAGCCTTTCTTCACGATTGAGGGAAATCGGGAGATGGCACACAAATATGGCATCTATGTAGGTGGCAGCCACTGCGAGCCGATGGGCACCTCGCCAGCCACCGAATGGAAGATGCGTGGAGTAGGCGATTATAACTATGTGACCAATAAGGAGAATGTGCAGAAGTTTTGGGCGGAACGTCTGGACGAGGTGAAAGGTCAGGATATGGTCTATACGATTGGTATGCGTGGTGTGCACGACGGTTCCATGCAGGGCGTGAGGACCAAAGAAGAAAAACTCTTCTATCTGCAACAGGTGATTGACGACCAACGTGAGATGTTGGCTGCCCATGTCCATCCGAATGTCGCTTCCATCCCTCAGGTTTTTGTGCCTTACAAAGAGGTGCTCGACATCTATCATGCAGGATTGAAAGTGCCTGATGATGTGACCTTGATGTGGACGGACGATAATTATGGTTACATTCGCCATTTCCCCGATGAACAGGAGCGTTCACGAAAAGGTGGAAATGGATTATATTATCATGTTTCTTATTGGGGAAGACCCCACGACTATCTGTGGTTGGGCACATTTTCGCCCTTCCTCTTGCGTCAGCAATTGACAGAGGCATACCAACGTGGCATCTGTCAGATGTGGGTGCTCAATGTGGGCGACATCAAGCCTGCCGAATATCAGATAGAGGACTTTATGAATATGGCGTGGAACGGAGTGGAAGGGACAGACGAGAACGCTGAACTGCGGAATTTTTTGGGTCGTGAGTTTGGTGAATCTCTGGCTGACACGCTCACGTCTCTGATGATTGACCACTACCGCCTTGCCTTCGACTGCAAGCCTGAACACATCGGCGGCACCAGAGTGGAGGAGGCAGACAAAGCCTATTGGAACATCCCGAAGCCGATTGCCCATTGGTCGGTGAAGGATGTGCAGAAGCGGGTGGCTGACTATCTGCGACTTTCAGATGCGGTCGAGGCTTTGACAGCACAGATTCCGTCCCGCCAAAAGGCTACTTATTTTCAATTGGTAAAATATCCCGTTCAGGCAGCAGCGCAGATGAACTTCAAGTTCCTTTCTCCAGAGCGGAGTGAACAAGCCTACGACAGCATTGTAGCCCTTACACATCTATATAATAGTGGTCCTGAATGGCTGTCATACCCCAAATGGAAGGGCATTATGGATATGGCACCACGCAAATTGGCTGTGTTTGGACGAGTGAAGGAACCGCCTGCTTACCCAGCAGCACAACCTCAAACGGTGCTGTTCTCTACCGACACTTGGCAACACGTTCCGAAAGGCGAATCGCTCACGTTCTCATTCGAGTCGAAGGGAGAAGAGGCGACGTTTGAGGTGCGTCTCTTGCCCAATCATCCTGTAGAGGGCGACCGTCTTGCTTTTTCCCTGAAGATGGATGAGAGCGAAGCACAGGCGTTCGATTACCGCACCTATGACCGTGAGGAGGAATGGAAGCAGAATGTGCTCCGAAACTTCTCCTTGCGGACGTGCACCTTCCCTGTTTCTCCCCATTCGCAAGAATCGAACGGGATGCACAAACTCACCTTCGAAGCACTCACCGAAGGGGTGTATTTGCGCAAAATTCGTTTGATGAAGTAATTTAACTTTCGGACGTATTTATTACGCTTCGTGTGACGAAAGAAAAACAGAAAAAAACAAGTAAAAACAAATAAAAACAGGTCTTTCTTATTTTTGGGTTTTTGGAAAGAAGAACATGTTTTTATTTGTTTTTACTTGTTTTTTTCTGTTTTTTCTTCGTCCGCCGAAGGCGAAAAGTAAACAAAGTAATATAATTGAAAAAAAGTGTAACGTGAAGGAGAGAAAATGTCGGAGATAATGTGTACCTTTGCAACGGAAATAGTGAAAATATCAAACAAAACCTATTACAAATGATGAAAAAAATCATGTTAAGCATGCTTGTGATGGCAAGCATGAGTCTGTCGGCGTGGTCGGCAGAGAAGAGTTTCAGCAGCCCTGATGGAAAGTTGACCGTAGTGGTTGACGATACAAACGGTGCAGCCACCTATCGGGTTCATTTGGATGCCACCGAGTTCATCGGTCGTTCACCACTGGGTTTGAAGACGAATATGGGCGACTTCACCAAGGGGCTGGCGTTGGCTGGTTGCGAGGTGAAGGCGGTGAAAGAGTCTTACAACCTGCGCAACATCAAGCAGAGCCATGTCGATTATGAAGCCACCGAAGCCGTATGCTCTTTCGAGCAGCAGGGCAAGAAGGTGATGGACATTGTCTTCCGTGTGAGCAACCGCGATGTGGCATATCGCTACACCCTCTACCCCAAAGGCGACACACGCGTGGCGGTGGTGGAGAGCGAGGCAAGCGGTTTCCAACTGCCAGAAGGCACCACCACGTTCCTCTGTCCACAATCCCGTCCGATGGGCGGATTCGCACGTACTTCTCCCAGTTATGAAACCAGTTACACCGACGATGACAAGATGGGCAAGAACGGATGGGGCGAAGGCTACTCATTCCCCTGCCTCTTCCGTGTAGGCGAAAAAGGCTGGGTGCTCATCAGCGAGACAGGTGTGGATGGCAATTATGTGGCAAGCCGCCTGTTGAACGATGGTGAGAATAACTACCGCGTCGGTTTCCCTCAGCAGGGCGAATGTAACGGTTTCGGCTCTACTTCCGCTTCTGTTGCACTGCCTTGCTCCACACCTTGGCGCACCATCACCATCGGCACTACACTTGCCAACATCGTCGAGACCACCGTGCCCTTCGACCTCGTGGAGCAGAAGTATAAGGCTTCGCAGGAATACATCTACGGCAAGGGCTCTTGGAGTTGGATTATCGGCATGGATCCCAGTTGCAACTACGACGAGCAGAAGCGTTACATCGACTTCTCCGCAGCGATGGGCTATCAGAGTGTCCTCATCGATGCCTTCTGGGACAAACAGATTGGATATGAGAAGATTGCAGAACTCGCTGCCTACGGTAAGACGAAGGGTGTGGGACTTTTCCTTTGGTACAACTCCAACGGCACTTGGAACGATGCCCCACAGACACCCATCGGCAAGATGGACAAGAGCCGTGAGCGTCGTGCCGAAATGGCTTGGATGAAGAGTGTGGGCATCCGAGGCATCAAGGTCGATTTCTTTGGTGGCGACAAGCAGAACATGATGCAACTCTACGAGGACATCCTTTCCGATGCCAACGATTTCGGCATCCTTGTCATCTTCCACGGTTGCACCCTGCCTCGTGGCTGGGAGAAGATGTACCCCAACTATGCTGCCAGCGAAGCCGTGCTGGCATCGGAGAACCTGCACTTCGGACAAGGCTCTTGCGATGCCGAGGCGCACAATGCGGCACTCCATGTGTTTATCCGCAACACCGTCGGCTCGATGGACTTTGGCGGTTCTACGCTCAACAAGTTCTATGATGCCAGCAACAAGCGTGGCACCCGTCGCGTCACTTCCGATGTGTATGCCCTCGCCACGGCTGTTCTCTTCCAGAGTGCGGTGCAGCACTTCGCCCTTGCCCCCAACAACCTCACCGACGCACCTGCCTGGGCGATTGACTTCATGAAGACCGTGCCCACCACGTGGGACGAGGTGAAGTTCATCGACGGCTATCCCGGCAAGTATGCCATCATCGCCCGTCGCTCGGGCAGCAAGTGGTTTGTGGTCGGCATCAATGCAGAAGACCAGCCGCTGAAGAAGACCATCGCCCTGCCGATGTTTGACAAAGGCACTGAACTGCAAGTGTATAGCGACGATGCAGAACTCAACGGCAGCGTCAGCACCGTGAAGGCGAAAAAGCAAATCACCGTCACCATCCCCAAGAATGGCGGTTTGGTGATTGTAAACAAATAGCACTGCTTCATCAACACAAGAGTGGGTGTGTCCATCAGGGCGCACCCACTCTTTCTTTATGCTCCTTTCCGTCACCCCAAGAACGGGGCTTTCACAACCTCCAGAGGGGAGAGAGTCTTACCCTTGGAAGGGAGAGAGTCTCACCCCAAATAGGGTAAGACTCTCTCCCCTTTAGAGGTTGTGGGCATAGGGTTATCGTGTTTCTTCCCAAGCCTTCACCACGTCTTCGATAGTCATGCCCATGAGGCGAAGGCGACGAAAGAACTCGGGGAGTTCGTGATTGACAAATTCCTTCTTCCGTGCGTGGCGGATGCGGCGTTGGGCACCGTGGTTGACAAAGACACCGATGCCTCGTTTCTGGTAGATGATTTCGTCGCGTTGCAGGATGTCGAACGTGCGGAGCACCGTGTTGGTGTTCACCTCATACTCGGCAGCCAGTTCGCGAATGCTCGGCACACGCTCCTCCTCCCGATATTTGCCCGAAAGGATGTCGTCGCACAGCCGGTCGGCAATCTTCACGTAGATGGCTTTTTCGTTCTGGTAAATCATAGGGTGAAGAATTTGTGGTTGACAATCTGAGAGCGGCAGAAGGAATGGTAGGCGAGGAGGGTGAAGGGGATAGAGAGGAAAAGGAAGCAATAAAGGAGCGACTTTATGGAGGTGTGCGAGACAAGAAGATGGGTGTTTCTGATGCCCACTACTTCGTAGGCGAACACGCACAGTGCCACCACCACGAAGAAAGCGATGAAGGCATACACCCATCCCATACGGCGGAAAGCGGTGCCGAACCAGATGAAGAAGGTGTAAAACACCAATTCGAACTTGTTTTCCCAGAAGAGGCGCTGAACGACATGAGAGATGGTGTCGAAGCCGTGGAAAGCATTTCTGACATCGTAGAACCAAGGCATGGCGTAATAATAACTGAAGATTCTTTCCCAATCGGGCTGATTGCCAGCCAGAGAGTCCATCGTGCCGAGGAAGAGAACGACCACGGTGGTTGCTGCCAAAAGTGCCACATGGACAATAAGTGGAACGCCGACCAACCCTAAAATCAGCCGTGAAAGGAACTTCTCGGCGTTGTTGGCTGGCAGACAGAGTGCATCGATGGCTCGTTGCTTGTGGTGAACGGCATCGAACAGGAAGGAGAGAACGATGACGATGCCTCCAAAGAAAATCCATTGGGTGAGGGTATAGCGCGAGAGGTTGTAAACATCAGCGTTGATGTGCATCAAGATGAATTCGATGACTGCCGTCTTCACAAGGAAAATGGCGAGGAAGGTGAGAAACAGCCGCAGGTAGCGTTTCTTTTCTGTTCTCCAGTAGAACCGCATGAGCAGCCCGATGCGTTTGAGTGATATGGTTTCCATAAATCTACTATTTTTCATTTGCATAGGAATAAAATTTATGATAAATTCATGGTTAATTGATGGTAATTCGTGTTTTATTCTAAACATAAATTGTCACGAATTAATCACGAATTATTCATGATTTTTTTTTGTTTGGTGGCTAATGATGGCATTGAACAGCAGTTCGAGGTTGAGGGGTGTTTCCTCGTCTTCTGCTTGGCGAAGTGCCATCGTGGCATTGCCTTGCGGAGTGCGTTCGCTGTAAAGCACGTTCTCGTCCATGTCGTCGTTAGGACGCACGTCGAATGTATATTTCTCGCAAATCTCCGTGACTGACGCATTGAGCAGCAGATGCGAGCGTTGCAGAATGAGCACGTGGTCGAGCAGCGAATCCACGTCGTGCAGTTGATGGGTGGCAATGAGCAGGGTGCGCTCTTCCGTCATGGTGGTGGCAATCACCTTGCGGAACTGCTTCTTCGACGGCACATCCAACCCGTTCGTCGGCTCGTCCATCAGCAGGTAACGCACATTGGTGGCAAGGGCAAAACTCATCAACGCCTTCTTTTTGTCGCCCATCGAAAGACTCTTGAGTTGCACGTCGAGCGGCAAATGGAACTCCTCCATGCACCTGCGGAGAATCTCGTCGCTAAAATCCTCATAGAAAGGGCGATACGTATCCACATACTCAGAGAATCGCATGGCGGGCAGGTCGAACTCTTCTGGCACGATGTACATCTGCCGCAACGACGCATGTTGCCGCTTGCTCACATCCGTGCCATCCACCGTGATGTGTCCTTCACTCGGACGGAGCAACCCCATCATCAGATAGAGCAGGGTCGATTTTCCCGTCCCGTTCTCGCCGAGCAGCCCATATACCCTGTTCTGCTCTAACTGAAGACTAAAACCGTCGAAAATCTTTGGCTTTTTGTCTCCGTAACTAAATGTAACTTCTTGAATATGAATCATAACTTCATTGTGATTATGTGTCTTAGGTTATTAAGACACTGCAAAAGTCGCGCTTTTTTATGAAATGACCAAATGTTTCAGCAACTTTAACGGTTTTTAACAGGCCTTTCCGCTTTTATCCCATGTTAGGTTTCTTTTGTCCTATATCAAATCGCGATTTTTGCCTACATTTGCACATCAAATCAATTTCTCCGAAAAAAATCCAATGAAAAAAGAGTTTATGATGATGCTATGCCTCGTCCTGGGAGGGATGACGGCACAAGCCCAAACCGAAGTGAAAGGTGGTTGGGAGCAGTTTGGCATTACAAATGCCGACACCGTAGTGAAACTGAACCGCACCGAAATGGTGGCTGGAAATAAGTCCAAAATTTTCTATGGCGACGCACGAAAGGCATTCGCTGTTTCCTTGTCCATCTGTTGCCACACACTCGGCACAGAACAGGTGTTCCTCTGCAAAGACGGTCGGGGTGGCGAGATGTTTGCCGACTTGAGTGTGGGTTATGACAACATGCAACGACACGTGTTTGTGGAGGTGAAAGATGGAAAGGGAATGTTGCATCGGTTGACGGCTGGCGAGGAAGTGAAGAAAGACCAATGGTATCAGGTGGAGGCAGTGGGAAACTATGATGCGGCAAACCAGAAGACCACCTTGCGTCTGGGAGTGGACGGCAATTGGAAAACTTACACTTACAACGGTTATGCCCTGCCCTATACCGTCGGGCGTTGGGTAGTAGGACACGGATTCCCTGGCGGCTTCCCCAATTCGCTGCAAGTGCTGGATGGCGAAGTGGCTCATGTGCAGGTTGCCGTGACAGGCATCGACCGCAAAGAAGGAGAGAACCCGCTATTTACCGACCGCTTCACGGCTGACCCTGCCTGCACGGTGATTGGCAACCGCATCTATGCCTATGTGGGTGAAGACAAAGCAGGTGTGGGTGGCTGGTTCTACATGCCCCATTGGTTGTGCTATTCGAGCGACGACATGGTGCATTGGACGGCTCATGGTCCTGTGTTGCAAGCAGGGGATTTCCCAAATGCCAATCCCAATGGTGCATGGGCAGGTCAAGTGGTGGAGAAGAAAGGAAAATACTATTATTATGTGACCCTGGACGATAAGCGCAATGGCAAGCACATGATTGATGTGGCTGTGGGCGACACGCCACTTGGTCCCTTCCGTCCTGCCCGTAAGGATGGCACGCCGATGATTACCGACGACATGACGCTCGACTCCCATCGTGCCAATGCCGACATCGACCCCACCGTGCTGATTGACGATGACGGTACACCGTGGATGGCATGGGGCAACGGCGACTGCTACATGGTGAAACTGAAGAAGAACATGATTGAACTGGATGGAGAGATTAAGAAGGTGCCTTTCCGCAACTACTCTGAAGGACCTTGGCTCTTCAAGCGCGGTGACTATTATTATAATGTGTATGCAGCCGATGCCCCTGGTGTGCAGCCCGAACAGATTGCCTATTCCTATGCCCGCAGCATGGAGGGACCTTGGACTTACGGTGGCTTGCTGACAGGTCCTGCCAAGTATGGCTTCACGATTCATCCCAGTGTGAATGAGTTCCGAGGGCAGTGGTATTTCTTCTATCACGATGGCTCCTACATGCTCAACGGAGAACCAGGTGGCGATTGTCGCCGACAGGTCTGCGTGGAACGTCTGCACTTCAATGCCGACGGCACCATCCAACCCATCACATTGACAAGAGAAGGTGTTTCGGCAGGTTTCTGACAATCAGCCTTCTGAACATGCCAAGAATGGAGGTTTGCAACAAGGAAGAATGGAAAACGTGCAAAAAAAGTGGCTTTTGTTTGGTCATATCAACGTTTATTCTTATCTTTGCACCCGTTTTGGCGAAGCCGCTGTCTGACAGGGGATGAGTACCCGAGGGAATGCTTCGCTGTATTTCTTTAATTAATAAAAAATCAACCAAAAAATGGCAGTAGATTTAATTAAAGTGGCTGAAGAGGCTATGCAGACCTCTGAGCCAAAGCAGTTCCCTGTATTTAAGGCAGGTGACACTGTAACTGTGGCTTACAAGATTATTGAGGGTAACAAGGAGCGTATCCAGTTGTACCGTGGCGTGGTCATCAAGATTGCAGGCCATCAGGACAAGAAGCGCTTCACTGTCCGCAAGATGTCTGGCACCGTAGGTGTAGAGCGTATCTTCCCTCTCAACTCACCCAACATCGATTCGATTGAGGTGAACAAGGTAGGTAAAGTGCGTCGCGCTAAACTCTACTATCTGCGCAAACTCACTGGTAAGAAAGCCCGCATCAAGGAAAAACTTTCCGGTAAGAAAAACGTTGAGGCATAAGCCAATAGAGAGAACTGCTACGGCGGTTCTCTTTATTTTTCTCCTATTTCTCCTCTATAAAACAAAAAATTAAATTTTTTTATTGAGACTGGCTTATCACATCAAGATTTTTATGTATATTTGCACAAAATCTCAAAAAGCATTGATTTATGGCTAAACTTATTATTAATTCATACGATGAATTTGCTTCGCATCTGGGCGAAGTGATTGGTCAGAGCGAATGGCTCGAAGTGTCGCAGGAACGCATCAACCTCTTTGCGGATGCCACCCTCGACCATCAGTGGATTCATGTGGACCCTGAACGCGCCAAGGTGGAAAGTCCATACAAGAGCACCATTGCCCACGGCTACCTGACGCTGTCGCTGCTGCCGCACCTCTGGCAGGAACTGATTCAGGTGAACAATGTGAAAATGCTGGTCAACTATGGTATGGACCAAATGAAATTTGGGCAGCCAGTCCTTGCAGGTCAGCGTGTGCGCCTTACTGCCAGTTTGCACGAAATCTCCAACATCCGTGGCATCTGCAAAGCACAGATTAAGTTCAAACTGGAGATTGAGAACCAGAAAAAGCAGGCACTTGAAGGTCTTGCCACATTCCTGTACTATTTTGAATAAGCATCCTTCTTGATTCTGCAAATACGAATCACACATTATATAATATAATACAATAAGAAAGGAGAGTTTCAAACAAATGAGACTCTCCTTTCTTATTGTATAGGGATAGGCCTCGCCGATTACCAAAAGATGATGTAAAGGAGAAGCGTAATGGTGCAGACAGCAATTGAGCCATAAATATATCCACGCGTCGTAATGAAAAGGAAGAAGTTGATAGGCAGAGCCTTGGGGTCTTGTATTGGACTTCTGGCATTGGAGAACATAATCAAAGCACATGCACAAAGAAGAACACCAAAGAAATAGACGGATTGGAAACCAATGTCATTAAGATAAGCAATCACATTGTTATCAGGAGTTGCATCGGGAGGCAACATCAGAGTGCCAATCGAGACAACGGCGGCTACCAAGATGGAGAGGATAGAAAGTGTGCCCAAAATGTAGCCCCACTTCATCATTAGGGAGCGATATTCTGCCGAAACTGGTTGACTGGCAACAGACCTTTTGCTGCATAGAGAGATTGTGACAAAAAGTGCAAACAGAATCATAAAGACATAGCCCACACGAAGCAGGAAAGGCACTTCAGGGAAGAAAATCTTGAATGCCACAGCGACAGGGAGGGCGAAAATAGTGGTCCAGATACTGGCTGTTGCGGAAGCACGTTTCCAAAGCAACCCTAAGCCAAAGACAACCACAATGCCAGGATAGATGAATCCTGAATACTCCTGAATGTATTGGAAAGCCTGGTCAAGTCCACCGAGAAGAGGATTGACAGCAATGACTGCAAAAAGAAGGGTGACTATGGCAGCAATCCGCCCCACACCCACAATCTTCTGGTCTGATGCATCGGGAGAGATGTATTTCCGATAGATGTCAATCGTGAAGATGGTGGCAGTACTGTTCAGCATGGATGCCAAAGACGAAATGATGGAAGCAGTGATGGCAATGAACGCAAGCCCCTTGATACCCGTCGGAATGAAGTTGTGGATGAGCCAAGGATAAGCATCATCCGACACGTGGATAGCACTCTGCAATTGGGAAGCGCTATCGATATTGTGCATGAGATAGAAGGCACAAATACCCGGAACGACAACGATAAAAGGAATGACAATCTTCAAGAATGCCGCAAAGATAAATCCTTTTTGGGCTTCCTGAATGCTACGGGCAGCCAAACCCTTCTGTGTGATATACTGGTTGAAAGCCCAGTAAGAAAGGTTGGTGAGCCACAAACCTCCAACAATGGCGGTGATGCCAGGAATGTTGGAGAACGCCTGCGGATTGCGGCTTTCCTGAACAACCAAATGGAAATGAGCATCTTTCTCGTATTCACGGTCAAGAAGGAAATTGTACAAATTCTGGCATCCATCAACGAAAGACCCCTCACCACCAGCCACAGCACAGACAGCGTAATAAGCCGTGGCAAGTCCGCCACCAATGATGAATACCGTCTGTATGACATCCGTCCACGCCACAGAGGTCATACCGCCATAGACGGAATAAAGACCTGCAACAAGAAAGAGAGCGAGCACAATCATCATGCGCACGGACATATCTATTCCCAACATATTGATGGTCAAGCCCTGAAAACCCATAATTTGCTCAATAGCAAGGGCACCGAGCCATGCCACAGAGGTGAGATTGACCAAAATGTAGAGGAAAAGCCAGAAGATAGAGAATGCCAATCCTACCCCATTGTTGTATCGTTGACGCAAGAACTGGGGGAAGGTGAGCACCTTACGTTCCATCATGACAGGCAACAAGAACTTTCCAATCACCACAAGGGTTACTGCAGCCATGATTTCATAGGCGGCAATCGCAATGCCATCAGCATATCCAGAACCAGCCATGCCGATGAATTGTTCTGTCGAGATATTCGCAGCAATCAACGATGCACCTACCGCCCACCAAGTCAGAGTGTTACCTGCCAGAAAATAGTCGGTAGCACTTTTGGTTTTACTCTCATTATTATGACTCAGAAAGACACCAAGGCTGACAATCAGAATGATATATACAAGAAGTATGACAAAGTCAATGACTTCAAGTCCGCTTTGGCTAAGCGCCTCTGTGAGACTCATCCGTGTGTTCATGACAACAACTGAAGAATATTTAAGAAATGATTGAACATATTTAGGTTATATGTGCAAAATTAGTAATAATTGTTGACATAAAAAATCTTTTCACACATTTTTTAAGAAGAAACACATTTTTCGTATTTTTATTTTCGTGTTTTTATACACACGCTTTGGAATAAAAAAACCTCCACCCGTCAACGCGACGAGCGGAGGCCCAATGAATATGAAATGAATTTAAGAAATCTTCTACTTACCCTATATTACTTTAGAATGCTTCTTACCATCAAAACGCGGATATCTTTTTCTTTTATGTCTGATTGACTACCGAAGTTATCAAAGCCGCATAAACTTAGCCTTAGAACAATTTTCGGTGTTCTTTTTCTGAAAACCGATACAAAGTTACGCCAAAAGATTCAAACCGACAATTTCAAGGAAACAAAATTAGCCATTCGTGGGTTATTTTTATAACACAACATCCGATTTTGATAACTCAATGTGTCATTTTAGGCACCAACGCCACCCTATTTTGTTTCCAACGAGCAACGAGATTTCTCCATAAAATGTAAGAACAAAGAACAAAAAAACCCGCCAAAAAGTGGTAGATATGCAGATTTTTCACTACTTTTGCAGCAACAAACGACGTTTTTGTTGCTTTTGAACACAAAAACATACAACAGAAAAAAGATAGAGAATCAGTCTTATGGGAAAATATATGATTGCAGATGTCATTGAACCCAGTGTCATGGCAGGAGTCGGCTCAGAAAACTCATCACAGGTATCCATCTGGGCTGTACTTTTTGTAGTGTTGCTCATTATTGTGAGTTTCTACATTCTTTACCGCATCATGAATGCACACGAACGGAAGACGGTGAATGAATTGAAAGCGCAACTGGCGAGAGAGAATGAAAAAGAGATGGATGTGATGAAACAGCGCATCTTGTCAAATGTGAGCCAAGAACTGTTAACGCCCATCACTTTAATCATCAGCCCCTTGCAACAAATGACCACGGAACCGCTATCGGACGATGTTAGAGCACGGTTGCAGATGATTCTAAGAAACGCACAAGTCCTATTGCATCAAGTCAATATGCTGCCATCGGGAACAAAGTCCAGCATTATCCCTGCTATTTTGTCGCAGACCGATGTTGTGATGCCACAAACGGCGCCGCTACCCGCATCAGTAGAGTCCAAACCTAAAAATGAAACCACTGGCAGCAAAACTTCCGAGGCAGAGGGAATCAAGATTGTAGATGACAGCAACGCCGCTCAACTGGCTGTTACAAGGGAAGATGTACTGACAGATAAAACTGCGGATGCAGACGAACGCTTCACTATGCTGATGGTGGACGATAGTCCTGACATGTGCCGCTTTGTCCGCGACTATTTCCGTGGGGAATACAATGTCATCACCGCCAATAACGGCGAACAGGCAGTGAAGTGTTTGATTGAGAATGATAACATCGACCTTGTCGTGAGTGATGTGACCATGCCAAAGATGGATGGACTCGAATTGTGTAAACATATCAAGACCGACTTGCGATGGTCGCACATCCCCGTCATCTTATTGACAGGACGCACCAGCGAGGAAGTGGAAGTGAAAGGGTTGGCATTGGGAGCAGACGACTACATCACGAAACCGTTCAATGTAGAAATGCTTCGCCTGCGCGTGAAGAAATTTATTGAGAAGAAGGCTGACCGTCAACGCCAATTCCAAGAGAATGCCGATGTATTGCCCGCCGACATCACCATCACTCCTGTGGATGAAGAATTTATCCAAAAAGCCATTCAAATTTGCGAAAACAATATCTCCGATGCAGATTTCTCGGTAGAGGCATTAGGAAGAGAACTGGCACTCAGCCGTACCTACCTCTACAAGAAAATCCTGAACATCACAGGAAAAGCCCCAGGAGAATTCATTCGCACCATCCGCATGAAGAGAGGCAAGCAATATCTGGAGAAAACCTCCATGCAAATAACTGAAATCGCAACCGCACTTGGGTACAACAGCCCCAAAAGGTTCACGGAGAACTTTAAGAACGAGTACGGTATGTCTCCATCTGAATATCTGAAGCAAGTGCGGGGACGAAACACGAAAGCATAAGACAGAAAAACATAAAGAACCGAAGAAAAAATGAAAGAATTAAAAGACATCAAGGTGGCAGTGGCAGGTACAGGATATGTAGGCTTGAGCATTGCCACCCTTTTAGCGCAGCACCATCAGGTGACTGCTGTCGATGTGATTCCTGAGAAAGTGGATCTAATTAACAATAAGAAGTCACCCATTCAGGACGAATATATTGAAAAGTTTTTGGCAGAGAAGGACTTGAACCTGACAGCAACGCTCGATGGAAGAAAGGCTTACGCCGATTCGGATTTTGTAGTGATTGCAGCCCCCACCAACTATGACCCCGTAAAGAATTACTTCGACACGTCGCATGTGGAGGAAGTCATCGACCTCGTGCTGGAGGTGAACCCTAATGCCGTGATGGTCATCAAATCGACCATTCCTGTAGGATATACAGAAGGACTTTACAAAAAATATGGCTATGCCATGAAGTTGCTCTTCTCACCTGAGTTCCTGCGCGAGAGCAAGGCACTGTACGACAACCTTTACCCTTCCCGCATCATCGTAGGTTCACCCAAACGTATCGAGGTGAAATATGCCGACGAACTGCATGAGGCAGCCAACACTTTTGCGGCTCTTTTGCAGGAAGGAGCCCTCAAGGAAAACATTAACGTACTCCACATGGGACTCACCGAGGCTGAAGCCGTGAAACTTTTTGCCAACACCTATCTGGCGCTTCGTGTTTCCTATTTCAATGAACTCGACACTTATGCCGAGGTCAAGGGACTCGATGCACAAGCCATCATTCAAGGTGTCGGTCTCGACCCACGTATCGGAACCCACTACAACAACCCGTCGTTTGGCTATGGTGGCTACTGCCTACCGAAGGACACGAAGCAGTTGCTGGCAAACTATCAGGACGTGCCACAAACAATGATGACAGCCATCGTGGAGAGCAATCGAACCCGCAAAGACTTCATTGCCGACCGCGTATTGCAAATGGCTGGTTATTACAGTTACACCAACCGCATCCGCTGGAATCAAGACGAAGAAAAAGAAGTGGTCATCGGCGTGTTCCGACTCACGATGAAAAGCAACTCCGACAATTTCCGTCAGTCGTCCATCCAAGGCATCATGAAACGCATCAAAGCAAAAGGTGCCACCGTCATCATCTATGAACCGACACTGACCGACGGCACCACATTCTTTGGTTCAAAAGTGGTGAACGATCTCACCAAATTCAAGGCACTCTCGCAAGCCATCATCGCGAACCGCTACGACACATGTCTGGACGACGTGCAGGAGAAAGTATATACAAGAGATATTTTTAGAAGAGATTAAGGAGATAGTTCCAAAGGGGCGGAAAACTTGGAGGGGCGGAAGACCACTGTCTATGGTCTTCCGCCCCTCCGGTATTTATACAATCCCTTGTGCCATCATTGCCTTTGCCACCTTCATAAACCCTGCCACATTCGCGCCCTTCACATAATTCACGTACCCGTCGGGCTGCTTTCCATAGCGAACACATTGTTCATGAATGCCTTCCATAATGCCGTGCAAACGCTTGTCCACCTCCTCGGCTGACCAACTGAGATGCATTGCGTTTTGGCTCATCTCCAAGCCAGAAGTTGCCACTCCACCTGCATTCACAGCCTTGCCTGGTGCATAAAGCATCTTGGCATCGAGGAAAGCATCAATGGCTTCGGGAGTACAACCCATATTGCTGATTTCACCCACACAGGTACAGCCATTTTCAATAAGCATGCGGGCATCATCGCCATTCAACTCATTCTGAGTGGCACATGGCAGAGCAATATCACACTTCACCTCCCATGGACGTTTGCCCTCCACGAAGGTACTACCAGAAAACTCTTCTGCATAAGGTTGGCACACATCATTGCCAGAGGCGCGAAGTTCCAGCATATAACGGATTTTCTCGTCATCCAATCCTGCAGGGTCGTAGATGTAGCCATCGGGACCACTAATGGTCACGACCTTTGCCCCCAACTGAGTGGCTTTCGTCGCCGCTCCCCATGCCACATTGCCAAAGCCACTGATAGCGATGGTCTTTCCTTGAATCTCGTAGCCGTGCGTCTGTAACATTTTCTGCACGAAATAAAGACCTCCAAAGCCAGTTGCCTCGGGGCGAACCAAACTACCGCCATATTCCAGTCCCTTGCCTGTAAGCACACCGCTCCAATCGCGGGTCAATTTCTTATATTGACCAAAAAGGAAACCAATCTCACGGGCACCTACACCAATGTCACCTGCTGGCACATCCACCTCTGGACCAATGTAGCGATAAAGTTCATTCATGAATGCTTGGCAGAAGCGCATCACTTCAGCCTCGCTCTTACCACGGATGCTAAAATCCGAACCGCCCTTACCACCACCCATCGGCAAGGTGGTGAGTGCATTCTTAAAGGTCTGCTCGAAACCGAGGAACTTCAAAATGCTGAGATTCACGGACGAATGGAACCGAAGGCCGCCCTTATAGGGACCAATCGCACTATTAAACTGCACACGATAGCCAAGGTTCACTTGCACCTCACCTTTGTCATCTACCCACGGCACACGAAATGTGATGATGCGTTCAGGCTCGACCAAACGCTCAATGATTTTCGCCTTTTCAAACTCAGGATGCTGGTTATATACATCCTCAATGGAAATGAGTACTTCCTTCACGGCTTGCAAGTACTCCTGCTCGCCTGGATGCTTCTGCTCCAATTGAGCCATGACTTTCTGAATGTTCATAGTTTTGGTATTTTAGGTTAGTTAATAATGACAATTTGCAAGTTTTCACGCTTCAAAATTAAAGATTTCCTGACATTACACCAAGTTTTTCCCATAAAATCAATCATTCTCCTTGCAAAATGACAAATGAAAAGAAATGTTGAAAGGTCGAGTTTACAAAATCAAGATTTTTTTAGTTCCCTATCATATTGTCAACTCACATAAAATTCGTACCTTTGCAACTGTAAACCTAAAACGACAAATTTCCATGAAACGAATCGCTGCCTGTTTCGCTCTTTTATTTATCTGCCACCTCCTGATGGCAGAAGGTTTTGAACTGCGTTTGCTCAACCATTGGGACAATCCTAACGGAACCGTTGAGCGTGGCTATGCCGGACGCTCGATTTGGAAATGGGATGAAATTCCCACCAACAAGGCCCCGATGCCCCAAGCATTAAAGGCTCGTTATGAGGAGTATGGTTTCATCAACAAGAGTTACGGAATCAATGGAACCGTACTCAACAACGTGAATGCCAAGCCTATTGCCCTCTCTACACCCATGCTGCTCAAGACTGCAAAAATTGCAGATATCCTGCGTCCATACGGTATCAAAGTTTATCTTTCCGTCAACTTCGCATCACCCAAAGCATTGGGCGATTTGGACACTGCTGACCCACTGGACGAGAAGGTACAGCAGTGGTGGAAAAAGAAGGTAAAAGAAATCTACCGATACATTCCCGACTTTGGCGGATTTCTCGTCAAAGCCAACAGTGAAGGGGAGCCTGGTCCTATGGATTATGGTCGCACTCATGTAGATGGTGCCAATATGTTGGCAACGGCATTGAATCCCTATGGTGGCATTGTCATGTGGCGCGCTTTCGTCTATTCTGCCAAAGGGGATGACAGCCAAAAGACACCAGCCCAATTAGCATACGAGCATGACCGCGCCAATCAGGCATACGAAGAATTCATTCGTTTCGATGGGCAATTCAACGACAATGTCATCATCCAAATCAAGAACGGACCCATTGACTTCCAGCCTCGCGAGGCAGTTTCTCCGCTCTTCTTCGGACTGAAAAAGACCAAGATGATGGTTGAGTTCCAAATAACTCAGGAGTACACAGGGGAGAGCATCCACACCTGTTTCCTGGCCCCGATGTGGCACGAGTTTTTCCAGACGTTGGGCATTGTGCAGAATGGTTCTTCCGTTCTTCCCAACCTCGTTGGCATGGCAGGTGTGGCGAACATCGGCGACAGTCCCAACTGGACTGCCAACGACCTTGCGATGGCGAACTGGTATGCTTTTGGCCGCCTTGCCAATGACCCTAACACTCCTGCCAAAGAGATTGCCAAGGATTTTCTCACTGATTATTACTGCACCGACCACCCTGGCTTTATCAGTCCTATGACACAACTTCTGCTCAAAAGCCGTGAGACGGTCGTGGACTATATGATGCCTCTGGGTTTGCACCACATCTTTGCGGGCAATCACCACTATGGTCCCGAACCATGGTATGCACCCAAAGGATGTCGCGAGGACTGGTTACCTCGATTCTACCATCGTGCTGACTCCATCGGCATCGGGTTCAACCGCTCTGACCATGATGAACCTTGCGTGGCAGGCAATGTGGGTTCCAACAATGTGGGACAATACCCAGAGCCTTTGCGTACATTATATAATAATAGAGAAACGTGTCCCGAAAACCTGCTCCTGTGGTTCCATCATGTTCCATGGGATTACACCATGAGCAACGGGCTCTCCCTGTGGGATAACCTCTGCTACACTTACGACAGAGGGGTGCAGCAAGCCAACGATTTTGTAAAGACTTGGGAGGGAATGAAGAAATATCTCTTTGTGCAGGTGTCACAAGACTCTTTTGTTGGCGACTTCAATGCACCGATGCGTAAAGACTACCCACGTGAACGTTACGAACAACAGTTGCAGCGATTCCAGCGTCAAGCAAAAGATGCTCAATGGTGGCGCGATGCCTGTTTGCTCTACTTCCAGCAGTTCTCACATCGCCCCCTTCCTCCAGATAGTCCAGACTTCCAATACACCCTCGAACAGGTGAAAAACTACCACCTTAATATGGACAATTACACGGCTGCAGACCCAAGTCAATTGCCAACCGTGAAATAAAGAAAAAGTAAGCATGATGAAAAATCCTCAAAACCGACCTCGTCGACATCGGTCTTCCGACATCGACGAGGTCGGTTAATCGATGTCGACGAGGTCGATTTTGAGAGTGTGAGTTCCCTTTTCCTTTTGCCCACACCTCTCTTTTCTATTTATCGCAATTCTGGGATGTCTGGCTCGTATAAGCCTTCGGGATCTTCAGGATCATCATCAGGCTTTTTTCCGCCGTTGATATCTACAGTGACGGTTCCATTTTCCTCCTCTACAATATTATTGATAATCTGTCCCAACGAACTCCCCGTATATACCGCATACGAAGCCATTTCCTTTACTTGATTATCACCAGGATAGAGGTCACCGTGTGTTGACATCGCCCAAACGGAATCCACCCGAACTAATGCTGACACCAATTCCCCATCTGCTGGCACTAACGTGATACGCTGATGGGAGGCATTGGTATTCACCGTATTGCCATTCCATGCTGATTGACTAAAATCTACATGTGTAATCATCAATCCGTGATTAGCACCATACTGCACGTATTGTGTGCGGGTGATCCAACCGATATAACCATCTGCTCCAATATTTTGCCGATTCTCCAAGATGAAATATTCATTGGCATTTGCCTTGTTCACCACTTTATAACCCACACCCTCTTTCTCCAATGGCTCAATGGTCAGGCTATAAGCAGAATCAGGCTCCAACTCCACGAGTTTCTTCCATCCCAGAAAATCTCGTTCGTATGCAGAAAGTCCAATCGGCATAAAACCTTGAATCTTATAACACCCAGAATCCATTACATCCCAGTAGTCCAATCCGTATGCCGAATAATTCGTGTCGTAAAAGTCTGGTAATCCTAAACCATGACATAGTTCATGGATGCATGCCCCTATACCATCCATACTCCCTTTATACAATTCATTCGTGCAGCCATACGAACCAAAAGACACCGAAAAGCCCTCATCTTCGTCTTCCACCACATAGAGCGAAACACTTTCTTTAGGCCAAATGGCACCGCTCTCTATTCCTTTCTGATTTTGTCCATGACCAGCATAAATGAAAAACACAAAATCCACCACCCCATTACCATCATTGTCATATTGGCTCCAATCCACCTCGTTTTGCATCGCCAGTTTGCATGCCTCTCTCCAAAACTCGCTGATATGAATGTCCTTACGGCTTCCTTGGTCTTCACCGTAATAGGCAAATCCTTTCGAGAGCGTCACGGGTCCAATCACATCAAACTCAGGCGAAAATTGCCCGTCTGACTGCGAGCGGAAATACTCCTTGACTGAACAAAAAGAACCACATGGGGACACACCTTCACCTGCATTATAAAAGTCCTGATATGCCACCTTGACTAACGAATCATTTTCAGCCGACGTGAAAGAAAGGTCCGCAAATTGCACCAAAATGACAGGTACCTTCGGCGAACCAACGCATCTCAAAGGAGCCGTTGCTATAGAACCAACACGATGTTGTCTTGATGTTGGCAACATACGAAAATCCGTCAGATTCTCTATGCGGCCACGACGTTCCTCCATTTCGTGTTGTGCCATCAAGTAGGCAGGCATCCACAAAGATGCCATTACCAAAATAAACTGCTTTAAATATAGTTTCATACTTCTATTCTTTATTCTTAGGGTGGGTTTCATGTTTAATGGCAGACATCACAATAACAACAATAAAGACTATCAACAACACATAGCCAAGAATGGCACCCATACTAAGCCATCCCGGAGGAGCAATTGTGACATAGAGCACAGCGGGCTCTCCTTCCCATACATCTGGATTATAACTTGCTTGCAATGTGATGCTATATTCTCCTGTCGAGAGGTTCGTCAATTGAATGGGCTGTGCTTTATCCGTCACGACCCAAGGGTCATCGGGCTTCAGCCGATAACGATACCACACGATGCTTCCATTCTTATAGGAAGGTACGGCATAATCCAACCTAATTGTGTTCTGAGCATGAGGCAATGCCAATTCCTTTGTCAGGAACAATGTTTGGGTCAAAATACCAGTACTATCGCCTGGCGAAACGTACTGTCCATTTACATACAAGTGCAAGAAAAAAGGTTTCAATCGCTCACGAGAAAGAAAGAAGGAAGCCGGATTAAAACGCACCATTCCTTTGTAAGTACCAACATATACAATACCATCCTTATCTACGAAACTCGCTGAATAGTTCATATACTCTGTTGGCAAACCATTTGAGATCGTGGAGCGATTAACCACCTTCTTATCAATGTTATAACTATAAAGACCATCGAAAGTTCCCAGCCACAAACGATGATGATGGTCTTCCACAATACTATTGATCGACTGGTGCATCAATCGTTCTGAGATATTGAGTGAATGCGTCTTCTTCGTCTTGTCGTCATAACTCATGAGTCCTCGGATATCCGTGCCTACCCAATACAAGCCTTTGGAATCTTCTGTAATAACTGTGACACACTTATAACTGAACGGTGTTTGCTCCGCCTTCCATTTCCCATTCTCTTGATAAATCTTCCACAAACCCTTGTCGAAGGTTGCCAACCACACATTCCCATGACGGTCTGCATACAGATGATGTGCATACATACCTGTCAAATCTGGCATCAGGTTGAACTCTTCCTTTTCCTCATCAAAAATATATACACCCGAAGCCGAAGAAGCCACAAAAATCGTACCGTTCTGCCGGCAAAGACTAATGCCACCAATGTTATGTCCCGTACTTGTCCGATTCGTCTTGCTATACCATTTCTTCAGCCGCATACTTTGTGTGTCAACAACATAAATACCTCTCATGATGGTTGACACCCACAAATCATCACCCACCATCATCAAACCCTGTACATTAAACGGCGGTGGAGTTTCTCCCCATGACACATTCGCCAGACGAAGTTCCTTCTTCTCACGGTCGAACAGGTACAAACCACCATCTTCCACACCCACCCAAAGGTTTCCGTGGTTATCACCACATATTTCACGCACGGCATCCACATCGTCCCTTTCACCTTTAGGCATGAAAACCGAGAAATTATGAGGGGACAAACTGATACGGTTCATGCCACCAAAGAATGTGCCTGCCCATACTCCGCCTTCTTCATCCTTATACAACGAATGTACAGCATTATCCGACAGCGAGTTGATAGCAGTGTGCGACTCACGAATGGCACTCACATGACCATCTTTCATCCGATATATGAGGATGCCACGCTCCGAACCAACCCATAAGTTTTCTCCATCGGGCGTGATGGCTGTATGTGCCATAATCGGTTCTCCTTCATCATCACGCGCCATCAACAACTTCGATGTGAATTCTTCGGGAGAAAATAGGCACACACCATCCGATGCTGTGGTCAATGCTAACATACCATTGTCCATTTCCGTAATACAAATCAGATTGGTGAACTTTTCCACCCCTTCGGGCTTCACCACATACGAGCGCAAGCGTCTATTCGGTGAGTCATACCGATAGAGCACACCACTATTATCGCCCATCCATACCGTGCCATCACGTGTGACTTTCATACAAAATGGTGCCACCAATCCATCACCAATAAGTTCTGCCTTTTTCTTCTTCACATCGACCATATATGGCCGCCCATTCATAATCGTCCACATATTTCCATCACCATCAAACTGCATGGCAGACACCATCGGGTACTTCGGCACACCCTCAACCTGAAACTCCACCAACCGCTCCTTACTCAGTTCAAATATATAGATGCCACGTTTCGTTCCCACCCAAAAGCGTTCACCATTCTCTGGCGTAATCGTCGAGACCCTGCTATAAAAGCCACCAAGCCCTTCTTTGTCTGGGATGGAATACACATACGAATGTTCCCCATCGAACGCCACCAAGCCCGTCGATGTGCCAATCCACATAAATCCGTTTACCTGTGCAATACAAGTCGTACCGCGCACTTTCAAATCATCGCCTTTTCCGAAATTCTTGATGTGATACTCCTCTTGTGCCAACATTACCATTGCAGAAAGCACCATCACACCTATCATTAACATCTTCTTCATACCGTTTTTCATCTATCCATTTGTTCTACAATATCGTCTTTTATTTTCCGCATCTCTGTCTCACCGCCTCATACATTAGCACTGCCGCACTCACACTCACATTCAGCGAATCCTCCTTCCCCAACATCGGAATTCTGATATGAGCATCAGCCACCCGCCTCCATACATCCGTCAATCCCGTCGCCTCCGTTCCCATCACAATCGCAGTTGCTCCCTTCATGTCAGTATCATAATAAAGTTCTGAATCCTGCAATTGTGCCGTCAGAATCTTCACTCCGCGCTCTTTCAAAAATTTGATGCACTCTTCACTTCCACACACCACACAAGGCACCGTAAACACCGCTCCCACCGAACTCCGAATCAGATTTGGATTATACAAATCCGTCAACGCATCACACACCAACACAGCATCCACACCAGCAGCATCTGCACTCCGCAGAATTGCTCCAAGATTTCCAGGTTTCTCCACACGTTCCACCACTACTACCAGTGCATCTTTTCTTAACTTCAAATCCGCCAGTCTCAACTTTCGTTCCTTCACCACAGCCAACACATTTTCCGTTCCCCCTCTATAAGCCATTTTCTCATAAACCCCTCTCGTCACCTCCACCACATGCTCCATCCCTACGGATGCAGAAATCTCATCATCATTCTCGTCTGCCTCTTCACACACATATACCCAATCCACCTCAAATCCTGCCTCCACACAATGCTTCACCTCCCGTCGGCCTTCCACCACAAACAACCCCGTCCGCTTTCTCTCTGCCGACTTCTGCTGCAACGCCACCACCGCCTTCACTCGTGGGTTCTGGGTACTCGCTATTTTATATTCATTCATACGATTCATTTCGTAGTGCAAAGATAAAAACATCTTTCCACTTTCCGTACAGTTTTTTCACTTTTTTTTGTTTCCATCCCTTTTTTACGACAAATGCCACACTCTCATAGCACAAAATGCCAAAGGGAAAGAAGAATTCCGAAGAATCTACTCCTCCTCAACAAGAATGCTGAAATCTTGAACACCAGGAAGCGGATTGAGCCGCATGAGGTGAGTAACACGAAAAGTATAAGTATGATGGGATTGAAGATGAAGAGATTGTGGACGAGAAGAACTCTCGGCAGGAGAGAATCCCCGGCCTGTAGGGTGAGTTCCTTTATAGAGAGCAATAGGCACGTGAACAGATGATAGAGGACGGGCATCACTAAACACCTCGAGGCGTGTGACAAGGTCGTTGTAAGAAGCATCAGCCGTCGTTCGAACGGAGAGAGTGACGATCACATCGAGGTCACGTTCAGAAGGAGGAAGGGTAAAGATAAGGGTATCGTTCTTATCCCATCGGGAATGGGATATATGGCGATAATCTGAATAATATAGATTCTCTTGCTGACAAGCGACAAAGAAGAAGGGCAGGAGAAAGAGGAGGAGCCTTTTCATTGTGCTCCCCCTCCATTGTTGTTGGCGCGAGACTGCCCACTTTTGGCATTACGCCCCTTATTGTTACCGTTACCACCTGCATTGTTGGCATTATTGCCACCAGCGGAGGCTGCATTGTGATGCTTCTTCTTTTTCTTGCGCTTGCTTTGAGTATCAAAGCGAGTGATGTCTTGGTCAAGCAGGTCGTTAGAAACAGGAGTCGGTGCATCGTCATCCTCTATGAGGGAGGCAGGTTTCTGCCCGTTTCGGTTCATTTGAATAATCTCAAAAGCACGACGGGCTGAGATGGTCTTCTCGTTGACGAGCGCCTTCTTGTCTGTAGAATAAGTAAGACGATGAGTGAGGATATCTGCCTTGAAGAAAAAGTATTCCGCATCTTGAGTATGAAGGGTGATTTCTCGTGAAGGAAGTTTTTTGAGGGCTTCCATATATTGGTCTGCCTCATAATTCATGCAGCACTTGAGTTTAGCACATTGTCCAGCAAGTTTCTGAGGATTGAGGGAGATGTCTTGAAAACGGGCAGCCGCTGTGCTGACACTGACAAATTTGGTCATCCATGTAGCACAACAGAGTTCGCGTCCACAAGGTCCAAGTCCGCCAATGCGTCCAGCCTCCTGTCGAGCGCCAATCTGCTTCATCTCAATACGCACATGAAAACGGTCGGCAAGCACTTTGATGAGTTGTCGGAAGTCAACACGGTCATCGGCAATATAGTAGAAAATGGCTTTGTTGCCATCACCTTGATATTCAACATCGCCGATTTTCATCTTAAGCCCGAGATGAAGAGCGATTTGACGGCTCTCTATCATGGTCTCGTGCTCACGTTTCTTGGCTTCCTCATACTTCTCGAGGTCGGCTTGACGCGCCTTCCGATAAATTTTTTTGAGTTCAACGCCAGGCTTGAGGTTTGCCTTTTGAACTTGAAGTGGAACAAGACGCCCTGTCATGGTGACAGTGCCAATGTCGTGCCCCGGACTGGCTTCAACAGCCACCACATCCCCCTTTTCCAAAGGGAGGCGATTGACGTTGATATAGTAACCTTTACGTGGAGGTTTGAACTGCACTTCGACGATGTCGCAAGCATCGGCATTGTCGGGTAAGTCGGCAAGCCAGTCATAGGTATTAAGTTTGTCTGCATGGCGGCTGCATCCCTGGGCACAAATGTAACCTGTGCAGTTGCCACATTTGAAAGTTTCGGTCATAAAATTGTTCTTATTTTATAGAGAGTAAGACGTAAAAACGGCTTGGACTCTAAGTATTATCTATCTGAGTATTATCTATTTTTGATGAGTACTATCATTTTGAGGGCGAAATCGAAAAGAACGATTTTCGCATTAGTGTTTTGAGCAATATCGCGTTGGGCGAGGGAAAGTTCTTCAGTGATGCCAATGACATTACGTTCATTGATGTAAGGGGCGAAACGCACGGCAAACTGTGCTTCCTGCTCGGTCATGTAATTGAGGTCTGATTGACGATGAAAGTTATAAATGAAATTCTCACGTACCATGCGTTGGCAGTAATCGAGGAAAGACTTGATGCGCTCACGCCCCATACCAGCCACACGGTCACTCCAAAGTTTCATTTCCTTGACCTTCCGAACGTAAGAAAGGCGCATGAGTTCGACAAAAAGTTCGAAGAAATACTCGCCTTCAGCATCGGCTGTGATGGTGCGCAATGCCTGCGCCATGTTACCTGAACAGGAACGGGCTATGCGATGTGCTTCGGCTGGAAGGATGCTATAGCGAGCGATAAGGGTTTGCTCCACATCCTGTTCGCTAAGACGTGGCACAGCGAGCATCTGTGTGCGGCTGCGAATGGTCTGTAGCACACGATCAGGCTGTTCACTGACAAGGAGAAAAACAGTTTGTGCCGGTGGTTCCTCAAGAAGTTTAAGGATTTTGTTAGCACACTCCGCATTCATCTTCTCAGGCAGCCAAATGATCATGACTTTATAGCCTCCCTGACTGGCTTTGAGACTGAGTTTTCGGAGGATGGATTCGCTTTCATTAGCATAAATCAGCAGTTGCTGATTCTCTGCACCAGCAGTATTCATCCATTCTGACATACCGAAATAAGGATGTGTCAGAAGTTGTTCACGCCACTCGCGAAGGAAATCATTGCAATAAGAGTCTTTTCCGCTGGTCTTCTTATAGATAGGGAAGACGAAGTGAAGGTCTGGATGCTGAAGTTTCTCTGCCATAGGACCGCCACCGAGAAGCATCTGGGCATAAGCAACTGCAAGAGGCAGGGCACCATTGCCTTCTGGACCATAAAGCATCAAAGCATGGGGTATGCGCCCCTGCTCATACTCGGAGAGAAGGTGCTGCTTGGCTTGGGTTTGTCCTATGATTTGAGAAAAAGGCATTTTACTTTTAGGGAAGGCGGGTACACCACCTCAAGATAGGTTAATATATTTCTTTGGCGATTGCCCGAATACTATCAGTTGCACCCATTGAGTAGAAATGGATGCTGGGAACACCATGTTGCATGAGTTCACGGCACTGCTGGATGCCCCACTCTATGCCCACCTGCTTTACTTCATCATCATTCTTGCACTGTTCAACAGCACGGGAAAGTGCTTCTGGCAAGTCAAGGTGAAAAGTTTTAGGCAGGACATTAAACTGGGAACGTTTTCCCATCGGCTTAATGCCTGGAATGATGGGTATGGTGATGCCCACCTCACGAGCCCGCTGGACGAAACGGAAGTAATGGTCATTGTCATAGAATATTTGGGTAACAGCGTAATCAGCACCCATATCTTGCTTCTGACGAAGCACCTGAAGGTCAAACTCAAGGTTCGGAGCCTCCTCATGCTTTTCAGGATAAGCGGCTACGCCAAAGGAGAAAGGAGCACCTGGCTGCTTGATGGGTGTGCCATCAACAAAATAACCTTGGTTGAAACGGTTGACCTGCTCGATGAGTTCCATTGCATGACTGTAACCGTCTTTTGTTGGTTGGAACTTCGCTTCATCCTTCGCTTTGTCACCGCGCAGAAGAAGAAGGTCGCGAATACCGAGGAACTGAAGGTCAAGCAACATATACTCAATTTCCTCCTTCGTCATACCACTCACAACAATGTGAGGCACCACTTTCACATTATATCGCTGCATAATAGCACTCGCCACCGCCACAGTGCCGGGTCGGCGACGAATGAAATGCCTGATATATGTACCATCCGGTTGTTCCACATACACGTACTCACTACGGTGAGTCGTAATATTGATGTATTCAGGCTGAAACTCCCTCAGCACGTCAATGGTGCTGAAAAGAGCCGCCGTACCTGTACCTTTCAGAGGTGGCAGCACTTCAAAGGAGAAGGCTGTCCGCTCTGTCTTATTGATAAGTTCTGAAACTGTCAATTCTATTGATAATTTGACGTTTTACAATAACGGTTAGAACAATGACAACTCATCGCCATCAAGCAATGGCGGTGAGCAGTCATTCGTATGATTAATGCGTGTGCGTTTGCTTCATCTGACTATTGCAGATTGCCTTTGAGTTGGTAGTAGGCAGCAATCATGGCGAAGAGACCGATGACCTCGGCAAAATAGACACCGACACAGCAACAAAGGACACCGATGAAGTAGATGAAGGCACAAACGATGGCGAAACCAATCAGGGCGAGGGTGTTGCCCGAAGTCATATTCCAACTTGCCTTGATAGACTCCCAAATGCCTGCCTCAGGATTCTCAATCTGATAGAGAATAGAGAATGCCAAACGAGGACCCACGATGAATGCTGGAATAATACAGAGGAAAGCTGCAATGGAGATGAAGAAACCAACGATAATTGCAATGACAAGCGCCTTGAGATAAACAGACAAAGGCTGTAGAAAAGCCTCAAATTCCACACTATCATAACGGCCGCTCACCAATCCAAGTGCAAGGTTATAAAGACCTGCACTGACAACAATGCAAATGATGAAACTAAACAATGTGCCGACAGATGCTCCGAAGCCGCCATTGTACAAATCAGCATACCTGCTAAAAGCCTCGAAATCACCTTGTCCCAATGCTTCACCCATTTGCCTATATACATCTGGGCTAAGAGAAGGTGACAAAAGATTTGACACACCGCCTGTCACCAGACCGACAAGCAGATAGATCACCGCTATCAAGAGTCCATACTTCTTTGCGTATTCCCAACCAGTGCTGATAGCACTGCCAATTTCTAATGAAAAATTTGCCATAGTTTTCAATGTTTTTTAATTAATTATTGTGTTTATATATCCTTTTTTAGAGTTGTTCATAACTATATGAGAAAGTGTCTCCCTGAGAGAGTTGCCCCGTAGTGAAGCCACGCTTGAACCACTTGATGCGCTGCTGGCTGGTGCCGTGGTTGAAAGACTCTGGAACCACATAGCCTTGGGCTTTTTTCTGCAAATAATCGTCCCCTATCACCTGGGCTGTACTGATAGCCTCTTCAAGGTCACCATCTTCAAGTGAGCCAAACATTTTCTGCTCATGATATGCCCAAATGCCCGCATAGCAGTCCGCTTGCAATTCAATCTGCACACTCACCTTATTGGCCTCACTCTGCGAAAGTTTCGCCATCTTAGCATGCGCCTTGCCCAAATTGCCAAGCAGGTATTGCACATGGTGCCCCACCTCGTGGGCAATCACATAGGCATAAGCAAAGTCGCCATCAGCACCAAGCGATTTCTTCATTGTGGTGAAGAACGACAGGTCAATATAAACGCACTGGTCGGCTGAGCAGTAGAACGGACCTACACTAGCGGTTGCACCACCGCAACCCGACTGCACGGAACCATTGAAGAAAACAAGTGTGGGAGCCTCGTAGGTCTTGCCGAGTTTCTTGAACTCTGCCGTCCACACATCCTCGGTGGAGGCAAGCACCTGCTTGGCAAAGTGCTCCAGTTCCTGTTCCTGAGCGGTAGGTTCGTAGGGCACGTTCTGCCCGTCGGCACCCATCGTCACACTGGTCAGGTCGCCAGCCGAAGTGGCAGCCTGAAAGGCTGTGCCAAGGTCACCCGTGGTGAAGTAGGTGATTAAACCAATCACAATCATTGCACCGATGCCAAGACCTCCCTTGCCACCGAGCCTGATGCCGCCACCTCCACCGCGACGGTCATCCACATTCGAACTTTCTCTTCTTCCATCAAGTTTCATATTCTTCTTTTTTTTAGTTTTAGATTACATACAATAAGTGTGCAAAGTTAAGAAAAATAATTAGGAATTGCGGATTAGGAACTGGGATTTATTACTTTTTTTGACGAAAAAGCACCTTGAAAAGCAAATAATTCCTAAATCCTAATCCGCAATTCCCAATTATTCCCTAACTTTGCCACCGAAAAAATAATAGAATCAACAACAAAAACGAGACGAATATGAAACTGAATAAGTTTTTTCTGATGTTCGCAATGGGCATCGTGACACTCACCGCTGACGCACAAGACGTTCCTCAGAAATTGAAAGAGGCTCAGATGCAGGGCTTTGGATCCAAGAATAAGGAAGCCATCCTGCAAGGTGCCAAGACCGACAGTCTCGCCAAAGCCGGACAAACCACAAAGGCAGAGACTGACACCGACCCCGAATTTCCGGGTGGCGAAATCTTTCTGCAAGCCTACCTGAAGAAGAAACTCCTCCATTCAGGCGTGAACGGCAAGGGCGATGTGGTGGTCAGTTTTATGGTTGACAAGAAAGGCAACATCTACGGAGCAGAAGTCACCAAATCAGCAGGCTCAACGCTTGACACCGCTGCCTTCAACATCGTGACGGGCATGCCTCGTTGGCGCCCGGGACTCACCAAAGGCGAGCCTGCCGAGAAGCCCGCAAGCGTCACTGTAAGTTTCGGAAAAGAAGAGTAACCACAACCTGTTAATCGGACTGCTCCAGTCCGACATGCCGCACTGCTCCAGTCCGCTTCATTGGACTGGAGCAGTGCGATTTTCATGTGCAGACACAAGAAAAAGAAAACCCCTCCAATCCTGTCGAGGAATAGAGGGGCTGGCCAAATTATTTTTTCATGTTTCGTTCTGCTTATGCGTACATGGCAACGATTGCCTCGTAGAGTTCCTGCTTGCCAGAAGTCTGCTTGGGTTCGCCGACTTTCTTGCCGTACTCGTAAGCCTGCTCGAGCGTGAGTTTGCCGTCCTCGAAGTCCTTACCGATGCCGCTGTCGAAGGAAGCGTAACGAGCCTTCTTCATAGCGCAGTATGGAGACTCCTCAAGAAGTTTAGCCGCCGATTCGAGAGCACGTGCCATTGCATCCATACCAGAGATGTGTGCGATGAAGATGTCCTCGAGGTCAGTTGAGTTACGACGAGTCTTAGCATCGAAGTTAGTACCACCAGTGCCGAGACCACCACCACGGATGATTTCCATCCAAGCCTGAACGAGTTCGTACTGGTCGATTGGGAACTGGTCAGTGTCCCAACCGTTCTGATAGTCACCACGGTTAGCGTCGATAGAACCGAGCATGCCATTGTCAACAGCCACAGCAAGTTCGTGCTCGAAAGTATGACCTGCAAGTGTAGCGTGGTTCACTTCGATGTTCACCTTGAAATCCTTGTCGAGGTTGTGTGCCTTGAGGAAGCCGATGACAGTCTCCGTGTCAACGTCATACTGGTGCTTAGATGGCTCCATTGGCTTTGGCTCAATGAGGAAAGTGCCCTTGAAACCCTTGCTGCGAGCGTAGTCGCGAGCCATAGTGAGCATGGTTGCCATGTGCTCCTTCTCACGCTTCTGGTCAGTGTTCAGAAGGCTCATGTAGCCTTCGCGACCGCCCCAGAATACATAGTTCTCAGCACCTAGTTTGATACCAGCGTCAATTGCGTTCTTAATCTGAACGATGGCACGAGCCACCACGTCAAAGTCTGGGTTTGTGGAAGCACCATTCATGTAGCGACCATTGCCGAACACGTTGGCAGTTGACCACAAGAGTTTGATGCCAGTCTCTTCCATCTTCACTTTCAGATAATCAGTGATTGCCTGGAGGTTAGCCTCATACTCTTCAATGCTGTTGCCTTCGGAAACGAGGTCAATGTCGTGGAAGCAGAAATATGGGAAACCGAGTTTCTGCATAATTTCGAAACCTGCATCAGCCTTCTGCTTAGCAATCGTCACAGCGTCAGTGCCCTCGTTCCATGGGAATTTCTTAGTGCCACCACCAAACTGGTCGCCACCCTCTGCACAGAGTGTGTGCCACCATGCCATTGCAAAGCGGAGCCACTCCTTCATAGGCTTACCCATGATCACTTTCTCTGCATCATAATAGTGGAATGCCATTGGATTCTTGGAATCCTTGCCTTCAAACTTAATTTTACCAATCTCTGGAAAATACTCTTTAGCCATAACTTTAATTTTTTTTGATTGTTTTTTAATAACTTTTTAACTACTAACTAATATGTGTGATTTATTTATGATTCCATTTTTCCTTCCGTCAAGTTCTTCTTACGGATGCGCTTGAACTTATAGTAACGCGCCGCACGGTGATTCACACCGTCTTCTTTCTCCTCAAGCGGCATTACATAAGGCATGGTTGCCAGTTTCTTGTGGAAATTCTTGACATCGATGGTCACGCCCTGCACATTCTCTATCACAACTCTAAGTTGGGCTGCCGTAAACTTGCGTGGCAGCAAATCAAACAGAAGTGTTGGGTCAAGTGTGGACTTCTGCTTCACCGATTCCACAGCCTCAAGCACGATGTCGTTGTGGTCGAACGCCAACTTCGGCAATTCCCCAATCGGAATCCATCGTGCCTCATAACCACCTTCCAACTTCTCCATCCGACGGTCAATGCGCAACAACGACGTGTATGCGATGGTGACAATACGCTCGATGTGATGGTTAAGATGGTGGAAACGCTCCAGCCACACACTATCGGAAGGATTCTTTAAGCGGTCAGCACCGCCAAAAGCCTTAAATTGCATCATGTTCACATGCACAAGCCCCGTCAGTTGATTCAGCACCCGCTGTGCAGCCTCATCCAGATTCTCATCCATGTATATCAAACTGCCCGGCAGTTTGTAGTTGCCCGTGCTGTCTTCGCCGCCTTTTCCACTCTGGCGTACAATCAGCACGTTCAGTTGCTCTCCGTCAAAGCCGAGGAGCACACAGTCAACAGACACGTATGGATTGACAGTCGGATTCATGGGGTAAATGGATGCGGTTATCAGATTGTTATATTTTTCGATTGGAACACTTAAGGTCGTTTCGACTCTCCTACATCATCTTCTCGCTTGACTTCGGTTGCAAAGTTATCTCTTTATTTTAAACCTACAAAGAAAAAACAGACTTTTTTTCATTTTTACATTAACTTTTTTATCAAACAGTTAGTTTTCTTACTTTTTACGATAATAAAACGCCTGTTCATATCGTATTTTTTACGAAAAGACTTTATCCAAAAAGAATGCCTTTTCATCTTCTTTACACAACGAAAAAGAAAAGGTGTTAGCCTTTATTGAACAGCACTTTCTTTGCCCTCCCATCGCTATAGGCACAAATTCAAAAGCCTCGCGTGGAGGGTTCTTCTCACTTTTTTAAACCTTAATTCCGCAACACTATAATTTAACTTTATTTATAAGTTCCTGAGCAACAAAAAGTTGCCCAGGATTTTGCCATGTCAGAATTTTCACTTATCTTAGTGTTGCAAAAAGAAAACAAGCAAAACTCTAATATGA
>JAFUYM010000049.1 GCA_017470525.1 Bacteroidaceae bacterium
ATTATGAATTGTGAATTATGAATTATGAATTAAAATACGTACATTTGCATCAAATTGCGCCCCCATTGGGTGGCAGATGAAAGGAGGTGAACTTTGATGACACTGAAGGAGAAGGTGATGCCATTGGTCGGCATGCGAGACTGGGAGGGACTGGCGCGCATGCTGAGGAGCCTGAGCAATATGGAGTTGAGGCGGATGGAACGTGTGATGCGGGAGGAGGTGCTGACGAGGTTGGAGAATGAACTCTTCTGGGAAACGCTCTTACACATTATTATATTTAAAAGGGCTGCGTTTCTGAGCGGCGCTGTGGCTGTGGGGCATCTGGCTGAGGACGGGATGTTGGATTTCAGGACAGAGGGCACAAGGGGGCTGTATGAGCACCTGAGGGAGACGAACGCGGAATCGCTGGTGAAGATTTGCAATATCATGCTGCCAGAAATGAAAACGGAGGCACAGGTGACGGGACTGCTGGAAGCCTTCCATGTGGAGAATGAGGTGACGCGGCTGTCGATGTTGCTGAAGGTGGATTCTGCCCTCTCCTACTTTCTCATTTTCAAGACTCTCAAAGTGATTGAGGACAAGGTCGTTGCCCGCAAATGCTGCATGACCCTGATGAAACGGAAAGATGACCGAGCCTTCAATGCGGTGTGTCTCATCAAGGCATACTTCGGACTGGACGACTTGCCGGGACGGTTCTCGCTGAACATCGAGCAGTATGAACTGAGCCACATCGACAGGGATTATGACACGTTTGTGCATGTGCTGAACGGCAAGAGACCACGGATATAAGTACAAAATCGTAAATGAAGAAGGCACTGACACTATATGAGTTGAACGGGCTCGTGAGGGAGACACTGGAGTTGACCCTCGATGACGAGTATTGGGTGCAGGCTGAAATCAGCGAACTGCGCGTGAACCGCCATTGCTACATGGAACTGGTGCAGAAGGAGCAGCATGGCAATGGAATTGTGGCGAAAGCACGGGCACAGGTGTGGGCGAACCGATGGGCATTCATCAAACCGATGTTTGAACAGATGACGAGACAGACACTGGCAGCAGGAATGCAGGTGCAGATGAAGGTGGAGGTGACTTTCCACGAACTCTATGGATATTCGCTGAATGTGACCGATATTGACCCCACCTACACGATGGGAGACATCGCCCGAAGGCGACAGGAGATTTTGCAGCAACTGGTGGAGGAGGGCATCGACACGATGAACAGGGAACTTCCATTGCCACGACTGCTGCAGCGCATCGCTGTCATCTCATCGGCTACGGCTGCTGGCTATGGTGACTTCTGTAACCAACTGAACAGCAACAAACGAGGCTTGGCTTTCAAGACCGAACTGTTTGCGGCAACCATGCAAGGGAACGATGTGGAACGAAGCGTGATTGATGCCCTGAACAGGATTGCGGAACAAATAGAAGAATGGGATGTGGTGGTCATCATCAGAGGCGGTGGCGCCACCTCCGACCTACAAGGGTTTGACTCGCTGTTGCTGGCTGAGAACGTGGCACAATTCCATCTGCCCATCATCACAGGCATCGGACATGAACGGGACGACACGGTGATTGACATGATTGCCCACACACGGGTGAAGACCCCGACGGCTGCCGCCGAGTTCCTCATCCATCATCAAGAGGAGGAACTGAACTGGCTGGAGGAGTTGGCGGCACGACTGACCGACAACATCGACAATCTGCTGCTGACCGAAACGGCACGGCTGAAACTGCTTGCCAACAAACTGCCCATGCTCTTCTCCACCGTCAAGGCACGAGAAGAAATTCGGCTCAATCGCCTGTCTGCAGCCTTGGCAAACAACAGCATCCAATCCCTCAGCACTGCCAAAGAGAGGGTGCATCTGCTCGGACAACAATTGAGGCTTTATGCTCCTGCCCTGCTTCGCAATGAGGAGAAGCATATCGAACTGATAGAGAGCAAACTGCGTAGTGCGCACCCCGACAGGATTCTGCGTCTTGGTTTCAGCATTGCCCGCATTGACGGCAAGGCTATTCGGGATGCCAGCGAGGTGAAAGAGGGGGATGAGATTGAAACCACTCTGGCTACGGGAAGCATCAGGTCTATCATTCGGACCACGAACAACGGAAAATGAAAAATTGAATCGATATGGAGAAGAACATGACTTATGAAAAGGCGGTACAACGCCTTGAACAGATCGTAAAGCAGATAGAGAGCGGCGAGATGGATATTGACTCGCTGACTGCCCGTCTGAAGGAAGCGAAAACATTAGTGGAATTTTGCAAGGAGAAGTTGACAAACGTTGAAGCAGAAGTGAAGAAGTGCCTCGATTTGTGAAAAAAGTGTAATTTATCCACGACATTCTTGTGAGTGCGAAATATATTTCGTACCTTTGCATCGAGAATTGAATTACAGGTTACAGTGCCGTTCATATATATGACGGGACAAAACATCAACTCGAACATTTAAGAGAATATCGGAAACAACAATGGAGAAAACTCTTGTAATCTTGAAACCTGGTGCAGTACAGCGCGCACTCGTAGGTGAAGTAACAGCCCGTTTTGAGCGCAAAGGTCTGCGTTTAGCAGGTATGAAAATGATGCAACTGACAGATGAACTGCTGAATGAGCACTATGCTCACCTTGCTGGCAAGCCTTTCTTCCAGCGCATCAAGAACTCCATGATGGCTTCTCCTGTTGTTTGCTGCTGCTATGAAGGTGTTGACGCGGTGGAAACCGTGCGTTCGATGACAGGCAGCACCAACTCAAGGAAAGCCGCTCCAGGTACTATCCGTGGTGACTTTGGTATGAGTTTCCAAGAGAACATCATCCACACATCCGATTCTCCCGAAAATGCCGTGATTGAGTTGAACCGGTTCTTCAAGCCAGAGGAAATCTTCGATTACACACCTGGCGTATTCCAGTACTTGTATGCAAACGACGAGTACTAAAACAATCTTCCTTTTTACCAAACCCATTAAAATTATTTTCTCGTGGAATTTTCAACAATTAAAAAGACACTCGGTATTGTAGCCCTTTCATTGGTATCCCTCAGTGGCATGGCACAGGACATCATTGCAAGACAGGCTCCATCCGACAAGCGACTCAAAGACATTCACAACGTAAAACTCAACAATACAGCGGCACTTTCTGCCGACCTCAATGACCCAGCAGCCAATATTTACACCGACTGGACTGACAACATCAGAAGTTGTACGGGTGTGGTGCCATCCAACTACAAGATTGACCTGCGGGGTTTCTGCATGCCTACCCCAAGCCGAAAGATAAACTCTCCATTTGGTCCTCGTTGGGGCCGTCAGCATGAGGGTTTGGACATCAAGGTGTATATCGGTGACACCATCCGTGCTGCATTCGACGGCAAGGTGCGCATCTGCAAGTACAACGGCGGTGGCTACGGCTACTACATCGTGATTCGTCACCCCAATGGTTTGGAAACACTTTATGGTCACTTGAGCAAGCAGATTGTGAAGAAAGACCAGATTGTCCGTGCAGGCGAGCCCATCGGACTGGGTGGAAACACTGGTAAATCCAACGGTTCTCACCTCCATTTCGAGACACGTGTGCTCGGTCAGCCCATTAATCCAGCACTGATGTTTGACTTTGAACACCAAGATGTGACAGGCGATTTCTTTGTTCTGAACAACGGAATCTCAAAAGGTTCTGTGGCAAAAAGTTCCAAGAAGTAAGTGACTTCCACATTCCAATATCATGCGCCAAGCAACAACAATTGCTTGGCGCATTGCTTTTTCAGCCTCTTTTTTACACTTAATTCAAGAAAAAGCAGTAACTTTGCGCACAATCTATAGAGACATGGACACTCAGCAACAATTCAAGCAAGCCATGGCAGGATGCCGCGACATCTTCAGCAAGAAGTTGCACGACTATGGTGCTGCATGGCGCATTATGAGACCGTCATCGGTGACCGACCAAATCTTCATCAAGGCAAACCGCATCCGCAGCCTCGAGGTGAAGGGCGTTTCGCTGGTGGGAGAAGGTATTTACCCAGAGTTTCAAGCCATCGTGAATTATGGTATTGTAGGACTCATCCAGTTAGAATTGGGTTATGCTGAGACGGAGGACATGAATGCGGCGACAGCAATGGAATACTACGACAAGTATGCCCAAGTGGCTCTTGAACTGATGCTCCGCAAGAACCACGACTACGACGAGGCTTGGCGCTCCATGCGAGTGAGCAGTTACACCGACTTCATCCTGATGAAACTGAACCGCACCAAGCAGATAGAGGGGCACGACGGTCAGACGCTCATCTCGGAAGGCATTGACGCCAACTACCTCGACATGATTAACTACTCCGTATTCGGACTCATAAAACTCTCTGAAGTGCAGCATGACAGTCAAGAATAAGTCTCTGCTTCTCACGATTGCGGTGAATGCTTGCCGCCTATTGCTGGCAGCGACATTCATCTTCAGCGGCTTTGTCAAAGCGAACGACCCACTGGGGACGGTCTATAAACTGGAAGATTACGTCAACGCCGTGGGATGGCTCACACTGCCCGACACTTTCCTGTTGGGATGTGCCGTGATACTGGCATTCTTCGAGTTCACGCTGGGTGTGTTCCTCCTCTTCGGAATAAGCCGAAAAAAAACGTCGAGAACCGCTCTTGCCTTTATGGTGGCAATGACGATTCTGACGATTTACATAGTGATTGCCAACCCCGTATCGGACTGCGGATGCTTTGGCGATGCCATCATATTGAGCAACGAGGCGACGCTGGTAAAGAACATTGTGCTTTTGGGTGCGGCGGTGCTGATATGCCGCTATTACCGATTGCAAAAGGACTTTCTCAGCGTGAGTGTCAAATGGTTCATTGCCTTTGTCACGCTTTGTTTCATCATTGGATATGCCATCTATTGCATCATCTGTCTGCCCGTGTTTGATTTCCGTCCTTACAAGATTGGCACCAACCTCCGGGAAACTGTGGTGGGGATGTCGCAGCAGCAGATGTACGACATCAAGATTGTGTATGAAAAAGACGGTAAGACGCTGGAACTGACAGCCGAGGACGATGACCCAGATTCGACGTGGACATACGTGGAAACACGAAAGACTCCTTTAGAAACGGCAAACCTTGCAATGGTCGATTTCTACATCACCGACAATGATGAGGAGGACATAACGAAAGAAATCCTCCTTGATGACGGCTACACGTTCCTGCTCATCATTCCTGACCTGAAGAATGCCGATGAAGGTTGTGTTGATAAAGTGAATGAGGTGTTTGACTATGCGCAGGACCACGATATCAGTTTCTACTGCCTCACTGCCTCTTCCGACCCACGGACACAGGCATACTGGAGCGAACATACAGGAGCCGAGTATGAGTATTATCTGGCTGATGAGCGGATGCTGAAGACGGTGGTGCGCGCCAAACCCGGATTGGTTCTTTTGCGACAGGGCACCATCCTCAAGAAATGGAGCAACTACAATATGCCAGGCGAAGAGGAACTGGCAAGCAAGTACTCCTATCTGTTCAACGAATAAAAGACAACGACAATACAAACATTCATATCAAGTTTAACTTATAAAAACAAGTATTATTATGGCAAAGAAAATTGTTGCTGGAAACTGGAAGATGAACAAGAATCTCCAGGAAGGTATCGAACTGGCAAAGGGTCTCAACGAAGCACTCGCTGCTGACAAGCCCAACTGCGATGTCATCATCTGCACTCCTTTCATCCATTTGGCAAAGGTTTCTGAAATCATTGACCACAAGGTGATTGGTCTTGGTGCTGAGAACTGCGCAGACAAGGCTTCAGGTGCTTACACAGGTGAGGTTTCTGCTGAGATGGTGAAATCTACAGGTGCTGAATATGTCATCCTCGGCCACTCAGAGCGTCGCGAGTACTACAACGAGACCCCTGAAATTCTGAAAGAGAAGGTTGAGTTGGCTCTGGCTAATGGCTTGAAGGTGATTTTCTGCATCGGCGAGTCTTTGGCACAACGTGAGGCTAACGAGCAGAATGCTGTTGTGAAGGCTGAACTCGAAGGTTCTGTATTCCATCTTTCTGAAGATCAGTTCAAGAACATCGTGATTGCTTACGAACCCATCTGGGCTATTGGTACAGGCAAGACTGCCACTGCTGACCAGGCAGAAGAGATTCACGCATACATCCGTTCTGTGATTGCTGAGAAGTATGGCGCACAGGTGGCTGCCGACACTTCTATCCTCTACGGTGGTTCTTGTAAGGCTTCTAACGCTCCTGAACTCTTCGCTAAGCCTGACATCGACGGTGGTCTCATTGGTGGCGCATCACTCAAGGTTGCCGACTTCAAGGGTATCATCGACGCTTGGAAATAATCGCTTTCTACTCCAGTACTTCCCCAGAAGTACTGGAGTACCTCCTCGAAAGTACTTCAGTTCTTCCGAGGAAGTGCCGAAGAGAAACAGAGAAAACCTCGAGGTGCTTTCGCCCCTTCTTATTCAAGAAAAAAACAACATTCAAATCTACAATTCAAAATGAAAAGACTTCTGACTTTCACTTTTTCCATTCTTTTGTGTACCATCACCATGTCTGCACAAAACTTCACCGACCATCTGCAAAGCACAGCATCGGGGCAAGGCACAGTGACAGTACATCAAGACTCAATTCTTAATGACATGGTGAACGGAAAGAAGCAATTCGTTCCTGAAAAGAAGGAAGAGAAGAAAGAACTCCCTGGTATTCAAACGGGGAAAAAGACGAAAGCACGTGGTTACCGCATCCAAGTCTATTGGGGCGGCAGCACACGCACTGACCAGACCAACGCACAACGTGCAGGAACAAAGGTAACAACCCTCTTCCCTGAACTTCAATCATATACCTCGTTTGAATCACCCAACTGGCGATGCCGTGTCGGTGATTTCGTCACTCGACAAGAGGCATCTGATTACCTCAGCAAACTTAAAGAAGCAAGAATTGCCAACGATGCCATTATTGTCAAGAGCGAGGTGTACATCTATCAATAACAATGAAAAAAGAGATGAATAAAGAAGAACAGATAGAAATACTGAAGAAAACTTGTATTCAAAATCTTGAAGCCATCGGCGAAGACCCACAGCGTGAAGGGTTGCAGAGAACTCCCGACCGATTGGCAAAGACTTTCCTCGAACTGACGAAAGGATATTCGATGGATCCGATTGCCACGCTGAAATCCGCCATGTTTCAGGAGGATTACGACCAGATGGTGGTGGTCAAGAACATTGAGTTCTATTCACTCTGCGAACACCACATCCTGCCCTTCTTCGGCAAGGTGCATATCGCTTACATTCCCAATGGTCACATCGTTGGTCTCAGCAAGATTCCACGCATGGTCGATATTTTCTCCCACCGCCTGCAGGTGCAAGAGCATCTGACCAAGCAAATCTGCGACTGCCTCCAGCAGGCTCTCAATCCGCTCGGTGCCATTGTTGTGATTGAGGCACAACACATGTGCATCCAAATGCGAGGCATCGAGAAGCAAGGCTCTTCCACCACAACGGTGTACTATACTGGTGTTTTTGAAAACATTGAAAAGCGCAAGGAATTCCTTAACTTAATTCATAATTGACCATTCATAACCCACCATCAGACTGGCGCAATGCACCTAAACCGAAAGGTCATTATGAATCACCAATTATGAATTATGAATTAAAACTATGATACCACAATCCACCATCGACCGCATCGTAGATGCCGCCAACATCGTTGACGTTGTCTCCGATTACGTCACGCTTCGCCGTGCTGGTGCAAGTTACAAAGGATTGTGCCCTTTCCACGACGACAAAACCCCCTCATTCTCCGTCTCCCCTGCCCGTGGCGTGTGCAAGTGCTTCAGTTGCGGCAAAGGTGGCAACTCTGTCCATTTCATCATGGAGATGGAGCAGATGAGTTATGTGGAAGCCTTAAAACATTTGGCAAAAAAATACGGCATTCCTGTTGAGGAAGAGGAAATGACGGACGAGCAGCGTCAGAAAATGAACGAGCGGGAGAGCATGTTCGCCGTCAACGAATGGGCTGCCAAGTATTTCAGCCAAACCATGCAGAACAACCAAGACGGCCGCGCTGTCGGACTCGCTTACTTCCGTAGCCGTGGCTTCCGTGACGACATCATTGCCAAGTTCCGTCTCGGTTTCTGTCTCGATAGTCCCAATGCCATGTCCGACGAGGCGAAGGCAAAGGGATATAAAGAAAAGTATCTGATTGACACAGGATTGTGTGTCAAACGTGACAACGGCACCATCTATGACCGCTTCCGTGGACGTGCTATGTTCCCATGGATAGCCGTGAACGGAAAGGTGGTGGCATTTGGCGGTCGTGTGCTCGATGCGCGCACCAAGGGAGTGAGCCAGAAGTATGTCAATTCACCTGATTCTCTCATCTACCACAAAGCCAACGAACTCTACGGCATCTTCCAAGCCAAGAAACAGATTGCCAAGGAGGACATGGTATATATGGTGGAAGGCTACACCGATGTGCTCGCCATGCATCAGTGTGGCATCGAAAATGTGGTGGCAAACTCTGGTACAGCCCTTAACGAGGCACAAATCCACTTGCTGCACCGTTTCACCAACAACATCACCCTGCTCTACGACGGCGACGAAGCGGGCATCCATGCCGCCACCCGAAGCACCGACATGCTCTTGGCTGAAGGCATGAACGTGAAGATTCTTCTGCTGCCCGATGGTGACGACCCCGACAGTTTCTCCCGTAAGCACAACGCACAGGAGTTCAAGGAATATGTGGCGGCACACCAGACCGATTTCATCCTCTTCAAGAGCAATCTTCTGCTCAAGGATGCCCAGCGAGACCCCATCAAACGCGCCAAACTGACCGAGGAAATCGTGAGGAGCATTGCCGTCATTCCCGACGAAATCATCCGCTCCACCTACGTGCACGAGTGTGCTGAAATTCTCAACATGGACGAGGCGGTGCTCATGCGCAGTGCCAACAAGAACCGTGCTGCCATCATTGAGAACATGAAGAAGGAAGCCCAGCGAGAGCGTGAACGCCAAGAACGCCTCCTGAACAACGCCCCCTCCTCCGCCACCCCTTCTCCCAACAGCACCCAAACTCAAAACATACCCACAGGCATCTCCACATCTCCCACCGACATCCCCGACGACATTCCTCCCTTCGATGCCTTCCCCCCAGAAGATTTCCTTCCCGACTTTCCTACAGAAGACGGTTCCCCCGTCTCCACCTCTTCCCCCATCCTCACCAAACAGCACCAATCAGAGCAGCGCCTCATCGGCATCGAACGCATGATTATGGCACTGGTCACACGCTATGGCGAACAACTGATTGACGGAGAAGATGCCAACGGAGAAAACATACAAACTCCTCTTGCCGAATACGTGCAAGGCGACCTCGCCTACGACAACATAGCCTTCCGTTCATCATTATATGCCAAGATGCTCCAACTCACCTGCGCCCATATCCACGACAGCGGCTTCATTGCCAGCAAGTTCCTCCTGAACAATCAAGAAGAAGACATCAGTCGCGAAGCCGCCGACCTCATCAGCGAACGCTACCAACTTAGCAAGGGCAACCAAATGGAACAGAGCGAAGAGGAACTCAAAAGCACTTACGTCTCCCGTCTGCTGCTCGACTATAAGAACGCCATCATCGAGGAAGAACTGAAGCAATGCAATGCCGACCTCACACGTCCAGAGGTGAAGGACGACATCAACAAGACACTCGAAACCATGCGCCGCATCAAGGAACTCAGCGAAATCCAACGTCAACTTGCTAAACTACTGGGAGACAGAGTGGTAGTAAAATAACAAAAAAGATTGAAGCCTTGAACATTCTCACCCAAGACATCAAGTATTTGCAGGGAGTAGGTCCCAATCGCGCCACCTTGCTCGCCAACGAACTCGGCATTCAAACCGTTGGTGATTTGCTTGCATACTATCCCTACAAATATGTGGATCGTAGCCGCATCTACAAAATCTGCGACATCAACGGCAACATGCCCTACGTGCAACTGTGCGGTCAAATCGCTTCCTTCGAGAGCATCGGCGAAGGGCGTGGCAAACGCCTCATTGCCCATTTCTCCGACGGCACAGGCTTCATCGACCTCGTCTGGTTCCAAGGCATCAAGTACGTCGCCAAAAATTACGATTGCCGCAAGTCCTACATCGTTTTTGGCAAACCGACGGTGTTCAATGGTAAGATACAAATCGCTCATCCCGAAATAGAGAATGCGCCAGAGCATCTGAAGCCACAGGCGAGAACGACAGGGAATCTCTTTGAGGAACAGCCGTCTAACCCCAACCTGCAAGAGGCAGAACTGGAAGCACAACCCACCGTTTTCAAGGGGTTGTGCCCCTCCTACAACACCTCCGAGAAAATGAAAAAAGGCGGACTCACGTCCGCCAGCATGGCAAAACTCACCGCCAACATGTTCAAACTCATCAAGGAGCCATTGCAGGAAACCCTCCCCCCTTACATCGTGACACAGCACCGCCTCATGTCCTACGACGATGCGGTGCGCAATATCCACTACCCTTCTTCGCCAGATGCCCTGCGCCACGCACAACTTCGCCTCAAGTTCGAGGAACTTTTCTATGTGCAACTGAACATTCTGCGGTACGTGAAAGACCGTCAGTTGCGCTACAAAGGCATTGTCTTCGACACGATTGGAAAACAATTCAACAACTTCTTTTTCAAGCACCTACCCTTCGAACTCACAGGAGCACAGAAGCGGGTCATCAAAGAAATCCGTGCCGACATGAAGTCGGGACGACAGATGAACCGTCTCCTGCAAGGCGATGTGGGCAGCGGCAAAACCCTTGTGGCACTCATGGTGGCACTCATTGCTATCGACAACGGCTGCCAAGCCTGCATCATGGCACCCACCGAAATCCTTGCAGAGCAGCATCTGGAAACCCTACGAAAGTTCTTGAGTGACATGCCTGTGCGTGTGGAACTACTCACAGGGGCTGTGAAAGGCAAACGCCGCACGGAGGTGTTTGAGGGATTGGTGACAGGTGACATCCACATCCTCGTCGGTACGCATGCCGTCATCGAAGATAACGTGCTCTTCCACAAACTCGGCTTGGTGGTCATCGACGAACAGCACCGTTTTGGTGTGGCGCAACGTGCTAAACTCTGGATGAAGAACAGCGTGCCGCCTCATGTGCTCGTCATGACAGCAACCCCCATTCCACGCACCCTCGCCATGACCCTCTATGGTGACCTCGACGTGTCTGTCATCGACGAACTGCCCCCCGGTCGTAAGCCCATCCGCACCATCCACATGTTCGATGCCCACCGTCTACGCATCTACGAACTGATGCACCGTGAACTCCAACTCGGACGGCAAATCTACATTGTCTACCCCCTCATCAAGGAGACAGAGAAGATGGACTTGAAAGACCTTGAGGCAGGTTTTGAGGAGATTAGCAAGGCATTCCCCGCTTACAAGGTGAGCAAGGTGCATGGCAAGATGAAAGCTGCCGACAAGGACAGCGAGATGCAACGTTTCGCCAACCACGAAACCCACATCCTCGTCTCCACCACCGTCATCGAAGTGGGTGTGAACGTGCCCAATGCCTCCGTCATGATTATCGAAAATGCCGAACGCTTCGGACTCAGCCAACTCCATCAGTTGCGTGGTCGTGTCGGCAGAGGAGCCGACCAAAGTTACTGTGTGTTGGTCACCAAATACGAACTCTCCAACACCACCCGCAAGCGCATCCAAGTGATGGTCGATACCACCGACGGCTTCGAGATTGCTGAACAAGACCTCAAACTCCGTGGTCCCGGTGACCTCGAAGGCACCCAGCAATCTGGCATGGCATTCGACCTCAAGATTGCCAACCTCGCCCAAGACGGACAAATCCTCACCCTCGCCCGCGACACCGCCCAAGCCGTCATCACCTCCGACCCCGAAGAGCGCAACCAACAAAACAACATCCTCTGGATCCGCCTCCGCCAACTCAGAAAAAGCAATATCAATTGGGGTGCGATAAGTTGAAAAGACACTCAATCTTTTCAACTTATCACACTTTTTTACATTCCAATGTCACTTTTTCTTCATTTTTTTACATTCGAATGTAAAAATCACGCAAATTATCCTAAAAAGGATAATCCTAATTAGGATAATTTGCAAAAAAAGCCTCATCACCCAAGACAAATCCATCAACATGGTTTACGACCCCTTTTTTGCTTTGTGGCAGAATCGGATGGAAACAGGTCGGTACATTCATTCACAATTTCTTAAAAACAAATCTCACCAACAAGAAATTAATCGGAATAACCACCGCAAACACGGGAATCGGCACTAATTGCTTAGAAACACCCAACCACAAGAAGAGTTGAAGGAACAATACATGGAGTAAATAGTTCACACCATGTGCAACACCAAAACCTACCCCTCTTTTCACAGATGCCTTTTTGCGGAAGGTGAAGAAACTTGTCAGCAAGAAATTGCAGATAAAACTGATAGCGTATCCTATACTGTAGGCAACAGTAACATTAAGCCATTTCATCAATAGCCAATATACCCCATAATGTATTGCAGTTGCAACGACTCCGACAATAACAAAACGGACTATCTCAAGAAAGGTCTGCTTACTTCTCAACATTTGTTTCACTCACTAAATATACAGGACGTCCTTTCGCCTCATTAAAGACACGTCCCAAATACTCGCCTATAATGCCCAAACTCAGCAATTGAACACCACCCAAAAACAGAATCACAACCATCAAGGATGGAAAACCTGCCACGGGGTCGCCCCACACAATTGCCTTGACCAAGACCCAGCACATATATATAAATGCTACCAATGAAATGAAGAAACCCACGATGGTGGAGAAACGCAAAGGTGCTGTAGTGAAAGATGTTATTCCATCAATGCCCAAGTTTAGCAAATCTCTGAAATGCCAAGAGGAGGCTCCTGTTTGCCTATCTCCTTGTTCAAAAAGTATTTCCTTCTTCTTAAAGCCAATCCATGCAAACATACCTTTGGTATATCTTTCATTCTCACGCATCTGTCTTAGGGCATCTATACAAACCCTATCTAACAAACGAAAGTCGCCAACATTTTCGAGGATGTCAAATCGGGATGTTTTCTGCAAAAGGCTATAATAAGCCAATGAGAAATGCCTCCTCAGCCAACTTTCCTTTCCTCTCGATTTCCGTTTGGCGTAAACATCCTGAAAGCCTTGCTCCCAATAGTTGAGCATCTCAGGTATCAGTGTAGGCGGATGCTGTAGGTCAGCATCCATGATGACCATACAATCTCCGCTTGCATAGTCAAAGCCCGAAAGCATAGCACATTCCTTGCCAAAGTTTCGGGACAAAGATATATACCTGATGCGGGCATCCTGACCAGCATAATGCTTTATCGCCTCCAACGTCTTGTCTCGACTTCCATCGTTGATGAGCAGAATCTCAAAATCATAGCCTTTCAGTTTTTCGCAAATGCCACTTTGCCCACATAATGCATCATACAACATGGGGAGCCCTTCTTCTTCGTTGAAGCAAGGTATTAGAATTGACACCTTCTTATTCATACATTATATCTATCACACGTTCTTGAATCATAGGATTTTTCTTCAGTAAAAGGTACTTCGTTCCCTCAAATTCCATCAATACCACACCATTAACAGGCATCTCCGTCGCTGCAAATCGTTCCATCCTGTTCAATATGGGGAAAGTTGCCCATTTTGATTCTTTCAATACATATTTCACCATAGAAGGAGGTTTTTCCCCTGTCCACTGACATGCATAAAAAAACGAATATTTTTGATTCACATCAAAACTATTACGAACTAACCCATGGCGTACATCATCCAAGAAACGCTCAGGCAAGAAAAGCAACTCACTTTGTTGCCGCCCATAATAATGTGCAACCCAACCATCATAAAAAGACCTATGCGGGTCTCGTTCGGATGGCAAAAATGGTAGAACCATACGTTCCGCATAAAAAGACGGATCAACCTCATGCATTGCAATAATTCCCATTTGTTTTTGCTTTATTTGTTTTTCCGCATTCTCAAAGTCTTGGTAGTTCTGCCAACAATAAGGCAAACACAGTAACAAATAGGCAATGGTTGCAGATAGTGTCAATTTACCAACAAACCTCGCTACGCTACTATATGGAAATGCATAAAGAATCATTATCAAAGAGAAAAATTCAATGCCGAAACGGGATTGACCACTATCATGGCGTGTAAATACCACAAAAACGAAAGAGGTCACAACACCTACGAGCCATTCTTTCCGTACCTTCTTCACAAAAAAGACCAGTATCAGCATCAAAAAAAAGATACGCAAATTAAGCATATAGGGCAGGGCCTTCAGGGATGATAAAAACACTTCTGCCAACGAAGAGGCACCAGTCTGCCGGTGTTCCAATGCCCTATGTATTGACCCTGGAGAAAACACACACAAAGCAACTCCGACAACCAATCCTGTCAACAATACCCATTGCGACCATGCCAATGTTTTCCTGCGAGCCACTACAACCAAGAGGTATGCACAGCACAAACCTATCACTACGGCTTCATTTGTCCATCCTACTACTACGCCATATAGAAACAACAGAGGCATCCACCATTTTGACTGTATCTTTCTGCCAAGCAACCAATGGAACAAAAGCACAAGAACTGCAACAAATTCGTAATTGAAAACCCCACTCATCCACAAAAACTCATATTTGAAGCCGCACATGAAACATACGGTGAGAGCCGCTGAAATCGCCAGTCCCATCACAGCGTATGCACGTTCTCTCACAAAATTGATGGTCAGAAGATGCAAATACAAACCGAACAAGACTGTACTAAAAAGATTAAAAGAGCACTTATCCAATAATCCATCGAATGTCATTACAAAAAGATGAGGAACAACACGCCCATTTACTTGGAAATAATGGTAATAATTGCAAACAAAAACATCTGACAGAGTTTCAATCCGCCTATCCTCTCCTCCCATCATCATGCAGTAATTCCAATCATCACAAAAAAGTGGAGTAAGACTGATAATGACATAATAAAGCAACATCAGAAGGAGTAGAAATCCCCAATAATAAAAGGGTTCTCCATTCCTTCTACCATCTTCCAACCGCCAGTTATAGATGAAATATCGCCATTTACTATACGATGCGACATTTGAAGGAGCCGACACTTTCCCTCCCACCATTTTTGTCGTTTCATGTACAAGGCACGATACAGCGCCTCCATCTGTAGAAGTTTCCATTTGCATTAAAATGACCTTTTAATGCGTCAAGCCAATAATACAAAAAGAGTTCCTGCAAGCACCTGATGTACAGACACAAAAACGTGGACGAATCCCGTCCAACGTTCAAGGTACTTGCAGGAAACCTAAATCCAAAAACAGGAAAACGCCCACTAAACAAGTAGGCGTTACCACTATTCTATAGATTTGTTCTTTCCACCTGCAAGTTTCTGAACGTTTTTGAATAATAGCCAACGCTAAATTTAACCCATAAGTCACACCACCGACCTCCGCTGAAGCCTTGTGGCGGTGATTAGGTGCAAAGGTACGAAAAAAGTTGAAAACAATAAATCTTTTTCTTTTTTTTGGAATCTTTTTGCCTAAGACTTTTGTTTCTGTTATAAAAATCCATTACCTTTGTACAAAATAAATGAAAAAAATGACAGAAGAAAACACATCGCGTACATATAATATATATTGTGACGAAAGTTGCCATATTGAGCATGACCATAAAACTTCCATGTTTTTAGGGTCGATCTGTTGTGCATATCCGCAAAGAAGAAGATTCAGTAAAAGAATCAACGAATTAAAAAAGGAACACTATTTCTATGCCGAAATAAAATGGTCGAATGTATCCAAATCAAAAATTCGTTTTTACCTTGACTTGGTGGATTTGTTTTTTGATACAAACATGGTGACATTTAGAACGATTGGCATCAAGAAAACCCAAATACATTGTAATGATTTCGACTCAACGTATGACGATTTCTATTACAAAATGTACTATCAATTGTTGCACTACAAAGTTGACACGACCAGCAAATATAATGTATTTTTAGATATTAAAGATACTTTGAGCGCGTATAAAGTTCACCGTCTGAAAGATATTCTAAATGTGAAATATGGTGTCTTTAATATTGTACAAAATATAAGTTCAAAGAAAAGTGTTTTATTACAATTAGCGGATTTCTTGATGGGTGCAGTATCTTATAATATTAATGATACAGAGCATCAAAACACGGCAAAATGCCAGATTATTGAAAGAATAAAAAGAAGGGCAAACATTGAGAATTTAGGTAAGACAAATTATTCTTCAAAATTCAACATCTTTTTCATCAACTTAAAATAAAGTATTTATGCCTTTCAATTTGCTAAAGAGATATAATCAAACTCTTGATTTGTTGCCTTTTAACGAGAAAGAACGAATCTTATCTTTGAAGGGAGTATTCAATCGCGATATTGTACAAAACTCCAACTTTTGTTTCCGATCCAAAAAGATTTTTCCCACAACAGCGGAAGGACAAGATGCAATGGAACGATTATTTTCTCATCTAACGACTATTGTTGTTGAGAAAGAAACACAAAAACGAGAATATGATGCAGACCGTTCTATTAGGTTACATTGGATTAAATATCATATAGAAGAAAACAAAAAGGATGAGATGTATGTGTTCTCTGTACAAGAACCGCAAGGAATTCGTACGTATATTTATGATAAAGTTGAAAATTATGTAATAGTTTTGGAACCAATGCGCAATGGGAAAGGCTATTATCTGCTGACTGCTTATTACATGAAAGGTAAAGATGCTGCACGAAATAAGATGATGAGGAAATACAAAAGGAAACTTGATTCTTTACTATAAAAAGCAGGGAACAATCAGCATCTATGGCTGGTGTTCCCCGATTTCCTTCCCTCAAATGAGGGATGAACTCGTTGCAAAGTTATATGATTTCTTTCTAATAGAGATGTTTTTGCAAAAGAAACTTTCACTAAATACATTTTTTTAACATTTTCCACGGCTTTTCTGTTTCATGGATACTATAAAAACGTCGTTCTTACATACATAAAAGCAAATAAAATAGTCTTCTACATTTTTTCTCTTTTTGAGTGCAAAGAATCACATTTTGAGAACCTATCAAGAACTTGAAGTAAGTGAAATAAAGGTTGACACTACACTTTTCTGACATAAGTTTCATGATTCTCACTTTTTTTCCTTATCTTTGCAAAATCATAACAATCTTTTATCATCGTATTGACAATGAAAGTGGGAGACAAGTTGCCTGAGGTGCTCGGCGTGAACGAGCGGGGCGAAGAAGTGACGCTTGCTCAGTTCCGGGGCAAGAAACTGATTGTGTATGCGTATCCGAAGGATAACACGAGTGGATGCACGGCTGAGGCGTGTTCGCTGAAGGAGCATTATGCGGAGTTGCAGAAGGCGGGGTATGCTGTGGTGGGGGTGAGCAAGGACTCGGCGGCAAGTCACCAGAAGTTCATCGAGAAGCATGGGTTGCCGTTTCCGCTAATTGCCGACACGGACAAGACGCTCTTGCAGGCACTGGGTGCGTGGGGCGAGAAGACGATGTATGGCAAGAAGGTGGAGGGAACGTTGCGCACGACGTATCTGGTGAATGAGGAGGGCATCGTGGAGAAAATCTTCACGCCAAAGGACATCAAGACAAAGATTCATGCAGAGCAGATACTCGAACAAATTGCACCACCTTCTCTCGATTGATCGTTTTAGCACTTCCATAAGGGGATTTCTCCACACACTATTATATATTAATAAGCATATCTTTTACAACCATGAACAAGGTTTTCACTTTTATTTTTGCGTTGATGGCAACTACGGCAGTTCATGCCATCACACACATCGTCATTGTGAGAAACACACGTTATCAGACCGTGACAGGTTTCGGTGCTGCTTGCTGCGATGGAGCCATGTGTCCTTTTGGCAACGACACGCAACCAGTCAAATTACTCTATGGCCCCACATCGAAGATTGGACTGAACATCATGCGTATGGAAATATCGCCCAATTTCGTAGGCGATGTAGTTGTTCCAGAGTGGGGCAACTATGATACACCCTACGATTGGAAAGGTTCTTTGCCATCAGCCAAAATTGTCAAACAACGTGGTGGCATTGTCTTCGGCACTCCTTGGTCACCTCCAGGTGACTACAAGACCAATGGTACGGCTCAAGGCGGTAACACAGAAGATGACAATGCAGTGAAAGGCGAATTGCGTACCGACTGCTACGAAAAGTTCTATCCGTGGCTCAACACGTTTTTAGCATATATGAAGAAAAACGGGGTCAATGTCGATGCCGTGTCCGTTCAAAACGAGCCCGACTGGTGGGTCAATTACTCTGGATGTCTCTACACGCCACAACAGCAGGTCACCCTTGTGAAGAACTACGCCAACCTGCTCGACAGAGAAACGTATAAAGGTGTGCGCCTCATCAGTGCCGAGCCCCTTGGATTCGACCCCAAATACTCCAATGCTCTGTTGAATGATGAAGTGGCACGTGACCAGATTGACATCATTGCGGGTCACCTCTATGGACACCCGCCATTGGGCAACATGAAGAGTGCAGCCGTTCTCGCTGCCAAATACGGGAAGGAGGTTTGGATGACGGAGCACTCTGTGACAGACAATATTGACCATCTGCCCAACTGGAATGAGCAACTGACCTTTGCTCAGGAACTGAACGAATGCATGCTGGCAGGTTGCACGGGCTACATCTATTGGTACATGCGTGCCCATTGGGCTTTTGTGGGTACAGGCGAGTCAAAGTATAATCCTGGCAATACGAAAAACACACTACTGCCCCGTGCCTATGTCATGTCACACTTCTCCAAGCATGTCACAGGTTCCACCCGTCTGGACACCAAAGCCTCCTTCACCACCAGCACCAACTCTGACCTCGAAACCTCAGCATACATCAAGGGAGATTCCATCATCGTGATGGCTATCAACGCCAGCAAGACTTCGCACAACCTGAAAATTAAACTGCCTTTCTATGTCAAAAGCGGCACACACTTGCTATCAACTGGCAATGAGACCGAGAATCTCTGTCAAGAACAACCCATAGACATCAGTGAGCCAGTAAATGAAGTCACTGCCAGTATGCCAGCAGGCAGTCTGAGTACCTATATCTTCATCATTGACCCTGATGCAGCAGACATCAGCGATTTGACACAGACGGAAGATGATGGTCCCAAGACCTACTACGACCTGCAAGGGCGACGCTTAGACGCTCCCCATGGTCTTTGTGTGGAAAGAAGTGCCAACGGCTTCTCCCGAAAAGTTTACTTTGGTAAATAAGAAAAAGAGGAGCACATGGGAAAACGATTCGCAAGGATGCTGTTGCTGTGCTTGGCATGGCTAACGATGACTCCAACCTTCTGCCAAGAGGTGGAAGAAGAAGCAACAATAGACAAAACGGTGTCGGCTATTGACTCGCTGAAAGCCATAAACGACTCCATCGTGGAGGAACTGCGCCAGCAGGTGCAAGAATTGAAGTTGCAAAGCATCATGATGCAGGAGCAGTTGGAGCGGACAGGCATGAGTGCCCGTGAGGACTCCCTTCGACAAGCCGAACGGAAAGCAAGGGTCGATTCGCTGAGGAACGTGACACAAGGTGCCCCATTGGTGGTGGAAGGCGACACACTGTTAGTCATCTATGCCCGAAAAGGCGGCATGCTGCCCGAAGCGCGTGTGCTGCAGGCAAAAGCCAAAATTCTGGAGACAGGAAAGAGCCTTTCCATGTTTGTCGATTCCATCTACGTGTTCGACAGCGAATTATCCACCGACGTGATGGTCGGCGAGAACGTCATCCTAAGCGTAACCGACCTCGATGCCCTTTGGAACAATGCCGACCGTATGCAGTTGGCAGAGCAGTATCAGGATGTCATCCGACTGAAAGTGGCTGATTTGCATGAGAAATACGGCTTGCAGCAGAAACTCGAAAGCATCGGTTGGATGGTACTGATTGTGGTGGTGCTGATAGCCCTGATAGTTGGGGTCGTTTGGTTGTTCCGTCGTTGGAAATTCAGTGTGACCCGCAAGTTGCTGCGCACCATCAAGTCCGTCAGCATCAAGAACTATCCTCTGCTCGACACCCACCGACTGGGCGTGTTCATCATTGTGATGTTCAACTTCTTGCGACTGTTGGTCATCCTGCTTTTAATCTTTGCCAGCGTACCCTTGCTCTTCTCCGTGTTCCCCGAAACCAAGACCTTCACCTACACCATCTTTGGCTACATCTGGGGACCCCTCAAGGACATCCTCAACAACATCGTGGCATACCTGCCCAAACTCTTCAAGATTATTGTCATCATCGTCTGCTTCCACTATCTGCTACGGCTCGTCCGCTACTTTGCCAACGAAATAGCCAGTGGCAGACTCCGCATCAACGGCTTCTACGCCGACTGGGCAATGCCCACCCACGCCATCCTGCGTGTGCTGCTCTATTCGTTCATGTTGGTGATGATATGGCCCTTGCTGCCCAACTCCGACTCCGAAATCTTCCAGGGCGTGTCCGTCTTCATTGCCGCCATCGTCTCCCTCGGTTCCACCTCCGTGGTGGGCAACATCATGGCAGGACTGGTGATGACCTACATGCGTCCCTTCCGTGTGGGCGACATCATCCGCTTTGGTGAAACCGAAGGCGAGGTGATTGAGAAGACCATGCTCGTCACCCGAATCCGTACCAGAAAGAACGAGATTGTCACCATTCCCAACTCCAACATGATGAGTTCCGACACCTCCAACTTCTCCTCTTCGGCACAACGCTATGGCATCATTGTCCACACCAAAGTAACCATCGGCTATGACGAACCTTGGCAGAAAATCGAACGTCTCCTGCTCGATGCCGCCGATGCCACCGACGGCATCAAAAAGCATCCCAAACCCTTCGTCCGCATCACCGCACTGGACGACTTCTATGTGGAATACGAAATCAACGGCTGCACCGAACGCGCCAAGACCCTCACCACGGTCTATTCAACCCTGCACCAGAACATCCTCGACCACTTCCACGGAGCAGGTGTGGAAATTATGTCGCCCCACATTGAGGCACAACGAAACGATTTGCCATTACAGATACCTCCACAAAATGATGGAATGTAGAGTAAAAAAAGTAAAAGTGAAAAATTTGCTACTGCATTACACACCAACAATTGGCGAACTCATGCGGTAGCAAATTTTTCACTTTTACTTGTCACTTTTTATATGGAGAATGACTTGTGGCTTATTTCTTTCCGCGCGCATCGTTGAGGAAGTTCACCATCTTCTGGAGGTTCTCAGCAGAATACATGCCCATGCCGTGACCACCTTCAGGCTCGAAAGTCGCTTCCGTCTTCACACCAGCCGCCTTCAGCAATTCATAGAACTTCTTGCCTTGGCAGCAAGGAACCACATTATCCTTCTCACCGTGGAAAATGATGATGGGAGGGTCGTTCTTGTCCACATAGTTGGTAGCACTGAGTCCGAGATATTTGTCTGGCTCGTCAGCCAACTTCGTTCCGCCCAGCAACGCATCTTCAGGAGAAGAAGGACCAAAGTTCATGTGCTCGCCGCAATCCATATTCGTCAAATCGACAGGACCCGACCAGTCGCATGCAGCATTCACCTTGCTACTTTCCTTGGTGTATTTGCCCAGCGAACCCTCAATGTCCACCTTCTCCTTGCCCACTGTTGCCACCTTCACACCATTAGTGGTGCCACACATGGAAGAAAGGTGACCACCAGAAGAGAAACCAGACGTGGCAATGAACGAAGTGTCGAATTTATAAGTCTTAGCCTCACCACGAACAAAACGGATGACCGCCTTGATATCATTGATTTGTGCTGGCCATTGAGCATCGCCACTCGAACGGTGGTTAGGGCATACAACCGCATAACCCGCATCGAGGAGAGCCTTCACAATAGTGCCGAGGTCGGCAGCACCCTTGCTGTTATTTGAGAACCAAGCACTGCCATAGATGTGGATGACCACAGGATAAGAAGCCTTCTCCTGCTTGGGCAGATAGATGTCGCAAGTGTGATAAGCCTGGTCGTCGCCTACATAGTTCACATCCTTCCATTCCTTCGAGGTCTCCAGTGCCTGTTGCTGCTGGAATCCGCCGAAACCGCCGAAACCGCCACCAGGTTGAGCCATCATGGTCGTAGCACTCATCAGTACAAAGCCAAAAGCCAATGAATACAAAAACCTTTTCATAAGTCTTGTTTTTTAGTAATTTTAATGAATAGTTAATAAATAAAGATTGATACTGCAAGTAAGATATGGATTCTCCAAAAAGGTTTAATTTCTCACGCTTCATTTCCCGTTAAAATACTTCTCCAGCCGCTGATACTCCTTCTTCGTCAGGCGCATGAAACTGCCATGCTGCGGTCCCGTGACGCCCTCGATGTCAACAGGGTCGTGGAAATTCGTCAAAAATTCATCCGTCTGACAGATGCGGTAATGCTTGGGGCGGTCACTGTACTGGATGTAAGCCACACGCCAACCCTTCTCACCCACGATTTGGAAAGCACTGCTGCCCTCACACTTTTTCTTGCCTTCAAAATTCACGAAATCCTGCTCGTCAGGCTCGGGCCACGGACCCGTCAGTTTGTCCGCCTTCGTCTGGAATATGCCAGGATGCCCGCCCTCTTTCTTGATGAGCATGTGATACTTGTGGTCGCTCTCCAAGTAGTTGATGTCAGCATCAATCGTAGCATAGCCCCAGTCAAAGAGCACACGTGGCTTGGTCAGTTTCGTGAAGGTCTTGTCGGCATAACTATATACCATACGGTCGTACGAGTCGCCCTCATTCGAACTCCAGATGGAATAATAGATGAAATAGCCACCCTTCTCACCATTCGTCCACACATAGTCAGGGTCCCAGAACACCTGCGGAGCCCACACACGGTTGATCTTGCTCCAGTCGTCGATGACATCAGGACTCTCGGGGTCACAGAAAATCTCGTTACCTCTGCGGAAGTCGAACGTCTTCGAAGTCCAATGAATGAGGTCGTCACTCTTCAGCAGGTTGATGCCATAATTGAACCACGTGCGGCTCTTCCTGTTACACATGTCAGTCGTCACCATCAGGTAACCCTTGCCCGAGTCCGACTTGCGGCACACATACGCATCGCGCTGCCCACCCTCGATTGCCGCCATCTCCTCTGGATTCATGATCGCCTTGCCTCCGTTCAGGTCGTGGTAATGCAATCCGTCACGGCTCAAAGCGTAAGCCGTATATTCGCCGTTGTCGCTCATGTGGCAATAGAGATAGCCATACGTGCCTTTCTGCAAATTCTGTGCCGAAAGGGTCAAAACAGACAAGCCCATCAACAGGAAGCCTGTCCCAAACATTCTTTTCAAGGTCATAATTGTCAGTTTTTAGGTTGATTGGGCACAAAGGTAACAATAATATCACAAACAACCAACCTTTTGTCCCACAAAGTCGATTTCAGGGAGACTATTCCCCACGTTTGTCAATCATCTTGTAATCCTTGTACTGACTACGTGGAAACGTGAAAGTGTCCTCGCTGATGCCGCCCGACTTGAAGTGGGAAATTTGCACCCTTGCCCAAATGAAAGCCACCTTGATACTGAGTTGGATAGGCGCACGGGTAGTCTTGTCGATGAGAGCACGAATCTCCTTCATCGCCTTCACCCCCTTCTTGCCTCTGAGCGTGATGAGATACCCCTGCGGGTCGTTGGCAATACTGTAGGTATAGTTCTCTGGCTCAAACTTGAAGTCATCACCGAAACGGCTCTGCTTAGGGTCGTCCGCTTGATAAATTTCCACCTCTTTCCTGTTGCCCTTAATCACATACACCGACACCCCATTGTTCCACGCCTTGCTGGCTTTGGACACATACTTGCTCTTCTTGCCCTTATACCAGATGGTGCCCTCCGTTTTGTAGATGCTCGCCACATTCACATCATAGTGGAGCGTTGCCCCCTGTTCGCCAAACACCTTCTCAAACACCTCGTCAAACATCCTCCGTGCCTGACGGGCATTTGCACTTTCCTGTGCCTGCATGCCGAGCATCGACAGCATGAGCAGCAACAAAAGCATCAGTCTTGTCTTCATCGTTGTCAATTTTATCGAACAAAGAAGGACTTCTGCAAATATCTTTCACAGAAGTCCTTTCGTTGTACCCAGAGCCGGGATCGAACCGGCACGGATTGCTCCATTGGTGTTTGAGACCAACGCGTCTACCAATTCCGCCATCTGGGCATCTTTCCTAAATGCGGGTGCAAAGTTAGGACTTTTTTTTGATTCAGCAAAGAAAACAAGTGAAAAAGTAAAAGTGAAAAGTGAAAAATTTGCTACCGCAGCAGTATGTCACATGTTGACGAACAAACCGCGATAGCAAATTTTTCACTTTTCGCTCTTCACTTTTCACTTACTTCAGTCCTGCTTTCAGCGAACGAATGACAGCAGAATTGAATCCTGCATGGTCGAGTTCGTTGAGTCCCTTGATGGTCACACCACCAGGAGTGGTGACCTTGTCAATGGCTTCTTCGGGATGCCAACCTGTGGCTTTAAGCAGGGAGACGGCTCCCTGCATGGTCTGAAGAGCGATTTGCTTGGCTTGCTGGGGATAAAAGCCCATTTCACAGCCACCTTCCATCTGGGCACGGATGTAACGCATCACGTAGGCGATGCCGCAGGATGCCATCATCATGCCAGGTCCCACAAGGTTTTCGGTCACCACGAGGGTGTCGCCGTCGATGGCATAGAGTTCCTCAACTGCCTTGAGGCTCTCATCGATGGCTCCGGCACCCTTGGCGATGAAACTCATGCTGGCTCCAAACTCGGCTGCGATGTTAGGAATCACATAGAAGAACTGACCGTCCTCCCCAAGTTCCTCTGCAAGGTTTTGAGTAGTGAAATTGGCTGCATCGGAGATGATGATTTGCTTTTCAAGGTTAAGCACATGCTTCACTTCGGCAAGCACCAGTTTCATGAGCCAAGGCTTCACTACGAGCACGACGATGTCGGCATCGATCACAGCCTCTACATTGTCGGTGGTGATGTTGAGTGTGGGGTAGTCCTGCTTGAACTGTGAGAGCAGTGCCTCGTTCTTGTCAGCAATGGTGATGTTGCTAATCTTTCCACTTTTTGCCCATCCCTTGATGAGCGCGCCGCCCATATTGCCAGCGCCAATAACAGTAAGTTTCATCTTTTTTTGTATTTATTGAGTTTTAATGCGTATCTTTGCACGACAAAGTTACGAATAAGTGAGCGAATAACCAAATATATTTGAGTTTTTCCGAGCAAAAGTAACTTGCACGGAGTGAAAGTTACGGCAAACTCCGCTTTCTACAAAATAAATCGCGGTTTTTCTCGTTTTAATAAATGATGAAATCTATACATTATTATATTATAGCATGTTTGGCGGCACTTCTCTGGCTGATTCCCTCCTCTCAAGCAGTGGCACAGAAGAGGAAAGTGATGAACCGTCCGTATATCGACCAGCGGCTGTTCCACTACGGGTTCTTGGCGGGTGCCCACCTGCAAGACATCGAATTGGAGCAGAACGGGATGATGGACGTGGACGGCAGCCAATGGTTTTGCGAAACGCCCAACTATGAGCCGGGCTTCTCGGTGGGCATCCTCGGCGAGTTTTTCTTGACCAAGAATCTGGGACTTCGTATCATCCCCACCATGCATTTCGGCACGAAAAACCTGACGTTCCGCAACGAATTGAACGGTGACAAGCAGTTTCAGACCATCAAATCGACTTATATCACGGTGCCGATTGACGTGAAGTTTGCCGCAGAACGGTTCAACAATTACCGCCCCTACGTGATGGCGGGCGTGACTCCCGCCCTTGACCTCACGGTGAAGAAGCAGAAGCAGTATCTGCTCAAGAACACGGACGTGTACCTGGAGGTGGGTATGGGATGTGATTTTTACCTGCCTTTCTTCAAGTTCATCCCCGAGGTGAAGTTCATGTATGGTCTGATGGACGTGCTGAACAAGAATCGTTCGGACATCACAGACGAGACGCAACTCATCTTCACCCAATCGGTGAACAAGGCGAAAAGCAAGATGATTGTCCTCACTTTCTATTTTGAATAGCCATGAAGTATTCTGTTATCATACCTGTGTATAACCGTCCCGACGAAGTGGACGAACTGCTGGAGAGCCTGACCCGACAGACGCTCAAAGACTTTGAGGTGGTGGTGGTGGAAGACGGCTCGAACGTGCCTTGCAAGGAGGTTGTGGAGAAATATGCTGAACTGCTCAACATCCAGTATCTGCCCAAAAAGAACGGGGGACCCGGTCCTGCCCGCAACTACGGCGTGGAGCATGCGAAGGGGGAGTATATGCTCATTCTCGACAGCGATTGTGTGCTGCCCGATGGCTATCTGGCAGCGGTGGAAAAGGAATTGAAGGAGAACCCCTGCGATGCGTTTGGAGGTCCCGATGCGGCACACGAGTCGTTCACCCCTGTACAGAAAGCCATTTCTTACAGCATGACCTCGTTCTTCACCACGGGCGGCATCCGTGGGGGCAAGAAGAAGGGGGCGATGGACAAGTTCTATCCGCGTTCGTTCAACATGGGTGTCCGTCGCGACGTGTATCTCAAACTGCACGGATTCAGCAAGATGCGCTTTGGCGAGGACATCGATTTCAGTTATCGGATTGTGGAGGCGGGCTACAAGAGCCGACTCTTTCCCGAGACATGGGTGTGGCACAAAAGGAGGACGGACATGGACAAGTTCTTCAAGCAGGTGTTCAATTCTGGCATTGCTCGTATCAACCTGACGAAGCGGCATCCTGGCACCTTGAAACTGGTGCATCTGCTGCCGATGGTCTTCACCGTGGGTGTGCTGCTGCTCATTGCTGGAGCGGTGTTCTTCCGCCTATGGGATTACTACAGAGACACTGCCACAGGATTGTTGTTACCCAACGGCGGCTTCATTCCAGCCTACGCGCTGTGCCTCTTGCCAATTGTATTGTATATGCTGCTGATTTTCATTGACTCCAGCATCAAGAATAAAAGCCTCGTCATCGGCTTCCTCAGTGTAGAGGCTGCGTTTGTGCAGTTGATGGGCTATGGCTTCGGCTTCCTCAAGGCTTGGTGGTTGCGGTGTGTGCAGGGGAAGGATGAATTTACTGCTTTTGAGAAGAACTTCTATGATTGAGCAACATACACCCATCAAGCAATGGGCTGAAGAAGACCGACCGCGTGAGAAACTCATGGCGAAAGGAGCCGAAGCCCTGACCAATGCCGAACTGCTTGCCATCCTCATCGGAGGCGGCACGACCAAGAAGTCGGCGGTGGAACTGATGCAGGAGGTGATGAAGAGTTGCGGCGACACCCTCAGAGGGCTGCACCACCTGACGCTGCAAGACCTGATGCGCTTCAACGGCATCGGCGAAGCCAAGGCACTCACCCTCATCGCGGCGGCTGAGATTGGAAAACGTCGTATGATGGAAGACAGCCACGACATCCAGCAGTTCAAGACCAGTGCCGACGTGCTGCGCTACATGAACCCGCTCATACAAGACCTCACCCACGAGGAGAGTTGGGTGCTCCTGCTGAACAACTTTTCCCGCCTCATCAACTGCGTGAGAATCAGCACAGGAGGACTGACAGAGACGGCTGTGGATGTGAGAATGGTGCTCAAGGAGGCACTGCGGCACGATGCCACCTCGTTCATCTTTGTGCACAACCACCCCAGCGGCAACCTGCGACCCAGCCGCTACGACGAGGAGTTGACCCAGCGCATGAACAAAGCGGCACTAACGGTGAACCTGCGCATGATTGACCACGTCATCGTCACCGAAGGGGAGTATTACAGTTTTGCCGAAAACGGAAAACTCTGACCGAAGCAGGACACCTAAAAGAATCGTACCCCTCGGGTACAATCAAGCGTACCCCTCGGGTACGGCAAAGTGTACCCCTCGGGTACGACGATTCTCAACTTCAGGCAGAAGATTTCTGCCTAATATAAGAAATAGACTGAATATGACCAAATACGAAGTAGAAGAAAAGACCGTCGAGTATCTGAAGACGGTGTTCGACCCCGAGATTCCCGTGAACGTGTGGGACTTGGGCATGATATACAAGATTGACGTGAAGGAAACCGCCGAACCAATCGACGGTAAAGACTTTGACATCGACATCGACATGACCTTCACCGCCCCCAACTGCCCTGCTGCCGACTTCATCTTGGAGGACATCCAGCAGAAACTGGAAGGCATCTCTGCCGTGAAGACCGTGACCGTGAATGTAGTCTTCGAGCCTGAATGGACGAAAGACATGATGAGCGAAGAAGCCAAGTTGGACTTAGGGTTTATGTAAGGTAAAAGTAAAAATTTGCTACCGCTTTTGAAAAGTAATCCACAGAGAATATGAAGAACATCTACTTTATCAGCGATGCCCATCTCGGCAGCCGTGCCATCGAACACCGACGCACACAGGAACGCCGACTCGTCAACTTCCTCGACAAAATCAAGGACAAGGCAGAGGCGGTCTATATGCTGGGCGACATGTTCGACTTCTGGTTTGAATACAAGGAAGTGGTGCCGAAGGGCTACACCCGTTTCCTCGGCAAAATCAGCGAACTCACCGACATGGGCGTGGAGGTACACTATTTCACAGGCAACCACGATTTGTGGATGGACGACTATCTGGAGAAGGAATGTGGCGTGACCCTCCACCGACAGCCCTGCACACTGGAACTGCGTGGCAAGGTGTTCTATCTCGCTCATGGTGACCGTCTGGGCATCGAAGACAAAGACTGGAAGACTCGCTTCATGTTCCGATGCTTCCATAGCAAGACCTTGAGGCGCATGGCAAAATGGATTCATCCCCATTGGTTCATGAACTGGGGCTTGGAATGGGCAAAACATTCGCGCATGAAACGGAAGAAGGATGCATTGCAGTCCGATGCCGACGGACGTGTGCTGACCAAAGAAGGTTTCCACAACGACACCCGACTGGTGGGTTACGAGAGTGCGCCCGACAACGGTGAAGAGCCTTACCGTGGCGAAGACCAGGAAGGGCTTGTCCTCTATGCCAAGGAATATCTCAAGACTCACCCCGAAGTCAACTACTTCATCTTCGGGCATCGCCACATCGAACTGGATCTCATGCTCAGCCGCGAGACCCGCCTCCTCATCCTTGGCGAATGGATTACCCTCTTCACCTACGCCGTCTGGGATGGCGAACACCTCTTCATGGACAATTTCATCGAAGGTGAGACGGAACTTTAACCCCTATCAAGAGAACGAAGTGTGTCATCTTCCACTTTTTTCTCTTTTTTATGCATCTTATGCAATTTTTCTTTCATTTTATGCATGTTATATGCAAGAAAAATGGTAACTTTGCAGCCGATTTGTGAATAAATATACAGCAAGAAGTGAAAAGTGAAAAATGAAAAGTGAAAAATTTGCTACCGCATTTGTTTGTCCACAGGGTTGGTAGCACACGTTTGCGGTAGCAAATTTTTCACTTTTCACTTTTACTTTTTCACTTAAAATATAAGATAAGCGATGACTGCAAGACAATCTCGACTCGACATCATCAAGGCGATTATCCAGACACAGGAAATTGGCAGTCAGGATGAACTGGCTCAGGCACTCTCGAAGGAGGGCGTGAACATGACCCAAGCCACCCTGTCGCGCGACCTGAAACTGCTGAAGGTGGTGAAGAGGTTCTCGCCGAAGGGTCGCTCCATCTACATGATGCCTGACAATCCCTACTACCGCCGTGTGAGGGAGCATCGACAGACGGGCATCGCCATCAGGAACGGGTTCATGTCGGTGAGGTTTACAGGGCAGTTGGCGGTCATCAAGTGTCGTCCGGGGTATGCCAGCGGACTGGCGAGCGACATTGACAACGCCCACTTTGCGGAGGTGGTTGGCACCATCGCGGGTGACGACACCATTTTCCTCGCCCTGGAAGAGGGGTTCAACAAGGACACGCTGGAAGCAAACCTAAGAACAATCGTGCCTGTATATTCAGGCAGTCAATTATAGAAGAACAATGATTTACGAAGACGGAATCAAGGTGATTGTGGCAGATGCCAGTCACGAGAAGTATGTGGACTTGATTATCGAGACCATCCGCGAGGCAGCCCGCAAGCGTGGCACCGGCATCGCAGAGCGTACCCACGAGTATGTGGCAACGAAGATGAGGGAAGGGAAGGCAGTGCTTGCCCTCGACCCGAGTGTGCAGACGGAGATGGGCGACAAGTTTGTGGGTTTCAGTTATATAGAGACGTGGGGCAACAAATCTTACGTGACGACATCGGGTCTCATCGTGCATCCCGACTATCAGGGCAGGAACATCGCGAAACGCATTAAGGACCACACGTTCACGCTGGCTCGTGTGCGTTGGCCACACGCCAAGATTTTCTCGCTCACCAGCGGTGATGCCGTGATGAAGATGAACACGGCGTTGGGCTATGTGCCTGTGAGTTTCAACCAACTCACCGATGACGATGCCTTCTGGCGTGGATGCCGCGGCTGTATCAACCACCCCATTCTGGAGATGAAGGAACGGAAGTTCTGCATCTGCACGGGTATGCTCTACGACCCTGAGAAGCACAAGGGCGAACCAACACCTGTAGAAATCTTCCAAGAAATCATGAAGGAGATGGTGCTGAGAGGGTATATGTGATTACACTACTTTACTCGCCTTCGGCGGACGAAGAAAAAACAAATAAAAACAAGTAAAAACAGAAAAAAACATTTTCTTCGCCCAAAATAAAATTTAGGAATACAAGAAGAACCTATTTTTATTTGTTTTTACTTGTTTTTCTCTGTTTTTTCTTCGTCACGCGAAGCGTATAATACACAAATTGCAACAATAACAAAAACAATACAATATGGAAAAGAAAAAAGTGGTCGTTGCTTTCAGCGGCGGATTGGATACGTCTTATACGGTGATGTATCTGGCAAAGGAGAAAGGTTATGAAGTACATGCTGCATGTGCCAACACGGGTGGTTTTTCGGCAGAGCAACTGAAGACGAACGAGGAAAATGCTTACAAACTGGGCGCCACCAAGTATGTGACCCTCGACGTGACACAGGAGTATTACGCTAAGTCGCTCAAGTACATGGTGTTCGGCAATGTATTGAGAAATAACTGCTACCCCATCTCGGTGTCTTCAGAGCGTATCTTCCAGGCTCTCGCCATCGCTCGCTATGCGAAGGAAATCGGTGCCAGTGCCATTGCTCACGGCTCCACAGGTGCCGGCAACGACCAGATTCGTTTCGACATGACGTTCCTCGTGATGGCTCCGGGTGTGGAAATCATCACCTTGACCCGCGACGGCAACCTGAGCCGTCAGGAGGAAATCGACTATCTGAACAAGAACGGCTTTGCTGCCGACTTCGCAAAACTGAAATACTCCTACAACGTGGGCATCTGGGGCACCAGCATCTGTGGTGGCGAGATTCTCGACTCGAAGCAAGGTCTGCCCGAATCGGCTTACCTGAAGCATCCCACGAAGGAAGGTCCCGAACTGCTGAAACTGGGCTTCGAGAAGGGTGAACTCTGCTCGGTGAACGGCAAGAAGTATGAGGACAAGATTGCTGCCATTCAGGCAGTGGAGGAGATTGGCGCCGCTTACGGCATCGGTCGTGACTGCCACGTGGGCGACACCATCATCGGCATCAAGGGTCGCGTCGGCTTCGAGGCGGCAGCCCCCATGCTGATTATCGGTGCCCACCGCTTCTTGGAGAAATACACGCTGTCGAAGTGGCAGCAGTACTGGAAAGACCAAGTGAGCAACTGGTACGGCATGTTCCTGCACGAGAGCCAGTACTTGGAGCCTGTCATGCCCGACATCGAAGCAATGCTGACTTCTTCGCAGCGCAACGTGACAGGCGAGGTGACCCTCGAACTCCGTCCCCTCTGCTTCCAAACCGTCGGCGTAGATTCTCCCAACGACCTCGTCAAGAACAAACTCGGCGAATACGGCGAAACCGCCAAAGCATGGTCATCCGAAGATGCCAAGGGCTTCATCAAGGTCACTTCCACCCCACTCCGTGCTTATTATCTGGCACATCCCAACGAAGAAAGATAAAAGACAACAAATCACACACACTTGGAAGCCTCGTCAATCAAGAAATGGATTGACGAGGCTTTTTTGCCCTATTAATCTTCACTATTTAGATTGACTACAGGTTTTGATTGAATTTATGGTCATTACAAGGGTGAAAAGAGGTAGAAGTGCTACTATTTTTGTCCCTGCAATAAAGTTTTTCGGTGTTTCATTCTTCATTTAGGCTTCTTTTTAGTATTTTTGCACACGTAAAAAAGAAAAACATCCTAATATGGCTACATTAGTTTTACAAGTTCCCGACGAGAGCCTTGTTTCGAAAGTGAAACAGGCTTGCAAGATGTTTCGTGGTGTGGAATCGGTGAAAGTGCAGAAAACTACAGCCTCTCCAAAGACAAAAAGCAGTTACCTCCGCTCTCAAGAGGACAAGTTGGCTGGCCGCGTAGAGAAGTTCTCTTCCTCGGAAGACATGTTCAAGTCATTAGACGTCTAAACTACCATATACGAAATTAAGAACGACACAGAACTGACGCTGTTATTCCTACAAACAGGCACACATTCCGACTTGTTCTGAATTTGGCATACCAGAATTGCAAAGCATTATAAAATATAGAAAAATTATGGACACAATGAATTTTGCCAAAGTTAGTTTCCATCACATGCTCACTTTAGTACAAAGAGACGATGGAAACAAAAAGAACAAAACTTTGGAGAAGGAAGCAAAACTTCCGCGTGTTTAAGGCTCGAATGATTTATTATGCATCATTCGAGAGCGAGTATTATTGTGCAGATGGCAGTCATCATTTGCCTCTGCACTGGTTTGAACTGGCAAAAGAACATTGGATGCAAGTCTATCGTTCAACTGGAACGCCGTGCAGTTGTTGGATGTGTCGAGGCAATGAGTACAATCGTTTAGCCTATAAACGGGAAACTCGCCACATCATTCAAGAATCAATGGATTAACCTCTACTTTGAACGCCCCACATATCCTTTATGTTGGGGCGTTTATCATGGGCAAAGATACAAAGAATCGGCGAGATAACAAAGCGATTTTGGAAGATTAACGCAGTTTGACCTGAAAAGAAAGGCATTACGAGGAAAATCGGGGAAGTTCAAAAAACGGGGTTACGCAAATTTGGAAGGTTCGCAGAAGTGGTTAGGTTGCCAAATCGTAACCCGGTAACCTCGTCGGAAGCAGGTTAAACTTTGTTAACCCGCTACGC
>JAFUYM010000050.1 GCA_017470525.1 Bacteroidaceae bacterium
ATGAATTATGAATTATGAATTATGAATAAAAAATTGTACCTTTGCACACCGAAAAGTTCTTGGGAGCGTTGCCCCAAGTCTTCGGTTTTAACTAAAGGGGTGCTCGCATCGGCGGGCTGAGATGATACCCAAGAACCTGATGCAGGTAATGCTGCCGTAGGAATGATTCTCATTGAAAAAATTGAAAAGTTGAAAAACGGAAAAATTGAAAAGACTTCAATCCTTCAATTCTTCAATCCTTCAATTCTTCTTCCCCTTTTCATTGTTTAATCTTTAGTTAAAAAAATTTTTATGGTAAAAAGGATTTTAGCCTCATGCCTCATTTTTGGTTCTCTGAGCATGATGGCACAGTCAAGGCACCACGCCGTTGACACGATGAAAGTAGTTGACCTCGACGAGGTGAACGTAATTTCCACCCGTGCAGGAGCCACAACCCCTGTGGCACACACGAATGTGAGCAAGGAACAGATTGCCGAACTCAACACGGGAAAAGACCTACCCTACATTCTGTCGCAGACTCCCAGCGTAACTACCACCAGTGATGCTGGCAATGGAATGGGTTACACGACGCTCAGAGTGCGCGGCGTTGACCCTTCGCGCATCAACATCACGGCAAACGGCATCCCCATGAACGATGCCGAGAGTGCGCAGGTGTATTGGGTGAACATCCCCGATTTCGCCTCCAGTGCAGAGAGTGTGCAGATTCAACGCGGAGCAGGCACCTCAACAAATGGTGCGGGTGCGTTTGGTGCCACCGTGAACATCCAGACTGCACGTCTGGGCACAGAACCTTCGTTCGGCTATGACATGTCGGCTGGTTCTTACGGAACCCATAAAGAAACCTTCCGATTTGCTTCTGGACTGCTGGGCGACCACTGGGCAGTTCAGGGGCGTCTCTCCAACATCGCCACCGACGGCTACATCGACCGTGCTTCCGTGCGATTGGGGTCTTATTTCCTGCAAGCAGCCTACTATGGTGACAATACGGTGGTGAAATTCATCACTTTCAATGGACAGGAAAAGACCTACCACGCTTGGAACTACACCAGCAAGTATGAGCAGAGTCTGTATGGACGCACTTATAATTCTTGTGGTGAGTATTATGGCGATGATGGAAAACCCCACTATTATGATAACCAGACCGACAACTATCATCAGCAACACTATCAGTTGTTGTGGAACCAAGACCTTGGCTCGATGCTGAAACTGAATCTCGGTCTGCATCTCACCAAAGGAGACGGGTATTATGAACAATACAAGGTTGGCAAGAGACTTTACCAGTTCAATCTTAACCAGCCTGGTGACTACAAGACGACGAGTGACCTCATCAATCAGAAGAAGATGGACAATGATTTCTACGGATTCATCGGTTCGCTCAACTATGACAACAAACAAGGACTGAGTGCCGCGCTCGGTGGAGGATGGAATGTGTATGACGGCGACCACTTCGGCAAGGTCATCTGGGCAAAAGACGTGCTCATCCAGCCTGATTTTGAATATTACAACAACAACGGAAAGAAGTATGACGGCAACTTATATGGCAAGGTAAACTATGAGTTCCTGAAAGGACTCAACGCCTTCATCGACTTACAATACCGTCATGCCAGCATCCGCATGAACGGACTGACTGACGACTACGACAAGAGTTATCAGCAAATCAACTTCAACGAACGTCATGCCTACAACTTCTTCAACCCCAAGTTCGGACTCTTCTACCAAATCAATCCTCACCACCATGTGTACGGCAACTTCTCCATCGCTCATAAGGAACCGACCCGCAACGACTTTGAGGACAACATCGGTGTGAACCTGAAAGCCGAGAAACTGACTGACTGGGAACTGGGCTATCAGTATCGCAACACACAATTCAGTGCAGGATTCAACTTCTACCTGATGAACTACGCCAACCAGTTCGTGCTGACAGGACAACTGAACGAAATCGGCGAGATGATTGCCAGCAACGACAACAGCGGAAAGTCCTACCGTGCTGGTATCGAGTTGGAAGCCGCCTACCAACCCACGAAGTGGTTCCGTTGGGATGTGAACGCCACCTTCAGCCGCAACCGTAACAAGGACTGGACGGTATCTGCAGTGGATGGCATCGCTTACGAAAACAGCGATGGCGACGATTGGAACAGTCAGGGCACCATCAACCTCGGCGAGACAAAAACTTCCTTCTCGCCCGAAATCATTTTCAACAACATTCTCACGTTCAATTGGAAAGGTTTCAAGGCACAGTTGCAAAGCCAGTACATCAGCAAGCAGTACATGACCAACACGGGATTCCGCTATGCCAAGGTAGGCAATGAGTATGTCAAACTCTTCCTCTCCGACTACTTCACCAACAACCTTGACCTGTCTTACACCTTCAAATTCAAGGGTATCAAGAGTGCCACCATCGGAGCCACCCTCTACAACCTCACCTCGCTCAAGTACGACAACAACGGATGGGCATACTGCGAGATTGGCAAGGATGCCAATGGCAAGGCTTACGCATGGACAACCGACCTCTACAAGAGCGGATTCGCCCCACAGGCTCCTATCCACTTCATGGCACATTTATCGTTGAACTTCTAACCAGCCCATGCGCTGGGCGATTTCCTCCTTTCGGAATGAAAGACTATCTGCTTAACAACTGGCTCGAAATTCTTGGCACCGTCTGTGGCATCGTCTATCTCTACCAAGAACTGAAAGCAAGCATCTACATGTGGGTGACGGGCATCATCATGCCCGCCATCTCACTCTTCGTCTATTATGAGGCAGGGCTTTATGCCGACTTTGGCATCAACGTTTACTACCTCATTGCTGCTGTTTATGGATTCCTTGTCTGGCAGTTTGGCAAAAAGAAAGACCAAAAGGAACTACCCATCACCCTCACGCCCAAACGGAAGTATGGCTGGCTTGCTGTCACCTTCGTCCTCGCTTTCATTGCCATCGGCTTCATCTTGCAAACATACACCGACAGCACCGTGCCTTGGTGGGACAGTTTCACCACCGCCCTCTCCATTGTCGGCATGTGGATGCTGGCTCGCAAGTGGCTCGAACAATGGTGGGCATGGGTGGCTGTCGATGCAGTTTCAACCATCCTCTACATCTACAAAGGCATCTACTTCTATGCCGCTCTCTATGCACTCTATACCCTCATTGCCATCTACGGATATTACAAATGGAAACGACTGATGTAAACAACGATTCTTGGGAGTGTTGCCCCAAGACCGATGACTGCGTAGTTCTCGCCAATGGCGACTACCCCACACACCCTATTCCTCTCTCCATCTTAGAGCATGCCCCCTACCTCGTCTGCTGTGATGGGGCGGCTATAGCACAAGCCGATATCATTATCGGTGACGGAGATTCTGTTCCCGAACAGTTCCGAGACCGCTTGCTGCAAATCGAAGAGCAGGAAGACAATGACCTGACCAAAGCCACACGTTACTGTGTCCAGATGGGGTGGCACCGCATTGCCTACCTTGGTTGCACTGGCAAGCGAGAAGACCACACGCTGGGCAACATCTCACTGCTGATGCGCTACCATCGCGACTTCGGCATCGACGGCATCATGTACACCGACCATGGCTTCTTCACCCCTTGTCATGGCATTCAAACCTTCCGTAGTTTCCCCCGCCAGCAAGTCAGCATCTTCAATCTTACAGCCATGGTCCTCACTTCCGAAGGACTCCGTTGGCAAGCCTACCCTTATCAAGAATGGTGGCAAGGAACGCTCAACGAATCCCTTGCCAACACCTTCACCATCCATTCTGATGGTGACTATATCCTTTATCAGACTTATGCTGCCAAATAAATTTGAAGGATTGAACTTGAAAACTACACCCCAGTCCCTTTCACACTGAGTTTTGGATTATTCCGATGGCGTTCTTTATCACGTGAAGTCTTTTTGTCAATGTTTTTGCGAAGAGCATCGGTCAAATCGACACCTGTCTGATTGGCAAGGCAAAGCAACACCCACAGCACGTCCGCCATCTCATCGGCAGGGTCTTGTGGTTCACCGTCCTTGAAAGACTGGTCACCATACTTGCGAGCCATGATACGTGCCAATTCACCCACTTCTTCAGTAAGCACAGCCATGTTGGTCAGTTCGGAGAAGTAGCGCACACCGTATGTGTGAATCCAATCGTCCACAAGCATTTGCGCCTCCCTGAGGGTCAAGTCTTTTTCTTCCATATATAATAATGTATTAGGTTTCTGTGTCTTCCGCTGCAATGCTCCGTTCCTCCTCCACATCAAAGTGATAAGTGAATTTGGCTCCTTGGTTCTCAAGAGCAATGAAATTGAGCGTACGGAGTAAGCCTTGCAGCGTCTTCTCACGCTCTTTGGGTTTGAGTTGGCACTCCCAGATTTCGATGGTGTGCCAGCCTTGCGCCTTGAGTGCCAAGAGGTTTTCGTGGTCGCGCTGCTTGTTGCGGAGAATCTTGTGCGACCAAAAATCGACGTGGGTTTGTGGCGTCTTGTACAGGGAGCAGCCTTCGTGTCCATGCCAAAAGCAGCCGTTGATGAAAATGCAAGTACGAAGCCCCACGATAGCAAGGTCGGGAGTGCCTGGCAAGGTCTTGGCATGGATACGATAGCGGAACCCATGACTGAACAGAAAACGGCGCACCAGCATCTCGGGTCGGGTGTTCTTCGACCTGATTCTGCGCATGCAGTTGCTGCGCTGTTCGGGTGTCATCTTGTCTGCCATAGGGTTATTGCTTTTCTGTCATATATTTCCAATACCGACGGGGCATGTCTTTGAGTTGCTTCTTAGGGTTCATGCGTTCACGGATGCAGATGGCTTTGAAGTAGGTGCGCCACAGGTCCTGGAAGAGTTTGTCATCCTCACTCAGCACCTCGTCGTTCAGTTTGCCGCTATCCAGGTCGAAGGGCAGGGCATCCTCATGCTGAAACGTGATGCGGGTCACCTCCTGCTGGTCGTAGTAGAAGCCATAGCGACGCTTGGCATCGTAGATGAGCCAAGGCTGGTCGCCAAAGCGGTCACGGAAGTGCGCCACGGTGAGCGGCAACACATCGTGGTCGGGAGAAACCACACCGAGGTATGTGCCATCCTTTGCTTTCTGAAAGCGAAGAAACTGGAGCATTCGGTGCTGTTCGTAAATCACCTTCCTGCCGATGTTCGTGACCGCCAGCACATCCGGGTCGGAGAAGTTTCGTTCGATGCTTGCCCTGCCTTCGGGCCGACGGAACACCTTACAGATATACTGAAAGAGAGGCGTGTCCAACTCAGGAAGTTCCGACAGATAACTCACCATCAATAACCGCATCGCTTGCCTGGAAAGCCGCTTCTCCAGTCCTGCCCACACTCGCCCCGCACGGTCATCGGCTGTCATCACCTCATGCACCTCCTCACAAAACAGCGGCAGCGGCTCTCCCTTCCCCACCAGCATGTCGGGCTGCTGACGAAGCGAGAAGGCATCGAAGACAGCGGAAAGCAGTCCGTCAAGCGTTCTATCAAAAGTGTATACAAGCATTTTGTTGTAATTGGAATATTCAGAGTTTTCGGAATATTCGGAGTATTCAGAGTGTTCTGATTACTCTGATTTCTCCGGCGATTCTTCTCCAAATTCAAGTTGCAGTTGCATCTCCGCAGCCGCCTTCTTCTGCTGTGTTTTCGACACCAGCAGTGGCTTCAGCCGTTCGGGGTGCAGTTCGTTGATGCCCACAATCGGGTTGGCATAGCCGTCCGTCAGTTCATGGCAAGTGATGAAATACTTCGCTTTCTTCATCACCACGCCCATCTTCTTCAGGTGATAGGAAGTGATGCGGTTGAAGCGCCGGGAGTTCACAATCAGCGTTGCCGACTTCACCCCGATGCCGGGCACACGCAAGATTTTCTCATAGTCGTCACGGTTGATGTCCACGGGGAATTGCTCAGGATGCCGCAACGCCCACGCCAGTTTCGGATCCACCTCCAAGTCGAGGTTCGCACTCGCCTCATCCACAATCTCCTCCACCTTGAACTGATAGAACCTCATCAGCCAATCCGCCTGATAGAGACGGTTTTCCCTCACCAACGGCGGTTGCTTCAACACTGGCAGACGAGGGTCGTAGGTGTTCACACTCACATAGCCCGAATAGTACACACGCCGCATGGTGGGTTGGTCGTACATGGCAGACGACATGTGCAGGATGTCCCTGTCCGTCTCTGCCGTAGCCCCCACAATCATCTGGGTGCTCTGACCAGCCGGCACAAAACGTGGCACATGGCGAAGGTGCTTGCGGTCCTCCTTGTTCTCCAACACCCCTTGCTGAATGAACTGCATGGGCTGGAACACGCTCTTGTGGTCTTTCTCTGGAGCCAGCAGTTTCAGCGACTCCTCTTTCGGAATCTCGATGTTCACGCTCATGCGGTCAGCATACCTGCCAGCCTCGCTCATCAGTTCCCGACTTGCCCCAGGAATGCTCTTCAGGTGGATGTACCCATTGAACCTGTGCACCGTCCGTAAATCACGGGCTATCGCCACCAACCGCTCCATCGTATAGTCAGGATTCCGCACCACCCCACTGCTCAGAAACAGCCCTTCGATGTAGTTCCTTCGGTAGAACTCCATCACAATCTCCACCAACTCATGCACCGCCAGCGTCGCCCGTGGGATGTCGTTGCTCCTTCGGTTCACACAGTAAGCACAGTCATACATGCAGCAGTTCGTCAGCATCACCTTCAGCAGCGAGATGCACCTCCCGTCGTCGGCAAACGAGTGGCAGATGCCCACCCCACCCACGGTGTTGCCCACCATGCCTTGCTTACCGTCACGCACAGTGCCACTGGAGGAACACGACACGTCATACTTTGCCGATTCCGCCAATATCCGCAACTTCTCCATGGTTTTCTCTGTCAACATGCTTTTCTTACCGTATGAAACCAAAACAAGAGTGGCATCCTAAAACACCACTCTTGCACTTTGTTAGTCGGGAAGACCAGACTCGAACTGGCGACCACACGCCCCCCAGACGTGTACGCTAACCAACTGCGCTACTTCCCGATTGACTTCATTGAACCATAGGGTTCTGCTGAAATCGGATGCAAAGGTAGCACAATTTAGAGAGATAACAAAATAAAACAAGAGTTTTTTTAGAGGAGAAATCGAAAATATCCTCTCCTATGCTTACTTTTTCTCCTTTGCATCAAACTTGTACTTGAATGTGAGCGACACATAACGGTGCAGATACTCCTGACCTCCTTCTGTACGAGAAGTGGGGGTGATGCTGTAAGTGTTGCGCTTCACCTGATTGAGCAAATCACGGGCAGAGAGTGTCAGTTCTGCATGGTTGTGCAGGAACTTATAAGTAGTGGAGGCATTCAGGCGAAACTGGTTTGTATTCATCTCAGAAGCAATATGACCTTGTTCTACGAATAGGGCTGGACGAAGTTGGAAAGTCCAATGAGGAAGGCTGTAACGGAAGGTGAGTATCATTTCGTCGAAGAAAATATTTTGTGAGGAGAGGGTGGCATCACTATATGTATGATGCTCCCACTGGAAGTTGTTGTACAGATTCACATTCCATGAAGTGAAGTGGTAATCACACTCCAAAAAGTGAGCAAGTATAGAACGGTTCTGACGATTATATGTAACATCTGTAACCTCATCCACCAAGGTCAATAATCCATAATGACGTCCCAATACCTCCGTCAGTTTGTTGTGCAGGTTGATGTTGTTACCCAAACTACGGTCGTAGGTAAAGGTATATTCCCAAGTGTCGTCCCCTCGCACATTCTGCTTTTGGGAGTGATAAACACCTGTTTGTGAGTTGTAGTGTAACAGGGTGGCAATCGGGTCGTAATTCTTTCGATAATTGACAGAGAAGTTCAAGGCTTGACTGGCACGTGTCAGCATCAAGTAGTAGGTGAGATTTGCATGAAGACTGTGCGTATTCTTCAGAAGCGGATTCCCCTGACGGATGTAGAGCGGATTAGTGTCGTCGGTATAATCGATGCAATCCAACAGGTTGGCAGGGCTGGTGTTGTAAGAGAACGAACTTTTTAGCGACATCTGCTTTTGGATTTTGTAGTCCAGATTCAACGACGGATGCACGATGAACAGGTTGCGCCGAGCAAGGGTGTCGAGTTTTGCCCGCTGGTAGTTCAATCGCTCATGCTGATAGGGCATGTTGACAGAAGGTTTCAGGGCGAAAGTGCCTAACTGAAGATTGGCACTCATGGAGAGTTCGTTCTTCCAATTGCTATCGTGCTGAGACAGGCTGTTGGCAAAGTCGAGCGTGTCGGCTCGCAAACGTTCTTCATCACGAGTGTTGTGTTGATAATTGGTAGAAAAACTGACATTCGTCATGAGTTTCTTGCCAAAAGCACGACTCACACTCATCTTCCAGCCAGCACCCACTTGTCGAGAGTCTGTATCAGAACTTTGCTTGTCGATATTCGTTGTGATATCTGAACGATAGTAGTGGTATTCCCCTTCCGAGGAGCCTTGACCGCTCTTATCCGAATAGTTGAAACTGACTCCCGTCGAGAAGGAGCCACCTTCAAAATAGTGTGTGAATAGGGCATCTCCATACCCCGTGAAATCTTTGCTCTGATGAAGTGAGTTGTAGGTGGAAGCATTTATCTTCGACATCTGAGAAGTATCCATGAGCGAATCTGCCTCAAACGTGCTCTGTTCTTGGCGACTCTCATCCCGTCCTTCTTTATAGGTCAGTTTGCTGCTCATGCTGAGCACATCCTTCTTTCCGACATTGAGGTGAAAATGAAAGTCAAGAGGCGCCTCGATGATATGTTGACGGTTGTATCGGGTGCTGTTGCTCTCTGTAGGTGCCGTATTGGGCAGAAACGTTTGCGTGTTCTCCCAACTATGGTTGCTTCGGTCTGTGTGATTAAGGCTTCCTGTGATATTCCATCGGTTAGGACGTACCTCTTCTTTCGTCTTCTTCCACGAGTGCTGATAGCCTACCGAACCCATCTGCTGTTGCACTGGCGTTCCATCATTACTGGAGCCAAAAGCATTGATGGTTCTATACAAAATTTCCCCTGGTTCATCCGCCACACGTCCGAAGAGCAGCAAGGGGTCTGTGTCGCTCAGTTTCATCGCATCCAGTGCCAAGGCATAGTTCTGGCTCGAATAGGCAGCAGCGGTCAACTCTCCATACATCTTGTCCATGAACGATGGTTTGATGTTCACATCCAGCACATGCTCCTTTTTGCCGTCAGCCACACCCGTCCGTTCTTCCAACTCACTCTTGCGGTCGTATGCCTTGATGTTTTCCAATGCTTCCACAGGCAGGTGTTTCATTAGCATGTCCTTGCTGAAAACCTCTTGCCCATTCATCATCAATTTCAAAGGCTCGCCCATCCACAGCAAGATGCCATCCTTCACCGACACTCCTGGCAATTTTTCAATGAGTTCTGCCAGTCGTGCCCCTTCTTCCAGATGGAAGGCTTCAGGATTGAACACCACTGTGTCACCCCGCATATAGAAACGTCGCTTATTGCCTGTCACTTTCACCTCTTTCAGCAACAACGGACTGGGTTTCAGACGGATGTCCTTGATGCGGACAGTGTCGTTCCCCTCAAGACCATTCGTTAAGAATGTGCCCTCATAATAGCCAAAGAATTTGGCAGTGAAGGTCAGTCGAGCCGTGCCACAATGATAATGGAAGCAACCCAAGGAGTCTGTTTCCAAGTTGCAAACGAAGTTGCCAAATCCAAAGTCTTCCTTTACATTCACTTGCGCACCTTCCAACGGTTCGCCTGTTTCAGCATCCACCACACGACCTCGGATGATGTTTGCTTGGACATTCATGATGCTTGCAAAAAGGCACAGCACCATCAGGATGCGGAGATTTCCGCATCGGAAAAGGTTGATTTTCATAACGATTATGTTTTTAGATTAGTAATTCTCTATAATCTGGTCAAGCGTCACGATGGGGTCAGTAATGCCAAAACCATCTTTCTTCAGTTTCCGTTTCCTATGTTGCACAGCGGATACTGAGATGGCATAGATCGAGGAGAGTGCGGCATTGCTGATTTTCAAACGAACAAGCATGCACAACTGGATGTCATCCTCGCTGAAGGAAGGGTGTTCCTTACGCAATCGAGCCACAAACTGACGGTCGGCAGTATCGAGCGTTGCCTCTATTTCACGCCAGTTCTGAGCATGGATAATGGTGCGCTTCCCCACCGTTGGCTCCAACATCTCCAAGATTTCGCTCTTGTCAATGATATGTCCACGCAGGGTGGCAATGAGCGCATCTTTCTGCTGCAAGAGTTCGGCAAGATGCTTTGCTTTCTCTGCAGCACGTTCCGCCTCTTGTTGTTGAGCAACTTGTGCGGCTCGGTGCTTCCGTTCGATGTTCTTACGCCAATAAATGACGAGAAGGAGCAGCAGAACAATGACTAACAAGAGAATGATCAACACAGCAGGCATCAGACGAGCCTGCAATTGGGCACTTTGCTTTGCGTAGCCAGGAGCGAGGTAGGTGTTGGTACCGATACCGAAGTGGGTGGCTGCGCGTCGCATATCTTTGTCAAATCCTTCTCGATAAGACTCTGGCGTTCCCACCATCACACTGTCCCTATCCTGTGATGCCCAAGTGTCTTGTGCTTGCTCAAATCCTCCCTTCCACACCCCTCTTTCACGTATGAACTGGTTCTTCGTTTGACTACTCCTCGCTATATGTGTATAACTATCGAAGGGCAGCAAAGGAGTTCTCCACACACTGTCGAGCAGTACCACTACGGAATCCACGGCTACAAGAGGCATCGGATTGTGCAGGAATTGACTTGGGTATGATGCAGCCTGAATGAGGAGGGAAAAACAACGAGGGTCGAGCACAGGCTTCTCCATGTATGCCATGCCGTAGTCATTCAGCAGCGTCAAGAGCCACTGGGCATCCCCCAGATTGGAGCCATTCTCTCCCTGCACTTTCCTGTAATCCACAAATTTGTCCAATGCCTGTTTGAACGACCAATAAATGTCATTGTACGTCAACGGGTGGTGATTAACCTGATGAACACCCCACTGGTGATAAGCACGGAAAGCAGTGGCATAGTCGCCCGATACCTCTGCACAATGGATGGCGAGATGGAAAAGTTGGTCGGCTTGCAGCAGGGAATCGCTATCGTCGTAGTGGCGACTCAATGCGTAGCAGATGCGTCCAAAGCGTCGCAAGTCGGTCTTGTTTTTAGTCACTCCACCAATGCTCCTTTCATTATAATAATTGTACGCATGAAGGAGAGTGGAATCAGCCATGAGACTGTCGATGGTGTCATCAAGGCTGTCACGCAGGATGCTGTTCTCGCGCTTGAAGACCCACTCTTCGTCTGTTTCGAGCATACAGAGCACAGTGTCGGCATGATGGCGTTGCCACTGCTCTTCAAGTATGAGCATACGGGTGAGCGCGTACAATGCACCATCTGATTCATGGAGTTGTACCGCATCCACTTCTGCCAAGAGTGTGGCAGCACTGTCTGGATCATCGAGAGCCAACAGTTCTGCCTCATCCAATAACAGGGACTGCCTTCCTCTGCATGCAGAGAAGAAGGTGGTGCCGATGCCTGTCAATATCAGAACAACTACGATTAAAAGCATCTTTCTTTTCATATCTCATTTGCTTTTTTTCATTTCGCAGGCAAAGTTACGACGAAAAACACATTCGACAAAGAAAAAGAGGTGGAAAACTGCTTTCCACCTCCTAACATCTTATAATCAACGACTTAAGGCTTGATTTTCCACCCATTTTCCTCCCCTCTGGCATGGAAAATTTTCATTTCGGATAGCCTACGGGGTTGTTCAACAGGGGCACTTGGTTCTCGTTCAGTCCGAGAAGTTCCTGAAGGGCTTTCACGTCCATTGTGGCACGAGGCACGGTTGCTAAACCTGCTGCTGCACAGAACAGGTCGATGTTTTGGCTCACATAGCCAGCATCCATCGCCACCATCGCCTGCGCATGTTCATTTTTAGAGCCGAACTTGTCGAAGTCGCCCACCATCAAGAGGCTGACAGGTGCCTCCTTGGCAAAGGCTTGACGTCCCGCCACGATGTCGCGGTGGTCTCCTGTTGCCACCTGCGTGAGGCTATGCGCCTTGGGGTCATACTGCGAAACACCCTTGTCATCAAACACATAGAGGCGGATTTCCTGACGGTTCATCGCTGTGGGAGCGGTAAGATTACCATTCTCGCGGTTCACACCCATCGATGCCCACAAGAGGTCGCTCAAGTCCTGTTCTGAGAGTTTCTTCGGGCTGTAATCACGGATAGACTTGCGCTGCTGGAAAGTCTCCATGACCGTAAGGGTCTTACGCTGAAGGTTGGGTTTTGGAAGATTCTGGGTCTGGGCAAAACAAGTGGTGCCCATGAGCAGTGTAACTGCCAATAATGCAAATTGTTTCATTGTGTTGTGGTTTTAGTTAAGAAAATCGCTGCAAAGATACGCTTTTAAATTCATAATGCACAATTCACAATTCATAAATTTTAATTTATAATGCACAATTTGTACAATTCATAATTCATAATTATTGCCATTCGGATTGTTTTCCCTTTTTTTCGCATCGCGTTAGCCTAATTATGAATTATGTATTATGAATTATGAATTAAATTTCGTACCTTTGTACAAGAAAAATATCAGACTATGGCAACTTTTTGGACAAAAAGAAACGAGGATATCGAAAATGAGAAGACTGCCATGCCGTGGGGCGAACTGTTTGTGAGAGGCGACCGAAACATTCCCCGACGCAGACGGCTGAGGGTGGCACTTTTCGACTTGGACGGCACTCTGGTCGATACCGAGGACCAATACAGCATCTTTTGGGGTGCCACAGCACGGAAATACCGCCCCGATGTCCCCCGATTGGAATATCTCATCAAGGGTACGACCCTCACACAGATTTTTGACACTTACTTTCCCGACCCGCAATGGCAGGCTGAAATCACCAAAGGACTGAACGCCTACGAAGCACAAATGAAATATGAGTTCTACCCCGGTACGCTCGACTTTCTGAACAATCTGAAACGGAACGGAGTGAAGTGTGCCGTGGTAACCAGTTCCAACATTCCGAAAATGGAAAGCGTGAAACGGCAGATTCCCGACTTCGACTCTCTGTTCGACAAGGTGCTCACAGCCGAGGACTTCACAGCCTCCAAACCTGCACCCGACTGCTACCTGCAAGGCGCCAAGGTGTTCGGTGCCGACATCGACGAGTGTGTGGTGTTTGAAGATGCCTACACAGGGCTGCAAGCAGGCATGGCTTCGGGCATTTTCACTTTCGGACTGACCACAGGACACACCAGGGAAGAAATCAAAGACCGCTGCAACTACGTGCTCGACGGTTTCGAAGGCATGACCTACGAGAAAATTGTGGAAATTCTGGAGGCTTCCCACTAAGAAAGTTTCTTTTCTCATTTTTTCACCTCCTATCAAGCGTACCCCTCGGGTACGATGCACCGTACCCGAGGGGTACACCTTGCCGCACCCGAGGGGTACGGTTTAAACACATCACAACAAAGGCGGATGTTTTCTTGTCAAAACATCCGCCTTTGTTGTTGCGTTCTCTCCCCTTCACTTTTTCTTCACAGGGTCACAAGTGAGACCACAACCCAGTTTCTTCAGAATCTTTCTATCCACCTCACCCAGCATCACAGTGCTGTGCATCTGACAGCCACGCAACTTGGGCAGTTGTTCCAGGGCACGGCGGCAGTTGTCGTCATGCTGAGAAAGCACAGAAATCGCCACCAGCACCTCGTCGGTGTGCAGACGTGGGTTGTGTCCTCCCAGATATTCCGTCTTCGTCTTCTGGATGGGTTCAATCATACTTTGCGGAATCAGTTTGGCATCATCGTCAATGCCCGCCAGATGCTTCATCACATTGAGCAACAATGCGGCACAGCAACCCAGCAGGTCACCCGTCTTGGAGGTGATGATGGTGCCATCCTCCATTTCCATTGCCGCACAATGCACTCCCGTCTGCTGCTTCCGCTCGTTGGCAGCCACCGTCACCCTGCGGTCGGCTGTGGTGATTTTAGCCTGATTGAAAAGCAACTGAATCTTGCTCACCTCGCTCTCGTTGCAAGCCCCGTCAGCCAGTTTGTTGGTGGCATCGTAGTAACGGCGGATAATCTCGTCTTTTGAGGCTTGGCAACACACCTCATCATCGCTGATGCAAAAGCCCACCATGTTCACGCCCATGTCGGTCGGCGATTTGTAAGGATTCTCGCCATAGATGCCTTCGAAGAGTGCGTTCAAGACAGGGAAAATCTCGATGTCGCGGTTGTAGTTAATCGCCACCTTGCCGTAGGCATCGAAGTGGAAGGGGTCAATCATGTTTACGTCGTTCAGGTCAGCCGTGGCAGCCTCGTAAGCGATGTTCACAGGATGTTTCAGCGGCAGACTCCACACGGGGAAGGTCTCAAACTTGGCATATCCAGCATGGATGCCACGTTTGTTCTCGCCATACAACTGACTCAGACACACTGCCATCTTGCCGCTGCCAGGACCAGGAGCCGTCACAATCACCAGCGGACGTGTGGTCTCCACATAGTCGTTCTTGCCGAAACCTTCGTCGGAGGCTATCAGTTCCACATTGTGCGGATAGCCATCAATCAAATAATGTATATACGACTTGATGCCCATGCGCTCCAGTCGGTGACGGAACTGGTCGGCAGCACGCTGACCGTCATAATGCGTAATCACCACCGAACCCACGTAGAAGTCGCGGCTCATGAACTCGTCTCGCAGTCGCAGCACATCCTCATCATACGTGATGCCCAAGTCTGCCCTCATCTTGTTCTTCTCGATGTCCTCGGCACTAATCACAATCACAATCTCCAAACTATCCCTCAACTGGGCAAACATCCTCAACTTGCTGTCGGGCTTGAACCCCGGCAGCACCCTCGACGCATGGTGGTCGTCAAACAGTTTACCACCCAACTCCAGATACAGTTTGCCGTCAAACTTCGCAATCCTCTCCCTGATATGTTCCGACTGAATCTTCAGGTACTTCTCATTGTCAAATCCTATCTTCATACTATTTTCTTTTTCTTGTGCAAAGGTACGAAATTTAATTCATAATTCATAATTCACAATTCATAATTAGGCTAACGCGATACGAAAAAAAGGGAAAACAATCCGAATGGCAATAATTATGAATAAAAAACATCTTGTGTAAAAAATAGAAAAAGAAAGGGTCAGCGATGATTTCGCTGACCCTCATTTTTATATATGTTTTCTGTTGTTCTTGCGATTAGAAGTTTACGTAAGCACCGAAAGTGATGTTGTTACCGCTTACACCGAGGTCGAAACCATTAGTCTTTGCATCATCATACTTAGCGTAAGAATAAGCAATGCCGCCAATGTGTGCTACAAGACCAACCTTCTCGCTGATGGCATAAGAGATACCAGGCTTGATGGCAATCTGCCATGCGTTAGTGCTGTTTTCATCACCGCAAATGTGACCATTTACATAAGAGAAGCCACCGTCAGCGAAGAAAGAGAAGTCACCAGCCTTAGCGAAAGTGTAACGGAGGTATGGGTTCAGAACGAATGCGTTTGCATAATCATAAGCAACAGGAACTTCAACACCAGCCAAAGTGTTACCATTCTCGCTATGAGCGTAACCAATCTTCACGGCTACGTCAAATTTGTCATTGAGTTTGTAACCAATCTCAGGAAGAAGATTGAAATTGTTGGACTTGCCAATCTCAACTTTGTTGACAGTAGTTCTCTGGTGGCTGTAACCAACTTCGCCACCGACCCAAACCTGTGCGTTTGCTGCGAGAGATGCAACTGCTACGAATGCAGCAAGAATAATCTTTTTCATTTTTCCTAAATTTAATTTTTTTACACGCCTACTCTATTCTTTTCTTACCTTCAGGAGGTTTTCGGCTTCCCCTCTCTCTGAAAGGCGCTGCAAAGGTACGACCTTTTTCATTACGTTGTGTGTTTTTTAACACAAAAACAAACCTTTTAACCATCAATGGTGACATATTAAACAAAAAAGTGCGTGAGCCACAGGTGAAGTTAGCCACTTTTCGCCCCAATAAAGTGACACTTGGCGCAACCTCTCTTGGAACAGCCATGAAATCTATATACCTTTGCGGTGAAATCAATGGAGAATGAACTTTATCATAAAAAGTTTTAATTCATTTGGTGGAATGACAGAAAAGGCGTATATTTGTGGCGAAATTCTGAAAACTAAGATTGAATAACTAAAGAATCACTAAAAGTTGGGCTTATGCAAACGTACTTAGACATGTTTCAGGCAATGGACACCTGGATGCAGGTGTTCTGGGGATGTGCAGTCATCGGGTCGGTCATCTTTATCATTCAGATGGTGCTGACACTGATTGGGATGGACAGTTCGGACATGGATGTCGATTTCGACGGTACGGACACGATGGATCTGGGTGGTGGCATCTCGCTGTTCAGCATCAAGAACTTTGTCAACTTCATCGTCGGCTTTGGTTGGGCAGGTGTCTGCTTTGGCGGCGCCATCGAGAACAAGTGGCTGCTCACGTTCATTGCCGTGCTGGTGGGTGTAGCGTTTGTGCTGATGTTCTTCTTCATCAAGAAGCAGACAAAGAAGTTGGAGCACAACGGAGCATTCGAAATTGCTGACTGTGTGGGCAAGACGGTCGATGTTTATCTCCGCATTCCTGCCGGCAAGGGCGGCAAGGGAAAGGTGCAGGTGAGTCTGAACGGCTCGGTGCATGAGTTTGATGCCATGACCGAAGGAGAAAGCATCGCCAGCGGGCAGAAAGTGGAGGTGGTGAGCATCATCGACGGCAGCACCGTGCTAGTGAAATAAATTATAAATTGTTAAATTATTAATTGACTATGGTTTATCTAATTGTTGTAGCGGTGGTGGTAGCCATCGTGTTGTTGGTTTCGATTATCAATCGTTACAGAAGATGTCCGTCGGACAAGATTCTGGTAGTTTATGGAACCACAGGCAATAAAGGCTCTGCCAAGTGTGTGCATGGTGGCGGTACGTTTGTATGGCCCATCATTCAGGACTATGCCTACTTGAGCCTCACGCCCATCAGCATTGATGCCAACCTGACGAATGCCCTGTCGCGTCAGAACATCCGTGTGGATGTGCCCTGCCGATTCACGGTGGGTATCTCGACCGACTCTGAAAGCATGACAGCGGCAGCCGAGCGCCTGTTGGGCTTGACGGCAGGTCAGATTCAGGAACTGGCACGAGACATCTTGTTCGGTCAGTTGCGTCTGGTCATTGCCACCATGAGCATTGAGGAATTGAACAGCGACCGCGACAAGTTTCTCGAAGCCATCTCCAGCAATGTGGAGGTGGAGTTGAAGAAGATTGGTTTGCGCCTCATCAACGTGAACGTGACCGACATCAACGACGAGAGCGGCTACATCGAGGCTCTCGGTCAGGAAGCCGCAGCCAAGGCAATCAACGAAGCCAAAGTGCGTGTGGCTGAACAAGAGAAATTCGGTGAAATCGGTAAGGCGGAAGCCAACCGAGAGACCCGTATCCGTACCGCTGAAGCCAATGCACAGGCTGTGCAGGGTGAGAACGAGGCGAAGGTGCAGATTGCTAATTCCGACGCTGACCGTCGTGAACGCGAGGCAGAAGCACAGCGCAAAGCAATTGCAGCCGAGAAGGTGGCTGCCGCCAAGGCACTGCAAGAGGCTTATTCAGCCGAAGAGAAGGCGGAAGAGGCTCGTGCCGACCGTGAACGTGCCACTCAGAGTGCCAACGTGCTCGTCAGCCAGGAGATTGAGAAGAAACGTAAGATTATCGAGGCTGAGGCAGAGGCTGAGAAGATTCGTGTGAATGCGAAGGGTGAAGCCGATGCAGCCTACGCCAAGATGGAAGCCGAGGCAAGGGGTCTCTTCGAGATTCTGTCTCGTCAGGCATCAGGTTACGACAAGATGGTGCAGGCAGCCGGTGGCGACGCCAACAAGGCTTACATGCTCCTGCTCTTGGAGAAGTTGCCAGAACTGGTGAAGACACAGGTGGAAGCCGTGAAGGGCATCAACATCGACCATGTGACGGTTTGGGATTCAGGCAATTCTGCCGACGGGAAGGGCAGCACAGCCAACTTCCTGAGCGGACTGATGAAGAGCGTCCCCCCACTCCACGAACTCTTCGACCAGGCAGGACTCGCACTGCCCGAGTATCTGGCTAAGAAAAAGGAAGCCGAAGTTGCCGATGTTGAACCCACCGACGAGGCTGACGTCGAAATAGAACTGAATGACAAAAAGAAAAAATAACCAGTGAAGAAATTACTTTATACAGTGCTCGCGGTAAGTGCCGTGAGCATTTCCTTCTTTGCAACGACAAGTTGCAGTGACGGAGAGACATACGCAGAACAAAAGGCTAAAGAAAAGAGGTACATCTCACAATTTTTGGAAGACAACGATTTTGTGGGCAAAATCAATGTCATCAGCGAAAAGCAGTTCTATGCACAGGACACCATGACCAACCTGAGCAAGAACGAATTTGTGTGTTTCGACGACGACGGCATCTACATGCAGATTGTGCGCAAAGGTGAAGGACCCACCATGGTGGAACTGGCGATGCCAAGAAGCGATTCCACGGTCACCCGCCCCATCCTCTGCAAGTTTCTCGAATACGACATCGAGGCAGCCGACACCACTGCCCAAAACATCTACAAACCGAGCATCATCGACGAGATGCTCTGCACCTACAGTCACTACAGCCGCAGTTACACGGCATCATTCACGGAAGGCATCATGAAATCCACCTACAACTCCACGGTTCCTTCGGGCTGGCTCAAGCCGCTCAATTACATCCGACTGACCAAAGTGGCAGGTGAAGAAGCCAAAGTGCGCATCATTGTGCCCCACACGTCAGGCACCACCAATGCGTCGGGACATGTGTTGCCTTTCTATTATGAGATTACTTATCAGATTCCACCGAACTATTAAAAAACCGAAGAATATGAGTTTAATTAAATCTATTTCCGGCATTCGCGGCACCATAGGTGGACGCGCCGGCGAGGGCTTGAATCCCCTCGACATTGTGAAATTCACAAGTGCCTACGCAACATTGATCCGTCGCACCACGAAGGTGGAGAGCAACAAGATCGTCGTAGGTCGCGATGCCCGTATCTCAGGCGAGATGGTGAAGAACGTGGTGTGCGGCACCCTGATGGGCATGGGCTTCGATGTGGTCAACATCGGCTTGGCTTCCACACCTACTACCGAGATTGCCGTGGCAATGGAAGGTGCCTGTGGCGGCATCATCATCACTGCCAGCCATAATCCACGCCATTGGAATGCCCTCAAACTCCTCAACGAGAAGGGCGAATTTCTCAATGCCGCAGAAGGCAACGACGTGCTCAAAATAGCCGAAGCAGAAGACTTCGACTACGCCGATGTCGATGGACTTGGCAAGTACATCGAGGACAACTCCTACGACCAGAAACACATTGATATGGTGCTCGGTCTCGACCTCGTCGATGTGCCCGCCATCAAGAAGCAGGGCTTCAAGGTGGCATTCGACAGCATCAACTCCGTGGGTAGCATCATCCTGCCCAAACTCTTCAAAGCATTGGGCGTGGAAGACGTGACGCCCCTCTATGGCGAACCTTCAGGCGACTTCCAGCATAACCCAGAACCATTGGAGAAGAACCTCTCCGACATCATGGGACTCATGGCAAAAGGCGGCAAAGATGTAGGCTTCGTGGTTGACCCCGACGTGGACAGACTCGCCTTCATCTGCGAAGACGGCACCATGTACGGCGAGGAATACACGCTCGTTACGGTGGCTGACTACATCCTTCAGCACACGCCAGGCAACACCGTCAGCAACCTCTCCTCCACCCGTGCCCTGCGCGACGTGACCCGCAAGTATGGTCAGGAGTACAACGCTGCCGCTGTGGGCGAAGTGAACGTGGTGACGAAGATGAAGGAGACCAACACCGTCATCGGTGGCGAAGGCAACGGCGGTGTCATCTATCCTGCTGCCCACTACGGACGTGATGCCCTCGTAGGCATTGCCCTCTTCCTCAGCCACTTGGCACACGAACGCGAGGCACAGCCCGGACTCACCGTCAGCCAACTCCGTGCCACCTACCCCAACTACGCCATCGCCAAGAACCGCATTGACCTCGATGCCTCCACCGACGTGGATGCCATCCTCGCCAAGGTCAAGGCGATGTACACGGGACAGGAAGGTATCGAAGTCAACGACATCGACGGCGTGAAGATTGACTTTCCCGACAAGTGGGTACACCTCCGCAAATCCAACACCGAACCCATCATCCGCGTCTATTCAGAAGCCACGACGATGGAAGCAGCCGACGAGATTGGCAAGACCATCATGAATGTCGTGTATTCGATGAAGTAAAAACACAACATACACATATATAATAATTATATAATAACGCAAGCGGGCTGCTCGTCATGAGCAGCCCGCTTGCGTCATGTTGTCTCCCTCGTTACTTCTTCCAAGCATTCACCACCTCGCCGATATACATGGAATGGATGCCAGCAGGGAAGTTGCTGTACATGTTCTTGGGCACGTCGCTCTTGAATCCTTGCGGGTCGAAGGGAGCGGCGTACATGGTCTTGCACTCAATCACCATGTCGGCTTCGGTGTAGTAGGGCGTGCCGTTCGCCGTGTAGGCAGTGTGCAAGCCGAGCGCAGCGGCTTTGTCGCCATCGCGTCCGCTCTTGGTGCCCATATAGTTCAAGACCTTGCTGTACTCCACATCGAACGCCATCACGGTGAAATACTCGCTCTTGTCCATGAACTCCTTGGTGTAGCGTTTCTCAGCCACATAAACCGTCAGGGCAGTGCGTCCCCACAGCGTGCCGATGCCACCCCACCCAATCGTCATGGCATTGCTCTTCTCCTTGTCGCCAGCCGCCAGCAGTTCGGCATCGCGGAACCACTGGAACCCGTTCTCGGCGAAGTCCTTTCGCACGTCCATTTTCTTGAAACCTTCCTGCTCCTGAGCAGAAACCGCCGATGCAGCGCACAGCATCACCGATGCCATCATTGCCGCGATAAAATTTCTCTTTTTCATCATACTACATGTGTTAGTGTGGTGCAAAGGTAGCACAAAAGTTGCACTTTGAGGGGATTAAGACAAACTTTAACATTCTCATGGGGCAATCTTTCTCCCCATGATGATGCGTATGAAGAACAAATAACTGAAAAAGAAAAATGCATTTCTTTTGCAGAAAACCGTTCTTTTTTGTAATATTGTGGTCGGAAAGCGTGTATATCTAAGTAGAAAGAGTTTCGGAAGAAAGCATGAAAGAGAAAAAAGACATCTATGAATTGGCTGAGGCTGCGAGGCGGGGCGATGCTCATGCTTGCGAGGTGATTGTGCGGGAGTGTGGGCAGCAAGTGTTCTCGCTGGTGAGGCGGATGGTGGGCAATGTGCTGGATGCGGAGGAGGTGACGCAGGATGCATTGATGCGTGGGTTGCAGCAAATGGAACAGTACGACCCCAGCCGTGCCTCGCTCGCCACATGGTTCTGCCGTATTGCATATCGCACGGCACTCAATCATTTAAGGAAGGCGGAGGTGGAGACACTTTCGCTGGACGATGAGGAGAGCCCCACCTTGCAAGCGACTGATGAGCAGATGGTGCGACTCTTTCAGCAGCCAGACGAGACACGGGTGGAGCAGTTGCAGAAAGCCATCGAACAACTCACCGAAGAGGAACAGATGCTGGTGACGTGGTTTTATTATGAAGAGTTGTCGCTGAAGGAGATTGCTTACATCACACAGGAGTCGGTGAATGCGCTGGCTGTGCGGCTGTACCGCATCAGACAGAAACTTTATAACTTGATTAAACGCTGAGCAATATGAAAAAGTATCTTAACCCAGAGGCTGAAAAGGAGTTCAGAAAGGACGTGAACCTGCGTGAAGCCCTTCGCCGTCGGTATGCCGACGAGCCTCAGTTGCCTGTGGACTTTGCACGGAAGTTGCAGGAAAGAATTTGTGCGGAAAACGAGAAGAGACACGTGGGCATGCGAGTGGAGAAGCGCTGGCGGAATGTGGCTGCCATCGTTGCAGGTGTGCTGTTGGTGAGTGGAGCAGTGTTTGCTGTGGTGAGATGGGGAGGAATGATGACACCTGAGGCTGAGGCAGTTGCGGGCAGTGACAGTATGGCAGCAAAGAGAACAAAGGACACGAAGGGGGCTGTGGTGTTTGATGACGTGCCGTTAGACAGCATCTTGACGGTGGTGGTCGGGCATTATGGGAAGGCGGTGTGCTTCCGTGATGAGGAACCGAAAGCGTTGCGGCTCTCTACGAGTTGGAAGATGGAGGAGCCGTTAGGCATGTTTGTCAACACGCTGAATGAGTTTGACGGATTGAGGCTGACGGAGGAGAGGGATACCGTGTTTGTTGAACAGATAGAAGAGGAGGACGAGGAATGAGACGGATTTTTCTTATTTGTTTTATTTCGTTCAATGCCATTGAACAATTATTCAGTGTCAATGAACAATTATTCAATGACGGTGAACAATTATTCAATGACAATGAACGACTTGTCTTACGAAAGAATCACTTTTCTGTATGCGAAAGAAAGAATTTTCCGTTTGCGGGGGAACAACATTTCCGCCTACGGCATAGTTCATTGGCAGCCGGTGTAGAAAACATGGGTGCATCCTCGTCGGCTGAAGCGACGAACATCACACGCACCTTCCGAAGCCAGCCGCTCAGCGAAGTGCTTGCGATACTGAGGGATGCTCAGGAGGAATACACCATCCATTTTATTAACAATGACTTGGAACATCTGCATGTGAGTGCCAACATCAAGAACATGAACGTAAGAGAGGCGGTGGAGAAGGTCTGTGCAGGACAACCCGTAAGGGTGAAAGTGAAGGGAAAGGACATCTTTGTGCAGTACAAACCCAAGAGCACGGCAAAGACCATCAACCTGCTCGGCAAGGTGTACGACAGCCGCACCCACCAAGAACTGCCTGGGGCGATGGTCTATCTGCTCTCCAAAGACAGCACCGTGCTCGACTCGTGCCACGCCAAGAGTCTCTGGGTGGATGGCAACAAGAGCGGCTACACGGCAGACTTCCACTTCAGCATTCCGCAAGCCCAAGACACTTACATCTTCAAAGCCTGCATCGCTGGCTACGAGACAGGCTACATGGAATATGCCATCAACAATCTGCACCGCCGCGAGTTCAGCCGTCAACTGCCACCGCTCTACCTGATGGAGGTGGGTCGGATGCTGAAGGAGGTGACTGTGACCGCCTCTAAAGTGAAGTTCTACCATCGGGGCGACACGGTGGTGTACGATGCCAGCGCCTTCCAGTTGGCAGAAGGCAGTATGCTCGATGCCCTCGTGAAGCAGTTGCCCGGTGTGGAACTGAAGGACGACGGACGCATCTACCACGACGGCAAGTTTGTGGAGAGCCTGTTGCTGAATGGCAAGGAGTTCTTCCGTGGCGACAACCGCGTGATGCTCGACAACCTGCCAGCCTACACGGTGAAGGACATCAAAATCTACGACAAATATGGCGAGAAGAGCGAGTTCTTGGGTCGTCAGTTGGAGAGCGACAAACAGTATGTGATGGACGTGGTGCTGAAAAAGGAATACAGCATCGGCTACTTGGCAAACCTCGAAGCGGCAGGAGGAACCGACGACCGCTATCTGGCACGTCTCTTCGCCATGCGGTTCTCCGACCACTCACGCCTCGCCGTCTATGCCAACGCCAACAACCTAAACAACGGCGACAACCCTTCGGAGCAGAGCATTTGGCAGTCGGGCAATGCAGGAACAGGGATGCAGAAGCGGCAGCGTGCAGGCATCGACTACAACGTGGAAGACCGCGACAAGCGGTGGAAGGCAGACGGCAATGTGCGTTTCACCCACACCGACAACAACCAGCAAACTACCACCCACCGTGTGAACTACCTCTCCACAGGCGACACCTACGAGCGCAGCAGGAATCAGGCGAAAGACCACTCCCTCACCCTCAGCACCGACCACAAGTTGGAGTGGCAGCATAAGCAGATGCGCTGGGAACTCGTATCTCAGACGAACTACCTCAAGATAGACAACAAATCGGGCTTCACCTCCACCGCCCTCACCGCAACGGATAGCCTCATCAACCGCAACACCCAGCAGGGCATCCTCCGGGGCTACGACTTCTTCTCAGGTTTTTCCCTCCAATCGACCCTCAAGTTCAAGAACAGCAGCGACCACATGGACTTTGCGGTCGGAGCCTTCTACACAAAAAGCGACAACGACCGCTTCAATCGCCAAGACATCCAGAGCAGTTCGCCCGTCTTCACCGACCAATACTTCAAGGGGCATCCCGACTGGAAGCACGAATACAGAGGACGTATCAACTACACCTACTACATCAAGCAAGGCTTGACGTTGGAGATGAGATACGACTTCTACCGCAAAGATGAGCACCGACAGCAGACCCTCTATCTGCTCCAGACCCTCTCCCCGACCCTCCCCCTCTATGGGGAGGGAGACCGTCCGGAAGGTCTCCCCATAGAGGGGGAGATGCCCGTAGGGCAGAGGGGGTCTACCTTTGGTGTCCTCCCCTCCCTTGCCGACTACGAACGCACGATGGACCTCGCCAACAGTTACGACAGCCATCTGACTGAAGACTCCCACACCCTCCACCCCTTCCTCTGGTGGTTTCCCAAGACCAAAGGCGGCAAGTGGAGCATCAGCCTCCGTCTGCCCATGCAAGTACTCCACCAACGGCTCCACTACCAGCGGGGCACGGTCGATACCACCATCGTGCGTAACCCCTTCCTCATTGCCTCCGAATGGAACTATGCCCAATGGAACAGCAAAGACGGAAAATACACCGTCTTCATTCAGCCCCAGGTAGCAGCGTCCGCCCCTGCACTCCAGCATTTCGTTGACATCCGCGATGCCACCGACCCGCTCAACATCCACTTGGGCAACAACGGCTTGAGGAACACCTACCGCTACAGCCTGCGGGTCAACACACGCAAGCGTCTGCCAGAAAAGCAAATCATGGAAGCCATCGGTGCCGAGTATCGCTATGTGCAGAACGAACTCGCCATGAGCCACCTCTTCGACCCCACCACGGGTGTGCACACCTACCAGCCCTTCAACGTGAATGGCAATTGGCGATTCCGCACAGATGGCAGCATTCATATGCCCCTCGACAAGCCGAAACGTCTCTTCATGACCGCAGGCTCTGCCCTCATCCTCACCCACAGCGTTGACCTGACGGGCACCACCACGTTGGAACGCAGCACCGTCAACACCACCAGTTGGACACCCGCAATGGAACTCTCCTACAAGTTCAACGAGCAGAACCATGTGAAACTGGTCGTCGAACCCACATGGCAGTGGTTTCACAGCCGCCGAGAAGACTTCCAGAACTTCCACACAGCCGACTGCAAGACCACCCTCACCGCCCTCGTCTCCCTGCCGTGGAAGGTGCAACTCTCCACCGACCTCACGCTCTACAGCCGCCGAGGCTACAACGACCCCTCGATGAACGACACCGAGTGGTGCTGGAACGCCCGCTTGTCACGCTCCTTCCTGCATGGCAACTTCATCCTGATGCTCGACGGCTTCGACCTGCTCGACCAACTGAGCAACATCACCCAAACGATGAATGCCCAAGGCAGAACGGAGACGTGGACGAACACCCTGCACCGCTATGTCCTGCTCCATGCGGTGTATCGCTTTGGCAAGCAGCCGAAGAAGAAACTGTGATGCATGGAAAGAAACGCACCCCTCGACTACGGTGAGGCGTACCCGAGGGGTACGGCACGGTGTACCCCTCGGGTACGAATGTCAAGTAATTAAAGATTAGTTAAAAAAAGTGTACACAAAACTCTCCGTTCGCAGTGATTGCAAGCGGAGAGTTTTTTTTATTGCTTACGCCTCACGATGATGTAGAGAATGACGGGGGCTCCGAGAATGGGGGTGACGGCATTGAGGGGGATGACGGTCACGGGGGGGAGGGTGCAGAGGATGTTGCACAGGAGGGCAAGCAGGGCACCCATGAGCATGGTGGTGGGCAGGAGGGTGCGGTGGTTGCTCGTGCCGAGCAGGAGGAAGGCGACATGGGGAGTTGCCAAGCCGAGGAAGGCGACGGGACCACAGTAGGCGGTGATGACGGCTGTGAGCAGTCCTGTGGCAAGGAGCAGGAGATTGCGGGTGCGCTGGATGTCGATGCCGAGGTTGACGGCATACTGCTCGCCCAGCAGGATGGCATTGAGGGGCTTGATGAGCAGGAGGGCAAGCACGAGGCCAAGGAGGGTGAGGCTGGCGAAGATGGGCATCTGCTGCATGGAGACGCTGTTGAAGTTGCCCATGCCCCAAATGAGGAAACTCTGGATGTTATCGACGGAGGCGAGGAAGTTGAGCAGGGAGATGACGGAGGAGGTGATGTAGCCCATCATGATGCCAGTGATGAGCAGCATGAGGTTGTTCTTCAGCAGGGAAGAGAAGAGCAACAGCAAACCCATAATGAGAAGAGACCCGAGGAAGGCGGCGGCGACCACGGCGAGGTAGCCGCTGCACGTGTAAAGCCCGGCGGTGATGCTGCCCCCGAAGGCGAGCATCACGATGGCGACACCGAGGTTGGCACCCGACGAAATACCCAGTATGGAGGGACCCGCGAGTGGGTTGTGGAAGGCGGTCTGGAGGAGGAGACCCGACGTGGCAAGTCCTGCACCGGCAAGGGCGGCGGTGAGGGCAGAGGGAAGTCGGGAACCGAGGATGATGTAGGACACGGCATCTCCCTCCATGCTGCCATGCAGAAGTACCTGCACGACATCGCTGGCAGGAACATGCACAGAACCCAAGAAGATGTTGAGGACGAAAAGGAGGACGACGAGGAGGATGAGAAGTGTGAGACGGAGTTTCATTGGAGTTTTTCATAATAGTGCATCGGCTCCTGCAGGTGGAGTTCGGGATGGCAGATTTGAATCACATCGGAGAGCAGACGGTCGGGATGGAAGGGGGAACGCTCGTAGAAATAGGAGGTTTCGACGTTGCAGCCCCACACGTTGTGCTGACGAAAGGCATCAAAACGGGAATAGACATCGGCTTCGGCTCCCAACTGTGCCAAGGTCTTCGACTGCCCGTCGCTGTAGCGAACCAGCCACACCTCGGCATCGTGTGCCTGAGCATAAACCTGTTCGGCAGAGAGGGGCACGGAACCGCTTTGTGTATATTCAGGAAAAGCGGTCATGGCACCAGCATCGGCATACACCTGTCCGATGGGGCTGTTCACGCCTGGCTGATACCAGACGTTGCCATAGAGCGTTTCGGAGAGGATGCGAGGGGTTGTCTTCACTTGAGCAGTCAGGGCTTTGAGACTGTCGTACCGTGTCACAAGTGCCTCAAACATCGCATTCGCCTCCTTCTCCTTGCCGACGAGCAACCCGTAGAACTTCATCCATTCGGCACGTCCGAGGGCAGTAGGCTCCATATATTCGGCACATTCGATGACGGGGATGCCCAACTGCCCCAACTTATCGTGCCCCGTGTTGCTTTCAAAAGGAGACACCAGCATGGCATCGGGTCGCAACTGGATGATGCGCTCCTGATTGGGCGACATACCGTTGCCGCAATCCAGCACGTCCTTCGTGAGGCAATGGATGTACTGCCGTTCGCACACTCCGCCGATGCAGTCCTCCATGCCCAGTTCGCAAATCAATCCGCAATGCACGGCGGTGAAGACGAGGGCATTCTTGAGAGGCACACACACCTTCTGCCCCTGAGCCACAGCAGGCAGGGTCTCAGGATGGGACGTGAGGTAATACGTGCCCAGCAGCCCCTTCCCCCACGGATTGGCGAGTTCCACCTTGATGCAGTCACCGTAACGCACCATGGTGATGTTCTTGGCATATTGCAGGGGGATGGTGTCGCCCTCCCCAAAAGAGGATGTGGCGTTGCCTCCCTTGCAGGAACAGACAAGGGAGAGGATGCCGCAAAGAGCGGAAAGTATGAGGAGTTTCTTCATATTATCTTATAGTTTGATGGTCAGGTATATTTCGTAGTTGCGGCGCGGCATGGGTCGTGACAGCACCGTCACATACTCGGTGGAATAGAGGTTGTTGACCACACCCTTCACGGCACAATCGATGGCACGGAGTCGGAAGGTCTTTTCGAGGGAGAGGTCTGTCATGTAGTAGGGACGGAGCCGCCCTGTGATGTAGTTGACCTCATTGCTGGTGGTGGTGTAGCGCTCGGAATAGTGGTTCCACTGGTAGGCGAGTGTCCAGGAGCGCCACTGCAGACGTGCGTTGACGTTGGCAGACACCTTGGGCACATAGCAGAGTTGCTTGCCGTAGGAGGCATCGTTGTCGTTGATGTCCTCGCCCACATTCTTGGAGGGTGTCCAGGCAAAGTTGGCGAGGAGGGAGAGTTTCCAGTCCTTTGCCAAAAGGACGCTGCCGTCGAGCATCGCCTCCAAGCCGTAGTTGTGCACCTTCTTCACGTTGGAGGGTTCCCAGAACCCCTTCGTGTTGGGTGTCCAGAGAATCCAGTCGCTGATGTGGGAATCGAAGAGTGTGGCATTGGCTCGGAGCGTCCACCATTTCTTCTTCACCCCCATCTCCAGACCTGCATCGTAAGTGAAGCCCCGTTCGGGAGAGAGGTCGGGGTTGCCCCCAGGCTGGAAATAGAGATCGTCCATCGAGGGATAGCGGTAGTTGCGGGCAATGGAGGCTTTGAGCACAAGGTTCCACGGCTGATAGAGAATGAGGTCGGCAAAGAGGGCAGGAATGGGGGCAACGAAGTCGTCCCGATAGACCTCCTGACGCACCACACCAGCCAAAGAGAAGATGGGGACAGGTCGCCATCGTGCCTGCACGTTGACATGATACTCTGGTCGCCCTTTGTCGAAGTTCTTGCCGATGTGGAAAGGACTGCGGTCGTGGCTGTTCACATGCGTATAATAGAAATCGGCACCGCCCATCAGCATGAGTTGGGGGGTGAGCATCCAATCGAGGTTGGCTTGCAGGAAAGCGGTGTTGGAGTAACTTTGGGAGTTGGTGATGGAGGTGGAAACCTCCTGCCGCGTGGTGTAATACTCATACCCCACATCGGAATAGGAGTAGCCACCCTTCATGGAGAGTTTCGTCTGCTCCTTTCGCTGTTCCCATGAGAGCACCCCACGGAGCGTGTTCAGTTGCTGCTCGTTCTTGAAGTCGCTGTCATCCTTATAATCGACACTCAGGAAGGGAAGCCCGCGCTTGGAATGGGTGTACCAAAGGGAAAGCCCCAACTGATTGCCTTTCCCTGCATCGTAGTAGAGTTCCTGAAGCACGTGAAAATCGTCGAAGTAGCCACTCTTGTTTCGTTCCTCTGGATGGTAGGAACGAAGCCAATTGCCATCGGCATCATACACGTCTGTCTTCTTGTCGTAGTTGGTGTATCGGTAGTCGTTGTCGGCAGTGGAATAGACGAGACGTGTGGAAGAAGACAGACGGTCGTTGCCGTAAGTGAGACGCAGGAAGTCGTCGTAGGTGTCGAAAGAACCGATGCCCTGCACAAACTGAGCCCCCCACCCTCTTTTTTCTACAGGCTTGTTCGTCATCTCGACCGCACCACCCAATCCGCCACCCAAAAGGTTGATGGACGAAGCCCCATGATAGAGGTTGGCTTCATCAATGAAATAGGCAGGAATGGTGGAAAAGTCCAATGTGCCCAGCATGGGGGAGTTGATACGCATGCCGTTCCAAGTGACCTGTGTGTGCGATGGCGATGTGCCCCGAAACTCCACCAGCGACTCGGTGGCTCTGCCATAACTCTTCACAAACACCGTCGAGTTCTTCGAGAGGATGTCTGCCATCGACAGCGAGATATTGTCGCGCAACACCACCGTGTCGAGTTTTGTCATCTCGACACCCACATCCTTCAGACGGCGATGGGCAACCACCTGCACATCTTCCAGATGCACCGTTTCCCGATGTTCCTGCGCCATCATCAGCATGGGGAAAAGAAAGCAGCATAATATGAAAGAGGAAAGCCTCATCAGAGATGTTCTTATTTGGCAATATGATAATCATAGATGCAATACACCTCCGTAGAAATGTCTCCCAAATTGGGCGAGTAGCCCGTCTGTGCCGTCTGCACCTTCACGAAGTCAATGTACTGCAAATTGGCATCCCGTCCATCCCACGTTTTCGCCCGACTGATTTTGAAATAGCCCATCGGCTTTTCAGCCTCGAAGTTCGGGTTCTTGAAGTAGTCACTGCCCAGATTGTCCGCATATCCCCAATCGAAAGCATACTCCATCGTGTAGCCATTGGTGTAGGTGTGCGTGTCCTTCAGCCGAGTGCCGAAATACGTGTGTTCCGTACCGCCCACCCAGTCCTGCCAGTAGTAGGCATGGGTGTTCCAAAGCGTCATATAAGGCACAATGCCCGTCTCGCCAAAGCAGTCCATCCAAGGTGTTGCCGACTGAGGTTGAGCAGGCTTATAATAAGTGATGGCATACTCACACACGCTGTTCTCCGTGCCATACTCCGAACCAGCCAACTCATACCACACATCGTTCGGAAGCCCGTCGCCATTCACATCCTGACTCACCCAAATGATGCCCGGTTCTGACTGATAACTGAAAGGATTGCCACGAATGACAAGGTCGTAGTCACCGCCCGAGTTCTCCACACTATGGTCAAATCCTGCAATGAGGTAGCCACCCTGAGCACCGAGACTGACGGAATACTGATTGCGGAAATGCTCCAATGCCACCTCGCAAGCCTCCTCCATCGTAGCCCCATCGTGGATGAAGTCGCCCACAATGGAATAGCCATTCACCTGATGCCCTGGTGCTGGCATATATTCATACACTTTGTTCACCAGCGACTGACTTGCCGTCGTCACCGCCCGACGATAAGTTCCCTCAGCAGGACATACATTCACCTTCAATTCCTGACTCACCACACAAGTGTCATTCTGCATCGTCAGCAACAACGAGTGCATTCCCTGCGCCATGCCATTGGCATCAAACACATACGCCACCTCGCCAGCCTCCTGCCTGGTGTAAGGTCCAGCCACCTGTCTGCCGTCCAATGTCCACGTATAAGTTCCATCAAGGTCATTCTCAATCATATAAGCCTTCACCTTCACCGTTCTGCCCGAAGCAATGCTGATGCTTGTCCAAGGGAACTTCCATGCAAACACCGAGTCGTTCTTCACAATCAGCGAGTCGCCCGTCACATGCTCTGGCACCTCATCCACTTTGATGACCGTCACCTTCAACTCATCCTCCGTAGCCCCATATCGGTTTGTCACCTTCAACTGCACATAATACTCCCCCAACCGCTCAGCCACAAACGTGTAAGACGGTGCCGTGCTCACCACCTGTCCCTCTCTCGTCCAAGTGTAAGTAGTCGTGCCATCCACGTTTTCACACACGGGCACAATCTCCAACTCACTCCCCAACTCCATGCGGTAACGAGCCGAAGCCACACTGAACGTAATTGTAGGGAGAGCACCCTCCTCACCCTCATCCTTCTCGCTGCATGCTGCCAACAGCAGCAAAGCCAACAGCCACCAATATTGCCTTTTCATCTACTTATTTTTATTTAAACGCAAAATGATTCGGATTGATTCCCACCCTGAACTGGTCAATCAACACACCATCCTCACCATAGCGATACACCACACCAGCCTGAGCGTAATCCACCGCATCAGCCACATAAATCTCGCCATTGCGAGGATTCACCCCGATGCCATACAACTTATGCCGCTTTCCATTGCTGTCAACAGGTGCCTTGATGAACGGACGCACAGGCACATGCGTGTCCGTCACCGACATCCGATAGATGTCATTATTAATCAGATACACCACATCCCCCGTGCTGTTCATCTCAATCTGCACATTCGCCTCATCCGTATCAAGCGCCTGGTCAAGTTCCACCGCTCCCGTCGAGGCATCAATACGATACAGATGCGGAACATCGTCGCCAAAACTCTCGCTCTCCATCGTGTAGCCGCCATCGGTGATGACCCACAACTTCCCGTTCCTGTCAGCCTTCATCGACTTCGGCTGCCAACTCCCCAGTTCAATCTCACGCACCATCTCATCCCGTTCCGTGTCCAGCACCAGCAACTTCTTGCTATACGACCAACAGTTCGTATAGACATACTTCCCCACCTGCACCATCTCCTCCGTCGAGCAATAGCCCTTGTTCATCTCCTGCCCAGTCGGAATCGCTCCCGTCCATTGGAACGTCTTGGGATTGAACACATTCACGTAAGGCGAATACAAGTCCGTCACGTATGCCTTCGTGCTGCTCACTATCTGCACATAACGGGGATTGATGATTTTCGTCTCGCTCGAAGCCACCACCTGACCCTTCACCTTGAACGTCTCCACATCAATGCCCCACACGATGCCCGAGTTCTCCACCGCGATATACGCCACCCCATCCCAAATCATGATGGACTGGCCTGTATCGCCCAGTTTTCTGCCATTGGCACGTTGGAAAACCCCATTCTCCACCTTCTTCGTCTCAGGGTCATAATAGGAAAGCGTTGCATTGCCCGAGTTGAAGTTTCCCTCATTCAGGATGAACACACCGCCAGGAGTGGACGAAAAGTTCTCCTCTTCCGCCTCACCGTCAGAACCGCTACATGCTGCTGTCAGCACAGAAGCCAACAGCAGCATGTAAACGAATAATTGAGAACTAATTATGAAGCGATGATTCTTCATCTTCAGAACTTAACAACCACGTTGTCAAATGCAAAGTACTTAGGATGCTTCACGCCATAATCAGAACGGTCGCTTCCATCCACGTCGAATGTGAGTGATGTCACCTCGCCCAGCGAACTGAGGTCAATCTTCTTCCAAGTCTTGAGGATATTGCCGTCCTTTGCCAAGTCGAAAGTCACGGTGCCAGTTTCAGCATCGCCCTTCTTGCCGATAATCGTGACAGTCAGTTCACCGCTCTCAGCCAACGATGCAGCATAGCCGTCACCATTCTCCGTCACACCCAACTGATAAGTGGTAGGAGACACATCCATTGACTTGATAAGACGAGCCACACCGTCAGAGAAACTGATGGAAGCAGGAGCATACACCACGGCAAAGTTGTTTGAGCCATTGCTCTTAGGCACAGCCAACTGATACTGGTAAGTGGCATGATTCGTAAGGTCATCATCAATATAATTGCTGATAGCCACACCACCTTCTGAAAAGCCGTACAAGCCGCCCCAAGCAGCAGTGAGCGAACTGGTCAGTTTTGAATTGGCATCACTCCACGAATAACTCACAGGCGTAGTGCCGCCATCGCCATACAGCAAAGTGCCGCCATACTGAGGGTTGTCAATCAGCGCAGCCCAAGAGTCACCTTCAAAATTCAATGTACGAACATCTTCATCATCATCGCTACACGATGTGAACGTAGCCATGCCCATGGCGAGCACAGCACAAGCCAAAAGATACTTTTTCATTTTTGTTGTTTAAATTAAAGTATGTAAATAAAAAGTTGATATGATATCCTAACCCACGAGGACTCACTGTTTCAATACACAATGGCAGGTCTTCGGACTCGTCCTCCCCACCGCAAAACCTTCCCAAGCACTTCTCAAAGCCTCCTTCCCTTTTGTGGCTTCATGCTCAGTGGCAAACGTGCAGCAGAGATGGTGTGGACTCACCGCAGCGGGACTGTCGGGGATTTCCACCCCGTTCCCTTTTCATCGTCATACTAACGAACCATTGCGAGTGCAAAGATACATAAAAATTTTGATGTATAAGAACGGCTCAATAAAAAAACATTGATTATCGGAACAAATTATCGTCAACCTTTAGCTCGGCGTAGCCAATTAACGGTAATTTGTTCCGATAATTTTTGTTTCATTTTGCGATTGGCATTGCCTTCTTGCCGTCGTTCCAGGAATCATTCTTCCCATCCGAGAGCCGAAGCACCAAGCACAGCGGCATTCGCGTTCATCAATCCGCTCACCAGGAACTTTGCCTTACCACGGAAAATCTTCAAGACCGCCTTGTTGTAAGACTCCTCAATCGGCTTCATGATCAAGTCGCCAGCCTTGCAAAGACCGCCAAAGAAGATGAACGCCTCAGGAGAAGAGAATGCCGCAAAGTCAGCACACGCCTCACCCAGCATCTTCCCCGTGAACTGGAAAATCTCGTTAGCCACCTCATCGCCCTTGCCAGCAGCAATCGACACATCGAGCGACTCAATCTCGTCGGCAGGCTTGTTTCTCAGCAGAGAAGGACGGTCCGTCGTCGCCAGAATCTCACGAGCCGTACGTGCCACACCCGTAGCCGAGCAATAAGCCTCCAGACAGCCCGTGCGACCACATCCGCAAGTGCGTCCCTTCGGCCCCCTGTCCATGATGACGTGTCCCAGTTCGCCAGCAAAACCGTCGTGACCATACAGCAACTGACCATTCACCACAATGCCCGAGCCCACACCCGTGCCGAGCGTGATGACGATAAAGTTCTTCATGCCACGGGCAGCGCCGTATGCCATCTCGCCCATTGCAGCAGCATTCGCATCATTCGTGAGGCGCACAGGCAGCCCCGCCAACTTATCAGAAAACATCTTTGCCAAAGGCACCACCCCGTCGTGTGCCCACGAAAGGTTCGGCGCATACTCAATGGTGCCGCTGTAATAATTGCCGTTCGGAGCACCGATGCCCATACCAGCAATCTTCTCGATGCCGCCCACCTGCTCAATGAGCGGTTTCAGGCACACGGTTCCAGCCTCCACAAACTCCTCGGCAGTCTTGTAAGCCTGCGTCTTGATTGAATCTTCTGCCGCGATGCTGCCACGAGCATCCACAATTCCAAACACGGTGTTCGTACCTCCAAGGTCCACACCAATCACAAAAGGTTTCTGACTATCCATATAAAATAATTGTTTGTTAGGTTAATGATTTAAGTTTCGGGAGTTATTTTCGCCTACGGCGGACGAAGAAAAAACAGAAAAAAACAAGTAAAAACAGAGAAAAACATGTTCTTCGTCTAACAGAAATGAAACAAGAAAGACCTGTTTTTATTTGTTTTTACTTGTTTTTTTCTGTTTTTCTTTCGTCACGCGAAGCGTAAAAAGACACATCCGAAACTTGAGTTAATGATTGATTGATGGGACAAAGATACGCTTTTTTACGCTTCGTGCCTTTATAAAAACAAAAAAAGATAAAAAAAGACAAGAAAAAACATTCTATTTTGTTTTCTTTTGTTTTTTGGCGACACCGAGCCAAAGGTTGACGATAATTTGTTCCGATAATCAATGTTTTTTTATTGAGCCGTTCTTATACATCAAAATTTTTATGTATCTTTGCCCCATCAAAACCTGAAACAACAATGAAAAAGATTCTCCTTTTTATGCTCAGCATCTTCAGTGCCTTCATGGCACAAGCACAACAACCCGCGTTCGACATCGACCTCTGGCAAAACGGCTTGCCCAACAGCAACGGCATCGACAAGACCCTGCCCTACGATGACTCCAAACAAAACTTCAAGCCCTCCATCCGCGTCTTCCTGCCCGAGGCATCCAAAGCCACAGGCAGAGCCGTCGTGTGCTGCCCCGGCGGAGGCTACAGCCACCTGGCAACCGACCACGAAGGCTACGACTGGGCACCCTACTTCAACGAACGCGGCATCGCCTTCATCGTCCTGAAATACCGCATGCCACACGCCAACACCGACGTGCCCATCAGCGACGCCAAAGAAGCACTTCGCATCGTCAGGGAAAACGCACAAAAATGGAACATCGACCCCAAGAAAGTAGGCATCATGGGCTCATCAGCAGGCGGCCACCTCGCCTCCACCGTCGCCACCCACAGCGACCCGCAGACAGCCCCAGCCTTCCAGATACTCTTCTACCCCGTCATCACCTTCGACTACAAATACACCCACAAAGGCAGCCGCCACGGACTCATCGGCGAACAGGCAACCCAAGAAATGGTGGACCTCTACAGCAACGAAAAGCAGGTGACCACCCAAACGCCACCCGCCATCATGCTCCTCAGCGACGACGACACCGTAGTGCCCTCGCCCAACAGCGTGAACTACTACCTTGCCCTGAAGCGCAACCACATCAAAGCCACCATGCACATCTATCCCTCTGGCGGCCACGGTTGGGGCAACCGCACCAACTTCAAATACCACAACGAAATGCTGGCAGACCTCAGCGCATGGCTGGAAACCATCAAGTAATTTAAGTTTCGTATGTTTATTTGACTACGAATTTCACGAATTTGACGAATTTTTCCATGCGGATTGGAAAAACAATTGCCCGAAGCCGCAAGCGGCAACTAATTTCACGAATGGCTAACGCGATATGAGGTGCGAACGGGATGGTGTTCGTATAACACATTCCCTGCCCGCAAGGCAAAATTCGTCAAATTCGTAGTGCAGTAGGCACTTCGTGTAATACCGTCCTTGTCCGCATGGCAAAATTCGTGAAATTCGTAGTTTAAATAAACATGTTTTTCTCTGTTTTCCTTTATTTTCTTTTGTTTTTCTGAAGGTGCGAAGCGTAAATTTTCCCCTCACAACCTAACCACCTCATCACACAGCCGGCACACCTCCGTCCTGTGCGTGATGAAAATCATCGTCTTCTCAGGATAATCCCTGAACAAATTCTCAAACAACAGCCGCTCCGTCTGCCCGTCCAGCGACGAACTGATCTCGTCCAGCAGCAAAACACTGCCCGGACGCAACAGACCTCTTGCAATCGCAATGCGCTGAGCCTGACCCTCGCTCAGCCCGATGCCCCGTTCGCCCAACTCCGTGTCCAGCCCGTTCGCCATGTCGAACACAAAATCAGCCATCGCCGCATGCAGCACCCGCCGCAACTCATCCTCCGTCGCCATCGGGTTCGCCAACAGCAAGTTATACCTCACCGAACCGCTCATCAGCGTGTTCCCCTGCGGCACAAACACAAAATTGCTCCTCGTGTTCGCCGACACCTCCACACGCCTCACCCCGTTATAAATCTCCACGCTACCCCCCTCAGGCTCAGCCAGCGCCAGCATCAGGCGGAACAGCGTCGTCTTGCCCACACCCGTCTGCCCCATCAGCGCCGTCTTGCTGCCCGGACGGAAATCCTGAGAGAAACGGTCGAAAATCCGGCGGTCGCCCGTCGCATAACTGAAACACAGCCCCTGCACACAGACACCCACCTGACCCTCCAGCACCTCAGCCTTCCGCTCAGCCTGCGCCTCCCTGCCGGCATCCTCCAGTTCCTGCAACCGCGTGATGCTTGCCGACGCATGGATAAACTGCGGAATCATGTTCAGCAAATTCAGAATCGGATGCTGCAACTGGCTCACCAACTGCAAGAACGAAGTCATCACACCAAACGTAATCACCCCGTCGCGCAACTGCAAACCGCCCCACACAAACGCCAGCAGATAGCCCAAACTGAAACTCGACGCCAGCAGCAGCCGCGTCACAGCCGTAAACCTCGTGCGCCTCAGCACCTTCCCCTTCAGCAGCCGCTGCATCTCGCTCAGCCTGCCCGTCACCCAGTCCTCGCTCTCCAGCGAACGCAACACCTCATTATGCTCCATCCCCTCCTGCACCAGCATCTGAATCAGACTCTCCTGCTGGCGGATGTCCAGCGTCATGTTCTTCAACTTATGCGCCAGCACCTTCCCAAACACCAGAAACAGCGGAGTCAGCACCAGCAGCATCCACGCCAGCCGCGCATCCATCGACTTCATCAGCAGAAACGCGCCCAGCATCTGGAACACCATCACCACAAACTGAGGCACCGACGTCGTCGTCACCTCCGCAATCGCATCCAAGTCCTTCTCCAGCCTCGACGTCACATCCCCCGAATGCAACCGCTCCTCATACATCTGCCCCCTGAACAGATTGCTGAAAATCCGCAACCTGATCGCATTCGTCTGCCGAGTGTTCGCCGCCGTACTCATATAATAATACACCTGCCGCAGCACAATCCCCCCCAGCACCGTAGCCACCAGCCACAGCACCATCTCCACAATCTCATCCTCACTCCCCACCCTGATGGTGTAATCAATAAACCGCTTGCTCAGCCACACCATCAGCAGTCCCAGCACCACCTGCGACAAACCAATCACAATGCGCACACCCATGTTCAGCCTGATGCCCTCCATGTTGCGCCATATCCAACAAACATATTTCACCATACCCGCCATACGCTCTTATCTCTCCCCATATCATTATTTATAGATGCCCCCACCGTGCCGAGCGGTTCCGCCGCTCGTCCTCCCCTTCTCGCCCCTCAGCTCCTTCCCCTCTCCGCCGCTCCTCTCCTCCTTCTCCCCCCACCAAAAATCCCCACAAAGGTACTACTTTCTTTCCGTCCCCCCAAAAAAAACGCAAAAATTCCCAACCACCACCAATTTGTTACCCATTCTGTTACCCAAATGCTATGTTAACCCCCCACCAAAAATCCAACAGCCACCCTCATGGCTATTTCCCATTTATTCACTACCTTTGCTAAAAAAAATTATGAAAACAGACATCAAACAACCCAAAACCAAAGAACCCGTAAGACTACGGTTCAAAAAACTCTCCAACAACAACCTCTCCATCTATCTTGACATCTACGCCAACGGAGAACGCAGTTACGAGTTCCTCCACCTCTACCTCATCCCCGAAGTCACCCCCGACGCCCGAATCATCAACCAGCACGTCCTCAAAGCAGCCCAAGCCATCAAGGCGCGGCGCATCATCGACATCGCCAACGGACAGGCAGGCATCGGCTACAACGGGCAACTCTCCCGAATGAGAATCCACGAATACCTCCTCCACCACATCGAAAACAGCAAAAAGACCCACCGGGGCAACAGTTACGTCACCTCCTGCAGCAACATGTACAACCACCTCGCCCAATACCTCGGCAAAAGAGCCAGGACCCTCAAAATGAGAGACATCGACCTCGAAATCTGCAAAGGATTCGCCAAACACCTCAAGCACGCCCGCTCCTACACCGGCAAGCCCCTCTCAGGCGTCACCGCCTACCACTACTTCTGCTCCTTCAAAAGCATGCTCAACGAAGCAGCCATCGAGCAAGCCATCCCCACCAACCCCGTACTCCACATGAGGAAAAACGAAATGCCCCAACGCCCCCTCGTCACCAAGGAATTTCTCGACGCCGACGAAGTCGTCCGCCTCGCCAAAACCGCCTCCACCCACCTCCAGGTCAAGCAAGCCTTCCTCTTCAGTTGCTTCACCGGGCTCCGCCTCAGCGACGTCCGCCAACTCAAATGGCGCAACATCACCAAGACCGACGGCATCCTCCGCTACTCCATCACCATGCAGAAAACCCAAGAACCCATCACCAACAAACTCAACGCCGAAGCCATCAAATGGCTCCCGGCAAAAAAAGGCAAGCCCAACGAACTCGTCTTCAACCTCCCCTCCACCACCACCATCGAAAAAGCAATCGCCCGGTGGTCGCGCAACGCCCACATCCTCAAGCACGTCACCTTCCACACCGCCCGCCACAGTTATGCCACCATGGCACTCATGGCAGGCACCGACCTCTACACCATCTCCAAACTCCTCGGGCACCGCGACATCAAAACCACCACCATCTACGCCGCCGTCATCGATGCCGCCCGCGACAACGCCATCGACAACATCTCCCAACTCTACCAGACCCACCTCAAGCAGCACCCCCGCATCCCCCTCTGACCCCGCCCTCCATCCCCCCGACATCCCCGCACGAAAGCCCGTCCCCAACCCGCTTTCGCCACCTCCCGAGGGGAGAGACTCACACCCCTTTAGGGGAGAGAGTCTCACCCTTCCAAGGGAGAGAGTCACTCCCCTCCAAGGGTAAGACTCTCTCCCCTTTTCTGTCTCTTCCACCCTCCCCTCACCCCTCCACCCATCCCCCTCCCCACGGTGCTTCCACCCCCGCACAGAAGATTATTTATCGCAGAATGTAATCTCACAATACCCATCCTTCCAATCCCTTTAATCCTTCCAATCCAGCCGCCTCGCGGTGATGTTTTTACCGCAAGCGGTCTTTAGAAAAACCAAAAAAACAAGAAAAAACCAACAAAAACAAAGGCACTTTTTTGAGAACATGACGGTTTTTTGAGGTTTTCTTTGGTTTTTTCTGGTTTTTCTAAAGACGCGAAGCGTTAAGAAGAAAAAATCAAAAATTCCTGCGATTTCTGCGTGAAATAACCTCCGTGTTTTCCATGATTTCCACCCCAAAAATCCACCCCTTTTGTTACCCCCTTGTTACCCACGCCATCCTCCCCCGCCCCAATCCCCCTATCCATCGGCATTCCAGAAAACCCTTAACATAGGGGGCGTTGTAAACCCCTGTGTGTCCCGGGGGCAGGAAAGTGCGGCGGGGAGGGGAGTCCGGAGGGAGGATTGAATGGAATTTTGAAGATTTTGTGAGGAGGAAGGTGTGTGGGGGAACTTTGGGATATGTG
>JAFUYM010000051.1 GCA_017470525.1 Bacteroidaceae bacterium
TTTCACTTTTCACTTTTCACTTAAAATGCTTACCTTTGCACCCGAAAATCAAAAACATGGACGCATTACAACAAATCAGGAAACCAATTGAAGCGGAGATGGGCAAATACAAGGAGGTGTTTGATTCCTATCTTGTCAATCCTACACCCACCTTGCGTGAGGTGCTTGCCACCATCGCCCAACGGAGGGGAAAGATGATGCGTCCGATGCTCACCCTCTTGACTGCCAAGTTGGTGGGTGGAGAAGCAAACGACAAATCCATTTACACCGCTGCCACCTTCGAGTTTTTCCACACAGCGAGCCTCGTTCACGACGATGTGGTCGATGAAAGTGAGGAACGCCGTGGGCAGGAATCGGTCAATAGTGCCTATGGCAACCAGATTGCCGTTCTGGTGGGCGATTTCATCTTGGCAAACGCGTTGCTTTGTGCGGCGAAGACGGGCAGTTCACGACTCATCGAAATCGTCTCAAAGGCAGCGCAGGAATTGGCGTGTGGCGAGTTGTTGCAACTTGATAACATCAAGAATCAGGCGATTGACGAGACGGTTTATTTCGACATCATCAAGAGCAAGACGGCTGCTCTTTTTGCTGCTTGTGCCGAGTCGGGCGTTTTATCGGTTTCATCGGATGAAAACCTTCAGAAGGCTTTGCGGGATTTTGGCGAATACGTCGGCATCTGTTTCCAGATTCGCGATGATATTTTTGACTATCATCACGACCCATCCATCGGAAAGCCGACGGGCAACGACATGAAGGAGGGTAAACTCACCTTGCCCGTCATCCATGCGGTGCTTGCCGCAGGCAACGAAGAAATGCTTGCCCTTGCCCAGAAGGTGAAGAACCGCGATGTCACCCAGGATGAAATTGACGTTTTGGTCGATTTCACCGTGAAAAATGGTGGCATCGACTATGCGGAGAAGACGATGAACGACTATGCTGAAAAGGCAAAAAGCCTCCTTGCTCCTTTCCCCTCATCGGAAGTGAAGCAAGCCTTATTTGCCTACGTCGATTACGTCATCGACCGCTCTCTGTAATTTCTTCCCCCCTTCAACGTATTCCTCTTCTAACGAAAAAGAAGCAAGTCTTCCGACCTGCTTCTTCTGCTTCTTGAATGTTTCTTCCACAACCTCTAAAGGGGAGAGAGTCTTACCCTTTAAGGGGTATGACTCTCTCCCTTCCAAGGGTAAGACTCTCTCCCCTTTAGAGGTGCTGAAAGCCCCCACCAGCGGTTGATGGTTTTCCCATCAACACCTCGCTTTTATTCCCTACAGAAATGCTGAAAGCCTCCCCTTTTTGTGCTATTAAAAGAAACTGATTTCCTTTCCTTCAATCTCGGAGAGTAACTTATTGGCGAGCGAACTGGTTCCGAGGCGTAAATACTGGTTGGTGAGCCATTTCTCTCCCAGCACTTCCTTCACGATGGTGTAATAGGTGAGAGCATCCTTGACCGTCTTCATGCCGCCAGCAGGTTTGAAGCCCACCTGATTGCCCGTCTTCTCATGATATTCCTTGATGGCTTGGCACATCACGAAAGCGGCTTCGGGTGTGGCAGCAGGTTCCAGTTTGCCTGTGGAGGTCTTGATGTAGTCGGCACCAGCATACATGGCAAGGAGGCTCGCCTTCTTGATGTTAGAGGCAGTCTTCAGGCATCCTGTTTCGAGAATGGTCTTCAACTTTTTCTCCCCACACACGGCTTTCATTTCCTCGATTTCATCGCACATTCCTTCATAATCGCCAGCCAAGAACTTGCCCACGGGAATCACCATGTCAATCTCTGTGGCACCGTCCTTGATGGCGAGTGCGGTTTCTGCAATCTTCACTTCGATGAACGATTGTGCCGAAGGGAAGCATCCCGATACACACGCAATCTCCACCTCTTCATTCTCCAATGTGTCGTGGCAAATCTTGGCGAAATTGGGATATACGCACACCGTAGCCACATGCCCAAATTCGGGGTACACATCGTCAAACTTGTTGACTTTCTCCACAAACTTCAACACGCTGTCCTCGCTGTCTGTCGTCTTTAGAGTGGTGAGTTCCACGCTGTTCAGCAGGAACATCTTCACCTCCCTCGTGTCATTCTCTTGCAGGTGCTCCTTCAACAACAATTCCACCTGCCTTTTCACTTTCTCGTCATCCAGTTCCAAATCATACTGCTTCAGAACCTCAAAATACTTGTTTTCTTCCATAGTGATATGATTATTTATGATTTCCTTATGTCTTTATCGCCTTCGGCGGACGAAGAAAAAACAGAAAAAAACAAGTAAAAACAAATAAAAATAGGTTCTTCTTGTTTTTAACTGCTTTGACGAAGAAAATATTTTTCTCTATTTTTACTTGTTTTTTTCTGTTTTTTCTTCGTCCGCCGAAGGCGATAAATATCACTCTTTGTTTTTTGTATCCATGCAAATCGTCACGGGTCCATCGTTCAACAGTTCCACCTTCATCTCTGCCCCAAACTCTCCTGAGGCAACAGGTTTGCCCAGTTGTTCCGATAAAACCGCCAAAAACCGCTCATACAGCGGCACCGTCACCTCATGGCTTCCTGCCCTCAGATACGACGGTCGATTACCCTTCTTATAACTTGCCCACAGCGTGAACTGGCTCACCACCAGAATCTCCCCACCTACATCCAACACCGACCGATTCATCACCCCATTCTCGTCGTCAAACACTCGCAAGTTACAGATTTTCTTCGCCAACCACTGTATATCCTCCTCATTGTCAGCATTTTCACATCCTAACAATACCAAATATCCCTGTCCGATGGAGCCTTTCACCTTGCCCTCAATCGTGACCGAGGCATGTGCCACTCTTTGTATAACTGCTCTCATAATTCTGTCTTCATTATTCTTTAGTCCTTAAATGCCTCCTGTATCAACTGAGCCTTCGATGCGCCCACCACTTCTGCAAGTGCTTCGTGATCAGCCTCTTTGATGCGTTTTAGGCTCTTAAACTTCTTTAGCAACAGCGTCTTCGTCGCTGTGCCAATCCCTTTGATGTGGTCGAGTTCCGACTCCGTCGTGTGTTTCGCCCGCTTCTGTTTGTGGAAAGTAATAGCAAAGCGGTGTACCTCATCCTGAATCTGTGTGAGCAACTTGAACAGAGGGCTGTCCATCTCGATGCCCACTACTTGAGCAGGGAAGCCAAAGAGGAGTTCGTTCGTGCGGTGATGGCTGTCTTTCGCCAATCCTGCAATGGGGATGTTGAGGTGCAATTGGTCTTCAATCACCTTTCTGACTACCTCCATTTGTCCCTTGCCGCCATCGGTGATGATGAGGTCGGGTAGGGGAGTCTCCTCTGCGATAGCACGGCTATATTTTCGGAAAACCACCTCGCTCATCGAAGCATAATCGTCGGGACCAATCACGCTCTTGATATTGTACTTGCGATAATCGTTTTTCGACTTTCTTCCACCGATGAAAACGACGCATCCTGCCACCGCATCCTGTCCCATGATGTTGGAGTTATCAAAGCATTCAATTCGCATGGGAATCTTCGGCAGTTTAAGTTTGCGTTGTAGTTCTTTCAGGATGTTCACATTTCGTTGGTCGGGATTGAGCCGCTCTGCTTGTTTCAGCGCATCAATGCGGTATTGTCGCACGTTTGCCTCCGACAGGAACAGCAGTTTCTTCTTGTCACCTGCTTTTGGCACGATAAATTCGGCATCTTTCAGCGTGAAATCCAACTCAAACGGCACCACGATTTCTTTCGATTCGCTGCCATACTGTTCTCGCATGCTGACGATGGCAAGCGAAAGAATTTCTTCAGGTGTTTCGTCCAGCCGTTTTTTATATTCATTAGTGAAAACGCGTGTGATACATCCGTTCACCACATGCATATAGTTCACGTATGCCTTGTTTTCATCGTCTTCAATGCTGAATACATCAATGTTCTGATTCGTGCTGGTAATGACACGGCTCTTGCTGTCGAAATCTTTTGCAAGAAGGTATTTCTGCTTCACGTTTTCCGCTTCCAGGAACTTCTCCTTCTCTGCCAATGACTGCATCTCATCGAGCAATTTCTGACAAAGATTCCGTGTGTTTCCACTCAGAATCTCCTTCACCTCCTCGATTTGCTGCAAGTATTCTTCTCGCGATTGAAGCCCGACGCACGGAGCCTTGCATTTGCCAATGTCATAGTAAAGACAACTCCGAATCTTCTTCTGCTCAATCTTTTCTTGTGTGATGCTGGTGTGGCAAAGGCGCACTTGGTAGATTTTCCCGATGAGTTCCATCATGGCATTCAGTGTGCCCAAATGGCTGAAAGGGCCGAAATATGTCCCGTTCTTTTTGTCGATGTTGCGTGTCTTGATGACCCTTGGCAGATACTCATTCGTGATGCAGACGGAAGGGTAGGTCTTGCCATCCTTCAGCAGAATGTTGTAGAAAGGCTGGTGCTCTTTGATGAGGTTGTTCTCCTGAATCAAGGCATCCTCGTCAGTCGGCACAACGACATATTTGATGTCTTGTATTTTGCTGACGAGGATTTGTGTCTTGCGATTCTTCGGTGAATTGTTGAAGTAAGAACTGACACGTCTCTTCAGGTTCTTTGCCTTACCCACATAAATCACCTTGCCATCTTTATCTAAGTATTGATAGCATCCAGGTTCTTCAGTGAGGCTGTTCACAATCACCTTCAGTCGTTGTAGCCTTTCTTCTTCTTTGGTCATATATGTTACTTAAAGCGTTGCTTTTGTTCCACGTGGAACAATTCACCGTTAACTATCCCATAATCAGCCTGAAACGGACGGACGTTTGATGTTTAATGCAGGTTTTCTTCCGTCTTCCTTAGACGGTAAGAAGTGTTGTGATTTCAATTCCGTCTCCAATGGCTTCTCTGCCGTGTAGCCCTTCGTCGCGAATCTCCACAAGGAAGTTCATGTAGCACTTTCGTGGATGTAGTTTCTGTACGAGTTTCCATGCGGCTTTGATGGTGCCGCCTGTGGCGAGGAGGTCGTCGTGCAGCAGCACCACATCGTTTGAGTCGATGGCATCCAGATGAATCTCGATGGCATCGGTTCCATATTCTTTAGTGAAACTTTCTCTGATGGTGGTTGCAGGCAGTTTGCCCGGTTTGCGTGCCATGACGAATCCTGCATTGAGACGGCGGGCAAGAATTGCTCCCATGATGTAGCCACGTGTTTCCAATCCTACCACCTTCGTGATGCCCTTGTCCTTGTAGATTTCATACAGTTGCTCCTCCATCATTTCAAGTGCCTTGGCGTCCTTGAAGAGGGTGGTTACATCGCGGAAGTTAATCCCTTTCTTGGGAAAGTCGGGAATGCTGCGCAAATGTTCTAATAGGTACTGATTGTTGAGTTCCATTTTTTAGTTCTTTTGTATTGTTAGTTTTATCTCTTTTCGTAATTGTTTGATTTCTTATGTTCTACGCGCAAATTGTTCCACGTGGAACAAAAGTGTTGCTTTAACGTCCCATGAGCACCAGCATGATGTTGATGTCGGAGGGCGACACACCTGGAATGCGTGAGGCTTGTGCCAACGTGACGGGTTGGATGGCTTGCAACTTCTGCCGTGCCTCGATGGAGATTTGGGTCATGTTGGGATAGTCGAACTTGCCCAGAATCTTGATGTTCTCCAGTCGGAGCATCTTCTCTGCTTGCTGTTGCTCGCGGTAGATGTAGCCCTTGTATTTGATTTGGATTTCTGCTGCTTCGATGATTTCCTCCCTGCGTGGGTCATCCTTGAGGATGCGCTCCAGTTCCTTTTGGAGGGGAACGATGTGGGGTGCGATATTGTTGATGTTGATTTGTGGACGACCTAATAGTTCTTCCAATTTGCAGCCTTGACGGAGTGGGGTGGTGCCCAGTGCTTCGAGGGCAGGATTGATGAGGGAGGGCTTCAGCGAGAAGTTGGAGATGAAGTTGATGATGGCATCCCGCTTCTCTTTCTTCTCGGTCATCAGGCGGTAGCGTTCCTCGCTTGCCAAACCTAAGCGGTAACTGCGTTCCGTGAGGCGCATATCGGCATCGTCTTGACGAAGGAGGATGCGGTACTCGGCACGGGAGGTGAACATGCGGTAAGGCTCATCCACACCTTTGGTGACAAGGTCATCGATGAGGACACCGATGTAGGCTTCGTTTCTGCCTAAAGTGAAAGGCTCGCCACCATTGAGGGGGGTAGCGATGGCATCGCTGCGTAGAGAACCTTGTTGTTGGGGGGGCGTGAGGGGTGTGTTGATAGAGGCGTTGGTGGAGGTTTTGGTAGAGGCGTTGATGGCGGCATTGATGCCGGCAATCACGCCTTGTCCTGCTGCTTCCTCATAGCCAGTGGTGCCGTTCACCTGACCTGCAAAGAAAAGGTTTTTCACCACTTTTGATTCAAGCGAATGGGTCAGTTGGGTGGGGTCGAAGAAGTCATACTCGATGGCATAGCCGGGACGGTAAATCTCCAGATTCTTGAAAGCAGGAATTTGATGCAATGCCTTCAACTGGATGTCCAGAGGCAGAGAGGAAGAGAAGCCGTTCAGGTACATCTCATTCGTCGTCTCTCCTTCGGGTTCGAGGAACAGCATGTGCTCGTCCTTGTCGGGGAACGTGTGCAGTTTCGTCTCGATGCTGGGACAGTAGCGAGGTCCGATACTTTGGATTTGTCCGTTATAGAGTGGGGAGTCTGCCAACCCCGAACGTAGCACCTCATGCACCGCGGTGTTGGTGTAACAAATCCAGCAAGGGAGGCTGTTGCGTTCAGATACTGCCGTGCGTTCCGTAGGCAGATACGAGAACTTGTGGAAGTCGTGGTCACCGTCCTGCCTTTCCATCAACGAGAAATCCACACTTCGTTTGTCAATGCGTACAGGGGTGCCCGTTTTCATTCTGCCAGCACGGATGCCATGTCGGGTGATGGATTCCGTCAGTTCCAAGGCTGCCGCTTCAGCACACCGACCTCCAGGAATCTTCACCCTGCCGATGTGCATCAAACCATTCAAGAACGTGCCAGCCGTGATGATGACGCATTGGGCACGAAACTCCGCTCCATAATACGTCTTTACTCCTTGAACTTTCTGATTTTCAACAACTAACTCTCTCACTTGGTCTTGCCAAATCTGCAAGTTAGGTGTGTTTTCCAGAATCTCTCGCCATGTCCAGATGAACTTGGCGCGGTCGCATTGCGAACGAGGACTCCACACGGCAGGACCCTTCGAGAGGTTTAACATCCTGAACTGCAAACTGCAACGGTCCGTCACAATTCCCGTGAAACCGCCCAAAGCATCAATCTCTCTCACAATCTGCCCTTTAGCAATACCACCAATGGCAGGATTGCACGACATCTGCGCAATCTTGTTCATGTCCATCGTGATGAGACATGTCTTGGCACCCAAATTAGCAGCAGCGGCAGCAGCCTCACAGCCAGCGTGACCTGCTCCCACCACCACCACATCGTAGTTGAAAATCATCTGTATTACATGTAATTGGGTTGCAAAGGTACGAAATAAAGTGAAAAGTGAAAAATGAAAAATGAAAAATTTGCTACCGCAGCAGTTAAAAGGAAAAACAAATGTTTTTACTTCATTTTATACAACTTATACTGGAAGGTCAGCAGCACATAGTGTGGATTGCCTGAACTGCGGCTCTCGCTTCGCCCTGTGCCTGTGATGTATGAGTTGAAAGTGCTTCGTTCGCGCAGAATGTCGTTCCATGTGAATTTCAGTAAACCTCTGTAGTCGCGTAGCACTTTATATTCAATACCCGTATTCCAAATGAATTCTGTGCGGTTCCCGTCTCTCATCTTACTCCCAGCCTGTCCGGAAATGTTCAGGTCGGTCTTGAGGGTGAGCCTGTTTCCCAACCAATAGTTCAAGGTGCTGTTGAGGTTATACGTATGACTCTTTTCAATCGAAGTCATATAGTTGCTTTCGCCCCACTGGTAGCGATAGTTTCCATTTAGCGACAGGTCGAAATGCTTGATGTACAGCATGAATCGAGGCATGATGGAAAAGGACTGAACATCTGAAGAGCCCTTCCCACCCTCAGCGGCTCCTGACGCTTGCATGTAACTAACCGAATGGCTGTAACTATAGTTGGCATTTACACTGATATTTGCATACTTGAAGTCGGTTCGATAGGCGGCACTACTATTCAATCTCCAGTTGCCATTGATATTCTCCGATGTGGAGATTGTTCCTCCTGTCTTTGTGTTATAGATGGATCGAGATGAGATATCGTTGCGTGAGAAAGAATAGGCGGCATTACACGACCATCCTCCACCCCAATTGGCATTCATGCTAAAGTTATGGGTCTCCGGCCTCTTGAGGTTCGGATTGGCTATACGGATGTAGAGCGGATTGTCGTTTGTGGTTGGTTGCACCAGGTTCGAGCCTCCAATCAAACGATTGTTATATAGGTATGCCAGGTTCACAGAATGATTCTGTGCGAAATTGTACGACAGATTGGACATCAGATTCAGCGTAGGTGCCTGCTGGGTGGTGTCAGCCATTACCCCGTCCTTGCGTTCATAGTGGTATGTTTCACGTGAAGGAGCGACTGCAACGTTTTGACTGAAGCCAAAGTTCTTGAAGTGGGTGCTGTAGTCAATTTCTATTTGGTGGGCATCTGTCTTTGTGCGTTGGTAGGTGCTGATGCTATCCAATCGCTGGTGGTTGTTCATCAGGTCGTAAGAGATGCGCTCCGATTCATTATTATCGTGAGTGAATTCATACCTGAAGTCCACATTCTGGCGAAACGTTTTCGGACCAAAAGAGAAGCCGCCCCTTGCCGAAAAGCCGATACGTTCCGAATGAGTAGGAGAGATGTTTTCTCGCAGATAGCGCCACACACTGTCGCCATATTGCAGGTAATCCGTCTGTTGCCGTTCTGTCGATGATTGAAATCTGCTGTTCGTGTTCAGATTCATATTGACGTCAATGTGAGCATTCGCCTTTCTGCCAAAATACTGGTAAAAGTTACTCTGCAAAAAGAGCGACTGCTGATGCGAATGGCTCGAGGACTCACTGCTTCTGCGGTTCAGCGTGATGGCAGCCAATTGTTCCTCGTCCACCAGTTCGTTGTTTTCGCCCACAAATGGATTGCCGTTATAGGTGGCAGAGTTCGATTGGCTATGCGACTTAGAGTCGCTGTAGTTATAGCCTCCAGATGCATTCAAGCCGCCGCCTGTTTTTGTCCACTTATTGATGTTGAAGTCGTGGTTCGTGCTGTTGTTGTAGTTTTTCGACTGAGAAGTCGAAGTCGAATATTGCTCGTATTCTGGCATAATGGTCGAATTGAGGGATTCCCGCTCACTTCGCTGGTCTGTGTAAGAAAACTGGGGGCGATACTGTATCTGGGTTGTCCCAAACTGTCTTCTATAACTTCCGTTAATCCTGTTGTTGCTGTTTTTCTTCGAACTGGCATTGGGCAAATCGTCCAGTTGAACGTTTGCGTTCCACTCTCCCTTGTTGCCCTTCTTCCATTGCATGCCTTGCATCTGGAAATGATAGGTGTTTTTGATGTTCGACGTACCTATCTCCGGCTTCGTCATCTCCACCCTGTTCACTGGCTTCTTCGTAATCATGTCAGCCACCCAGTGCTTCGTGGTGTCCGTACTCAGCGTATCTGCCAGCGTCTTATATACCCGGAACTGCTTCAAGTCCGCGTTTTCGATGTTATCCAGTGCTAACTCCATATCATGCGCAAAGAACGACTCGCCATTCAGCCTGATTTCATGAATCACACTGTCCCTGTAGGTAAGTTGTCCGTCTTCATACCGCAATCCGGGCAGACGACGCACCAGGTTGAGCAACACCGTTCCCCGAGGCATCTCAAACGCCCCCACGTTAAACACCGTCGTGTCGCCGCTCTCATACATCCGCTGCAACTCTCCGACAATCACCACCTCATCCATACTCATTGGCTTGCTTTTCAGCACGATGCTGTCGAGACTCAAACTCCATTCTCCCCCATAATTCTTATTGTTTTCGTCATAGTAGCGATATACCATCTTCAGGTCTTGTGTGTATGTTTCATATCCCACAAACGACACCTTCATCCTCACTCTGGGCACATCGTTCTTCTTCACACGCTTCTTCAGCACATTCATCCCCTGATAAAACCATCCGTTCTTGTCCGTCACCGCCACCGTCCTCACCGTCGTATCGTTCAGACACACCAACTGGATGTTCGCACTTGGAAGCGGATAAGGCTTGGGGTCCATCTCGTCTGTGCCGAAGATGCGACTAGACACGGTCAGTCTGATTTGCTCCCCCACCGTTCGACGCCCATTTGCCTGACCCCCAGAAACATACACATTCTGTGCCTGCATCCCAATCGACATGCAGAGCAGCAAAACAATCCATATAGCCTTATTCTTGTTCATAACTCTCCCGCCTTCACCACATCGTAGTTGAAAATCATCTGTATGACATGTAATTGAATTGCAAATTTACGCAATAAAGTGAAAAGTGACAAAAGAAAATGGGAAATGTTTTTCAAGCGTGCTTGAAAAGTGAAAAATTTGCTACCGCAGCAGTAAACAAACCGTTGATGTACACGTGCGGTAGCAAATTTTTCACTTTTCACTCTTCACTTTTCACTTTATTATGAATCATTAATTAAATTATGGTATGTGCGTTAGGGAGCAGGAGGCTCTTCGTTATTGTGTCAAAGCATAATGGGGAAGCCTTTTTATTCAATGTTAGTGAAAATGTGGTGAAAACGGGGGATTTCAGGCAACAAAAAGCACAAAAGTTTGCAAAGAATGTAAAATTATTCATAAATTTGCAAAAGTTGACCTATAAGATAGAGAATGTTGATACGAGGCGTGTTCATCTATTGGGACAGAGTGGTAGAAAACAGAAAACTAATTCATAAACTGATCTAAAACTAATTAACGTTATTCACTATGAACAGATTTGCTTTATTCGTAGCATCTTTGTTGGTAAGTGCCGCTTCTTTTGCTCAGTGGACAAAGCCAGCCGCTCCTGCTGTGGCGTCCATGAAAGTGGGTGAGGAGTGTTATCTTTATAACAAAGAGGCTGATGGTTTCCTCTTGGGAGACAATGACTATGGAACTCGTGCCAGTGTTAGCCCAACACAGGGTCACAAAGTGTACATCGAGAATGGTACGGCAGACGGGTCGTACTACATCGCCAACGACGTGCTTCAAGGCTGGATGGCTGGTCAGCGTGGCTACATGTTTGTCAACAATCTGAATGAAATTTGGGTGGACAACACCAAGGATGGCAAGACCGAGAACCAGTACACTTTTGAGGCACAGGGTGGTGACACATACAAGATTGGTCTCTCTGCTGAGAACAAGGAGTACACACCTGTAGGTTATCCTGATGCTTATTTAGGCATTATTCCGTCTAAGGGTGACACTCGCCTTTATTTCTGCGACCCGGAAAACGCGGATGGGTACAAGATGGATGAATGTCAGATTATTTGGTATTTTGTCACTTCTGCCGACTATGCAACTTACACCACAGCCATGGAACAATATCTTGCTGCCGTGGCATTGGGTGAATCCATCAAAGAGGCAGAAGCAGTGGCTGGTGTCGATGCAAATGTGCTGAAGAGTGCCAAGGATGCATACGCCAACACTTCCAGCAAGGCAGAAGATTTGAAGGCTCAGAAAGAGGCTTTGGATGCCGCTGTTTTCCAAGCAAAACTGAAGAACGCTTCCTATGACAATCCAGTGGAAGTGCTTGCACCTCTTGGTATTGCTACAGACTTCAACGACAGCGATTTTTCAGGTTGGACTTCCACCACAGGAGCCAGCAACAAGCAGGCTTCTAACGGCAACAATGCCAAGGACTATTCGGTGACAGGCAATCACTACGAGAACTGGAGCGGGGGTGCGTTCTCCATCGGCAAGGTTTCTGCCACCGCTACAGGACTACCGGCTGGTTATTATTGTCTCAATGCTTTGGCTTTCGCTAACGTGACAGGTGGAACTTACTTGTATGCTGGCGACATTCAGAAGAATATTACTGCCACTCAGATTGACATTGAGCAACCCATGGAAATCTATGCTGTTGTAAACGATGGTAAGTTGGAGTTTGGCATTGATGTACAAACCCAAGGTCCCAACTGGATCGGTCTGGATAATGTTTATCTGTATTACTGGGGTTCTTCTGACGGCATCTTTAGGCAGGTGGTGGCTAAAATCATTGAGGCTGAGCCCGACTATGAGGCACTGCTGGCTGATGGGGAAGCATATTGCCAAAGTTCTGTTTATAAGACCTATTTGGCAGCCAGAGGCGTTTTGTTCGAGGAGAATATTGTGAATGTTGATGAAGGGAAGGAAAAAATCACAACATTCAATGCCGCATCCAAAGCGATGGCTCAAAGTGTGGCAGCCTACAATGTCTTCCTTGCCAAATACAAAGAGGCAGATGCCTGGATGGCTACCACCACCAGCGAGAGCGACGAGGTGGCGCTGCTTTCCGACTATCTGATGGACGAAACTGCAGCCGAAGGCGAATACAACAAGAATGGCGGTGCGCTCTACATCCTCAGCGAAGGTCTGCTCGACAATGCGCAGATTGTTGCCGAGGCTGATTACCTCGACAAAATCCTGAAGGATGCGATGGCAAATGCCATGAGCGATGGTGATGATTGCACAAGCCTGTTGAAGAATCCAAACTTTGCCGAGGCAGGCGGTTGGGAAGGTGTGACCAACGCCAACATCACTTGGCCAACAGGCAACACGGAGACTTATCCAGTGATGCAGGCACACAACGTGGCTTGCAACATCTATCAGGAGTTGACCAATTTGCAGAATGGTCTTTATGAGTTCAACCTCCAGGCAGCCTTCCGTCCAGGCGATACTTACACCGACGAGTACGAAGCCATCGCCACCGCCTACGCATACATTAATTCATACGAGACCAAAGTCCCATCGGGCAACATCCCAGACGAAGTGACCCTCAACGAGCCGAGTGAGGCATCCACAGCCTTTGCCGATGTCAGGTTCCCAGTCACGGTTTATGGTCTCGTGACCGACGGCACCATGAAACTGGGTGTGACCAACAAGGTGCGCACCATCGAGAACTGCCGCCTCTGGGCAGGCGGGGCAAAACTCATCTTCCGTGGAAAGAACGCAGAAGTGCTGGCTCAGGTGATAGGACAGACCATCCCGAATGCCCAGGCACTCCTCGGCAACTATGCAGGTCAGCCCGAACTCAGCACACTCTCCGCAGCCATCAGCGATGCGCAGGGCTCGGATGATGCCTACCATGCACTCATCGACCTGAAGAAGGCAATGGAAGATGTGGAAGAAGGCACGACCCTCTACGCCAACTTGGCTGTGGCACTCAAGACCCTCTCCGATGCCATCGAAACCAGCACCTCCGCTTCCGCTGCCGACATCAGCAAGGCAAACTCTCTGCTCGCGACCGCACGGGGAGCCTACGATGGCAAGACCTACAGCAATGCCGAAGTGGAACAAGCCATCTCCGACCTCAATGCAGCCTCCGTAGCCGTGAAGATGGGTGGCGGAACCGCCTCAGAGGAGAATCCAGAGGACTACACCTCCGCGATTGTCAACAACAACTTCGACCCAGAGCGTGGCGACAAGAACACCTCCACCATCGAGGGATGGACCACCACCACACTCAACGGCTACAAGCAGAACACCGCCTCCTACAACAAGAACACCTTCGCCTTGAGCCAGAAACTCACAGGACTGCCAGAAGGCACATACAAAGTGACCGTCCACGCCTTCTACCGCGCAGGCAGTTACGAGGAAGAGGAAGCCAACATCAACAGCGGCGTTGACACCCACCTCGCCAAGTTCTATGCCAAGACCTCAGTCGACACCTACGAGAAGCCCGTGATGAACCTCTCCGAAGGAGGTGTAAGTTCTGCTGACGAAGTGCCAGAAGGAGTCAACACCCGAACCATCAATGGCATCATCGTTCCCGACGGCACCACACCATCCGTCGCCTTCTACCATGCAGGCCACTACCTCAACGAACTCCCCTTCTACGTAGGCGCTGACGGCATAGCCACCATAGGCATGCACCTCGACAAGACCATCGGCACCAACGACTACGTGGTCGTGGGCGAGTGGAAACTCTACTACTACGGTTCAGGCAAGAACGCCGACATCCTCGGCGAAGACATCCCCGATGCCATCCAGCAGGTAGCCGCCGCCCCACAGGGAGCCACACCGGTAGCCCGCTACACCCTGTCAGGCACCCGCCTCGCCGCCCCGCAAAAAGGCATCAATCTTGTCAAGATGAGTGACGGGCACGTGGTGAAAGTGCTGGTGAAGTAAAAAGAGACAATTCATCCATCAACCCATCCAGGGGGGGCAAAACACACATGTTTCTATAGCCTCTGAATCGACGTCGTCGATATCGGCTGACCGACGTCGTCGGCATCGGCAGACCGACCTCGACGACGTCGATTCCGGGGAATAGAGACCATGTAAATTGACTTACGTCTTATTCCTCCTTGCAAGACATAGTCCAAAACAAGTTTGGCTCTGCTCCTGCAGCGTTCGTCATTCGGCACCCCCCGATTTTAACCCGAATCGGTCATTAGAACGTTTGACATAAAATTCATGGCTAATTCATGGAAATTCGTGTTTTATTTTAACATAAATTGCCATGAATTAGCCAAAAATTATTCATAAATTATTTTTAATGACCATTTTGGGTTTAACGCCCGATTTGGGAGAATGACCCCCCAATCAGTTATATTTCGTGATGTCCGAACACCTATAGAATCCATAAATCCTTGCCATGCCACCATATTCAGGGGCATAGATGTAGTGGGTCGTTTCACCATCCTTGACATCCTTCAAATCTGCCGCAAAGTAGTCCATCTCATAGCCGTCATCCTCGTAGCCAGTCCATCTCACCCATTCGTCATCGCCGTCCTTTCCATCTTCCTTGTAGTACATCTCGTATTTGACATTCTTGAGACGGATTGTGGCATAATCCCAGTAATTCTTGCCCGTTGGCGTGTAGCCTTCCACTGGGTAGAACTGATGCTGCAGCGATAGAATATTGCTAAATATAGGCTCTCCGTCATCATCTACGCCCTCGTCGTTGAAATTCATCGTCACCGACATGAGCATGTTGTTCTCCACCTTCTCGGCTGTCAAGGTGTATAACTTGCCTTGTTTCGACACAGTGATTTCATCTTGGGTATAAGTTATCTTGTGTATGTATCGTGCCGATGAACTTCCACCTTCTGGTTTGCAATACATGGAGAAGAAGGCATACAGGTCGGTGAAGAGCACCTCTTTCTTTATGTGGAACATCTTGTCACTATGCTGGTTGGAATTCCACCAGAGGATGATGAAGTCTGGGGCTCCATTGGCGTTTTCGCCTGAATAAGGAATGGGGAAGATATCTTTCAGAGTGGCATTCTTGGGTAAAAGGTCGCATCGCTCGTCCAGATAATCTACACGTATTGTGATGTAGTCCTGTTTCACGGCACATTTCGCCTCCAGCAGCACATTTTCATTCTTGTCGCAATAGACGAATTTGTACCCCTTTCCATCCGTCTCAATCATAAACGACGAGCCATCATTTGCCTCGTATGTGATATCGGCAAAGTTCATCTTCCATGGCTCTGGCTGAATGATGTCCTTCACTGCATCCACAAACAAGGCTACATCAGACTTTGACAACTCCTGATTTCCTGCACGTTGAATAGCATCTTCAATCTCCTTGTTGAGGGCTTTAATCTGCTCTGTGGTGAGGTCGGACAACACTTCTGCCAAATCTTGGCTGGTGGGAACAACCTCCTTCAGACCTTTGGTCAGTAACTTGAGATTGTTGTTGCAGGCATCCATAAATGCCTCAGCCGTCAGATTACCCTCTGCAATCTGTAGCACCACTGTTCCGTTTGTCTCCACGAAATCGTATGCCAGTTTGCCGTTCTGCACAAGGTCATCGCCAAAGGCAAAGACGATATTGGCACCTGCCTCAATGAGTTTGGGAGCCACAGCCAATGTCAGGTCAATGTGGCGCAGATTGTTATATGCCATTTCTGCTGCGAGGTCTCCTGTTTTGCTTTTGCTATCATTGCTCTTAGCCATCACAGCGTTGTAAACGCCCTTTGCGTAAAGGTCGAGAGAGCCGTTAGAGAACTCCTTCCAGAACTGGTCGCTGGTGTAGGAATTGCACGAAGAAGGCAAACATCCAGAATTGCGAATGTCATTCCATATTTCATCACGCGTCGCCTTGTCGGAATAATGCCATTTAGCCATAGCACCAATCAATATAGAACGATGCAACGCATTGGCATCTTTCAAAACTAAAGCGAAATCTACGGCTGCCTTAGCCTGTCCCCACACGCCTCGTGTTGTCGCTTGATTATATGCCAGTCCGTTCATGTAATGGTCGATAAGTTCAATGTCGTTATAGTCGGCATTGGGGTCATAGAGCAAAAACAACAGACGTGCCGTCAAATCAGACACGTAGTTGTCATAGTCGGCTTCTGACAGATTCTCGAAACCGGGTTCTGGGGTCAGGTTCGTCTCTGTTTTTGTTTGTTCGTTGTTCTCATCATCCGAACTACATGCTGTTAAGCAGAAAGCCATTACGGCTGCCATCAGCATCATAAAATGAACTCTCAATGTTTTCATAATAGTTTTTTTAGGAATTAAACAATTAGAAGATAATGCAAATTTAAGGTAAAAGTAAAAAACAATACTGCCAAATACTGAAAATCGACTGCCAAATAAAATATTGGCAGTCGATTCTATTTATAAATGCGGCACAAGGTTAGTCTGTCTGTAGGCTCATCCACTCACGTGTGGTCATGCCAGTGGTATCTTTGAAAGAGCGGAAGAAGGAGCGTTCGCTGGAAAAACCAGCATCTGAATATATTTCCATGATAATCTTGTTTGGATTCAGACGGAGTTGCCGTTTGGCATATTCTATGCGATAGGAATTGACAAACTGCGAAAAGGTCTGGTTGCGGTCGGCTTTGATGCAGTCGATAACATAGCGTGTATTGGTGTTGAGAGCAGAAGCGACATCTGCAACTTTCAGTTCTGGATTACGGAAGAGTTGCTGCTGTTCCATCAAGTCGCAGATGCGATGCAGTAAGGCTGTGTCTGATTTGGAAGCAGGGATGCCGTTGGTGGCATTTTTTTCAATCTGTTCACTGGATTTCTCCATGTGTCGCAAATGGTTGTAGTATAGAAGAACGGCAAGTGCTGCTATGATGATGAACAAAATGAAAAGAATCCATCGCCAAGAGATTGAGGCGGCGGTTGGCAAATGGCTGCCATTGCCTAATCGGATAAGGTAGGTTGAGGCGTATGGTGTGTAATTCTCAGAAGTGAATCCCGTATGAAAGTTGCCACCCATGATGACCAGATTGCCTTCAGCAGTCAGCACGGGCGTGTTGAAGCCGCAGTCGGGTAGGGGATCTGTGTAGTAGAGTGCCAGTGGAGCAGGTGTTTCTGCATAGTCCACATAGAGCAGGTAGAGACGCTTATCTTTATCAATACCAGCCAAGTAGGCACGTTGTATATTTCTGTCTGCAATGACTGGGCTGTACCAATAGATAAGACCGCCAATGCTGGTTTTTGAAGGGATGGGATATGTGGTGGGCAACAATGAGAAAGTGGTGTCGCGTACCATCAAGATGGTCGTTTGCCCTAAAGAGTGTCCTTGTTGCTCAGGCATTGTATCGTAAACAATGCTATCTTTGGCTAATAGCAGATAGGCATAGATGTCTTTTGATTCATCCCCGATGAAACCATCATTATTATAACGTGCTGGGATAGAGAAGTTGACCGGCTTCCATTGTTTGAGTAGAGGCACGGTGAAAGGTTCGCCCTGCAGACGGTCGATGATGGCTGTGCTGTCACCAAGCATTTCCCCTCTCACTCCCTCACTGCCCAAGATAATGGCATTGTTGCGGGTTGTACGAAGAATGAAGGGGGAAGTTCTCTTCACGCTTACAGGCTTTACAATTGAAAAACTCTTCTTGCCGTCGAACAATTCGATACCGTCTTGGGCGTACCAGTTACCACTGATGATGACACGACCACTGTCTATCTCCGTTCCTGCGGCCAAACTCCGTTTCATCTCCAGACAACCATAGTTGCCGAAAGTATGGGTGGCGGGGTCGTAAAGTTCTGCCCCAAATGTTTGTCCAATGCCCAAATCGCGTTCATGCCCTCCTGCCAGCAGCACTTTCCCTGATGCCAATTTCACATACAAACCATTGTCATGTGAATAAGTCATCTGTATGGTGTGCCACTGGTCATTGGCAAAGTATTCTGCGGTAGCAGTAGGCACAAAACCTGTCGTATGTCCACCTGCAACAAACAACTCATCTCCAATACAAAACGAAGCATGTCCGGCACGTGGGGTGTTCAAGTCTGGCAGCCGCTCAGCCTTAATCTTCATCATAGGGAAAGCCATTTCCCCTCTATCTTTCTCCTGCATTGTGGTCTGCATCACCACAACAGACATCAGTAAGACAATAATAGATATAACCATAGTTTGCCCTTCATTTTCTCATTTTCATGCAAAAATACCCCTTTTGTTTCAAACTTCCAAATAATTGAGGAGGAAACAGGCTGAATGGATAATTATTGATTGTTCATTGAAATTTATGGATGATGAATGACGAATTGTCGATTAAAACGTGTATCTTTGCCAGCAAAATCAGTGAAGATGATGTGGACTCCCCTCATGCGCGACTTCATCCAGCAACATCTGGACGACGATACGGCTGCGCTGCTGATGGCGGCTCGGAAGTATCCGGGCATTGATGTGCCCTTTGCTGTGGAGCAGATTGAGGCGCGGAGGCGGCTGAAGAACAAGTTGCCCGAATGGTGCGGCAATGCTGAACTCATCATGGGGGGCAGGGTGCCTGCCGAACAGTGCAGTTCGGAGGTGACGGCGCGGTACAAAAGGAGCATCGTGGGGGGGAGGAGCCTGTGCGACATGACGGGTGGCATGGGGGTCGATTTCTGGTATATGTGTGAGGGGATGGAACGTGCCATCTATACGGAACGGGACGGGACGCTCCTTGAGGCGGCAAGGCATAACTTCGGGGTGTTGAGGGACGGGAGGCATCCGGAGGTGGAGGTGAGGCGGGGCGATGGGCAAGTCTTGCCCGTCCCGTCGGTGGATGTGATTTATCTCGACCCTGCAAGGAGGGCTGGGGACGGGAGCCGTGTGTATGCGATGGAGGACTGCGAGCCGAACATCGTCGGGTGGCAGGAGGAACTGTTGCGACATGCACGGACGGTGCTGGTGAAACTCTCGCCGATGGTCGATTTGACGGATGTGGTGCGGAAGTTGAGGGGGGTGACGGAGGTGCATGTGGTGGCGGTGAGGAATGAGTGCAAGGAGGTGCTGGTCAGGATGGAAAGGTCTCAAGCCCCCTCCCGCTCCCCGAAGGGGCAAGCCCACGGGCTTGGCGGCTCTCTTCCTGCGGGGTGTGTGCAGGTGCATGGTGTGGATTTCCTGGCTTCTTCTGTGCTTCGGTATGCTGCCAAGTTTCCCGATGAAATGGATGTTCTTGTTACGGAGTGTGGGGTGGGGCGTTATCTGTATGAGCCTGATGTCACGCTGATGAAGGCACAGGTGTTTGGGAGCCTCTGCCACCGTTTCCCTGTGCGCCAGTTGGATTTCGGCACTCACCTGATGACTTCTGATGAACGTGTTCCCGATTTTCCGGGTCGCATCTTTGAGGTGGAGGAGACGATGCCTTTCTCGTCCAAACTGCTCAAACGCCTCGGGCGAGACCTTCCCCGAGCCAACATCGCCACCCGCAACTTCATCCTCTCTGCCGACGAACTGCGCCGTCGCACTGGTGTCAGAGATGGTGGCGACCTCTATCTCTTCGGTGTGAAAGTGAAAGATTTTGGAGAACTTCTGCTGAAGTGCAGGAAAATTTCCGTATCTTTGCACCCATGAAGCGTTCTGACTTTGAGATTATGGCGCCTGTGGGCAGTAGGGAGAGTTTGGCTGCGGCTTTGAGGGCTGGGGCAAACTCGGTGTATTTTGGCATTGGGAAACTGAACATGCGGAGCCACAGTGCCAATGCGTTCACGATTGAGGACCTGAGGGAGATTGCGGCGATTTGCCACGAGCATGGGGTGCGGTCGTACCTGACGGTGAACACGATTATCTATGGGGAGGACATCCCGACGATGCACGAGATGGTGGATGCGGCGAAGGAGGCGAACATCTCGGCGGTGATTGCGAGCGACGTGGCGGTGATGACGTATTGCCGGCAGGTGGGGCAGGAGGTGCATCTGAGCACTCAACTGAACATCTCGAACATTGAGGCGCTGAAGTTTTATGCGCAGTTTGCCGATGTGGTGGTGCTGGCGAGGGAACTGAACATGTGGCAGGTGAGGGACATTTACGGGCAGATTGTGGAGCAGGATGTCCGGGGACCGAGGGGAGAACTGATTCGCATCGAGATGTTTTGCCACGGGGCGTTGTGCATGGCGATTAGCGGCAAGTGCTATTTGTCGTTGCAGAATGCGGGCAGGAGTGCGAACCGTGGGGAGTGTGTGCAGATTTGCCGACGTGGCTATGAGGTGAGGGACTTGGAGACGGGGACGCAGTTGGCGATTGACAATAAGTATATCATGTCGCCTCGCGACTTGAAGACGATTCGGTTTATGGATGTGATGATGAATGCGGGGGTGAGGGTGTTCAAGATTGAGGGCAGGGCACGTGGACCTGAGTATGTTTATACGGTGGTGAAGGCGTATGATGAGGCGATTCTGTCGGTGCTGGATGGCACGTTTACCGAGGGGAGGAAGGATGAGTGGGACAAGCAACTTGCGACGGTGTTCAACCGAGGCTTTTGGGATGGATATTATCAGGGGCAGAAGTTGGGCGAGTGGTGTGAGGTGTATGGCAGCCGGGCGACGGAGAAGAAGGTGTATGTGGGCAAGTGCATGAAGTATTTCTCGAAGATTGGTGTGGCTGAGTTCCTGATAGAGAATGAGGACTTGCATGTGGGGGATAAGATGCTGGTGACGGGCACCACGACGGGTGCGCTGATTCAGCCTTGCGACGAAATCCGCTATGAACTGGAGCCTGTGGAGACCGCCACACGTGGACAGCATATCAGCATCAAGGTGAACGACCGTGTGCGTGTGAACGACAAGTTGTATGTGCTGCAACCAGCCGATAGGTTGACACAGCAATGATTATTCATAATTCAAATTCATATTCATCATTGACCATTGACAGAAGATTTTGACATACGAGAGCAGAGGAACACGAAGGACAAGGACTTTGAGAATGCCTTGAGACCTTTGCGGTTCGACGACTTCAGCGGACAGACGAAGGTGGTGGAAAACCTGAGTGTGTTTGTGGAGGCAGCACGTTTCCGTGGGGAACCGCTCGACCACACTTTGCTGCATGGTCCTCCAGGACTGGGCAAGACGACACTCAGCAATATCATCGCCAATGAGTTGGGGGTGGGCTTCAAGGTCACTTCGGGTCCTGTGCTGGACAAACCTGGCGACTTGGCGGGCATCCTCACCTCGCTGGAGGAGAATGACGTGCTTTTCATCGACGAGATTCACCGTCTTTCGCCTGTGGTGGAGGAGTATCTTTACTCGGCAATGGAGGACTACCGCATCGACATCATGATTGACAAGGGACCTTCGGCACGTTCCATCCAGATAGACCTTAGTCCCTTCACCTTGGTGGGTGCCACCACACGCAGCGGATTGCTCACCGCACCGCTCCGTGCCCGTTTTGGCATCAATCTCCACTTGGAATATTACGATGCTGACGTGCTCACGAAGATTATTCTCCGTTCGGCACATCTGCTGGGCATTCCCTGTGAGTTTGATGCTGCCAGCGAAATCGCCTCCCGTTCGCGTGGCACTCCTCGTATAGCCAATGCCCTCTTGCGTCGTGTGCGTGACTTTGCCCAGGTGAAAGGCAATGGCACTATCGACTTGCCCATTGCTCACATGGCGCTCGAAGCCCTCAACATCGACAAGTTTGGATTGGACGAAATTGACAATAAAATTCTCACCACCATTATTGACAAGTTCAAGGGTGGTCCTGTGGGTCTCGGCACTATTGCCACAGCCATTGGCGAAGATACGGGCACTGTGGAGGAAGTGTATGAGCCGTTCCTGATTAAGGAGGGCTTCATCAAGCGCACTCCTCGTGGTCGTGAAGTGACGGAACTGGCATACAGGCACTTGGGACGGAATCCGTGGGTGAACCCCAGCGACAAGACGGGCATGGGGAGTTTGTTTGATTAAGAAAGAATGATTGAAGAAAAAACATAGACAGCAATGAAATTACTTTTGCTTGGTAGCGGCGGCAGAGAGCACGCCTTGGCTTGGAAGATTGCCCAGAGCCAGAAGATTGAGAAATTGTTTATTGCGCCTGGCAATGCAGGTACTGCCAATGTGGGCGAGAATGTGCCCCTGAAGGCTGATGACTTCGACGGCATCCGCGACTTCGTGTTGGCACAGGGCATCGATATGGTGGTGGTGGGCCCTGAAGACCCATTGGTGAAGGGAGTTTATGACTACTTCCAGCAAGACCCGCAGTTGAAAGCCATCCCTGTGATTGGTCCCAGCAAGGCAGGTGCTGTGCTCGAAGGCAGTAAGGACTTTGCCAAGGGTTTCATGCAGCGTCATGGCATTCCTACAGCGGCTTACCGCTCCTTCAACGGCACGAACATCGAAGAGGGTATTGCTTTTTTGGAATCGCTTCAGCCTCCCTATGTGTTGAAAGCAGACGGACTTTGTGCTGGCAAGGGGGTGCTCATCGTGCCTACTCTGGAAGAGGCAAAGAAGGAGTTTCGTGGCATGCTCGATGGTATGTTTGGCGAAGCAAGTGCCACGGTGGTGATAGAGGAATTCCTTTCAGGCATCGAGTGCTCTGTCTTTGTGCTGACCGATGGCAAGCACTACAAGATTCTTCCCGAAGCGAAGGACTATAAGCGTATCGGAGAGGGCGACACAGGACTGAACACAGGCGGTATGGGCAGTGTTTCGCCTGTTCCGTTTGCTGATAAGGAGTGGATGCAGAAGGTGGAAGACCGCATTGTTCGTCCCACTATCGAAGGATTGGCTGCCGAAGGCATCGACTATAAAGGATTCATTTTCCTCGGACTCATCAAGGTGGATCGGGATTATGCCTATGCCAAGGCTGGTGACCCTGTAGTCATTGAGTACAATGTCCGCATGGGTGACCCCGAGACAGAGACCGTCATGCTCCGCATCAAGAGCGACCTTGTCGATTTGTTCGAAGGAGTGGCAGCGGGTAACCTCGACACCAAGACCTTGGAGTTTGACCCCCGTGCCGCAGTGTGTGTCATGATGGTCAGCGGTGGCTATCCACAAGCCTATCAGAAAGGTTTTCCCATCACAGGCATTGACCAAGTGACGGGTTCTGTGGTATTCCATGCTGGCACCGCCGAGAAGGATGGCAACATCGTTACCGCAGGTGGTCGTGTCATAGCCGTCAGTTCCTACGGGCAGACCCAAAACGAAGCCCTCGTCAAGTCCTTCACCGAAGCCAGTAAAATCCACTTCGAAGGCAAATACTTCCGTCGCGACATTGGACAGGATTTGCTCAAATAGGGCATTAAGATTTAAAAAAGAAAAGGCTCAACGGATTTTCTCTGTTGAGCCTTTTTCGTATCGTAGTACGAAAATTAAAAAGAGAAGAGGCTTTGCCTCCATAGGTTGCCTTCCGAATTCTTTCTTCAGGCGGAAAGACATTGGCTTCTCAGCGTTTGTCCTCAATGGTTTTGGTTTAGTTAAGCATTAATTGTTTATATTACATGTAAAAGCAAAATTTCACTTTGTTTGCGAAGGACGAAGGGAGGGTTATTGGATTTCATCCTTCGTGGTGATGCTGATGATGGAATCGTTGATTGCTTTCATCTCAGCCTGACTCACGTCCTTCACACGGATGGCTTGTTGTACGTCTCCCGACTTGATGTAAGGGTCAACCGCCACCACATTGCTGTTCTCCTCAGCCTCTTGTTCTCCGATGGCATGCTCTGCTGCACGTCCGATGGTGAGTGCCATTGCCACGACTGCTGCTGCCTTGAAGAAAGGCGCGGAAACTTTGGGGAACGCTCCCAAGAAATTCTTTCCAGCCAGATGGCGGGGACTCATCTTGATGACAGGTGCCTGTGGCTTCTTCTCTTCTACCAGAGCCAAGATGCGTTGGTCAAAGTCCTCACCCAAGGTTTCCTCTTTTGCTTCGACTTCATATTTGAAGAGGTCAGCATATTGAGCCAGATGACCAGGCACATCCTCTTGCGAGAAGAACGAACGCAGAATCTGCTCCTCCTGCAGCGTGGTGGTGCAGGCGAAGTAGTTTTCCAACAGTTGTTCTATGTACTTGTAATCCATCATTGTGAGCGAGTTCTTTTTATAGATCTGAGAGCGATGGTCTTGTCCCTGAAATGTTCGCCATAAAAGGAACATTTCCACCGCTCTCTATCTATACGACGGGCGAGACTCGAAAAAGTTACAGAAAAAACGATTTTTTTTGCAAAATTTTTTCCTTCACTTCATTTCTTGCCCTGAAAAGTGATACTTTTACATCTGATTCTGAAATGCTTAACGTTTCTGCTATCTCTTTATAATTTTTTCCTTCAATATCTCTCAGTTGGAGAATCGTGCGTTGTTTTTCGGGGAGTTCATTGATGATGTCAGCGATGAAGCCTCTTGTTTCCTGCCTCATCAACTGGCTTTCAATGCCCCCTCTTCCTTCGTCAGACTGGTCATGCGCTTCTTCGTCGAAGGAGAGGTTTTGGTTCTCCATCTTCTCCTTGCGGTCGATGGCAAGGTTGCGGGCAGCGGTGAGGGCAAATGCCTCCAGGTTCTTCACCTGTTCCAGTTCCTCGCGCCGTTCCCACAGGCGGAGCAGGGTGTCCTGCACGATATCCTCCGCCTCCTCCCTGTTCAGGACGATGCGTAACGCGGTTCTGAAGATAATGTTCTTCAGCGGAAGAATATCGTGCTGGAAATCCAATGCTTAACTGATTTTAGTTCCTTTTGTGCCGTCGATGGCGTCAGCCTTCGTGATAATCACCTGCTTTACACCTGCCTTGACGGCTTCGAGGGCATTTTCAATCTTGGGTATCATGCCGCCACTGACGGTGCCATCGGCTTTCAGCCGCTCAAAACTTTCGGTGTTGATGTGGGGAATCACCGATGCCTCGTCTTCGGGGTCGGTCAGCACACCTGCATGTTCAAAACTGTACATGAGGGTCACGTCGAAGTAGGGAGCCAAAGCCTTGGCAGTCTCTCCTGCAATGGTGTCGGCATTGGTGTTGAGCAGGTTGCCTTGTCCGTCGTGGGTCAGTGGTGCCATCACGGGCACAACGCCTTCGCCAATCAGGGTGGCGAGCATGCGACCGTTGCATGTGTCCACGTCGCCCACAAAGCCGAAATCCACCATCTGCTCCGTGCCGTCGTCCATCTTCACCTTCTTGAGTGGACGTTTGTGCGAGCGCATCACGTTCATGTCCGCACCCGTCAGCCCCAACGCATTGATGCCGCAAGCTTGCAAGCGCGCCACGATGTTCTTGTTTACCAAGCCGCCATACACCATCGTGACCACCCGCAGCATTTCTGCATCCGTCACGCGTCTGCCGCCAATCATGGTGCTTTCGATGCCCAACAGTGCAGCCACCTTCGTAGCCGAACGGCCGCCCCCATGCACCAGCACCTTCTTCCCATCGATGGCGGAAAAGTCTTTCAGCAACTGCTGGAGGCTCTCTTCGTCCTCCACAATCTTTCCGCCTACCTTTACAACAGTCAGTTTCTCCATTGTCACTTCAATTCTTCACTGCCACCACTTCAATCTCCACCAGTGCATTCTTCGGCAGCGTCTTTACTGCCACAGCCGAACGGGCTGGATAAGGTTCTGTGAAAAACTCGGCATACACACTGTTCATCTCAGCGAAGTCGCCCATGTCTGCCATGAACACCGTGGTCTTTACCACATTTGCCATCGACAGACCTGCCTCTTCCAGAATCGCCTTTACATTCGAGAGCGACTGCCGTGTCTGCTCCTTGATGCCTCCTTCAGGGAAAGCACCTGTGGCTGGGTCAAGTCCCAATTGTCCCGAAGTGTAAACAAATTCTCCTACCTGAATCGCTTGGCTGTAGGGACCTATCGCCCCAGGAGCCCTCTTTGTACTGATTGTTTTCATAAAAAATTTTGTTGATAATGGTACAAAGGTAAGAAATAATTAGGAATTAGAAGTTAGGAATGAGGAAATTTTACCACCTGAGAAACATAACTCCCAATAAATCCGTATCTTTGTAACCCAATTTTCGTTCCTAATGATTCATACTCTTTACACAAAATCCAGAAAAGAAAGACCTTATGATACACAAAACTTGCTCCCTTATCCAGTTTCTGTTCTGTTGCCTGACCTCTTGGGGGCAGCAGACGATTGATTTGCCCACTTCCCAATCCGACACCTATCACCCCTCCATTCAGGTATATCTTCCCGCTGCTGACAAAGCCAACGGATGTGCCGTCATCCTTTGCCCAGGCGGAGGCATGAGAGCACTCTCGTGGGGTAGCGATGTGGAACAGATGGCAACCTTCCTCAATGAACGGGGCATTGCCGCCATCGGACTGAAATATCATCTCAATACAGGCTCCTTCCCCCAGGGGATGAAGATGTCGCCCATGGTTGATGTCACCCATCTCGAACGTTTCCCCCAAGCCGATGCCAATCCCATGCACTATCCCGCAGGAGATTCCATCCTCCAACTTGCGTCCGATGATGCCAAAGCAGCCGTTCGTCTGGTGCGCCAGCATGCCCAAGCGTGGAATCTCGACCCTCACAAGATTGGCTTTCTTGGCTTCTCCGCAGGAGGTGGTGTAGCCATTGCTGCCACCATCCAAGCGGCTGATGCGGCTGAGCGTCCTGACTTCCTCTGCACCAACTTCGGTCCTTCCCTCATGCCCGTTCAAGTGCCCACTCCTGCCCCTCCTCTCCTCATCATGACCCGTGCCGACCACCAGAACGTAGCCGCAGGTCTCGTCAATCTCTTCCTCGAATGGAAGAAAGCCGGAGCCAATGCCGAACTCCACCTTTATGGCGACGGCACAGGTCCCTACACCCTCATGCCCCAAACAGGACGTACCACCACCGAAGCGTGGAGCCAGCAGTTCCTCCTGTGGCTGCAAGCCAAAGGATTTGTGAAGTAACATGCATTTGACGCATGATGTTTTTCTCTACAATGACTCTCACTTTTCGAATCCCATTGTCTTCTCTATGTCTATATTAGAATTACGGCATCATCGCTATTGTAAAAAACTTAGTGATGGTGCCATAGAAAAGATAAAAGCAGAGGCGAAAGAATGGGGATTTTTTAAGGTGCTACTACATGATTACTCCTTCTTCTCTCATTTTCGCTTCTATGTTAGACCATGGACGTTCAATATGTTGCTTGGTCTCTTTGAAAAACCTTATGACCACATCTGGATCTATAGGTGAAAAGTATTCCTTTCTTTTTGTTTTGCGGAGTACATAGATTTGGTCTATACGAGAGTAGATAGGGTCAACCTTCAAATCTACATCATAATTCTCTGAAACGACAACAAATCTGGTATATGGATTACCTGATTTCAGTTTTTCTGCTGTTGCGATGACTCCTTCTAGCATGGTTTTATCAAGATAGGTCTTGTTCTCAACCGCAATTATTGGAACTTTTATCTCTTTAGTCTTCCCATCAATGCTCAGTTCCACTTTTCTGTAGATTGCAAAATCTTGGTCTTTCACATTTATTTCCACATTAGGTTCTTTAACGAAATTCTCTATACCTGATGCTGTAAAGTACAAATTGGTGTATGCTTTGGCTGCGCCGCCCTGTATAAGGTTGTTGGCATCTTTATATTTACGTTTCAAATCCGCAACATAGTCTCTGAAAAGAAAAAACATGAATTCTTCCAAAATGGTAGAACGGAATTTCCCTTGTGAACTAAAAACGTCATCCAATTGTAAGTGGTTATAATCCCGATAATATTCGTTGAGTAATTTTACTCGTTCTTTGATGATAGAATCAGAATAACCTTTCAGTTTTTTCTGATTTTCCAAATAATCAGCATATATGGGAACAACCTCCTCTAACGCCCTTTTTTCTTTCGCTTTAACCTTTTTGCTGGATTTAGTACAGATGTTGGACGCATGGGATAATTGTGTATGAATGCCGCATTCTTCTTGCAAGAAGTTTAAATCTTCCCAACAATCATAATCATAGTTGTATGTCATGGTCTTCTGGATTTAGTAGGTGGTGAATGTGTGCTGCGATATGATAGGCAAGTAAGACGGGAACGGCATTCCCTATCTGTTGGTATTGGCTTAATCCTTTTTCCCAACTCATTTTTGTACGCATCCCCTCAAAAACAAAGTCATCTGGAAATGATTGAAGACGTGCTCCTTCTCTTGCCGTGAAGTTTCTATTTAAATGAGGATGTATGAAATTGCTTTGAAAGGACGCTGCAATAGTAGGGGCAGGCTTATTACCATATACGCGTTGATTGTTCTGCGAGAATTTTGTTTGTGATTTTTCATTGGGCGCTCCTCTTTTCACCGCACCGTGAGTATCCCATACATCAAGAAGGTTTTGACCAGGTTGTATGGCTTCAAATCTTTCAATTAAACGGCGTGTATGGCGCATTGCCACATGGTTATACACCATATGAGAATCTCTTCGCATTAGACGTTGATAGTTATTCTGTGGCTCCATTGTATATTCCTGTACTTCCATCCCCTCACTTGAATGGATAATTGGCAAATCGGATATCGCATCATCGACCGTCACTACACCTTCAATAGGTGCAGGAAAAGAAGGCTCTATCCTTAAATCATTGCGGAGACCTATAATGATAACACGTTCGCGCATCTGAGGAACTCCATAATCCGAAGCACAAAGAATTTGATATCTAACATTATATCCTTCGCCGGCATGAGTGAATTCTTCAATAATGGTATTGATAACGGCTCCATTTTTCATTGAAAGCAGTCCTTTTACATTCTCCATCACAAATGCTCTAGGGGAATACCAATCAATGAATTTCACAAATTGATAGAACAGTCGATTACGAGGATCATCTTTTATTTTATTTCTACGTTTGTTAGCAAGACTAAAACCTTGACATGGAGGACCGCCAATAATCACATCTGGTACAACACCTCCCGTAAATTTATCAACTTCCTTTTTTGTTATTTGGCAAATGTCTTTTACCATGAAAGGGGTTTCAGGAAAGTTGCGTACAAATGTTTTTCCTGCATTTTCATCTACATCTGATGCAAAGATGGAATGAAAACCTGCCATTTTGAAACCAAGGCTCATTCCACCACATCCAGAAAACAAATCTATTGAAGTCATTGGTGTGTTTTTGTACAGAATTTGTACAACTTCAATATCCGTAAACACCCTAACGGATACTTCTTGTTTTTTTATTATTTGGAAACTACATACAAAAAACGAGGTGCTTGCCATCTGCCTGTTCGTTCTCGAGGTCTAGCACAACCTTTGCAATAACAGGACAGAGTCAAACACCCACGCAAGGAAGTATATAGAACACCCTAAAGTGTGCGTGAGGGCACAATGACCCTCTGCACACTTGGGATGTGTACATACTACACTCCCGAGGGCATCACCTCTGCGTTGTTTCCGATTGCAATCTTGAAAGTGCTAGTTTCGAGAACCAAAAACAAAGCGTCAGTAACGCCTTTTAATATGTAGTGCCTCACCCCGTCACATGTCCTGAAAGAATGTATGTGTAGGTGAAGGCGTTGCAAAGGTACAAAGTTTTTCTGAAATAACAAAAAAGGCAAGGATTTTTGTGCCCTTGCCTTTCAAAACGTCTATGGTTCGTTTTTGATAACTGCCACCACATACTCCGACTGGGTGCCGATGCGGAACTTGCCGCCCCAGATGCCGAGACCTGAAGAGACGTAGTACTGGGTGTTGCCGCGCTGATGGCTGCCCCAGGAGCATTCGTAGATGGCATCGGTCACCCACGAGGCTGGCCATACCTGCCCACGATGCGTGTGGCCGCTCAGTTGGAAGTCGATGCCAGCCTGTTCCGCCAGTTCGAGGTTGTAGGGTTGATGGTCGAGCAGGAGGATGAACTTGGATTTGTCCACGTTGGCAATCAAATCTTCAACGCTCTTGCGCCGCAGGTTGGTGCGGTCGTCACGTCCGATGATGACAAAGGTGCTGTCCACTTCCGTGGCACTATCGCTGAGCAGGTGGATGCCGGCATCCTTGTAGAACTTCTGTGCATTCGGCTCGCCGCTGTAGTATTCGTGATTGCCCAGACAGGCATAGACGGGAGCGGTGAGGCGACGGAACTCCGCTGCCATGTCCTCTTCGATGAGGGGACGGACGCTGATGTCGATGATGTCGCCAGCGATGAGGATGAAGTCGGGCTGTTCGGCATTGATCATATCCACCCAACGAGCCAGTTCCTTGCGTGGGTTGTGGTAGCCTAGGTGGAGGTCGCTCAGCATCACCACTTTGTATGCCTTGGGCAGTGGCTTGGTGGTCTTTACCTCCAAAGGCACTCGCACCTTGTTTTTATAATGGATGTTGCCACAGAGGAAAATGCCGAAAATCACCACGAAGATGCCCGCAGCCGTGTACCAGTTGTCGTAGAAGATGGAACGGGGAATAAGCCGACAGAGTCGTCCCAAGTCGAGCACCAGAAAGAGCAGGACAAGATAGAGCATCACGAAGATGGATGAAGTGCCGATTTCGTAGAGCACCTGCGACACCGCCAACGGGAAAGTGTCAAGTTTGCCCTTGAAGTTGAGGAACAGCAGCCCGAAGCATGCCAAACCGAGGAGGATGAGGAGGGTCTTCCACACCCAGTGCAACGGCAGCAACGTCCATACGTGCCAACCGATATAAGCGATGCCAGCCAATGGCAGCAGCATAAAAAGAAAAGCCCACATTTTCATAAGAGTTGTTTAGTTACTACATCGTCGAAATGCTGGTTGGCCCAGTCGATGAGGGAACTGATGGCGGGCATGAGCGACTTGCCCGTGTCGGTGAGGGAATACTCTACCCGTGGGGGAACGACGGGATAGACCTTGCGGCTGACCAGATGGTTCTGTTCGAGATTCTTCAAGGTGGCAGAAAGCATCTTCTGCGAACAATCCGTCATGAGGTGACGCAATTCGTTGAACCGCAACACACCCGTCTCGCTCGTGTGGAGCGAATAAAGCACGAGCATTGACCATTTGTCGCCAAAGCGACTGATTACCTGTCGGATGGGACATGCCAAATATCCCGCTTGTATATCTGCCATAATACTGATTTTGGGGCAAAGGTACGATTAAATGAGAGAAAAACAAAATTTCTTCACTCATTTTAAATTTTTCAGCGGTGCCGGCACGTTGTTCTGCGCTCCCGGTCTGCGCGTGGTTGACAGTGGTGCCATCCCCGAGGAAATCATGGGCGGCGTACGTCCGTTAGGCGACTTCTATCTGAACACACTCACGCAGGAGCAGGACATCGACTGGACGTTCTTCTCTCCCGCCGGTGCTTTCGACGAGAAAGGCGAGCGCACGGGCAAGTTCCGTCTGGGCAAGGACGACCTCATCGTTGACGAGAACGGCCAGAGCCACATCAGCGTTCAAGACTATGCCGTGGCAATGGTCGATGAACTGGAGAAGCCCGCACACCACAAGGAACGTTTCACCATTGGATACTAAGCGACGATGTCATTTTGGCTATTTGCCGTGTTTTTTCCTATACAGAACGAGTCAGCGGACAGAGAAGAAAAGGCTGGTTGATGGGAATGCCAGAGTCTTGCTTTATGAATGAGCAATCTTTTCAGCCATTCGTCTGCCTGCATCGAAGGCTTTTTGTAGGTCCTGCTCCCAATGAGCATCACGATACTGCCGCTTGGCTTCCTCCGAGAAGCCCGCCAACTCATAGCGGTCGTAGTTCTTCACCTGATAGGTGTTGTAGGCATTGACATGCTCGGGCTGTCCGAGGGCTCTTGCAATGACACTTTCCATCACGCCCCAGCAATTCGTGTTTTCGTATTGTGCGGGTGTGGAGTTCATGGCCAACGTCAGCACAACGGGTATACGCTTCGGAGCCGTCACGCTGTAGTCATTATAAGAGAGCCAAGGGAAGGCGAGCCGCTCAAGGAATGCTCGCATCTGTGCCGTTATCTCGCTGAAATAGTTGGGCGAACCCAGCACCAGACCATCAGCCTCGGCAATTTCCTCCAATACAGGCGTCAGCGCATCCTTGAACTTGCAGACATTCGATGCCTTGCCCTTGATTTTACAGGCCATACACGACATGCATCCCTTGTAGTCGAGACCATAGAGACGAATGGTCTTTACTTCGATCTGGTCACTCACCGAGGCAGCACCTTCAGCAAACTTCTGTAACATCGAGGCCGTGTTGAACGTCTTACGCGGGCCTCCGTCGATAATCATTATTTTCTTCATATCAGTAGTATTATAGTGTAATCTCATCAAAAACCAAAGGCTCCGAAACCTGTATCCAGCAGTATACGTACAAAATCCGACCCAGTGATAAGACTTTAGTGTTTAGTTCTGCAAATATACGAAGAATTGTTCAGAATATGGCACACTATTCCACTTTTTCTATCTTCACGCTATCCAACTTGTATGGTCGAAGCAGGCTACTCTGTTAACACAGGTGGAACAATCAGTGTAAATTGGACTGAGATTAATACAACGCATGGATATCAAGCTACGCCCAAATTCTTTATTGGCGCAGGTGTCGGTTTTCACTTCATTCCTGACATGAAAGAGGGCGTTATAGATGGCAAGCCTCATTGGAAGCGAGATAGTTCATTAGTATTCCAAGAATCATACATGTACAACAAAGGGAAATATGATTATGATTGGAGCTATAAGGATATAGAGGAGTCTCAAAGTGCAGTTTCTCTAAAAGTTGGATTTGAATTTTAAAAGTTATAACAATGAAGCAGTATTTTTCTTATTTGGTGGCAGTACTGATGATTGCCTTGGTAAGCGTTAGTTTTATGGCTTGCAGCAGTGACGATGACGACGAATCTTCTTTGTCGTTCACAAAAGAGATTATTGTCGGAAAGTGGAAGATTACCAACATTGCTGGAAATAATGAGCACAGCAACTGGCTTTCTGTAGGGAGTGAAGCAGAGTTTAAATCTGATGGAACGTGCGTAGGTTGGTTCTCAATGGAAGATGCTTACAAGATTGAAGGTGGACGCATCAAGACTTATTATGCAAGAACGAGTGAACCGATGTTTGTTTATACGCTTTTGTCACAAAACGGAACCACGCTTTCGGTTAGGATGGATGGAACTCTGGATGACAACAGCACGTGTACTTTGACTTTGCAGAAAGTGAACTAAACGAAGATACTCATATTTACAAACGCAAGAGCGGGAACCCTTGCCGACATCCTCGGCCTCGGTTCCCGCTCTTTGTTTCTCATGTCTGACTCTTACGCAGCCCGCCCTATGTCGTGCAGGAACTCTGGTGCAAGGTCGGCGCCATTGGCCCACTCAATGGTGTAGCCCGTCAGGCCGTACTGGATGAACTTGTCGCGGTCAAGCAACTCGCCGAACACCTCGCCCGTCAGATAGGGTTTCAGGTCGCAGAGTTTGCGCGTGCCGTCGTTGAAGGTGAGCAGCAACTCGTAATCCTTCACATAATCAACATCGGTTACTTTTAGCATATCGTTCTCCTTTCTTTATTTAAGTGGCTCTATTCGTCCCAACTTCTCGCCCTTCTGGGCCTTTTCCCAAAGGGTGAGGATTTCAGCCTCGTGCAAGTCCATCCATTCGTTCACCTTGGCAATGACCTTCGACGGGGCTTTGCCGCTCACCACACGGTCTAGCACACTGATGGTGCACTCATATTCGCCGTAGGTGAAGTGTATGTGCGGCGGATTATGGTCGCGCCAGTAGAGGCTGATGATGATTCCAAAGAATTTGCTAATTTCCGGCATAATACTTTCGTTATATTGTTCTGTGGTTGCAAAGGTACTAAAAGTTTTTGAATTATAGTACGTTTCAGAGAGAAAAATAAAAAAGCGGGCGAAGATGCATCGTTTTGCTATCTTCGCCCGCCATAAGTCGCTGCTTCGTGCCGTTATGTTTTATCTGCAATTATAACCTCCGTCAACGTTGAGGATAGTTCCTGTCAGGAACGACGATTTCACCAAACAGGCGCTAAACAAATTACTGATGGGGGAAACAGAAACCTTCTTTTGAATCAAAAACAAATTCACTAAAGTCAAAAAAACAGCCAGGCTCGAAGTAGAGTCTGGCTGTTTTTGGTGCTATGCAATATTCTATCAGTTACTTTTTATTCCATTGCCGCCTAACCATCTTGGGCATGTCGCTGTAGTTGATGCCAACCATCAGGGTCATCGTTTTCTGAAGCATCCCAAAGCAGAGAATCATGATAAGGGGGCCAAACACATAGTCCTGCCACTTGCCAAGGTCGTTGCTGACGAGGTGAGCAATCATCAATCCGCTGACCACCAGTTCCAGCCATGCCGTAGCGGCACCTGGGGTGTAGAAGTGCTTCATGTGGAAAAGGCGAATGCCCATAGTGTGGACGAAACCCTCGATGATGCCGAAAGTGGCTACGACCATCGTTATCATCGGCACATCGTGATAAATGAACGGCACAATGCTCAGCAGGAGCAGCAGAATGCCGGCAGGAATGCGGCTGGCACGTTTGATTTCATCACTCGGCTCAATCTGAATCATCCCTGTAATCAGTTTGAGGAAGCCGCCGGGATAGTAGCCTTCTTCCCACTCGTGCAGGATGAACAGGAAGGCATCAATCACTACCAGTTTCTGAATCACGGACAGTTCGCCCAACATGGCGGCGTAAACGATGAATGTCATGGCAAGCACGGTGTAAATTTCCAGTGCATAATGTTTGATGAATTTGGTCATAATAGTATTTGTTTTAAAGTTCGCGAGGCAAAGATACTGAAAACTTTCCACATCGCCATGGATACGGCAGAAAAATTTGGAAGAATAGTATCATTTGCAGCCGATGAGGGATTAGCCCGTATCCACCTCGGTCTTTCGCCCAATAGTACTTCTGCCTATAGCCACATAGTACTTCTGTTTATAGCCGTGAACGACCAATGAGTTTTACGGGCTGCGACCTTAGATTCATTGTATGGATTGTACAATTCATACAACAGATTGTACAATTCTAAGTATGGATTACAAGATTCATAGAATGGTTTGCAGAGAAGAATTTGGTGCTTTCGGCGGAAAAGAGTATCTTTGCAGATGGAAAGATAGCGGGAAAGCCAACGGCTTGATGCCTGTCACCATTCTGACTGCAAAGTTACAAAAAATAAAGTAAAAAGCAACTATTTTTTACACCTTATATATTATATGGAATACACTTTTCAAGAAATGCCGGATGTACACGGCAATGGCGAGCGAAAGGTCTTTCCGAAGGCTACGCATTGTTCGCAAATCTCTAACGACTTCTTCGTGGCGGGCTTGTCGCACCGCACGTCGTATGGGAAAGGCACCATCGAAGGGGTGGTGCAGGAACTGACTGAGGAACTGGATAGTTATCTGACCCTCGGCCACTCGGTGAAGGTGGACGGGCTGGGCACGTTCAACATCTCCCTGGGCATGAAGGAGGGGCACGAAACGGAGGAGGTGAAGGAGGGGGATGAACGGTATGACACCTACGGGGTGTATATCAAGACCATCAACTTCATTCCCGACCAGCGGTGGCTCCACCGCCTGCGTCGCAGCACAGAGTTGCACAAGGTGGGCGAGGTGAAGAAACTCTACCAGCGGGAAACGACGCTGGAGGAACGTCGGCTGTGGGTGCTCAATTATCTGGAAGAGCATCCCTACATGCGGGTGCGTGATTACATCTACGGCACACAAACTCCCCGCTCCACCGCCCTGCGAGAACTGCACAAGTTCGTGGACGACCCCGACAGTGGCATCAAGGTCAGCGGCCGCGGAAGCCATAAGGTATTTGTAAAGGAATAATGAGGAATGTTTATGATAGAACAAGTAGAAATAACCTTAAGACCGAAGTCTCGCGGCTTTCATCTGGTGACCAGCGAGATTCTGAGTCAGTTGCCCCAATTGCCTAAGACGGGCATCATCAACATCTTCTGCAAACACACGAGTTGCGGACTAAGCATCAATGAAAATGCAGACCCGGATGTGCGTGTGGATATGGAAACCATCTTCAACCGCCTTGTTCCAGAGAACCGTCCAGAGTACGAGCATACGTTGGAAGGGGCTGATGACATGCCTGCTCATGCGAAGTCAACGCTGAGTGGTGTGAGTCTGACCATTCCTATCACCAACGGACACCTGAACATAGGAACTTGGCAAGGCATCTACTTCTGCGAATACAGGAATTACGGTGGAGCAAGAAGGCTGGTCGTAACAATTATGGGAGAATAAGATTCGTTCTTTCCTCAATCGCACCGAAGAATATGACAAAGTTGACATTGAGCATTTAACAAGCAAAGACGCAATAGAATTGACAAGCAAATGAGACCACTATCAACAAGAACGGCTGGCTTTACGGATTCCATTATCCGACGAATGACCCGCATATCAAACAAGTACGGAGCCATCAATCTCTCGCAGGGATTCCCTGACTTCGACCCTCCACGTGAGATAACAGACCGTCTGGCAGAGATTGCTCCCAGTGGGCCACATCAGTATGCCATTACTTGGGGAGCACAGAACTTCCGTGAGGCTCTGGCAAAGAAACAGAGCCGTTTCACGGGACTGCCCATCGACCCTGACAAAAACATCGTCGTGACCTGTGGCTCAACCGAGGCGATGATGGCAGCGATGATGACGGTGGTAAATCCCGGCGACAAGGTAGCTATCTTCTCGCCGTTCTATGAGAACTATACGGCAGACACCATCCTCTCGGGTGCTGAGCCTGTGTATATCTCGCTTGTTCCTCCGACCTTTGGATTCGATGCCAACCTGCTTGAAGATGCTTTTCGCCAAGGTGCGAAGGCACTGGTGCTCTGCAATCCCTCCAACCCTTGCGGCAAGGTCTTCACTCGCGAAGAACTTCAGGCGATAGCAGATATAATAATAAGGTATGATGGCTATGTGATAACCGATGAGGTGTATGAGCACATCGTCTATGCCCCTTACAAGCATGTTTATATCTCGACACTACCAGGCATGTGGGAACGCACGATTTCATGCAGTTCACTCTCCAAGACTTATAGCATCACAGGCTGGCGACTGGGGTATGTCGTTGCCCCAGAGTGCATCATCGACCGCGTGAAGAAGGTGCATGACTTCCTGACCGTTGGTGCTGCCGCTCCGCTGATGGAGGCTGCCACCGTAGGACTCTGTTTCCCTGACAGATACTACGACGAACTACAAGCACACTATACCCACATGAAGCAATTCTTCTGTGACGGGTTACGCCAATTCGGTCTTGACTTTACAGAGCCTCAGGGAGCCTATTACGTGATGCTTGATGTCTCGAAGTATGGTGTGAAGGACGACCTCCACTTCTGCGAATGGCTGGCAGAGCATGTCGGCGTTGGTGCCGTTCCTGGCAGTTGCTTCTTCCGTGAAAGGCTACGGGTAGGCGAGCACGGCTCGGGAATGGATATGCACCATCTTATCCGTTTTCACTTTGCCAAGCGTGACGACACTTTGAATGCCGCTCTCGACCGACTTTCTGAACTTGACAGCAAGGCTAAAGGCTACCTTTCCTCCACGTTCTGAGAACTTTTTGGAATCTTTTGAACCCAAACAGATTCGTTAATTTAAGTTAAAGTCCATTTTAGCCATCCCCGATAAACTTGCAATTCCTACTTTTTGGTAACTATGAGACCGTTTGGTGACTTCTTGTGGGAGTGGAAAAAGTGCCGTAACTTTGCACCAGAAAACAAGAAAGAACAAGAAGTTTAACAATTAAAAAATGTAAGACAATGAAAGCAATTGAGACAATCAAGACTGGCAAGAACTTTGCCGCAGTGAACGTAGGTAAGATGAGTGAGATTATCGAGCATGAGTTGCCGATGGGACCCGATGTGGTGATTCGTGGTAAAGTGTTTGGTGGAGGGGCAGTTGGTGCCACTGGCAGCGAGTTCAGTTTTCAGACCTTAGTGCCGGGACAGGACAGCGGTTTCCTCCACACGCACAAGACCCACGAAGAACTCTACTTCATCCTCAAGGGCGAAGGGCAGTATCAAGTGGATGGCGAGATTTTCCCTGTGAAGGAAGGCAGCATCATCCGTGTGTCACCAGATGGCAAACGTGCTTTGAAAAACTCGGGCAAGGAGGACTTGACGATGCTTTGCATCCAGTACAAAGCCAATGCCTTCACCGAAGCAGACAGTCCGATGACCGATGGCGTGATTCTGCAAGAGCCTCTGAATTGGTAATGATGGACAGGCTTGCAAACATAGACAAGGTGGTGGAGCATCTGATGGAGGACGAGGGTGTCCGCTATCGGATGCCCACTTCTTTGGCGGAACGGCAGCGGCTGATGCGTGCCTTGATGAATGTGTGGCAACCTCATCCTGTCAGCCAAGAACTGTTGGAGGCACAAGACCGAGAGTTGCAGAGGCAGCGTGAGGAGAGAGGCGTGGTGGAGTTTGAGGAGGAAGGGCTGTTCCTTTGGCAAGGTGACATCACTCGACTGAAGGTGGATGCGATTGTGAACGCTGCCAACTCGCAGATGTTGGGCTGTTGGGTGCCGCTGCACAACTGCATCGACAACTGCATCCATTCGGCTGCTGGCATTCAGTTGAGGGCGGAATGTGACCAACTAATGAAGGCACAAGGACACGACGAGCCGACGGGCAAGGCAAAAATCACGAAGGGCTATAACCTGCCCGCCAAACACGTGATTCACACCGTAGGGCCGATTATCGAAAATGGCATCCCCACGCCCGAACAGGAAGAGCAATTGGCATCGTGCTACCGTTCGTGCCTCGCCATCGCAGAGGAGCATCACTTGCAGAGCATCGCCTTCTGTTGCATCTCGACGGGGGTGTTTCACTTCCCCAATCAACGGGCGGCGGAGATTGCCGTGGAAACCGTCAAAAACTTTCCACGCCGTTCGCTCAAAACCATCGTTTTCAATGTGTTTTTAGACAAAGACTATGACATCTATCAAAAACTTCTTTAGCCGTCCGCAACCAGCCACATTGCCGTTGGAGGAAAGGCTTGCCAAAGTGCAGCGGTTGTTGCACGAGGCTGACCATGTGCTCATTGGGGCTGGGGCTGGGTTGTCGGCTGCCGCAGGGTTGGAGTATTCGGGGGAGGATTTTGAGCGGGAGTTCCGTCCGTGGATAGAGAAGTATGGCATCACCGACCTCTATTCCTCCTCGTTCTATCCCTTCGAGACGGAGGAGGAGCGGTGGGCATATTGGGCAAAGCACATCTGGTTTGCCCGTTACCGTCCTGAGGCGGCGCCACTATATCGGGAGTTGCTGGAAGTGGTCAAGGGGAAAGACTATTTCGTGGTGACCACCAATGTAGATGGGCAGTTTGAGAAAGCAGGGTTTGACACGGAGCGTCTCTTTGCCGTGCAGGGTGACTATGCCTATCTGCAACCTCGAAGCGGAGAGCCTAAAGTGCTCTATCACAATCAGGAATGGGTGGAGAAAGCCCTTGCTGCCATTCATGACTGCCGCATCCCCTCGGAGTTGGTGCCTCGTGTGCCTGAGACAGGCGAACTAATGAGTCCCAACCTCCGTTGCGACGACACTTTTGTGGAGGATGAGCATTGGAACCTGCAAGCCGACCGCTACCAGCAGTTCATTGACAATGTCCGTGGCGACCGCCTTCTGCTCTTGGAATTCGGCATCGGGTTCAACACCCCCGTCATCATCCGTTTCCCTTTCGAACGGATGGCTGCCCAGTATCCTCACACCACCCTTGTCCGCTTCAACCGCGACTATCCGCAGTTGATGACGCCCCATGTGACGAATTTCATCGCCTTCACCGAAGACCTTCCTCTGCTGCTTCCGCATCTTTGTAAGTAAAATAGCGGCAAAATCCCATTTCTTTCAAAAAAAGTATACCGAAAGGCTAATTATGAACTGTGAATGATGAATTATCAATTAAAAAATCTTTATCTTTGCAGCAAATTACCTTTTAATTGATAGTTATATGAGAAAGAAATTATTGACTTTGGGAATGAGTCTGCTGTTATGCTGTGTATGGGTCAGTGCACAGAAGGCAGATAAAAATGAATTGCAGCAACGTGCAGAGAGTGAGTACGCGAAAGGCAATCCGATTGCTGCACGTGCATTGTACATCAAGGCTTTCGAGAGTTACGTGAACAACGGAAATCTGAAACAAGGTGTGGATTGCGGTGTGAAGGCAAATAAATTGTATTATGAGAAGGAAAACCTCTACAAGGAGGCTTTTGACTTGTTGCGTCGCATTGACCAGACCATTGAGGCAAAGGGGACGGGAGCGAACAAGTCCTCTTTGCACTACTGGACCTCGAAGGAGCGTCATCTGATGTATATGAAGATGAGGAAAATGGAGAGCGCCAAGGAGCAGATGGGCAACATGGAGAATCACGCCAATGCCTCGGGCGATGAGGCTGTGAAGAACGACTTGCTTTATACCAAGACTATCTATTACTACACCTCTGGGCAGAACGAAAAAGGCAATGCCACCTTCAAGGAGATGGCAGACAAACTCACTGCCAGCAAGGACTATGGCAAGATGGAAGATGCCTACCAGACACTCATCGCCAACGGTCGCAGGAGCAACAATGCCACCCTGGTGGCACAGAGTTATAAGAGTTATGTGGCATGGAAAGACTCTGCCAATGCCTTGGCGCTGGCTGATACAGTGGGTGTGCTGAAGCAGCAGATAGCCGACCACGAAGCCACTATCGAGGAGAAAGACAGTTCGCTCACCGCCCGTCAGGCAGTCATCGTCGGACTCAGCATCCTTGCCGCTATCCTTGCCGCCGCCTTGGTGCTGGGAGTCATCGTACTGATGCGTTATATTCTCTTAACCCGAAAGCAGAAGAAGACAATCCGACTGTTGAACGAAAGCAATGCTTTGAAAGCGAAGTTCATCAACAATATTTCCGCCCAAATGGCTCCTACCTTGAAAAAACTTGATGGTCGCACCCTAGAGGTAAAGGCACTGCTGGATTTCTCCGACCATATCCAAACCCTTTCGGAACTGGAGAATGCGACGGATGGCTCTATCGAAATGGAGGAAACACAAATGGCTTCGTTCTGTGATGGCATCATGGACTCTATCCGTGACAAAGTGAAGAGTGGGGTAGCACTGAAGGTGGAAGCCCCCAAAATGAGCGTCAGAATCAACAAGGAGTATGTTTCGCATATCCTGCAGCATTTGCTGGGTAATGCTGCTCTTTACACGCCCGAGGGTGGGCATATCACTCTGGAATTTAAGAAACGCGGCGCCCACAAGCATCAGTTCCTTGTGTCCGATACGGGTTGTGGCATTCCCGAGGAGCAACGTGAAGAAATCTTCAAACCCTTCCGTGAAATTCGCGACCTCACCACGGGTGATGGTCTGGGCTTGCCTATCTGCAAGCAGATGGCACTTAAGATGGATGGTGACCTCGATATAGACCCTGCCTTTACCAAGGGCACTCGTTTCGTGCTCAATTTGCACGATTGACATCGTTTATCGCAGTGCCATGGCTGAATACATGACGGGAACGTAGCGAAGGAACTTGCCGAGGGATGTCCAGAAGATGACGCCCCAGATGTTGGCACGGAGTATGCCGAGAGATATGGAAATGGCGGTTCCGAAAACGGGAAGGAAGGAGAAGGCGGATATCCATGAACCGCGTTTCTCCACGTAGTCGCGGGTTCGTCGGAGCCGACGTTCCTTGATGTGCATCCAATGGGAAATGGTTTCGATGTTGGCGATGCGTCCGATGAAGTAGTTGAACAAACTGCCCAACACATTGCCGATGGTGCCACTGATGAGGGTAAGGAAAGGGTCCATGCCCGTGGTGGCAATGAGGGTTGCCATGACTGCCTCGGAACTGAAGGGGACGAAGGTGCCAGCGAGGAAGGATGCCATCGCCATGCCCAGATAGCCGTATTCTAAGAAGAACTGATTGAGTGAATCCATGAGTCGATTGATATTTGGGCAATGGGTTAGAAGATGTTGTCTGTCAGGAAGGAAACTGTGGGTTGCAGGTGGTCGAGGTATTGCAGGACAAGTACCACAATACCGAGCAGGAGCAGGATGAGGCAATAGATGTGGGAGAATTTCGTGTGGGTGAGGGTGAAGAAATGACCGAATACGATGGCGGTATCAACCATCAGGAGTGCCAGAAGGGTATAGAAGAAGGTGGGTTGGAATCCGATGAAGAGGAGAAGGCAAATGCCGTGAAGGATGATGGCATTGTAGATGAGTCGTGTGCGAGTCTTGTCTTTGTATTGATGGAGGAAGAAATCGAAAGCACCTGACAGGAAAAGCAGAATCATATAGGCGAAGATGAGAAGGTCGTTGAGGCTGAGTTGGGTGTAGTCGTACCCATGGAAACTGATGATTGCCGACAGGTGGGAGAGGTAGTCCCGTGTGTGGTCGGTGAGCAAGGCAATGCCACCGTAGAACCAATAGGGCAACATGATGGCAAGCAGGGAAGCGGCAAAGCATCGCAGGGAGAGGGAACGGAAGTATTTCTGGATGAGCCAATAGACGGGGATGAGCCAAAGGAGATGGGGGAAGACCAGTGATGCCAGTGAAAGGATGAGGTGGGTGGAGAAGGAGAAGATGGGGCTGGGCATCTGGTAGGTGGAGAAGAGGGGAAAGAAAGCGAGTAGGGAGGCGAGCATCACGATGCAGCCAGGCTGAAACTGATGAACAGGTACTGCCCACGCCAGAAGAAAGGCAAGCATACTGCCCAACATGCGTGAACTGACACGTAACAGATTGTGGGTATTGTTCAGTTCTGCCATGATATAGACGGAAAGGGTGGCACAGAATGCGCTGAGACAGAGAGACCAAACGCCATCTTGCAGGAAGGTGGGCAGGTGTTGCCATAATCCGTAGTCGATGGTGGAGAAGGTGTCGGGTGTCTGAACCGCAGGCAGGATGAACCACAGGGCAATGGCAATGGCTCCCACGATGGGGAGGGTGCTTTGGCTGTGAGCCATACTTTTCTGGAAGTTGAGTTTCACGTCTGGAGCAGGGTAAAATGTTAAATCGGGCACAAAGGTAAGCATTTTTTAATTCATAATTCATAATTTATAATTCATAATTCACCATTCGGAGTGTTTTTTCCGACAAGAAATGCGCTTGATAGCAAATTATGAATTGTGAATGATGAATTATGAATTTATTTTTGTACCTTTGCACCTGATTTTGTACAAAACATTCTTAATGAAGAAACTTTTTATTGAGACTTATGGCTGCCAAATGAACGTGGCGGACAGTGAAGTCATTGCCTCTGTCATGAAGATGGCGGGATATGATACCTGTGAATCGATTGATGAGGCAGATGCTATTTTGCTGAACACTTGTTCCGTGCGTGAAAATGCAGAAAATAAGATATATAACCGACTCGAAACGCTTTATTCACTGAAGAAGAAACGGCACGGGCTGATTGTAGGCGTGGTGGGATGTATGGCTGAGCGTGTGAAGGAAGACCTTATCGAGCATCATCACGTTGACCTCGTAGCAGGTCCTGATGCTTACCTGTCATTACCAGAACTGTTTGCTGCTGCCGAGGTGGGCGAAAAAGCCATCAACATAGAGTTGAGTACGACGGAGACCTATCGTGACATCATTCCAGAGCGTGTGTGTGGAGGTCATGTGAGCGGTTTCGTGAGCATCATGCGTGGCTGCAACAACTTTTGCCACTACTGCATTGTACCTTACACTCGAGGGAGGGAACGGAGCCGCGAGGTGGATAGCATCCTGAACGAGGTGAAAGATCTGAAGAAAAGGGGATTTAAGGAAGTGACGCTGTTGGGGCAGAATGTGAACAGTTACCAGTGCGGAGAAGTGGGATTCCCCCAATTGCTTGTCATTGTGGCAGAGGCAGTTCCCGATATGCGCATTCGTTTCACTACATCGCATCCCAAGGACATGAGTGATGAAACCTTGGAAGTGATTGCAGCCCATCAGAACATCTGCCGCCACATTCATCTGCCTGTGCAGAGTGGCAGCAACCGCATCCTGAAACTGATGAACAGGAAATACACTCGTGAGTGGTATTTAGACCGTGTGGCTGCCATTCGTCGCATCTTGCCCGACTGCGGTCTGACGACCGATATTTTTGTGGGCTATCATTCTGAGACGGAGGATGACCACCAGTTGTCGCTGTCGCTGATGCGGGAGTGTGGCTATGATTCCGCTTTCATGTTTAAATATTCGGAACGTCCAGGTACATACGCTTCAAAGCATCTGCCTGACGATGTGCCAGAAGAGACGAAGATTCGGCGTCTGAACGAGATGATTGCCTTGCAGAACCTGTTGTCGGCAGAGAGTTACAAGAAAGATGTGGGCAAAACATTCGAGATATTGGTGGAGGGAGTGTCGAAGCGTAGCAAGGAGCAGTTGTTTGGTCGTACACCACAAAACAAGGTGGTTATCTTCGACCGTGGCAATCATCATATTGGCGACTTCGTGAAGGTGAAAGTGACAGATTCCAGTTCAGCAACCTTAAAAGGCATTGAAATCCATGAGTAAGAAAAGACATTCATTCCTCAACACGCAATTCATCACGGCGACCATCAGCACTACGTTGGTGCTGGTGTTGCTGGGAGTTATCGTGCTTTTTGTCCTGACAGCGCAAAATCTTTCCACCTTTGTGAAAGAGAACATCAATATCAGTGTACTTATCAGTGATGATTTGGATGGCCTGCAAATTAGGAAGATGGAGACGACCCTTCGGCAGGCTCCTTACACCAAGAGCGTTGAATATATCTCAAAGGAAGAAGCCCTTCGGGAGGAGATTGTGGCACAGGGCATCGACCCGGCTGAATTCATCGGCATGAATCCTTACACGGCTTCTTTTGAAATCAAAATCAATGCAGAACATGCCAATCCCGACAGCATCGGAGCAGCAGTGAAGGAACTGAAAGGTAACAGCAATGTGGTGGATGTCATCTATTCGAAAGACCTCATCAAGTCGGTGAACGACAACATTCGGAAGGTCAGCATCATTCTGCTCATCATTGCAGCATTGTTCACTTACATTTCCTTTGCTCTCATTAACAATACTGTAAGGCTGACCATCTTCTCCAAACGATTCATCATCAACACCATGAAGTTGGTGGGGGCCAGTTGGAGTTTCATCCGCCGTCCGTTCCTGACACGGGGATTTGTCTTGGGCATCCTCTCTGCTATCATTGCGGACGCTTTGCTAATAGGGGGATTGTACTGGCTGTATAAGTTTGAACCACAAATCAGCACGGTCATCAACTTGCAAGCCATCCTGATAGTGTCGGCAGCGGTCTTCTTCTTCGGCATCGTCATCACGTTCCTCTGCACGTTCCTCTCGCTCAATAAGTATCTGAAGATGAGCAGTAACGAACTCTATTATGTTTAGTCAATCGATAATTCATAAAATATATTCATTATAATGAAGAACTTTGCATTTACAAAAATCAATTACATCCTGCTGGTGGTAGGATTCTTAATCATTGTTGTGGGATTCATCCTCATGTCGGGGGATGCCACGACAGAAGAGGCTTTCAATCCAGACATTTTCAGCGATACACGTATCAAAGTGGCACCGATGGTGTGTCTGTTCGGTTTTTTGTTCGAGATTGTTGCCATCCTTTGGCCTGCAAAGAAAGAACAGAAGGATTAAACATTTGAAGTACTAAAATCATCGAGGCGACAGACCTTTGTCTGTTGTCTATTGCCAATAAAAACAAAACTATGGATTGGATTCAAGCATTGATATTGGGAATTGTGCAGGGGCTTACCGAATACCTCCCTGTCAGCAGTAGCGGACACCTCCAAATCGGGCAGCACCTCTTAGGTGTGGAAGAAGCAGGTGGACTCACCTTCGACATCGTTGTGCATGTCGCAACCGTACTCTCCACTCTGGTTGTGCTTCGGAAAGAAGTGACGTGGATATTCAATGGTCTTTTCAAGTGGGACGGAAAGTTGAATGATGAGCAGAAATATGCGCTTAACATTCTCATTTCGATGATTCCTATAGGCATCGTGGGTCTCTTTTTCAAAGACTATGTCGATGCCATCTTCGAAGGCAGCCTCACCATTGTGGGTGTATGCCTCTTGGTGACGGCATTTCTGTTGGCACTCACCCATTTCTACAAGCCACAGGAAAGAGAAGAAATCTCCCCCCTCCATGCCTTTATCATCGGTGTGGCACAGGCATGTGCCGTGTTGCCAGGACTCTCTCGAAGTGGTTCCACTATTGCCACAGGACTCTTGATTGGCAACAGCCGCAAAAGTCTGGCACAGTTCTCATTCTTGATGGTCATTCCCCCCATTCTGGGTGAGGCGTTGCTTGACTTCAAGCATCTTGTAGCACCCAGTGCCGAATACATCGCCGAGCATGGAGAGGCAGCACAAATCCCCTTCATCGTATTGGCAGTAGGTTTCGTGGCTGCATTCATCAGCGGCTGCTTCGCATGCAAGTGGATGATTGATTTCGTGAAGAAGTGCAAACTCATCTATTTCGCCATCTACTGCGCCATCGTCGGCATCCTTGCCATCTGCCTGTAATTCCTCACTCCATGAACCCTCAGGCAGGTGAAATACTTATCTTCAACAAGCCCTATCGCTGGACTTCCTTCAACGTGGTGGCAAAAGTGCGAGGCGAACTCTCGCATCGGCTGGGCGTGAAGAAACTGAAGGTGGGGCATGCTGGCACACTCGACCCCTTGGCAACGGGGGTGCTCATCATCTGCACAGGCAAGAAGACTAAACTGATAGATGAACTCCAGGCACATACGAAAGAGTATGTAGCCACCATCAAACTCGGTGCCACCACTCCCTCCTTCGATATGGAAACCACTGAAGATGCCACCTTCCCCACCGACCACATCACCCGTGCCTTGGTGGAGGAGAAACTTAAAGCCTTCCAAGGGTGCATCGAGCAAATTCCACCCACCTTCTCAGCCGTGAAGGTCGATGGAAAACGCGCTTTCAAGTATGCAAGAAAAGGAGAGAACGTGGACCTGAAACCCAAAATACTGGTCATCGACGAACTCGAAATCCTGCACTTTGGTGAGGTGGAGAACACATCCGATGACGAAGAGAAAGACCCACGGGAACGCATTAAGTATCAAAGTGGAAACTTGAAAGGTACCCACCTCTCCCTCACCATTCGCGTGGTGTGCAGCAAAGGCACCTACATCCGCGCCTTGGCACGAGATATCGGGTTGGCACTCGGTTCGGGCGGTTACCTCACAGGACTCATCCGCACTCGCATCGGCAAATACACACTCCACGACTGCATGGACATCAACGACTTTCCTGCATGGCTCGACAGCCAACCGCTCGAAATTTCCAAACCAGAAGAAACTTGTAAATAGCAAATAGTCAAATAGTAAGATAAAGATATGAAACTTTCACAATTCAAGTTCAAACTCCCTGACGAGAAGATAGCACTCTATCCTCGCACTTACAATCCCGAAACGAAGTTCTACAATCGCGACGAAGCCAAACTCATGGTGGTACACAAATCGACAGGCGAAATAGAACACCGTCTCTTCAAGGAAATCACTGACTACTTTGAAGAGGGCGATGCCTTTGTCTTCAACGATACCAGAGTTTTTCCTGCCCGTCTTTACGGCAACAAAGAAAAGACTGGTGCCCGCATTGAGGTGTTCCTGCTTCGCGAACTGAACGAGGAACTGCGCCTGTGGGACGTGCTTGTTGACCCAGCCCGAAAGATTCGTATTGGCAACAAACTCTACTTCGGACCCGACGAGTCGCTTGTCGCCGAAGTCATCGACAACACCACCTCTCGTGGTCGCACCCTCCGCTTCCTCTACGACGGTCCTCATGACGTGTTCAAGGAGACCCTCTATTCGTTAGGCGAAGCACCCATCCCCGACGACATTCGTATGCATCGTCCTGCCGAAGAGGAAGACCACGAGCGTTTTCAGAACATCTTTGCCCGCCATGAAGGAGCAGTCACAGTGCCCACCTCAGGACTTCATTTCTCTCGCGAGTTGATGAAGCGCATGGAGATTCAGGGCATCGAACAGGCTTTCATCACCCTCCATGCAGGTTTGGGCAGTTTCCGTAGCATTGACGTGGAAGACCTCACCAAGCACAAGACAGACTCCGAACAGATGTTCGTCAACAAAGAAGCCTGCGACATCGTGAACAAAGCCAAGGAGAACGGGCACAAAATCTGTGCCGTAGGCAACACCACCCTCCGTGCACTCGAAACGGCAGTGGGTCCAGGTGGTTTCATCAAGGAGTTTGAGGGATGGACCAACAAGTTCATCTTCCCTCCCTACGACTTCACCGTAGCCGATGCCGTTGTCGTCAATTTCCAGCCGCCACTCTCCACCATGCTCATGCTCATCACTGCCTTCGGAGGCTACGATGTTGTGATGAACGCCTACAAGGAGGCACTCAAGGGCGACTATCTGTTTGGCACCTTCGGTGATGCCATGCTTCTTATTGACTGATGCATACGGTTTATCTCTCACTCGGCACCAACCTTGGCAACAAGGAGCAGAACCTCCTGACAGCCATCAAGGAAATAGCAAGGCGGATTGGGTCTGTCAAGGCTCAGTCCGCCTTTATTGCTACCGAGCCATGGGGGTTCGACAGTCCTAACACCTTCCTTAATGCCGCCATCTGTGTCGAGACAGCGCTGTCTCCTATGGCACTGCTCCGCGAGACCCAACAGATTGAGCGCGACATGGGACGTACCCAAAAGTCAACGGTCAACTCTCAACGGTCAACTCCCACCTATCACGACCGCATCATCGACATTGACATCCTCCTCTACGACGACCTCCACATCACCACCCCCACACTCACCATCCCCCATCCACTTATGTATGAACGTGACTTCGTGCTCATACCATTAAAAGAAATTCTGACATGAAAAAAATCATTCTTTTCGTTCTTTTTGCCTTTCTCACCTTTCCACTTATGGCACAGAAAAAACTCTTTACCCTCGACGACCTCATCCCTGGCGGTTCCACCTACTATGCACACTCTTATCCCGAAAGCAAGTACCTTACGTGGTGGGGTGACGCTTGCATGGAGTTGGGCATCGAACGTTGCAAGAACATCGACCAGCAGGTGATAAGCGACGCACTCAACACGTTGACCTTGCAAAACATCAACGACATCCTTGCTGCCAACGGCAGGAAGACCATCGACCACTTTTACAACGCCACCTTCCCTTACCCCTACAAGACCTACATCCTCATCGACCGTGGCAGAGAGAAGACGCTTCTCGACTGGGTGGAGAAACGAGTCCTATGGAAACTCGACCTTTCCCCCGAAGCCAGCAACACCGACTGGAACACCCAATCCCGGTCCGCCGCCTACACCATCAACCATAACCTCTATGTCGCCACAGCCGACGGCACCCTCCACCCTGTCAGCACCGATGGCAGCCTCGACCTCGTCTATGGCGAGAGCGTCCACCGCGACGAGTTCGGCATCGAGAAAGGCACCTTCTGGAATCCCGACGGCACCCTTCTCGCCTTCTACAAGATGGACCAAAGCATGGTGTCCAAATATCCACAGGTGAACATCACCTTCCCCTTTAACACCCCCGACGGTGAGTCCCGATGTGCTCAAACGGCTCCCGACCCCTATCCCATGGCGGGTGAGACCTCCCACAAAGTCTATGTCGGCATCTTCGACCCACAGACCGACAAGACCATCTACCTGAATACAGGCGACCCTACCGACCGCTACTACACCAACATCGCCTGGTCGCCCGACGGCACACGCCTTTACCTCATCGAACTCAACCGCGACCAGAACCACGGTTCCCTCGACGAATACGATGCCCTCACCGGCGAGAAACTTCGTACCCTTTTCACCGAGGACAACCCCAAGTATTTCGAGCCACGCACCCCCATCCAGTTCCTCCCCTGGAACAAGAACCAGTTCATCTATCAGACCCGTCGCGACGGCTACAACCACATTTATTTATATAATAAGGACGGCAAGTGCCTCAAGCAACTCACCGCCGGTGCCTTCGAAGTGATTGACGTGCTCGGCTTCAACGAGGAGCAGAAAACCATCCTCTACACCTCCAACGAGAAAGACCCGCTCCAGCGGAACGTCTTCAGTGTCAATCTGAAAGGTAAGCGTACCCTGTTGGGCAACAGCACGGGCTGGCATAATGCCACCCTCTCCGAGTCGGGTCGTTTCTTCATCGACAACTACTCCTCACCCCTCATCGCCCGCCACATCGACCTCGTCTCCACCGATAAAGGCACAGCCACCAACATCCTTTCCGCCACCGACCCGTGGGCTGCCTACCAAGTGCCTACCATCAAGGTTGGCACCCTCAAGGCTGCCGACGGCGTGACCGACCTCTACTACCGCCTCATCCTCCCCACCAACTTCGACCCCAATAAACAGTATCCTGCCGTCGTCTATGTCTATGGCGGTCCTCATGCCCACAACATCGATGCCACCCGCAACTGGGGAGCCCGTGGTTGGGACATCTGGATGGCACAGCAAGGCTATGTCATGTTCTGCCTCGACAATCGTGGTAGTGAGCATCGCGGACTCGACTTCGAGCAAGCCACCTTCCGTCACCTCGGCGTCGAAGAAATGAAAGACCAACTCCAAGGAGTGGAATACCTCAAGAGTCTCCCCTACGTTGATGCCAACCGCCTCGGTGTACACGGCTGGAGTTTCGGCGGCTTCATGACCACCAGCCTCATGACCACCTACCCCGATGTCTTCAAGGTCGGCGTGGCAGGCGGTCCCGTCATCGACTGGCGATTCTACGAGGTCATGTACGGCGAACGCTACATGGACACCCCGCAGTCTAACCCTGAAGGTTACGAAGAGAACTCCTTGCTCCGCAAAGCCAAGAACCTCAAAGGTCGTCTCCTCGTCATCTACGGAGGAAACGACCCTGTCTGTGTGCCTCAGCACACCCTCTCCTTCATGCGCGCCTGCATCGATGCTGGCACCTATCCAGACCTCTTCACCTATCCGGGCGATGGTCACAACATGATGGGTACCGACCGAGTCCACCTTCACCACACCATCACCCGCTACTTCGAAGACCATCTGAAATAGTCGACGAAAAGGGTATTAGCATTAAATAAGTTTGTTTTGATTTTTACTCCCAGTAGAGTTTTTGGCTGTTGATGTCCCACTTGTGGTCTTTGGGGAAATCGTCACCTTCCCATGCTTTCTTGCTGGTCCACTTCTCGGCAGGATCTGTCCAGAAGGAGTCGGTCTCAGGCAGTCCGAGGGGAAGGAAGGCGAGGCTGGTCATGTAGAGCGAGCCGTTGTTCGTGTACCAGTCTGCCACGTTGGGATGAGGACCCACGAATCCGATAGTGAGGAAGCCACCTTCGTTGTAGTTCTTACTCAAGGCTTTGGCAGATTGGGCAGGGTTCTCCACCTGTCCGAAGAACATGCGGTTGGCGACAGCGGTGATGGCGGCGCGAACCTGTCCGTTGTGCAGTTCCTTGGGCAGTTGCTTACGCCAGGCGAGTTGTGCCAGAGGCTGGAGGGTTGCCATGCGGTAGGGGATGCTGCGTCCCACCACGGGGAAAGTGCCTTCGGGCGAGATGAAGCGTTCGAGGATGACCGACCACTTCTGCATGCGCTTGCGCACTTCCTGTAGGCGGTTTTTGGCACCGCGCACCTTGTCGTTGCCAGAGCCGAAGATGAGGTAACTGCCATTAGGGTTGCGGGCGGAAATCATCTCCAGACATTCCACATACATGGGCTGGATGACGAAAGAGTTGTAGTAGTCGAAGGCAAACGAGGGACCGTCGCTGTAGATGCCGTCGCCGATGTACCATTCTTCCACCTTTGCCATTCCCATCTTGATGCGGTAGGGGTCGTAGGGCGCACCGACATACATGAGGAAACTTTCTTCCATTGCCACGAAGAGCAGCCAGTTGGTGTAGGGCGGGTCGTAACGGCGCAATCCCTGGATTTCCTTGATGTAGAGGTCTTTGGTCTCTTTGGGCAGTGGCACCCAGAGGGAGTCGTAGCCACGGTAGAGTCCTTCCACCACGTAGGCTCCATCGACGAGGGTCTGACCTCCGTTTTCCCATCCGAGCCGGTCGGGCGATTTGGGGTCAACGGCATTGATGATTGCCTTGCGTGTCCATTCGCGCAGTTGCTTGCGCTTGGCACTTTCGGGAGTGTCATCGTCGGGCAGGTTGAGCCACGGAGCCAGTCCTGCCAAGAGGCGGCCGAAGGCTTCCATGTATGCCACTTTCTTGTCGCGGTTGTCCCATGTGGGGGACAATTCGAGGTTTTTGTTGCCGCCAGCGGTGTCCATCACTTGCTGAAGTTTGCCCTCTGCCATATTCTTCATGACAGGTTCAGCCATCTGATACATGATATCGACCCACACTTCGCGGTCTGTCTTTTGCTTGCCCTTGGGGGCAGCAGCCATGCTTGCACACACGCATGCAAGCAGCATCGTCAAGGTTAGTTTTCTCATTGTTGATTTGTTAATTAGTTACTGAAGTTTCGGATGTAATTTTACCGCAAGCGGTCTTTGAAAAACCATAAAAAACAAGAAAAAACCATAAAAAACAATATGAGGTTTCAAGTTCTTTATGATGAATATGATTGGTTTTTTGAGGTTTTGGCTACGCCGAGCTAAAGGTTCTTTGGTTTTTTATGGTTTTTCTAAAGACGCGCAGCGTTAAGAAGAACTTCCGAACGTTAAATTAGTTATATCTTGCAAATTCTGTGACTAAGTCGCCATGCATGAGGACGAGGCTGTCGGTGGTCAACTGCATGATTTCGAAGGAATCGACCAGGGCAGGGGATTCGTCGCCCACTTTCTTGGGAGAGTGGAGCAGCAGGAGCCCGTCTTTCACTTCCCAGGAGTCGTAGTCGATGGTCATGTTGTAGGTGGTGGCACGACCGCCCGAGTTGAGTTCGAGGCTCTGTTCCCGTCCGTCGGCACCGCGTTGCGACCAGATGTGTTGCAGGGAGGTGAGGTTCACTGCCACCGAAGCAAAGAGGTCTTCCTTGCTGACGTTGTAGATGACTTCCAGTTCGTCGCCCACGGTCACGCCGCCCATGACGGATTGCCCGTTCTTGCTGATGTAGAGTGTGTCGCCATCGTCGTTCACGAACTCGATGACGTTCATGCTGGTGCCGTCGCCGATGGTGCCGTGTGCCTCGTAGATACCCGGTATTTCGTCGAGTGGTTTCACTTCCACTTTCGGTTTTGGGGCATCTTTCTTTCCCTTCTCTTCGCAGGAGAAGAGCATCAGTGCCGCCAGTGCCAGCACTGCCATAGAGAGTTTTTTCATGTTTTCTTCTCTGGTTTGATTTGTGGGGCAAATTTACATAAAAATTTTGATGTATAAGCCCACCACCATAAAAAATATCAATTATCGGAATAATTTATCGTTAATTTAAGTTTCGGATGTGTTTATTACGCTTCGCGTGACGAAGAAAAAACAGAGAAAAACAAGTAAAAACAGAGAAAAATATGTTCTTCTCAATACAGAAGACCTATTTTTATTATTTTCATCTATTTTTCTCTGTTTTTTCTTCGTCACGCGAAGCGTAATAAACACATCCGAAACTTAAATTAACGATAATTTGTTCCGATAATTTTTTTCATTCTGTGGAGCGTGAAAAAATTGCTTTTTTCCGCTTTTTGAGGACAAATGGAACCTAAAAGGGGACTTTTTTGTAGTTTTTTTGAGAAAAAGTCCCTGAGAGGGGGAAATCATTCAAAAAAACTCTAACTTTGCCGCGACAATCAAATATTCATCTCAAAAACTAATACGAATATGAAAAAAATTTATGTGCTTATGGTGACAGTCTTCCTGATGGGAGTCTGCGTTCCCGAAGTGAATGCACAGGGCATTCTTGGAAAAATTAAGGATAAGGTGAAGGAAAAGGTTGACCAGAAGATTGACAATGCCATCAATGGTGCGGTCAATGATGTCGACAAGACCGCCACGGATAAGGTGAAAGGCAAAAAAGGAAAGGCGGACGATGATGGAGGGTATGAGGATGCAGAAGAGGGTGTGGACAATCCAGATGCGGCGACTTCTTCTGATTTTAAGCGTGGCGAGGTGATTATGTTCCAAGATGATCTGGAAAAAGAACCCGTTGGCGAGTTCCCCTCGAAGTGGGATTTGATTGATGGTTCAGCCGAGGTTAAGACGCTTGGTGGAAAGAAGGGCATCGAGGTAACCAATAATGGCTACATCACGCCTTTGATAGAGGAGCAAGGAGCATATCTGCCTGAAGAGTTTACCATCGAATATGATTTTTATTATTGGAATGACAAAGGAAACATAGGCCTAAACGATGTCAAACTAGTGATCGCCAATACTAAAAACCGCTCTGAAAGAGCAGATGAACCTGCTCGTGCTGCTTTCATATTACAACATCCTGTTAATGATAATAGAAGTTGTGTTTTCCGTTATAATAATGGAACGTGGGGAGATTGTAAGGATACAGGATTCGAACATACCTTCAAGCAGGGTTGGCATCATGTGGCTGTTTCGTTCAACAAGCGTGCTTTGAAGGCGTATATCGACGGAAAGCGCGTTGTGAATCTACCCAGAGTACAGCAAGGTACATGGTTTGGCTTCCAGGTGCCGTTCGACTACCACGACTTGACCTTTATCCGCAATGTTGTATTGGCCAAGGGTGCTGTTGCTCTCTATGACCGCGATGCACAGTCGATGACTGCTGTTGAGAAAGCCATTGCCGAGACGGGTAAATTTGTCACCAACAACATTCTTTTCGAGACAGGCAAGGCAACGTTGAAGCAGGAGTCGATGGCTGAGATTCAGAAGGTGGCTGAGTATATGAAGGCGAACCCGACTGCTCGCTTTGAGGTGCAGGGACACACCGACAATCAAGGCTCTGACGCCATCAACGACCCGCTGTCTCAGCAACGTGCCGAAGCCGTGGTGAAGACACTGGAAGGTATGGGCGTGGACGGTTTCAACCTGAAGGCGGTCGGCAAGGGTTCCCATGTGCCTGTGGCTGACAACAAGACCGAGGCAGGCAGGGCACAGAACCGCCGCGTTGAATTCATTAAGAAGTGAGAGCAAAGATGAATGCCTGCATTCAGTCTTTGCCGAGCGCCGCAATGAATCGACGAAGTCAATTCATCAAGAAATAAGTGGGTTTTATACCCCTTCCACAGCCATGCAATCGGACTGCTCCAGTCCGACGTGCCGCACTGCTCCAGTCCGATGCATCGGACTGGAGCAGTCCGTTTTTGACCTTTTTTTAATTCATAATTCAACTTTCGGAAGTTCTTCTTAACGCTTCGCGTCTTTAGAAAAACCATAAAAAACCAAAGAACCTTTAGCTCGGCGTAGCCAAAACCTCAAAAAACCAATCATATTCATCATAAACCTTAATTCCGCAACACTATAATTTAACTTTATTTATAAGTTCCTGAGCAACAAAAAGTTGCCCAGGATTTTGCCATGTCAGAATTTTCACTTATCTTAGTGTTGCAAAAAGAAA
>JAFUYM010000078.1 GCA_017470525.1 Bacteroidaceae bacterium
TTAAAACCATCAAACTTGCAGCAGACCTCGATTTGGGCGGAAAGATTTGGGTACCTATAGGTTCATCTGATGATGCATCATTCAGAGGCTCGTTTGACGGACAGAATCATACTGTCGCTAATCTTTACATAAGCAACGCGAATGATAAACAGGAATACTTTGGATTTTTTGGTGTCATAAAAGAGGTTCAATTAAAAATATAAAACTTACAGGAAGCATGAATCTTGAAAATACAAGAGGGCGTGCTGGCTGTTTGGCTGGATATGTGTATAGCGGCACTATTGAGAATTGTAAAATTGATATGCCAATTTCGCAGACAGGATGGAATACATGTGGGTATATAGGTGGGGTAATAGGTTCCATCGAAGAGAAGGGAAGTATAGAATACTGTATCCACAAAGGGAATATTGATTATACACAGTCGGGACCACAAGGCTCTAATCGTACTAATCCCTCTATAGGTGGAATTGCAGGTTCTTCCGGAGCAGACATTTCATTCTGTGAAAATTATTCTATCATTAATATATCCCTCCCTAAAAGAATATCCGAAGGCGGTACTATAGGTGGAGGTGGGGTTAACGTTGGTGGTATTGTTGGCTATGTGTACTACAAGAAGGGAACGTACAATTATTGTAAAAGTATCGCTAATTTTAATGTGACCGATGAGACGTTAGATGCCTTTTACAACTTTCCTCTCGAGTTTGGTTATCGTATTGGAGGCATTGTGGGGTCTACACAAGACAGTAAGTCTGTCGTCAATTGCTATAGTTCTGTTCTCGATTAAAGGTACAGACAACAGGGAAAGCAGACTTAAAAGAATTATATTATGGTGGCATAAGCAATAACAAAAACACTACTATTAAAGCCTCTTATTCAAACTCTGATGTTGCTATCAATACAAACTGTTTCAAAACTGAAGGCTATCATGGCTCCACAAACTTCACCTCGGCTCAGATGCAGACACAGGCTTTCCTTGATGAGTTGAACGTCTATTCCATCATAGAAACAGGTGAACCAGTCTGGACGCTGTGCGACGACGACCCATATCCCTGCATCGCTAAACTGCACGAAGAGGAAGAGATTCCCGTCGTGATAGAGCCTGCATATTACTTGACAGGCAACATCAATGATTGGAATAATACTGACACGTCTTACAAACTGACCAACGACGGACAGTCACCAGAGGCAAATCCCATCTACACCTGCCGAATCCCTGCGAATGGCAATAACGACATAGAGTTTTTAATGACTCCCGAATCGGGCTTAGGTGGCGACTGGAGCAAATGCCTTTCTGCCACCAAAACGAATGAAGCGGGTCGCTTTGTCTATTATAATTATAATGAAGGACGCAATCTTGTTATCACGGCTGTTGACGGGGCTATTTATTACGACTTGACCTTCAACATGCTGGAGCAGACTTGGAGTTACATTGCCGTGTTGGGACAACAATGGAAAGATGGCGACATCTTCACCGCCAAGACCATCGAAGGAGTGGACATGATGTTTTATGTTTTCAGTGCCGAGGAGAAGACATGTATGGTGTATTATGATGGAAAATCTGAGACTCCTGCGATAGATACATCTACAACAGGGACAGTCACCATCCCGAGTGAGGTCGAAGGTTTTACTGTCACCGATATTGGTTGGTCTGCATTTCAGGGCTGTCAGTTCGTGAAAAAATTTGTCATTCCTGAAAGTGTAGAATATATCGGCGGGGATGCTTTTTTCAATTGCAGTTGGTTATCTGCTATTTATATCCCTAAAAATGTATCATGGATTGGCAGAAACCTCTTCCCTGGCTGCTGGAGTCTTGAGAGAATTGAGGTGGATGCAGATAACCCCTATTACGAATCACCCAATGGATGTAATGTCATTATCGACAAAACACAAAAAGAAGTGGTAGCAGGCTGTAACACCTCTATAATTCCTAACGGTGTTAATTCGATTGGCATATGGGCATTATGGGGCTGCACGGGGATGACATCCATAACCCTTCCACCCAGTGTTACAACGATTGGAGATGGTGCATTTGGATATTGCCATTCTTTGGAATCCATTGTTATTCCATCAAGTGTCTCTACGATTGATAGATATGCTTTTTGGGACTGTTATAGTTTGTCAAAAGTCGTGTCATACATCGCGGAACCTTTTGAAATCAGCGAGACTGTATTTCTCTACAATAATTACTATGAAAGCGTCTTTTCTGATGCGACATTATATGTGCCAGCAGGGACAAAAGAGAAATATGAGGCGACTTCTGCATGGAATCAATTCAAGATTGTTGAAATGGAGGATGAAGTCTCCATCAAAGATGTACAGGTGGAGGGCAACCGTAGCATCCAGAAAGACTCTCTCTATTACGACTTGAGCGGCCGTGTCATTAAAGAACCCGTCAAAGGTCAGATGTACATACACAATGGACGAAAGTTCATCCAAAAGTAAAAAATAGAATTAGAAAAACAGAAGTTCCCAACTCGAAGTGTACGCACTCAGAGTTGGGAACTTTGTCTTAGTGCACCTCTATTCTATTTATGTTATCAAACATACCAAAAGGTTTCCTCGTTTGTAAACTTTGCCCAACCTTTGCAGCAGAAATAAAAACAATTATTGGCAATGAAACTTCACACATTAGATGAAATGACTGACTGATACATCGGACCTGTTGGAACACCCAAACGCGAGGAGTTCGAGGCGAAACTGGCGGAAGGGTGGACAAGGATTTATATACATAAAGGGGGCGCACTTGAATGTGCGCCCCCTTTATGCATTTGCAAAATAATGTTCTGATTACGAGAGGAAGCCGAGAAGGACACCTGCTGCTACGGCAGAACCAATCACACCCGCAACATTGGGACCCATGGCATGCATGAGGAGGTAGTTGTGGGGGTCTGCCTTGAGACCTTCGTTCTGAGAAATGCGGGCAGCCATTGGTACGGCTGACACACCAGCATTACCAATGAGCGGATTAATCTTCTGACCCTTAGGAAGGAAGATGTTCATGATGTGAACGAAGATAACACCGCTGGCTGTGGCAATAATGAATGCAAATGCACCAAGAGCGAAAATCTTAACTGTTGCAAGTGTCAAGAACTCTGAAGCCTGGGTGGAGCAACCTACGGTGAGACCGAGGAGCATCACCACGATGTCGTTCAAAGCACTACCCGCAGTCTTGGCAAGACGCGTGGTCTTGGTCGATTCCTTGAGGAGGTTACCAAAGAACAACATACCCAACAATGGGAGACCTGATGGCACGATAAAGGTTGTGATGAGCAGTCCGACAATTGGGAAGAGCATCTTCTCTGTCTGGCTCACCTGACGTGCTGGCTTCATCTTGATTTTACGCTGTTCCTTTGTGGTGAGCAACTTCATGACACCTGGCTGAATGACTGGCACAAGTGCCATATAGGAGTATGCACACACGGCGATGGCTCCCATAAGGTTTGGACTCAACTTGCTGGAGAGGAAGATGGCTGTAGGACCATCGGCACCACCGATGATGGCAATACCTGCTGCCTGATTGGGTTCAAAGCCCATTGCAAGGGCAATCATGTAGGCACCGAAGATACCGAACTGTGCAGCAGCACCAATCAGCATCAACTTTGGATTGGCGATGAGCGCACCGAAGTCGGTCATGGCGCCAATGCCGAGGAACACGAGAGGAGGATACCAACCGAGACGAACACCTTGATAGAAGATGTTAAGCACGGAGTTGTCCTCGTAGAGACCAATTTCAAGACCTGCCGCCTTGAACGGAATATTTCCCAGAATGATACCGAGACCAATCGGAATGAGGAGCAGGGGCTCGAAGTCCTTCTTGATGGCAAGCCAGATGAAGAAGGCACCAACAGCAATCATGATGATGTTAGCCCATTCTACATTGGCAAAGCCCGTGTAGGTGAGGAAATCGGCAAGTTTGCTCCCTATGAAATCCATTGTGGAAACACTTTCGAGTAACATAAGTTCTAATTGAAAATTTGTAATTGATAATTTATAATAGCCATCCGGCGTGTTGTGGTACAAGGCGGCAGCATATTATAACATTATACATTGTTAATTATATATTATGATTTACCCGATAGTGACGAGAATGGAACCTTCCATGACGGTGTCGCCCTTCTGTACCTTGACTTCCTTGATTTTGCCATCGCGGTCGGAGTCGATGTTGTTCTCCATCTTCATTGCCTCGAGAATGACGAGTGTTTCGCCCTTCTTGACTGCTTGACCCACGGTAACCTTGATGTCGTTGATGGTGCCTGGCAGCGGAGCGCGCACGGCAGAAACACCTTCTGCCACAGCCTCCTGTGCTGCCTTGGGGGCTTCGATGGTCTTGACTGGAGCGGCAACAGCACGCACCACTGGTTTGGGCTGAGCAACTGGCTTTTCAAGTTCCACATCGAACTCGATGCCGTTCACTTCCACTTTGGCGATATTCTCTTCAATGCCGTTGATTTTCACATTGTAAGGAGCGCCTTTGATTTTATAATTATATTCTTTCATTCTTTGTTAGGTTTTTGAGATTTTGAGGTTTTAAGGTTTTGAGGACCTCCGCCCTGAAAGCGAAGCGACCTTATGACCTTTACGACCTAAATAACCTAAATTAATTTTTCAATTCTAATTTGCTTGATGATGCTGTGGAGTCACACGCAACTCGTGGCTCTTGTCAGCCCATGTGGTGTGAGTCTGCTGGATTGTAAGAATACCTGATTCGAGGTCGTGGGTACCACCAAAGTACTCGTGAAGAGCCAAACCGATAACGGCTGTGTAAGTCTCCATATCGATACCCTTGGTCTCTGTGGTTCCCTGCTTTGCCATTTCGACCACCTTGGATGCTTGCTCGTGGATGGCACGAATAGCACGAACACGAGCCAACTTGGCAGCACGGTTCATCGCCCAACCGAAGATGTGGAAGAAAACGAAAAGGAGGATGAGACAAGAGAACACGACTCCCATGCACATGAGGGTCATGGCAATACCGTATGGATCTTTCTCCTTAAACTCCTTGATTTTGTCGTTGTGATAGGCAATGTTCGGAGCATTTGGAGTCACCTTATCTGCCTCAAGTACTTGCCATTCAGCATCTGCAATGCGAGCATAACTTGAACCAGCAGGAAGTGCCTCTACATGAACTGAGTCGAGCAAATCTACAGCATTTCCATCAAAGAGATAGATGGTGAAAGACTCGCCCACCGGAAGTTTGAAGTTGAGGTGAAGTGTACCACGATTGGTGTTGCCGTCGGCAAAAAACGTGATGCGCTGCTTGGCAGAAAGAGAGGTGCGTGGGTCGCCTGCCGGAATCTGCGACATGTGTGTCTCACGCTCTGGAGCGGACATGTTTTCGTCGAGAACAGCAGGGTCGATGGTGAGGAAACAGTTTCTGATGTCGTGGGTGGAATAAGAAATGTTCTCAATCTCAATCCACGAAGCAGACTGTCCGTATTCATCCACATAACTTGCCGTCTTACAAGCCGACGAATCACAGCATGCAGGGGTATGCACATAGACCTCGTTCAGTTTGAAGTCGTGTGCGCCCTGTGCGTTCATCGTCAATGCGACAGCAAGGGATGAAAGGATTGATAATATCTTTTTCATGCGTTTTTACAATGGAATGTTACCGTGCTTCTTAGCAGGATTTGTAAGTGACTTATTTGCAAGTTGTTCAAGTGCGCGAATCACACGGAAACGAGTGTTGCGTGGCTCAATCACATCATCGATATAGCCATATTTGGCTGCCTGATAAGGATTGGCGAAGAGTTTGGAGTATTCCTCTTCCTTCTCAGCGATGAATGCCTTTGCATCACCACCCTCTTCCTTGATTTGCTTTGCTTCGCGAGCATAGAGCACTGCGGCTGCACCGCTGGCACCCATCACGGCAATTTCAGCAGATGGCCATGCATAGTTGATGTCGCCACGAAGTTGCTTACAAGACATCACGATGTGGGAACCACCGTAAGACTTACGAAGTGTGACGGTCACCTTTGGCACGGTTGCCTCACCGTAGGCATAGAGCAACTTAGCACCATGAAGAATGACGGCGTTGTACTCCTGCCCTGTACCAGGAAGGAAGCCCGGCACATCGACGAAACTGACGATTGGAATGTTGAAGGCATCGCAGAAACGAACGAAACGAGCACCCTTGCGAGAAGCGTTGCAATCGAGCACACCTGCGAATTTGCTTGGCTGATTGGCAACGATACCTACGGAGCGACCGTTGAAACGTGCGAAACCTACAATGATATTTTGTGCATAACGAGGCTGCACTTCAAAGAATTCGCCATTATCAACGGTGGCAGCAATCACCTTGTACATATCGTATGCCTGATTAGGATTGTCCGGAATAATCTCGTTGAGAGAATCCTCGAGACGGTCAATAGGGTCTGTACACTCAACGATAGGGGTTTCCTCCTGATTGTTCTGAGGAATGTAACTGATGAGTTGCTGAATCATGGCCATAGCCTCTTCCTCGGTAGCAGCCGTGAAGTGGGTCACACCCGACTTTGTGGAGTGAACAGATGCACCACCAAGGCTCTCCTGGTCAACATCCTCGCCTGTCACTGTCTTCACAACGGCTGGACCTGTCAGGAACATGAATGAAGTGTTCTCCATCATCAGCGTGAAGTCGGTCAAGGCTGGTGAATAAACGGCACCACCAGCACAAGGACCGAAGATGCCGGAAATCTGTGGAATCACACCTGATGCCATGATGTTGCGCTGGAAAATTTCAGCATAGCCAGCCAAGGCGTTGATACCTTCCTGAATACGAGCACCACCTGAGTCATTGATACCGATGACAGGAGCACCCACCTTCATAGCCATGTCCATAATCTTGCAGATTTTCTGACTCATGGTCTCAGAGAGAGAACCTGCATTGACGGTGAAATCCTGGGCAAAAATAAAGACGAGGCGTCCTCCGATTGTACCAGAACCAGTGACGACACCATCGCCTAAATATTGTTTCTTCTCCATACCGAAGTTGGTGCAACGGTGGAGTTTGAACATGTCATATTCTTCAAAACTGCCCTCATCGAGGAGCATGGCAATACGTTCACGTGCTGTGAACTTGCCTTTCGCATGCTGCTTGTCAATGGCTTTCTCGCCACCACCAAGACGCGCTTTCTGACGGAGTTCTATCAACTCCTGTATTCTTTCTGTTTGCTTGCTCATATTACAAAATTTAAGAATTTAAGAATTGAAACGTTGAAGTTTTCCATACAACTACTTCAAGTTTTCAGTTCTTCAATTTTTCAATTCTTTTTCTGTGGTTCACAAAGTTCTGTTAAAACGCCTGCGGTTGATTTTGGGTGGAGGAATGCAATAGACATTTGCTCTGCACCTGGACGTGGAGTCTTGTCAATCAGACGAATCTCCTTACCTTCAGCCTCAACGAGTGCTTCTGCCACACCGTCTTCAACAGCAAATGCAACATGGTGAACGCCCTTGCCGCCTTTCTCAAGCCACTTGGCTACAGCAGACTCTGGTGACGTTGGCTCCAAAAGTTCCAACTTCACTTCACCGACTTTCAGGAAAGCAGTCTTTACTTTCTGGTCAGCAACTTCTTCAATGGCGTAGCACTTCAGGCCAAGCACATTCTCAAAATAAGGGAGCACTGCGTCAATGCTCTCTACACCTATTCCAAGGTGGTCAATTCTTGAAATCTTCATAATGAGTTGATTTGTTGGTTATATTATGTGATTACTTTTGTAAGTTTTTCGAAAAGAAGGAGGCTCGGCAATGAGCCACAAAAGCATACAAATTTACGGTTTTTTAATGGTACAATAAAAGTAAAAGTGGAAAAAAATCATTTTTCCACTTAAATATTGATATTTCCCTTGAAATAAGCCTCGATTTCAGAAGTCAACAAAGCATAATCACGGTCGTAGTCTTTAATGATTTGCCCATGTTCCAAGAGGGTGATTCGGGAACAAATATCAAGTGTATGTGTCAGGTTATGTGATGACACAATGATAGTTGCCTTGAGTTCCTTGCTGTAGGTTTCCAATAGGTATTTCATCGCCAATTGGGAAGTAGGGTCGAGGAAATTGAAAGGCTCATCAAGAATCAGCAACTTCGGATAATGCAGCATCGCACCAATGATGCCCACTTTCTGCTTGTTGCCCATCGACAAGTTGCGAATGAGTGTTTTCTGCCCCAATACTTCTCCATTCATGAAACTGTCGAACTGCAACAGACGCTCGTTCATCACTTTATCTGTGATGCCTGATATTTTGGCAATGAAACGGAAATACTCTTCTGGTGTCAAGTAGTCAATGAGGAAACCTGCATCGACAAAAGCACCAGTGTACGCCTTCCAGTCTTCACTCTTTGATGTATCACACGATACAGGTACGCCATCCACCACTCCATCGATGGTCACACATCCCGTATCGGCATGAAGTAAATCGAGGATAATACGGAACAATGTTGTCTTGCCAGCACCGTTGTTACCCACAAGACCAATGGTTTCACCGCTATGAATGGAATAGTGGTCAATGTTCAGAGCCTGTTTCTCTCCGAATGATTTGGTTAGATTTTCGATTGTTAAATTCATGATTGAAATGTTGAGGCTTTCAGGCTTTAGCACCTTTATGACCTGCTATCTTGAGTTTCTGAAACCGTCCATGTTCTGGTATCGCCGTTTCATGAATCGATTATATATATTTCTGAGCCACAGCGGATGAAGCAAAGTCCCTATCAGTCCAATGACTATCATCGCAATTGCTGCTATATCATTGTTAAAACATTCCACCAACACATACATCACCAGCATCGGCAAAAACAAAGCCGCACCTGACATCAACATCTGCACCTTCGTATCATGCCCTCCTCTTGTCAGTTTCTTGTTCAAATGAATGGTTGAATCATTATACACCGCCAATTGAAAGATGAAAGGAAACACCGCACCAGAAGTAAAGAAGAGGCATCCCAAAGCCGTCATCACTGTGATTTTTCCTTCAAGAATAGGCATCAGTGAAAAGAGCGTTGGCACTATCAGCATGAGGCACTGAAAATAGTATTTTGCCTTCAGCAATGAAAGCACTGTTTCCTTTCGTACCATCAATCCATCAATATAATTTCCCTCCGCACACATCACCGTAGTCAGTGTCATCACCCCTAAGCAGGTGAAACAATATACACAGATGAACACCTTCATGAAAGGAAGGTCATCGTAAACATCCGAAAATGAAAACAATCCACAAAGCATCAGCATGCACAATCCACCTGTAATAAACTGTTTTCTCACTACCAAATTACGCACAGTTGATTTGAACTCCAGTTTGAGATATTCCCCAATGACGCCTAAACCATCAAGATAAGTCATGTTGTTGGTTTTAAACGTCTTAACGACCTCCGTCTTGGCGATTTCCACATAAATGGCGACTTTCTGAAGTTGAAAATTAACAATGTATAATGGGACAACAACAACAATAAACAACAACCAACACAAAGGATTCCACTGACAGAAACCTCTCATTAGGTGTATCGTTCCTTGAAAAAGCCACTGGTTATCAGCATCGAAGAAGATACCGAAAAATGCCAATGCCGCATAAAAGATGAATGGAATAATGACAAACAACATGTTGCGGTTGAGCAAAGTGCGCCACAGCAGATACCAATAACTGTTAAGCACAAACATCAACCACCATCCCAAAATAAAGCCGAAAAAGCCCATCACCCCATAAAACTGAGGGATGGAGAGCAATCCAAATGGCACAAAAAAGAATGCCCAAAAGAAATTGTAAGGCTGCACCCCCATACGCAACAAGAACGTATGAAGCAGGAAACTCGTAGGAATATTTTGTAGTTTATATTGCTTAATGTTCTGTGCAGGTGTCTCCTGCATGGCAAAGCGTGAAAGGAAGTCGAGAATGAGGAAGAAAATCATCCCCCCGTCTATCCAATCGAAGGCTTCCATAGCAGTGTCCTCAAATACCGCATGGGCTGAAACACCCAGCAAAATCAGATAGACAGCCCAAAAGGCAATGAAGATATAACCAAAAACCTTCATTGTCAAATTCTTCTCAAACATCGGATGGCGTCGCGCTTGCAAACGTTGATGGTGTGAGATGAATCGGTATAACATCCGAGCCCTGCCAAAATCCATCATCTTATCATCTGAGGTCCACAACCTCAACTTGCGGATAATTCTTCTTGTTAAACTGGAACGTGGAAGCCTTATATTTCTGATTCTTCAAAAAAGAATTGCACTTGATGACAGTGACCACATCCTTTGAAGAAGTCATCTTAATGTTCGAAGGAGTATTGGTGGATTTATTGATTCGAATAACAACCTTTTTATAGGAACTTGATTGGCTACCCGTTAAAATCACCTCATGCTCTTTGGCAGAACTATTGCCCATCTTGGCAGTATATCCTTTCTTATAAAAAGAGAGGAATGCATAAGGATTCATTTTCGCCGCTTCAGCAGCAGTTGGCGCCGTCACATTGACTTCTTCATTCGCCTTCACATACGTCCACATCGTTTTGCCATCAAACCACGTAATGCTGCCTCCCATATTCACGACAAACTTCTGACCTTGCAATTTAATGTAGCCAACCGACGATGTGCCATCCACCTCCAGCGTGAATCCGATCTTCACATTTCCACCTGCTTTCAATGTGGCAGCAGTCTTGTCCAAAATATTGTTGGCATCCTGTGCGTCAACCGTCAGTAACGCAACAAAACTCATCAATAGAAAAATTATCCTTTTCATTTTCTATATTATATTTATTTTATAATGTATTCAACAGACTTTCCAATGTCATCGGGTCTTTAATCAAGACTTCTCTCGGCTTACTACCCACCTGCGGACCCACAACACCCATCTTTTCCAATTGATCCATGATTTTTCCTGCACGGTTGTAGCCAATCGAATAGTTTCGCTGAATCATTGAGGTTGAGCCGCTTTGGTTGCTCACCACAAATTTCGCCACATCTCCAAACATGGGGTCAAGATGTCCCTTATCAACAGTTCCCATACCTCCACCGCCTTCACCTTCAGAATCAGCCACTTCTGGCAAATACATCGGATGCAGGAAGGACTGCTGCGTAGCAATAAAGTGGCAAATGTCGTTCACCTCTGGTGTGTCAACAAAAGCACATTGCACACGCACAGGGTCACCACCTTGCAGATAGAGCATGTCACCACGACCAATCAATTGATTAGCACCTGGACGGTCAAGTATGACTCGTGAGTCCATCATTCCACTCACCTTGAAAGCAATTCTTGTCGGGAAGTTCGTTTTAATGGCACCAGAGATAATCTTCGCCTCCGGGCGTTGTGTCGCGATAATCATGTGGATGCCGACAGCACGAGCCAACTGGGCGATACGGCATATTGGTAACTCCACCTCCTTGCCTGCAGTCATAATCAAATCACCGAACTCATCGACAATCACCACAATGTATGGCATATACTCATGCCCTTGTTCTGGATTCAGTTGACGATTCTTGAATTTCTCGTTATATTCCTTGATGTTACGTACATGCGCCCTCTTCAGCATATCATAGCGAGTATCCATCAACACACACAACGAATTCAAGGTCTTCACCACCTTCTGCACATCAGTAATGATACAATCCTCTTCTTCTTCCAAGCGCGCCAAGAAATGGTTTTCAATTGGGCTATAAATACTGAATTCCACCTTCTTGGGGTCAACCATCACAATTTTCAGTTCAGAAGGATGCTTCTTGTATAGCAGCGAAGTCACTATCGCATTGAGTCCAACAGACTTACCCTGTCCTGTTGCACCAGCCACCAGTAAGTGGGGCGCCTTTGCCAAGTCGAACATGAACACCTCATTACTAATGGTCTTTCCCAATGCACATGGCAGTTCCATCTTGCTTTCCTGATACACTTTACTATTGATGACGCTCTCCATCGACACGATGCACTTCTTCTTGTTCGGCACCTCAATACCAATTGTACCTTTTCCTGGAATGGGGGCAATGATACGAATACCCTCAGCAGCCAACTGCAAGGCAATGTCATCTTCCAAATTACGAATCTTGCTGATGCGTGTACCTGCCGCCGGAACAATCTCATACAGCGTAATGGTAGGTCCAATGGTTGCTTTGATGCTTGTGATTTCCACACCAAACGTCTTCAACACCTCGATGATACGGTTCTTATTGGCATTCTGTTCCACCATATCAATCCGGGGACCTTGGTCATCAGCCTTCTTCAAAAGATTCAAAGTCGGATATTTATAATGTTCCAAATCCAACTTCGGGTCATACGGAGTATTGATGTCACCTCGCTTAATTTGCCCATCACCTTTCTCGGTTTCCTTAACAGTCACACCCATTGCCACGTTGTCGTCCCCACCCCCTTCTGGCGTTTCCTGTACAGGAACATCATCTGGTACGATTTCATCTATACCGTTTGAATCATCAGTGGTCGAAATGCCATCATTGCCATCCTTACGATTATCAGTGGGACTCAAATCCACCACAATAGGTGCTGCTTGATTGGGGGCATCCTCCTTTTGCTCTGTATTATCATCATCGCCTTCATCATCATCGCCTTCATCATTATCTTCTTTACCTTTAGTCATAAGGCGCTTCAGTCTTTCTGTTCTAATAAACTTCAGCCGGAAAGCATCTCGGATAATCTCAATGGTTCTGGCACTCAGATAAACAAGATACAAAACAGCAGAAATAGCCAAAACAGCAAGCAAACCAGGCGTTCCCACCACTTGTGTCAGTATCTTCACCACATGAATGCCATGATTACCGCCCAGTTTCACAAACGAACCCTCGAAATATGGGAACAGATTGCCAAACGCCGCGAAAAACACACTTGCCCATAACATCAGCAACGTGAAAAGGATGAATTTACGCACCAACGTAAATTTGAACACGTGCATCAATCTGAATCCCACAATGACCATATAAGGAGGAATGATGAACGATGCCAAACCAAACATGTCATTCATCAAGAAATAGGCTGTCATCGCTCCCCACGAACCACACACGTTCTTATATCGCGCTCCTTCGTTCAGCCAATCATTGCCACTCTCCAACAAACTGTAGTCAGCCTCACCTGTTAAGAGATATGACACCATAGCAACAGCAATAAAAAGTGCTGCCACCACAAACAGCAGACCGATGCAGAACGAGAAAATCTCCATCTTGCCAAACCCCGCCAAGAAATCCCCTGCACTCAGTTTCTCTTTCTGCGCGTCCGCATATTTTTTATTCTTTTTGTTTTTTCTTTTATTCGTTGCCATCCGTATGGTCTAAGTTTATATCAATCAGAAGATGTTGCAAAGTTAAAGAAAAAAATGTACACCCACAACTTTTCATAAGAAAAAACATCTTTTGCACCTTTTCAACACAATGTCCCCCAAATGATACGGAACTTATTTGTATTTTTCCAATGCTTTGAGAGCATTACCACGATTCAGTTTGAAATAAGTTTCACGAAGACCTTCGAGCCAAAGGGTTCGGTTGGATTCGTCAAAGCGACGTGCCTGTTCAAAAGCCGTACAAGCATCACTGTATTGCTGAGTGATGGCTGCTCTTTGCTGAGAATAAGTGGGGTCTGACAGTGGCACATTGAAATGGGCATAGGCTTCATGTGCCTCATGCAGATGGATATTGCCAATCGCCACAAAGGCTTCTGCATCATCAGCCTTGATTTCCACACATTTCTGGAAAGAGACGAGTGCCTCAGCGTAATATTGAAGAAGTTGCTGCTCTGTTCCCGCCATATACCAATAGTCACGCCGCTCAGGATGGAGAGCCGTCATGCGCAAAGCATACTGGAGAGCCTGTTCATAGTCACCTGTGTCATTGCAATGGCGCACAAGAGTCATGAGAAAGTATTCCGTATCAGGATAATTGTCAAAACCTTTTTGCAAAAGTTCCACCATCTGAATGGTATCACCAAGTTGTGCTGCCGACTTACTGCCGATTTCAAGCAGTTGTGGACGCAAATTCTGGTCATTGAGACCCTCCGAAAGATACGCCATGACACCCGCATGATTCTCCGAACCGTATGCACTGAGCGTAGCGAGCACTGCAACGTCAGTCATGTCATCAGGGTCTCCTACAAGTGTGTTTCCCTTTGAATCAGAAAAGACAGAGGCAGATTTGGTCCGAGCATACATGTGAAAGAACTGGTATGCATGGGAATAATCTTTCTTCTGATAATAATACTTTCCTGCACTAAGCAGATTCTTTCTATAAGTCAGCATGGTATGCCCCACTTGTGAACGGAACTGCGGATTCACCTTTTTCCCAAGTGCTTCTTTGGCTGCTATACCCTGCTGTTCAAGGCTATCGCACACCAATCCTTTCCCATAGAGTTCATACATGTAATTGAAGTAAGTTGTGGTGTCGGGATTGGTCTTGAGATAAATTTTTCGGTTCTCTACACCAATCAACTCGTTGAGCACGTCAACCTCCAACTTATAGAACAAGGCATCAGAGGCGGCTTCCTCATGATTGCTTACAGCCTCGTCAAGTGTCTTTTTTGCCTGACCGTAGTTCTTCTCCTTCATGTACCCGCGATAAGCCTTCACCACAGCAGATTTTTTGAAGACAGGGGCTGATTTTCCCTCATTCTTCGTCTGCTGAGCCAAAGCCGAAGATGCCAACATCAGCCATAAAAGCAATGCACTCAAATATTTCATATTCATACTTCGTTGCAGGAATGGAAATTGCACCGTCCTTCATGACAGGACGGTGCAATCTTTTTTATATATCATTGTTTTTCTGAATGTTGAATGCATTCAGATGTTCAATTAGTTAAACCACTTCACATAGCAGAAATCCTGACGATGTGGCAGGTCTGCATTCTTAGGATACATGCGGTATGCCACCTTGAAACTGCCGGCAGTTGGGATGACATGAGTACCCTCAAAGGTATAGAGGTTACCCTCACGCTTAGTCACCTCAAATGGGTCAACCTGGCTGATGTGCTCACGACCGTCTTCATCGCGGAAGATAGTGACGAGTTCAAAGCCTATGGCATCGTCGAGACCCTGCTCGTCAATGACATACTTAACCTTGTATTTCTTGCCAGAAAGCACATCGCCCTTCATCATGTCCTCTTCTTTCTCGAAAGAAACCACCTTAATGCTGTCCCAACGAGAAGCCACGAGTTCCTTCCAGGCAGCGATGTCCTTTGCCTTCTTGTAGTTGTCGGCAAAGAGCATCTTGCGACGCTCTGCCAATGGACAATAGAACTTCGTGAAGTAATCGTCGAGTTGACGCTTCATCGTATAGTGAGGAGCAATCTGTGCAATCGAGTTCTTCACTGTCTGAATCCAACCCTCAGAATAGCCCTTTGAATTGCGAGCATAGTAGAGAGGCAGAATCTCATTCTCAAGGAGAGAATAGATGGTGGCAGCATCCAACTGGTCTTGCTGCTCCTGATTCTGGAAGGTACGCTTCTCAGTAAGTGCCCAACCTGCGCCCTCACGATAGCCTTCGAGCCACCAACCATCGAGCACTGAAAGGTTGACAACACCATTCATGAGCGCCTTCTCACCAGAAGTACCGGAAGCCTCCAATGGACGAGTTGGAGTATTCATCCAAATATCCACACCTGTCACGAGGCGGCGAGCCAACTTCATGTCATAGTTCTCAAGGAAGATAATCTTACCCAAGAACTCAGGACGGCGGCTGATTTCGTAAATCTTCTTGATGAGACCCTGACCAGCACCATCAGCAGGGTGAGCCTTACCTGCAAAGAGGAACTGAACTGGATAGTTAGGATTGTTGACAATCTTAGCCAAACGGTCAAGGTCGCTAAAGAGCAGGTGAGCACGCTTGTAGGTGGCAAAACGACGGGCAAAACCGATGGTCAGCGCATTTGGATTGATTTTCTCCACGATGGAAACAATACGCGAAGGGTCACCCTGATGCTTGAGCCAATCATCCTTGAATGCCTTCTTAATGTATTCAATGAGTTTTGCCTTCAATGCCAAACGTGTGTTCCAGATTTCCTGATCTGGCACATTATAGATAGCCTCCCAAATCTTCTCATTAGACTGGTCAGCGAGGAAAGCCTTGTCGAAGTTCTTGGCATAGAGGCTCTTCCACTCAGATGCTGTCCATGTTGGCATGTGAACACCATTCGTCACATAGCCCACATTGTGAAGTTCCTCTGGGAAGTAACCCTTCCAGATGCCATTGAACATGTCCTTAGACACCTTGCCGTGCAACCAACTTACACCATTCACCCATGAAGATGTGTTGCAAGCAAAGGTGGACATACAGAAGCGTTCGCCCTTATCGTCAGGATTTACACGTCCCATACCGACGAACTCATCCCAACTGATGCCCAACTTCTCAGGGTACTGACCCATATACTTGCCAAAGAGTGCCTCGTCGAAATAGTCGTGGCCTGCTGGCACAGGAGTATGTACTGTATAGAGAGAAGAGGTACGAACCACTTCGAGTGCTTCATTGAAAGTGAGACCACCCTGCACATATTCAACCAGACGCTGAACATTGGCAAGAGCCGCATGACCTTCATTGCAGTGGATGATGTCTTTCTTGATGCCCAACTTGTTGAGCAACAGCACACCACCGATACCCAAAAGAATCTCCTGCTTCAGACGATTCTCCCAGTCGCCACCATAAAGCGCATGGGTGATGCTACAGTCATACTCCGAGTTCATCTCGTTGTCGGTGTCAAGCAGATAGAGTTTCACACGACCTACATTCACACGCCATACAAGAGCGTGAACAGTATAGTTGTTGTAAGGAACATCAACCACCACCTGATTGCCATCAGCATCCAACTCACGTTCGATAGGCAATGTGGGGAACACCTGAGCCTCATAGTTAGCCACCTGCTGACCTTCCATTGAGAGGGTCTGAGTGAAATAGCCATAGCGATAGAGGAAACCAACGGCACAGAAATCAATGTTGGAGTCGGAAGCCTCCTTCACATAGTCACCAGCCAAGATGCCAAGACCACCAGAGTAAATCTTGAGCACGTGGCTAAGACCATACTCCATACAAAGATATGCCACCGAAGGGCGCTTCTTGTCGGGCTTCACGTCCATGTAAGCACGGAACTCCTTATAGATTTTGTTGATGCGGTCAACAATCTTCTTGTCTGATGCGACAGCCTCCAACTTCTCATAGTTCATGCGACCAAGGAAGAGCACGGGATTCTGCTGCACATCGTGCCAAAGCCGAGTGTCCATATCGTTGAAGATATGACCCACTTCGTTGTTCCATGTCCACCACATGTTGTGTGCAATCTCATTCAGCGGCTCAAGAGCAGCAGGAACAGACGACCTCACACTAATTTCGCGCCAATTGGGAACATTGGCGTTGCTTGCCTGAATTCTCATAATAATATTGAATTTGGTTTGTTAATGTGTCTCTATTATTTATTATTTTATTGACAAAGACGCTCGTTGCGCTTTGCAAGAGCCTTGTCGTATGCTTCGTAGTAATACTGAATGAAGTGCTTCCAGAGTGCCTTTTCCGCCACCTTCTCTGCATTTTTTCGAGCAGCGGAAACCTGCTTCTTGTCCATCTGGGAGAACTTCAAGATGGTGTCGCGAATGGTATCACTCACCTCATCAAAGTTATAGTCAGAACGATGCACCGTCTTCACACCGTCTTCTATCTCGCTGTCACCACCCTTCAAACTGTTCGCCCAGAGTCCGAAACCAGCCAAGTCGGTCGTGATGCAAGGCACATGGAACGCCACCGATTCCGTTGGCGTATACCCCCAAGGCTCATAGTAAGAGGGGAAAATGGTTAAGTCGTTGCCAATCAGCAAATCGTAATAATGCTTGTTGAAGATGCCATCGTTACCGTCAAGATAGCAAGGCACAAAGATAACTTTCACCTTATCTTCCGGACGGTTATGCATGTCGAGCCAATTCATCTGCCCCAGCACCTTGTCACTATCCTGCTCATGCAGCACATGAGTAATGCGAGGGTCACCCACTGGGCCTTCCTGCTGTTTCTTGCTCTTCAGTGCAGCCTTTAAGTCCTCACGTGCTTCCTTCATCCATGCCGGCACCATTACAAATGCCAACATGTTCTTATCCAGACGGTCATCCCAACGCAAGCGGTTCAACGCATCAATATACACATTGATTCCTTTATTCTGATATTCATATCTGCCACCAGTACTGATGATGATTGTGTCGTCGCCCAACTGAGTGCCCATCAGCGTGTTTGCCACTTTCAAAAGGCTTTCACGAGCCACTTTTCTTGCTTCATTGAATTTAGCGGCAGGAGATGGGACAAAGTCATTCTCGAAGCCATTCATCAGGATTTCATCAGCAGGCTTGTCGAGCAATGCATCACATTCCTTTCCGGTGATTTCACTGACGGTCGTGAAGCAATCCACATTCCAAGCAGCCTGCTTCTCCACAGAGTGCTTCGCCTCCACATTCAGTTCCGATGCCATCTGGTCGCCATTATATGCCGTAAGATAATCATATAGTGGCTTATTGTTGCCCGCAATGGAACGACCTATAGTAGTGGCATGTGTGGTAAAAATCGTAGCGACTTCGGGCACATTGGCTTTCACATAGAGAGCAGCCAAGCAGGTTTGCCATTCGTGCGCCTGAAAAATCACATTGTCTTCTTGAGTCAGCCCGAAGAATTTGTAATAACTCTCCACCACTTTCCCTGCTGCCCACGAGAACATCAGGCTTTCATCATAATCACCGTATGCATTCAACGAATTGACTTGAAAATGTTCCCAAGCCCAACCGAAAATCTCATTTCGTTGTTCAAAAAAGGGCTTGAAATCTACCAATATGGCTATCGGTTCTCCAGGAATCTGCCAACGTCCAATACGGAACGTCACACCATCATACTGCTGCGCGCTCTTTCTCCATTTTGCCAGCAGCGTCTTGCTCTCTTTGAATAAAGGATTTTTCTTACCTTCCCAAAAATCAGGACCGATAAAGAATACTTTGTCAGTTAATTTGTCTTGCAGTGTCTTTGCTCGTGTTGACAACACTGTATATATACCACCTACTTTATTACAAACCTCCCAACTTGATTCAAAAATGTAATGAGGTTCCTGTACCTTTTTAGCCATAATACAAGTAAAAAACTTTTACCTTAAAAATCTAACTGGCTGCAAAGGTACTGATTTATTTTGAATTAAGAAAATTTTAGACTGAAAAACACACTTTTCACAACAAAAAATACAGTGAGACGAGATTTTGACAAGAGCAGATTACAACAAGTGTACCCGAGGGGTACGGTACATCATACCCGAGGGGTACGCAATGCCGTACCCCTCGGGTACACTTGATGAAAGCAACAGATTCTTCACCTGTAATAACGGCTTTCTGTACGGAGTCAACCTTCCAGCATCGCCAAAAACTCATCTTCCGAAACAAGAGGCACCCCAAGACTCTGTGCTTTCTCCATCTTGGAAGGTCCCATGTTCTCACCAGCCAGCACAAAGGTTGTCTTCTTCGAGATGCTGCCCACATTCTTGCCACCGTTCCGCTCAATCATTGCCTTGTACTCGTCACGTGAATGCTTGGCGAAGACACCAGAGATGACAATGCTCTTGCCGGCGAGTTTGTCTGTCTGACCCGCCAATTGCTCTTCGGAGAGTTGCATCTGCAAGCCGTAACCTGCCAACTTGTCCACAATCTCCGCATTCTTCGGCTCTTGGAAATACTTGACCACCGACTCGGCAATCACCTTGCCCACACCATCCACCTCCAACAGTTGCTCCACGGTGGCAGTTCGCAACGCCTCCATCGTCTTGAAGTGACGGGCAATCAGTTTGGCTGTCGTCTCGCCCACAAAACGGATGCCGATGGCAAAGACCACCCGTTCAAAGGGCACCTCCTGCGTGGATTTCACACCGTCCACCACCTTCTGTGCCGACTTCACACGATTCTTATTATAACCGCAAATCTGCGCTACGGTCAGTGTATAAAGGTCGGATATGTCGTGGATAAGCCCTCGCTGGTAGTAGTCATCCACAGTTTCAGGACCAAGGCTCTCGATGTTCATCGCCTTGCGAGAGATGAAGTGCTCTATCCTGCCCTTGATTTGCGGTGGGCATGCGCTGTCGTTGGGGCAATAATGGGCTGCCTCACCCTCGAAACGCACCAGTTCCGCACCACATTCAGGGCAGGTCTTGATGAACTGCACCTTCTGCAAGCCCTCCTTGCGCTGTTCCTTATCTACACCCACCACCTTGGGGATGATTTCGCCGCCCTTCTCCACATACACCATATCGCCGATGTGCAAGTCTAGTTCTTCCATCACATCGGCATTGTGGAGCGACGCACGTTTCACGATAGTTCCTGCCAACTGCACGGGGTCCATGTTGGCTACGGGGGTCACGGCACCCGTTCTACCCACTTGATACGTCACTTCGTTCAGGCGTGTGCAAGCCCTTTCAGCCTTGAACTTATAGGCAATTGCCCAACGAGGACTCTTGGCGGTGTAACCCAAATGCCGCTGCTGACGCAGGGAATTGACCTTCAAGACGATGCCATCCGTTGCCACAGGCAGGTTCTTGCGTTCTACATCCCAATAGTTGATGAAGTCAAGCACTTCATCGATGGTCTTGCACTTCTTCATGCCCTGCGAAATCTTGAAGCCCCACTCTGCCGCCTTCTGCAAGTTCTCGTAGTGATAGCCGTCCGACGGAATTTCATCCCCTAATAAATAATATAAGTATGCATCCAGCCCTCGCTGGGCGACCACTTTCGAACTCTGCGACTTTAACGTACCGCTGGCAGCATTTCTCGGATTGGCAAACAGTGGATCTTCTCGCAATGCCCGTTCTTCGTTCAATTTCTCAAACGAAGTCCAAGGCATCAGAATCTCCCCACGTATCTCAAACTCATGCGGATAACCGCTCCCCTCCCTCAACTTCAGCGGGATGGAACGAATCGTTCTCACATTGCCCGTCACGTCATCCCCCTTCACGCCATCGCCACGAGTGACCGCTTGCACCAACTCACCGTCCACGTATGTCAGCGAGATGCTCAAGCCGTCGTACTTCATCTCCGCACAAATCTCAAACTCCTCACCTTCCAACCCTTCCTTCACACGCTGATAGAAGTCTCTCACCTCTCCTTCATTATACGTATTTGCCAACGACAGCATCGGGTACTTGTGCGGCACCGACTTAAATGCCTGATTCAAGTCGCTCCCCACCCTCTGCGTCGGCGAGTTCGGGTCGGCATACTGCGGATAAAACATCTCCAAATCCTCCAGACGATGCATCATCTGGTCGAACTCATAATCCGACACCGTCGGCTGATTCAACACATAATAATTATAATTATGCAACTCCAACTCCTTCCTGAGTTGTTCAATTTCTTCTTTTGGGGTCATATCGTGAGGTTTTCTTTATTGAACGAAACATTTTGATATGTCGAGAGTTATTGACAGTTAATTTACACTTGAACACATTTCCGTTGCAAAAATACAACAAAAAAAGCACTCTTCAAAGTTTTTGAGGAGTGTTTTTGTGACTTCCCCAACTTTCTCTCTCCTCAATGACGGTGCTTTTAATACACTCGTCATCGCAATTACGTTGTACCCTTTATCATAACTATGCTATACCCTTCATCGAAATTACGTCAAAAGGCATAGCGGTTCTGCCCATGCCCATTCAGGCGTTCCGTCCTTGCTGGCAAAGGTGATAATGGTATTATTGTGATTGTTGTGTATATAGGGCAACAATCACAATAATACCATTATCACCTTCTTAAATACTATGTTATAGCATTCTACGAGGCTGTGGTGGAGGATCATTAGGAAGTTCTATCCAATGCGAGGCATTTTGGATTATCTTTGTATACCAGTCCATTTCATCCTCACCATCCTTCCTACATTTCATCGCTATATTCTTGGATGCATCAAAAAATCTACGTACATGAGTAGGATTGGGAGTATAATTTGCTTTAAAAGAATCTTCTATCAATTTTTGGAAAATCTTTAACGGCAATGGGATAATTGTCGAAGTCCCACCATAATATGACACATTTAGATGCTGCGCCATGTAAAAATGGCTGATAGAAGCCTCATTGATAGTAGGTGCAACAAATAGACAAAAACAAGGCTTTCCGCTTGACTTTTTCAATTTTCCAAGATGCCGCATGACGGGTTCTCCTTCCATCTCGTACTGCTTTTGACCACCAGCCATAGTCACTTCCACGCACACCATATAATCACCATAATCACAAACGATGTCTGACATGTTGCCTGATGCTGTAGACATAGGGTTTCCATAGTCATCAAACTTTAGATTTGCGGTAATATTGCCACCGTCAAGCATTGTCATAGCACGCCAAGTGTTCCATTCCAACATAAGAGGTGCATCGTAAACGTCATTATGCGTAATCTGTTCAAACATGTGTTGAATCTCGTTGTATTGACGATAATCTTTTATCTCCGCAATTTGTGCTTTTATGTTATTTTCACGTCGTTTTTCCAGCAGATCCGCCAAAGTGTCTTTCAGTTCATCCAACGTAATAGAATGTGAAATCTGAACTTGCGGAAACTCCGTCCTAATCTTACTTTCTAATAATACACGATTATCTGTCAACAATTTAGGCAAATGTGTATTCCCTAAATAAGATGTATAAGATACGAGATTATCCACAAAAACAGGGTCTCTTTCTACTGTTTCCAATATATAATCGACCTCCTCTAATCGTTCTGGGACAATAGAAAGTGATTTTCCAATATGTGATACAGCCACAAGCCCTGTTGCACGAAGATAACGAAAGCAAGCATCAGCGTAATCACGCATGTTACTTGACTGAGTTTCCAAGAACTTTTTCAAAGATTTATCATTGCTTTCCCTTGTTTTTGTCTCACCTCTACTGATACGGTCATTGTAGATATTCTTCAGTTCATGATACAGATACTCTTTCCTAAAGGTTTGATAACTACCCTTATGCATGGTTCTTTTATTACGGAAAAGTTCTATTTTACGAACAATTCTGTCAAAATCATGGTAATTGGTCAATTGCATGCCAAATATCTGTAACTCATCAAATTTCAACGTACCCATTGTACGCACAAGACGCAACAATTCCAAGTATGGCTTGATACAGAAATCCGCAGCCTTATCAGATGGTTGGTGATAAGGGGATGGCACTTGAAATTTTAACATTTGACGTAGAAAAACCTCATCTTTACGTTTCGATTTAAGAAGTTTTACTCCTGCAGGTGTCAATTCTATCTTTGGAGAGAGAAATACAAAGCCTAACGATTTTGGTGCACGATTGATACGGTCTCTTGCACTAAAAGCAGGATCATTCGCACCCTTTCCATTGAAGAAATTTTCTTGCCGTAAGACTTCCATGAAATCTCTTTGTGAAGTGCTGTTCCATTCTTTGCCTTCAAAATGCTGAATCAGTAAGTCTATTTCTGGAATCATCTTTTCTGGGGTTCTTGGCGATGTGGTCAAGAATAGTGTTTGGCTGTCAATTGGTTTTGCCATAATATGGGGCCTCCGCTTCGAATAATAAATAATTGTTTTCTTCTTCAATA
>JAFUYM010000079.1 GCA_017470525.1 Bacteroidaceae bacterium
GCTGGTCAGACAGATTGGCAGGGATCGTGACATCAAAGACAATAATGAGGTCTTTCGGGGTTCCGTCGCTCTTCGTACCGCCTTTGCCTTTCAAGCGCACTTTCTTGCCAGGCTGAGTACCTGAAGCCACTTTAATTTTGAATTTGCCGTATGTGGTGCTCACAATCAGTTCACCGCCCAACAAAGCCGTCCACACATCAATGGCTACACGCGCTTCCACTTCAGAGGGTTCGGTAGATGCACGACGTGTGCGTGTACGGCGCGTACCACCCATACCCATGCTTCCGAAGATTTGCTGGAAGAAGTCACTCATGCCTCCTTCTCCATTCATGTTAAAACTGAATCCTTCAAAAGGATTACCACCGCCACCACCTGCACCAAACCCGCCAAACTGGTCAGCCTGTTTCCAGTTCTCGCCATATTGGTCGTACTTGGCACGCTTCTCTGGGTCATTCAGCACTTCGTACGCTTCGTTCAGCATCTGGAACTTCGCCTTTGCCTTAGGGTCGTCTGGGTGAAGGTCGGGATGGAACTGCTTGGAACGCTTACGATATGCCGCCCTTATGTCTTTCTGTGGGGTGTCCTTAGGGATTCCCATCACTTTGTAATAATCAATAAATGCCATAATTTCAGTTATTTTTTCACAGAAAAGACACAACAAAAAAGATGCCAATGGCGCATTTTGGCAGAAAAAAATTGTTATTGGAATATTTTGCCCAATAATTTTTTTGTCGTACCTTTGCAAATTGTATGAGCACAACAAAAACGAAGCATCTGAAAATCATCTTCACAACGGACGTACACGGAAACTACTTCCCTTACGACTTCCGACATGAACACTGGGGGAAAGGAAGCCTCCAGCGGGTGCATGCGTTTGTGGCAAAAGTGGTGCAAGAGAGTCCTGGCAATACGCTATTGATTGACGGTGGCGACATGCTGCAGGGCGAACCGACCGCCTATTATTTTAACAACCATTGCAAAAACACGCGCCATCGTGTGGCTGACATCTGCAACTACATTGGCTATGATGTGGCAGTCATCGGCAACCATGACATTGAAATGGGCAAGCACATCTTCGACAAATATGTGAAGGAATGCAACTTTCCCATCTTAGGCGCAAATGCCGTGAACACAGAAACTGGCGAACCTTATTTCCAACCTTATGAAGTATTTTTCCGTCAAGGGTTGAAAATTGCCGTGATTGGCTTCATCACGCCAGCCATTCCACACTGGATTCCCCAAGCCATCTGGAAAGGTATGCGATTCGATGATATTCGAGAGAGTGCCGAACATTGGGTGAAAGTGGTGAAAGAAGAAGAGAAGCCTGATTTCATCATCGGACTGTTACATTCAGGTATCGAAGAAGGTATTGTGACACCTGAATATAAAGAGAATGCCACACGGGAAACGGCAGAAAATGTAGAGGGCTTCGACCTTATCCTTTACGGACATGACCATGCAAGCAACATGGAAGAAATCACAACCCGTAGCGGTCGGAATGTACCCTGCGTGAATCCAGGCTGTTATGCCTACAATGTGGCTGTGGTGGATGTGGATTTCCGCATCAATGAGCAAGGCAAAGTGAGCAGCCACGAGATACAATGTACATTGAACTATATCGGGACTCTGCACAACCAGCATGCCGCATCGTTCAAGCGTCACTTTTCCTATCCTTACCATGAAGTGAAACGTTTTGCCACTGAGAAGATTGGCACATTCTTAAATCGAGTGGATGTGACGGAAGCCTACTTCGGTTCTTCTGCCTACATTGATTTGATTCAGTCATTGCAACTCAAAGTGAGTGGTGCAGACCTCTCTTTCACAGCCCCACTCTTCTTCAATGCTTCCATCGAAGCAGGCGACATCAAGGTGAGCAATCTTTTTGACTTGTACCGATTTGAAGACCATCTCTACACGCTACAACTGACGGGACAGGAAATCAAAAACTATCTGGAAATGAGTTATGCAAGTTGGACACAACAAATGCACTCACCAGACGACCCAATGCTGCTCATCAGCCCCATGAAGAGCAACCCTGACCGCATGGGCTTCAAGAATTTCATCTTCAATTTTGACTCTGCCGCTGGCATCCGCTACGAAGTGGATGTGACGAAACCTGAAGGAGAAAAAGTGAAAATCCTTTCCATGGAAGATGGCAGTCCTTTCTCAATGGAGAAAAACTATACTGTCGCAATGACAGCCTACCGTGCCAATGGTGGTGGTGAACTGCTAACGAAAGGTGCAGGATTATCAAAAGAAGAGATTGATTCACGCATCCTTTCCGTCACGGAATTTGATATCCGGCATTATCTGATGGAATACATTAAGGAACTCGGAACTATCAATCCGCAAGCAAAGAATCATTGGCGGTTTGTGCCAGAAGACTGGGTGAAAAAAGCAAGTGAAAGAGAAAGAATTATCCTGTTTGGCACAAATGAAGAATCCAAATCCGAATCTACAGAGAGATAGATACCCGAACCAGACACCACATCAAACATTAAATACATTTCTCAGCACCCACCAAACAAGGCAAAGAACAAGATATACTTTGACCACGACAGGGTGCTCTACAACACGAACCAACAAGTTTTCACGCTGCAACAATTTAAAGATTTCTGCTACAAAGAAAGCGATTATGTATGGGAATGTGAGGACAAAAAAATAATTGTATGACATAGCCTCAACAAACCTTCCATGCAGTAATGCATGCATTGCACGTTGCATGCCACAAACAGGGCAGTTCCACCCTGTGAACTGATGGAACGGACATTTCGGAATCCATGCATACTTAACAGGGTCGAACCATGTATAAAGCATAATCCCTCCCAATAAACACACCATCAACAATAAAATGGGAACAACATATTTGCGTTTGTTTACCATGAATCAGAAATGCCTCTCATATTTATATCCAATTGTGAGCCTCTATCTCAATTTTCCAGAAGCCTTCAAAAGTTTCACTCGCGATAATTGCAATTGGCAACGTGCATTGACAAGATTTGCACTGCATTGCTGCCACAAGGCTTGAGTCTCCAAGTAGTCGGAAAGGGGTTCAAATCCCACTTCGTATTGTTGCTTAGAGAGACGCATGTTTTCAGCCGCCTGTTCAAGAGACATTTCACAGAGATGGAGTTCAGTCTGAGTCTCTTCATAGATGTTCTGACACTGAGCCAGTTCAAGTTGCATCTGTTCGTTCAAATCCTGTTGCTCCAATTGGGCAATTTGATAAGCAGCCTTGGCAGAACGAACCTTATTAGTCCCTCCGCCGAAAATGTCGAGAGGCATCTTCACCGCGACACCCACGGCTGCCGCACCATTGTCAATCATCTTTTTGCCTGCCAATTCTCCGCCATTGGCATAAGTATAGGTGGCACCAACAGCCACATTCGGCAAATAATCACTTCGAGTCAGTTTTACCTGTTGGTGAGCCAACTCAGTTTTATTTTCCAGAATAAAGTATTCTGGTCTATTCTCAATCGAACGAGAATCAAGATGTCGTCCATCAGAAAGGGCTTCACTGCTCCCCTTCTCTTCTTGTCCCAATTCCACCTGAGAATCCAAAGGTATGCCTATGATATGGCACAAATTCATCAACGCCAACCGATAACCATTGTCTGCCTTCTGAATTGAAAGTTCTGCCTCATTCAGTTTCACTTGCACTTTCATAATATCATTGCGTGTACTCATGCCATGACGGAACGCACCTTCCACATTCTTCTTCAGTTCCTCCAGCAGTGCCTTGTAACTGCGAGCCACGTCACCTAAATCATGAGCTTTCACTGCAAGATAATACGCCTCATGGGTCTTCACTATCACCTCCGATTCTGTCAAACGAATATTTTCGTTTGCCATATTGATGCCCAACTTTGACATCTGGTAAGCCGTAGAGATTTTACCACCTGAATAAATCGGTTCAACCACAGAAATACCTGCAATGACAAAGTTCTTCAGTTTCCACTTCATGGTCTGCGAAGGGAAATCCGCATATTGATTCAATGTATAGGAGCCATCCGAGTTCATGGTAACATTCGGCACAAACTGCCCCAACGACTCCACATAATTATAGATTGGAAGATGACCTCCATCTATCGTGAAGTCCCCTTTAGCAGTGCTGTAAAAGTCTGTTGCCAGCAAATTGAATTGAGGGAAAAAATTGGCTTTATAAGACTTCATGTCGAAGGTTGTCTTCTCCAATTTGAGTTTGGCTGATGACAGCGATTTATTATATTCAAGTGCCTTCGTCAGACAATCTTCAAGCGTAAGAGACTGAGATTGTGCATCGGCTGAAACACCGACGAAGACAAAGGAAATTATAGATATGATTAACTTTTTCATTCTTTTTCTGCATTAAATGAGTTACTTGACCTTAAAGAACATGGCATACAGCACAGGAATAAAAATCAGCGTAATAAGTGTTCCCATGAAAAGACCACCCATGATAGTGACCGCCAACGAACCAAACATCGAATCGGGCACAAGCGGTATCATACCAAGTATGGTCGTAAGACTTGCCATCATCACAGGGCGCAAACGCGATTTGGAACTTTGGATAAGTGCCACACGCGGTTCAAGTCCCTGATTAATTTCCAAATTGATTTCATCCATCAGCACGATACCGTTTTTAATCATCATGCCTATCAAACCGAGTACACCCACGATAGCCACGAATCCAAAAGGTTTACCCGTCATCAATACCACAGGAATAACTCCCGTGATGACCAATGGAATGCAACAGAAAATAATGGTTGGCTTCTTATAATCCTTGAAGAGCATGACCAAAATCAATATCATGATAACGATGCAGATGGGGAAACCATCGAAAAGGTATTTCATAGACTGGTCTGATGCCTTTTTCTCCCCTTCCCACGTCAAAGAATATCCTTCTGGCAACTCTATCTGCTCGATTTTCTCCGCTATTGCTTTCCGTGCAGCCTCAGTGCCTACACCTGGAGCAGGCGAACATTGCAACCGCTGTGTACGCTGCCCGTCATATCGCACCACAACAGGTTCTTCCCATTTGATGTCAATGCCATGCGACACCTGTTTGAGCGGCGTTGTCTGAATCAGGTTTTCAATGATTTGTTCACGTGTCACCGTACCCGTCATCAGTTTCTGAACCGTCGAGCGATTCAAGAATTGCCCAACATTAGGAATGACACCAAACACACGGGCATTCTCCAAATTCTCCACATTGTTGCCATCCTCATCCGTACACTTCACATAGATGTTCTGTGGATTGATACCATCGTAGAATGTACCTATTGGGACTCCACCCGTATATGCCATCATCGAGAGTGCCACATCACTCCGCGAAAGCCCACTGTTACGAGCCGATGCCTGATCATAGTCGATACTAAGCACTGGCACTTGAGGCTCCCAATCCGAGGTGGCAAGATACACCTTGTCTGAAGCATTAACAATGGCACGTGCCGAATCTGTCAAACGATGCAACACAGCAGGGTCAGGACCATGGAAGCAAGCCTCAATCGGATACTTCTTGAACATCAGGTTATAACGCTTAAACTTTACGTATGCATCAGGATACAAATCGTTGATTTCCTTTTGAATGGAATCCATGTGTTCCACCAAATCTGAAGGAGATGTAAAATCTATGATCAATTCACCGTACGACAAAGAAGGAGTGGCTATGGAACGCACCAGATTATAACGCGATGGCGTTCCTCCAATAGAAGTCGTGACATGCGTGATGTAATCATGCTTCATCAACCGCTTCCGAATCTCCTCCAAATCTTTCGTCGTTTGTGTGGAATTGTAGCCTTCAGGCAATTTATACTCCATATAGAGTTGGTCATATTCCATATCGGGGAAGAATGCCTGATTGACAAATTGATAACAGAATGCACTGATACCCAGCAAGACAACTGCACCAATCACCACAAAGAAGCGGTGTTTCAATCCAAATCGAAGAACCACCTCCAACACATCATAAGCCTTGCCCTGATACAATGCCTCCTCCTTCTTTTCTGATGAAACTTTGACATTCTTAAACATTCGGTTGCTCATCACTGGAACATGAACCAATGCCAAAATCCAACTGAGCAAGAGACTCACTGCTATGACAATGAAAAGGTCCCGCACATACACACCAGCCGTATCAGGACTCATAAAGATAGGCAAGAATGCCAAAATGGCAATCAAGGTTGCACCCAACAGCGGCATAGCAGTTTTCTGTCCGATAGAGGTCAAAGCCTCCCGCCGTGGCTTTCCTTGTTTCATATCCACAAGGATTCCATCAACAATCACTATCGCATTGTCAACCAGCATGCCCATTGCTAAAATGAAACTTGCCAGCGAAACACGCTGTAAAGTGCCATCAAACCCCTTCAGCACCAAAAAAGAGCCAAACACAATCACCACCAAACTGCACCCTATGATATAGCCACTTTTCCATCCCATGAAAAAGACTAACAACAGCACCACAATGGCCACCGACTCCACTAAATTAATAAGGAATGTATTAAGTGCATTGCTGACACGCTCTGGCTGGAAAAAGACCTTTTGACACTCAATGCCAGCAGGGAAACGCTGTTCAATATTTGCCACCGTCTTCTCAACCTTAGCCCCTACTTTTAGAATATCATAATCGGACGAACAAGCAATGCTGATACCCAATGCCTGCACACTATCGCAAGTCATCAGATTGCGAGTCGTTGCTTCATAGGTTTTCACCACCGTGGCAATATCCTTAATGCGCAGTTGGTCATCATCATGCCCTTGAATGAGCATATTGGCAATGTCGTCCACATTATTAAACTTATCATCTACTGTCACACGGACACGGCGGTCACCATTGTCATAATATCCTGCATAACTCGTTTTATTTTGGTTATTCAGTGTCTGAATCACCTCTGTTGGCATCACCCCAAGGTTTGCCATTTTATCTTCACACAACTCGATGTTAATGCACTCATTTCTTTTGCCATAAATTTCCACACGACTCACACCGTCAATCTCACTGACCGCACGTTTAATCAATTCTGCATAGTCGTTTAGTTCTTTATCACTTTGTCCGTCACCCTTCAATGCATAAAACATTCCATACACATCACCGAAATCATCCTTCACTTGCGATGCAGAGGCTCCTGAAGGTAGTTTGCTCTGCACATTAGCCACTTTTCGACGAAGCATATCCCACTGCTGCTCCACATTTTCATCTGGCACCGTAGTCAGCAACTCCACTGTGATGAGACTTAAATCCGCATAACTCTGCGACTGGATATTATCAATAGAGGACATCTCGCGGATGCTTTTTTCCAATGGATCAGTCACCTCCAATTCCACCTGATGTGCTGATGCACCAGGGTATGTCGTCACAACTATCGCCTGTTTCACCTTGATGGCAGGGTCTTCCAGTTTCGACATCGAACCATACGACAGCAAACCACCCACCACTAACACAACCACCAGAAAATTGATGAGTTTACTGTTTTCCAATGCCCATTTACTAATATTTATCGTCATATCTACCGCTTTCTAATATCCTTTTATCATATATGAACTGATTGTATCAAAGCAGCCCGCCTACATTTGAAGCCGAGGGTTTCTGTAAAACACGCACCTTCTGACCATCCTTGACGTGATGAACACCTGAAGCCACCACACTGTCACCCGACTGCAAACCATGGTCCAACAGCATTGTTCCATCACGATTCACCGCTGTCACATTAACAGAACGAACTTTCACCGTACCTGATTGGCTATCATACACATAAACTTGCGTCTTTCCACCTTCTTCCAACACCGAAGAAGAAGGTACCTTCACGATGCCAAAAGCCTCGCTATCCGACTTCTCGGCATAGACCATTGTAGTCATTCCCGGTGTGATTTTCTTGGGGTCAATCGTACCTACAAATTTCAGACGAACCGTATAAAGTTGTGAAGAATTAGCCTCCTGACTTACACGTACAACTGACAGAGGAAATGCTTCGTCGCCCGTGACATCAAACTTACATGAGAAACTCGTGAATTTCTCGATATTGGCAAAGTCCGAAGCACTTATCTTGATTTCCACTTCCGTATCACCACTACCAAACACACTTAACACGGGCATACCCGCACTCACGGTCTCACCACTCTCATGATATTTGGTTTGCACATATCCATTGATGGTACTTCTCAGTTGAGTATCAGCCAACTGATTCTTGTGATTAGCCAACTTCTGCGCGATTTGCTGCAAACCATAGCGTGCCTTGTCATTGTTGCTTGCCGTCGTGTTACCCTCTGCGTACAGTGCCATCACACGTTCCGCATCGGCTTTCACTTGTTCATACTCTGCTTGGGTAGCAGCCAACTGCACCTGATAGTCACGGCTGTCCATCACTGCCACAACCTGACCATTCCGCACATAATCCCCTTCTTTCACTAGGACACGTTCAATCTGTCCTGCCACACGAAAAGCAAGATTCACCTCCGATGCAGATTTTGTTCTGCCCGTAAAAGTCGTTGCACTCATTTCGCTGATGTCTTTCACTACAGCCAAATCTACCGTCAGTTCTTCATTCTGTTTCGTATCCTTTTGCTGACACGAAACCAATGCAGACAAACCGAAACATGTCATAGCACAAAATACAAATCTTTTCATTTTTCCATTTATCTTTTATTTTTATCGCTGGCAAAGTTACGGCTTTATTTTGAAACATACATCATATAAAAAACGCTACTTTTGTCCCAATTGTACGTTTTACATACGAAAAACATCTGATTTTATTGAATATTTGGTGAAAAAGTCGTTATTTTGTAGCAAATTTAATCATTATGAGAGAGGAAAACGTAACCATCCTTGAATTGGAAGGCGGAGAGATTAACATCCTCAATGCCGAAAAAGACACAGTGAAACTGACCAAAACAGGTCTATTCATTTGTAAAGAGGGAGAGGTGACCATCGTCATCGACGATACGGAATACCACCTGCGGAAAAACTCCATCATCGTCTATTTCTCCTACAGTACCCTCCACATTGTGAGTCATACCCCCAATCTGCGTGGAACGCTCATTGGTGCCAATCTCGAAACGATACAGCCGATGCTCTACAATGTAACCAACTTCAATGCACTTTTTGTGATTAAGCAAGTCCCACTCCAACACATTTCAGATGCTCAATTCAATGCTTTGTGCCAATACATCACACTGCTGAAGGATGTCACCCTAAAAGAAAAGGGAGAGAGCGGAGATACAGCCTATTCATCAAATAAGCCCGTCATAGAAATAGCACGTAAACAAGCCGAATTATTGAGTTATGCACTGATGCTCGAGGTGTTGCGATGCTATGCCAATGTCGCCACCGACAATGGTCCATTCTCACGCAAAGATGAAGTGTTGCAAAAGTTTGTTTCGCAACTCTACCGCAAATACCGCATTCAGCACGAAGTGAACTATTATGCCGAACAGCAGTTCCTTACCACACGCTACTTCAGCACCATCGTAAAGGAACGGTCAGGTAAATCTCCAAGTCAATGGATTGCTACCGCATTGCTGGTCGATGCCCGCAACCTTTTGAAAAATTCCAATATGACCATTAAGGAGATTTCCGACACATTATGCTTCCCCAATCAAAGTTATTTCGGAAAATGGTTCAAGAACCTCACATCACTCAGCCCACTCGAATTTCGGAAAGGGAAAAAGGAGAAAGGTGATGAGGACAGCACCTTCACCGACATCGTGAAACGTGGCATCAGCCATCCTTACGAATCCGAATAACAACATAGTAATAACCAATTATATATATATTTATATGAAGAAGTTCATCACCATTCTTTCTGTAGTGGCAAGCATTGCCATTTGCATTTCATCGTGTTCAGATTCAAAGTCTGAAGCAAACTGCACCTACTACGTGTCAGGTGACAGCATCACACACACAAACTCGCTTGACGTAAAATATGACAGCATCATCGGACTCTATTTTGTCGCATCCCAATATGTGGCTTACACTTACCAAGAATCGGCAAGAAGCAACGAAGGGATGGTCAGTTACGCTGTTGAGCAATGCGACCTCCAAGCCGTACAGACATTCATGGCAAAATCGCCCAAGACCCTTGCACTGAATACAGTCAAGAACGAACTCTATTCACAAAACCAGCAGTATTTCAACAGCAACGGCATCACAGTCGCTGATAGTATCGACTTGCATCCGTTCACAGTTAATGTGTCCCTTTGGAACTATACCTACCAAGGGAAACTCCTTGATGCCAAGATTGAAGTACAATAAGTCCACACAAACAACACATTCACTCTAACCATACTCATTCACCATACCTATTATGATGCTTACACGAACTATTCTTTCCATCATCGGACTCTATTGCACCTCACTTTCCATCGCACAACCAGCCTACTCCCCCGACATCCAAAAGGAAAAACTGGGGCGTGGTTTGATTTGTCTGAAAGACGGCGACAGCCTTGCCCTTTCATGGCGACTGTTGGAAGGAGAAGAAGAATCCTTTTTCAATGTCTATCAAGACGGCAAACGGCTGCACAAACAGAATCTTAGGGATGCCACATTCTTTAAGACTTTGGCACCCCAAAAGCCCACCATGTTTACCCTTTCGACAGTTCGCGACAATCGGGAGTTTACTTATGATGTCCAATACACCCCCGACCTTAAGGACTATCTCACCATTCCCCTCACAAAACCTGCTGACGGCACCACACCCGATGGTCGCCGCTACACCTATTCAGCCAACGATGCCAGTGTTGGGGATGTGGATGGCGATGGGGAATACGAAATCATCCTCAAATGGGATCCGTCCAATGCTCACGACAATAGCCACGAAGGTTTCACGGGAAATGTGTTTATCGACTGCTATACACTCACAGGGAAAAAACTTTGGCGCATCGATCTCGGTCCTAACATCCGTGCCGGGGCACACTACACTCAATTCCTTGTTTATGACTTTGATGGAGATGGTCGTTCTGAACTCATCGTCAAAACAGCAGATGGCACCATAGACGGAACAGGCAACATCATCGGTGATGCCAATGCCAACTGGGTGATGAACAAAAGCATCGAAAAAGAAATTCCTGGCAAAGCCGAAAAAAGACGTGCCAACATCGTCGGTCGCATCCTTGAAGGTCCAGAATACCTGACCGTTTTCGACGGACAAACAGGAAAAGCACTCAAAACAGTGGATTACCAACCGCCCCGTGGCGATGTGACAAGTTGGGGTGACAACTATGGCAACCGCTGCGACCGCTTCTTGGCAGCCGTGGCATACCTTGACGGCAAACACCCCAGTGCCGTCATGTGCCGAGGCTACTACACCAAAACCTATCTGGCAGCCTACGATTGGGATGGAAAAGACCTAACCCTCAGATGGCTTTTCGATTCACAAACCGAAAATGGCTATTCAGGACAAGGCAACCACAACCTTCGTGTCGGCGATGTTGATGGCGACGGATGCGATGAAATCACATACGGTTCAATGGCTGTTGACCACAACGGGAAAGGGCTCTACACCACACGCATGGGACATGGAGATGCCATCCACCAATTCGCTTTCTATCCCGACAGCACACAACTCCAGATTTGGGATGTACACGAAAACAAACGCGATGGCTCCGACTTCCGCGATGCCAAAACAGGACGCATCATCTTCCAAATCTCAAGCAACACCGATGTGGGACGCGGCATGGCTGCCGACATCGACCCCACAAACTACGGACTCGAAATGTGGTCATCTTCCCAACAAGGCTACTTCGACGTAAAGGGTGAACTCCATCACTCAGACATTTCTTTCCCACAAAACAGTGCAGTCTGGTGGGATGGCGACCTCCTGCGCGAACTGCTCGACCGCAATGCCATTCTCAAATGGAACTGGAAGGACCGCCGCATCGACACCCTCAAAAACTTCCGTTCCGAAGGCTGTTCCTTCAACAATGGCAGCAAGCAGAATCCATGCCTCTCTGCCGACATATTGGGCGACTGGCGCGAGGAAGTCATCGTGCGCAATAACGAGAGCACAGAACTTCGTATCTACTCCACCACCATCCCCACCCAATACCGTTTCCCCACCCTGATGCTCGACATTCCCTACCGCATCAGCGTAGCCACCGAAAATGTCGGGTATAACCAACCACCCGAACAAGGTTTCTATCTCGGAAGCGATATGTACAAGAAGCGATAATCAACCGACCTCCACATATTTATATATAAGCACCCAACCGAATGGTTCCTTTTCTGAAAATAGTGGCAGACGACCTCTACAAGAAACTGGAGGGAGACTTTCAAGACACCACCATCATTTTCCCCAACAAACGCGCGAGTCTTTTCTTTAACGAATACCTATGGGAAAACTCTGGTGGCAAAACAATCTGGACACCCGAATACACCACTATCAGTGAGTTATTTACTTCGTTGTCCGACTGCACGGTGGGCGATTCCATAGAACTGGTACTAAAATTGTGGGAGGTATATCAAAAGAAAATGCAGCCGACCCAATCGCTTGACCAACAATTTCCACTGATGGAAACGATGCTGAGCGATTTTCAAGACATCGACAACAACTTGGTGGAACCCCGCAAATTGTTCCTGAACATTGCCGACTTAAAGGAATTGACGGACTTCTCATTCTTGGAAAAGGAACAAAAAGAAGCGATTGAACAGTTTTTCGGAAAGTTCTTCGATGGAGGAAACATCGCCGACACTTTGCTGAAGACCAAATTCAGAACCATGTGGAACTGCTTGGCTGACATCTATGAGAAATTCCACGAAAAACTGTTGCAAGCAGAAGAGCCAATGGTGTACGAAGGAATGTTGAAGCGCATGGTGGTGGAAACACTGACGGGCAAGGATGAAGAGGCAAGAAAAACCACAGAACGGAAACTGACATCAAAAACGTATGTAATGGTAGGGTTCAATGTATTGAACAAGACAGAACTGGAACTGTTCCGCTACATCAAGCAACACCACGATGCCAAGTTCTATTGGGATTATGATGTGGCATACACCAAGCGGAACACGACATCGAAATTATTGAGCAAATACGAGGCTGGTCAGTTCATTTTAGAGAACATCAGACAATTGGGCGACGAATTTGAGGGGAAAGACCTGTTCCAAAACATGTGCCAGCCCAAAGAAATCACATTCATTCAGTCCCCCACAGAAAATGCACAGACACGGTACATTGACGAATGGAAACGCAACCATGTAAAAGACGATGAACCACTGAGAACCTCGGCAGTGATTCTGTGTAACGAAAACCTGCTGCAACCCGTGTTGCACAGCATCGGGGATATTTCTGCCCTAAACGTGACAATGGGTTATCCGCTATCCAACACACCCGTCTATTCACTCATACAGGCACTGTTGGAGTTGCAGGTGCATGGACGGACCAAGTTTGGCGCATGGCGATATAAATATGTGGCAGCGGTACTGAAACATTCGTTCATCCAACGCTTGGTTGGACAAGACTCTTACGAGAAACTGCGTCTGCTGTCGAAAAACAACGTGGTCTTCCCAAGTATAGAGATGTTTGCCGACAACAACATCATGCAACGCATCTTCACACCTGCCTCAGGAAAAGGTCTGACCACCTATCTGTCTGAAATCATCTCAAGAGTTGGACATAGTTATCAAGAAGCATCGAACTGCAAAGATTTCACCTTGCAAATCTACAAGGAAAGCCTTTTCGTGGCATATACCGTGGTGAACCGCATCCATACCCTTCAGGAGGGGCACACTGCACTGGCAGTAGGCGACGATATGCTCATGCGCCTCATCATACAACTGATGGCACAAGCCACCATCCCTTTCCACGGAGAACCAGCCATCGGACTACAAGTGATGGGATTGCTCGAGACACGCAACCTCGACTTCCGCAATGTCATCATGCTTTCCGTAAATGAAGGGCAAATGCCCAAAGGAGACAAACGCTCATCGCTCATTCCCTACACACTACGGGCTGCCTATGGCATGACCACCATCGAAAAGGAAGTGAGCCTCTATGCCTACTATTATTACCGACTCATGCAAAGAGCCGAAACCATCACCCTTCTCTACAACACCAGCACCGACAGCGGTGGCAAAGGCGAAATGTCACGTTTCATGCTTCAGACATTGGCAGAGAAAGATGACCTCTTTGGAGAACACCAGGAAATTGCCCTCAAGACATTCACAGCAGCAAGCGAGACACTGCCAGTCACTACCTACAGCGTGAAAAAGACCACAGAAGTGATGGAGAAACTACATGTACGGTTCAACAAAGAGCGCATCCTTTCGCCCTCCGCCATCAACACCTACATGAAATGTCCCCTCAAGTTCTATTTCAACTATGTAGCCGAACTGCGTCCCGACAAAGAAGTGTCTGAAGATGTTGATAAATCCATGTTCGGCATCCTATTCCACGATGCCATGCACCATCTCTACCAACCCTATGAGGGCCGTCCCTTCTCCAGCAGCGAAGCCGAAGCATTGGCAACAGACGAAGCACTCATCACCCAACAACTCAACAACACCTTCGCTACCCAGTTCTTCAAATATCCTGAAAAAGACCCTGAAGGCAACACCATCAACTACAGCACCGAGGGAGGCAAAAAACTACTGTTCAATGGCACCCAACTCATCAACCGCCACGTCATCAGGCAGTTCATCATCAACCAAATCAAAGCCGATGCACAAATGGCGAGAGAACTGGAAGCCACGGGTGGCTATTGGCAAATCATCAGCCAAGAACAAACATACAAATCTCTGTTCTCAACTTTCAGCCCTCAACTCCTCCTCGGTGGCATCATCGACCGCCTCGACCTGCTTGCATCCCCACAAGGTGACCGCATCCGCATCGTCGATTACAAAACCAGCAACAAACAACATACTGCAACTAATGTTGAAGAACTCTTCGACCCCGAAAAATGTACGGAGAACTATCACATCATGCAGACATTATATTACAGTATGGTGCTCACTGACTCCAACTGCCAACCTTCACCCTTCAATCCTCACCTTTCGACGACCGCCTCTCCAGTCGTTCCAGCCCTCATGTATTGTGCCAAAGACTATGGCAAAAACTATTCTGGCATCATCAAATTCAAGCACCCCAACAGCAAGAAGCAAGAAGAAATCACAGACTTCAAAGCCGAATATGCAGAAACCTTCAACACCCTGCTCTCCGAAAAGATAGCAGAAATCTTCACGCCCTATCAGGAGAATGCCGCACAAGGCATTTTCTCTCAATGCACCAACGAGAAAAACTGCCAATACTGCGATTTCCTCACCTTCTGCCGCCGCCATCCGAAAAAAAATTAAACATGGAAAAATTCGAAATCAACATACTCGGTTGCGGTGCAGCCCTCCCCACCCCTCGCCGACTCAGTTCATCACAGGTAGTCAACATCCGCGAAAAACTCTTCATGCTCGACTGTGCTGAAGGCACACAGATGGCACTCCGTCGCTCACGTCTCAGTTTCTCCCATCTGCAAGCCATCTTCCTCACCCATCTGCATGGCGACCACACCTTCGGACTCATCGGCATGCTCTCCACCTTCGGGTTGCTCGGACGCATCCAGGACCTCCACATCTACGGTCCCCAAGACCTCCAGCGCATCTTCCAACCACAAATCGACTTCTTCTGTGCCGATTCACCCTATAAAATCATTCTCCACGAAATCGACACAAAGAACCCGCAAACCATCTACGAAGACCGTTCCCTCACCGTCTCCACGCTTCCCCTCTCCCACCGTGTGCCCTGCTGCGGCTACCTTTTCCAAGAGAAGCCCACACCGCGCCACATCCGTCGCGACATGATAGACTTCTACCACATCCCCATCTCACAAATCAACAACATCAAGGCAGGCATGGACTGGACCACCGAAGACGGCACCCTCATCCCCAACGAGCGACTGACCACTCCATCCGACCCCGTCCGCTCCTATGCCTACTGCACCGACACCACCTACCGTCCCCAGTTGGCAAACCTGCTGCAAGGCATCACCTGCCTCTACCACGAAGCCACCTTCGCACAAGAGCATGCCCTACTCGCACAAAAGACCTACCACTCCACCGCTGCACAAGCCGCACAAATAGCAAAAGCCTCCCAAACAGGAAGGCTTATCCTCGGGCATTTCTCCTCGCGATACAAGTCAGAAGACATTTTGCTGCAAGAAGCGAAAGAGATTTTTCCCGACACCATCTTGGCAGAAGATGGTATGAAAATCACACTCAACAACTAATTCAACATCAACTCTAATCTTAACTCAAAAAACTTAAAAACCTAAAAACTTAAAATGAAACAAATCATCTATCTTCTCCTCCTGTGGACCACCACCCTGACATCGTGGGCACAAGGAGTTCCAGCACTCGAACAATTGAAGGCTGACCCAAGAAAAGCCTATGGCACCGACTACCCCTATCCCATGAAGCCAGCCGCAATGACCAAGGCACCGAAAGGCTACAAACCTTTCTACATCAGCCACTATGGTCGCCACGGATCACGCTACTACTGGAACGATTTGCTCTACAGAAACTTAGACTCACTTCTCACCAAGGCACATGCCATGAACCTCCTCACCCCCGAAGGCGAAGCGTTCCGCATCAAGTTCATGGCTGCCAAGCAAGAACTGGCAACAAGTGTCAGCGAACTAAGCGACTTGGGCTGGGAACAGCATCAATACATCGCACGTACCATGTATGAGAACTTTGAAGAGGTATTCAAACAAGGAGGGGATGTGTTTGCTGTCTCTTCACTCACAGGGCGTTGTGTGCTCAGCATGGCATCCTTCTGCCAAGAACTGACACAATGCAACCCGAAGATTGAAATCCGTGAACAGTCCTCGCGCAAGACCCTTGACGGGGTGAAGCCCGACGACAGGCAAAACCCCTACTATCGCAAGTTCCCCAAATCGAGACCACGATTTGAACAGAACCGACAGCAATTTCAGAACAACGACGACCTGCGCCAGAAAATCATCCCGCGTGTATTTGTCAGCACAGAAGGATTGCCCGGAAACCCTTATCTCATAGCCAACGACCTCATCAACCTCTACACCTCACTGCCCAGCATCGGACACGAAGGCATGATGGGCAACATCATCACCGACGAGGAGATTGCGGCACGGTGGGAATGGGAAAACCTCGGCACCTACACTTGGGTGTTTGAACCACGCTATGATATGATTCCCATTCTTCGCGACTTCATCCAGAAGGCAGACGACGTTTTGAACGGCTCCACCCAACGCCTTGCCGACCTTCGATTCGGACACGACACCTGCCTGGGACCACTCACCGTGCTCATGGGCATCAACGGAGCAGACATCGACCCCGAAGACCCCTATGAGGTGAAGAACTGCTACCAGAACTGGCAGACCTGCAAGGCGTCCAACCTCCAGTTGATTTTCTATCGCAGCAAAAAGCAAGGTCAGGACATCTTGCTGAAATGCCTGCTGAATGGCAGCGAAGCATCCCTCCCCCTGCCAGGTGATCTCTATCCTTACTACAGGTGGGAAGATTTCAAGAAGTTCTATACAGACAGGTGCAACAGCATCGAATAACCCACAAAATAAAAGCCTCCCGACTCAGGAGGCTTTTTCTATTCTGATAAGACACTATTAAAGTACGCTCTGATGAGGTGCGGCTGTAGCAGACTTCTCATCCCCTTTGTTCTGAGATTTATTCCCCGGACGCACACCTGATTGTGTACCAGGTCTCATGTTAGGTCTCACTTGAGCCCTCATGCCCTGTCTCATACCTGGGCGATTCCCAAATCCTGCCCCCGGACGCGCACCAAACCTTCCATTCTGAAATCCATTTCCCATGCGCGGGTTTCTGCCAGCAGCACCCATGCGCTGCATATTCATCTTTCCGATGCGCTGCATCTGGGAATACTGACGTTCGCTAAGCACCTTCTGGAAACGCTTATAATACTTTTCCTCCACATCAATCGTGGCTCGGATGCGGGCAAAACGATTGGCGTTCATCTGCTCCAAGTCCTTGTCAGTCCACTGGCGAGGTCCCTTCTTTGCAGCATCCTTATCCTTCGAGTCCTTGTCCTTCTGAGCAGGAGCCATAGAATACTTTTCCGCAATTTGCTTCAGTTCCTTGCGGTACTCCACATAGAGAGGTACAAACTCCGCCGACTTCGCATCATCGAGCATCAACTGATTAGCGATGTTTGTAGCCATCTGCGAATAACGTCGGTCACCATTCGTTTGAGACTTGTCGTTTTTCTGATTTTTCTGTGCCATCACCGCACTTGCCGACATCATCAAAAATGTTGCTGCCAAAAATAAGATTCTTTTCATTGTCGTGTAATGTGTTAATGAGGTTAATAATAATTTGTGCAATCTATCTGTTAGAACAGACTAAGTTACAAAGGTTTATATCACCTCACCTACTTTTAACGTGATTTAACGAGAAGAAGCAACCTCATCCACCTTCACCCGCATCCCCATCAATCCTTCATTTTTTTGCACCATTGTGAATTTTCCTCATAAACGTTTTGAACCTACAAAATAAGTTCTGTATTCGCACGTGGAAACAAGACGGATTTACAATTCGCGAATCGCAAATCCGAATGATATAAATTTGAAGAGCAATGGAATGAGACAACTATACATTGTGAGTCTATTAGTATTCAACGTTGTGTCCAATTCTCAATTTGAATGTTAGGAAGCCTACCAAGGTGTTTCACGTTGTCTGAAACCATCACCATTTGATTCACAATAGATGTTGCACCAATCAATATGTCAAAATCGTCAATCCTTGTTCCTGGCTTTTCCAACGTTACTTTTAGATCACCATAAAGTTGTAATGCAGGGAAGATCGGAAGAATTTCAAACTTCTCCACTATGAAATCTACATCCTTTAGTCGTTCCGTTTTTCGTTCACTTTTTGACGCTCCGTAATAAAGTTATGCAATGGTAATTTCAGAGACAAAACAATTTTGAGGACCGGCTTTGATAACTGCTTCCCTTATTCCATTTTTGTTTTTCAATAAGGAAATACAAATATTGGTGTCAAGTAAATATTTGTGTGCCATTTTTAAAATTCCTCTAAGATTCGAGAGATTCCAGAAGTTCTCGCATTTCTAATGTTCTCCATCTCTTCTTCGGGTGAGATTCCGTCATCCCAAGCATTGGAAAGTCCATCAAAGAAGTTTTTTGTATTCTTTGTGGTAGAGGTGGAACGGCCAATAGAATTGACAAGCAATACGGCAAGTTCCCTTTTTGTCTTATCATTTAGCCTTTTAAGCATTCCCCAATAGAGAGCGCTTGCGGGTGATGTAGTTATTCTGTCCTGTACATTCATGGTTTGATGTCCTTTTGATTTCGTCGCGAATTTACAGCAATAAGATTGAATAGACAAAAATTTCTGATAGAAACTTCTAAATAATAAAAAATAAGTTGTATTTATACATCCTTTCTTTCAAATAGTGATAGTCCTTCGAGTCATCACATCAGTAGGACACATACATATTAAAGACGTTTTCTAATTATGAATACTGGAAAATCAGGATAAAGCACATTTTGTTTAATTGCTGGGCCATGAGGATCAGAAGTGTTTGCTTCTTAAAAAGTTGTTGTATCTTTGTACGTGAAAACAAGACGGATTTGCAATTCGCAAATTGCAAATCCAAACAGTGGCTTTCATGCTTTTGCATTTTATCAACAAAAACGCATGATTCCCTTCTCTTCTCAATATCTTTTTGCACTTTTGGAAGTGCATGGACAGAACTTGGTATTAATTGGAATAATACCATTCATCATCCCTTCCACCGCCTTCACCACCTTCCCTTCACATCCTCCAATATTTTTAGCCTGACTATACAAAATCATTTGGCTTGATTACAACTTTCAAATTGGCTTGATTACACTTCAGTATATTCAAGCCAAATTGAAAGTTGTAATCAAGCCAAATTAAAAATTATATTCAAGCCTATTCCTTTTGAGTCAACAGGCTAAATGCGACAGAGGCTATGGCGGGCAGTATGCGGAAACCATGAGCGATAGTGCGTGGAGGTTATGAGTGTCGGTTGACAATGCTCACGAGTGGTTTGTATGGACTATAAGCATCACCTTAGTCGAAATGACTTACCAACATCACCGAACCCTCCCTTTTGATGTTTTTCAACACATTTATCAAAAAACTTCACTTTTTGTTTGGAAGATAACAAAAAAAGCCTTTAATTTGCAACCGTATTCTTCGGAATACAACTTTTTATTTGCTCAAATCGCCTTTCAAACTTCCACATCCGAAAACGATAAAAGAGCAATTAACACTTACTAAGGAGTATGTGCATTTCTGTGCGCAGACTTTTCCGTAGTAAGTGTGGGTTGTGGAAGACCCGAAAGGCGTATGGCGAGAGTCTGCGCTTTTCTTTTAAAGGTTAGTGCATGGCTGAAATGAAAAACAATACTAACTTAAATAATACTACATAATTATGGAACAAAGGAACTATCTGAGAATCTTATGGATGGCTGCATTCGTGGCGTTTGCTGCCGTTAGTTGTTGGGCTACGGCAGAGTCATTGCATTTACTGCTTTCCTCATGGCCATTGGTCATGTGTTGGATTGTGACAGTAGGATTTTTCATCATTGCTTCGTTGGGTACGAAAATGATAGTTGACAGTCTAAATCAGAATATCTATATGGAAAAAAGAGGTATACGACTGATTGGTGGTGTGATTATTGTGCTGATTTTCTGGATACTGTGCAGTATGCCGACAAACACACACACATTCTTTTATCGTACCCTAATTGATGGTATGGTGAATACTGACATCTCCACGACAAGTGGTTACTTGGGACAAATCAAAAACAACACCAACAATAAGAATCAGGCGATGGTGAAGGTAAATGAACTGAAGAATAATGTAGATGTACTGTTGGGAGAATTGGAGGCTGAGATAAAAAATGAGGCGAATCCTGGATTTGGTCCCAAATCGAAAGACATTCTGAGAAGAATGGCGGCTTTGTTAGGTGTTGATAAAATTGAGCCTTTGACTTTCAAAGGAACATCGAAACAAGATCGTGATAAACTATGTGATGCTTATCGAACAAAGATTTACATTCTTGCTGATTCGAAAGCGACAAATATAATGACACAGATTCTATCCCCAAATCCAGACAATCTAAAAGAAGTAAAGCGTGATGGTGAGAACTTGGCATTGGTGAAGAAGTACATCAACGAGGGAACAATTGACCTTAACGATGCAGAGGATATAAAAGATGTGTGTGACAAACTCAATACAGGTTACAATACTATTAAGAAGAACAAGGAGTTTGTCAACTTCTCTTCGAAAGCGGATGAGGATGTATATACAGCAGACAATCCTGTTACTAAAGTAAAACGTATGATTAGCGTTTTTGATGTTTGGGATGATTTCTTAAAAGGTGAATATGCTGGACACGGTTTTGCTTTTTGGATTATCATTTCCGTGCTTGTTGATATAGCAGCATTTATGTTTTTCGATTTGGCGTTTAAGAAAGAAGATTATTAATTAAATACTATTAAAAACATGGCAGATTTGAATTTTGTCACTTCTGAAGATGTGCAGTCACCTGTAATCCAGGATTCAGAAACTAATAATACACAGTTGATGGAAAATGCCTCTACCACTCAAGTAAATGAAAATGGGTTGAGTATGGAGGAACTGAACGACGCAAACAAGATAAAAGTAACTATTGCTGACTATAAAACTCCATTGGTTATCCTCTTTGGCGCACCAGCATGTGGAAAAACAATGACATTGGTCCGTTTGACAAGATATTTGCAGAGTAAAGGTTACACTGTTCACCCCGAGACCTCGTTCCGTCCTGCATATGACAAGAACTATAAGGAAATGTGTGACAACTTTGATACGATGATAAATAGTGAGGATGCGGCACAATCAACCAACAAGATAAGTTTTATGCTAGTGCAAGTTATGCAGAAAGGGAGACCTCTATGTCAAATATTAGAAGGACCAGGTGAGTATTATTTCAACCCGGGCGATCCCAAAGCAATGTTTCCAAAGTATGTGAATGCTATTATCAATAGCAACAATCGCAAAATTTGGGCAATAATGGTGGAACCAGACAGTACAAACAGACGTATGGATGTGGAGGCACGCAAGAATTATGTGAATAAAATCCACAAATTGAAGACAAAGATTAGTCCACGAGACAAGGTGATGTTTGTGTTCAACAAAATTGATGAAACAAATTATGTTTTGGGACCTGGGCGTATCAATTATAAGGAGACGATGGAACGCACAAAGTATTTGTATCCTAACATTTTTGTTCCCTTTGTCAACGAGAATCCCATCACAAAGTGGTTTGCACCCTATAATTTCGATTTTATCGCATTCCAAACAGGCGATTTCTCAGAGGCATCTGATGGTACACTTACCTTTGAGGAGGGACATGAGGTTTATCCAAAGAAGTTATGGGAAATTATTCAGAAACGCATAAGAGGTTAAGACTATGAAAGTTGACTTATTTATCCATGGGGTCCCTAATGGTGAAGGCTTTTGGGGCAAAGAAGATGACCGAAATTACTTTGGGACATTCTATGATCACAGCACTGATGAAGTGAAATTTGTCATCCAGAATCGTGTGTCCAAAGGTAAGCCATATTGCTATTACAACTACTTGGTGTACAAAACAGTTGGCTCTCCCACTCCTAATGTGGTAGCGAATGATGGTCGAGATGGGTCATATTTTGGTATATCATTACGTATAGATGCATACTGCAAGGATGTGATGAATATGTACCGTATTCTTGACACTATCTATAATATATATGTATGGGGTGACCTCTTAAAAATGGAGAGGTCGAAATTAAAGTATTCATTTTCTGATTTTTCGAATATAGAGGCAAAACTAAAAAATATAGAAAATGCAACTTTCAAATTGGTTCAGAATGGTTTTTATGCAGATAGTTTCATGCCACTTGATGGCTTCTCCAATAGTGGTGGAAACGTTCCCGTTTTCAATCTATATGAAATGACTGCAGCTGATGCCCTGCAAGCTGTAAAACAATACGGGAAAATAATAGTTTCTCCTTATTATCCAACCATGCGAGAACGGCAAATCCAACAACAATGTGACAGTCAAATTGCCGTGTTTAGACAGCAATGGGATAGAGAAAAAACGGAATTAAATTCTTCGCTAACTCCATTAAAGGAACAAGTTTCAGCCCTTCGTCAAGATATTTCTACTCGTGACAATACAATCAGTCAGTTACAGAGAGATTTGCAGAATGCAAAGCAGAACAAAAATATTAGTCAACTTGTTGCTACTTTGAAAGATCCTATAACAGAATTATCTCGGACATTGCGAACAATACTTCCCGACACAAAAATCTCTCATACAACATCCTCTCAACCTTCAGTGCTTAAAAAGGTGTCGTTGTTTGCTCCCATAGTGAACTTTTGGCTCTTGGTGCTGCTTATTTGTCTTTTGGGGCTCATTCTCAACAAAGAGACAGTACATCAATCTGAAGTACCACCTCATGTTGTCGAGGTTATAACAGAT
>JAFUYM010000080.1 GCA_017470525.1 Bacteroidaceae bacterium
TGTTGCTTTTTACTGAAAGCTGCTACTAACGACTCATAAATCTACCCTTAATCGTGTATTGGATGATAGTTGCGGATTTTAGGATTAAAATAATTAGGTCGTTTCCGAGGAAAATACGAGAAATCCTTCTTTTTATCATCTACTAAGGGGCTTTATTGTAAGAAAGGTTCATTTTGTCCTATCGCAATTGCCGTTTTCTCAAGTCACCTTGGCGGCGAAGGAGCAAAAAGTTTTTGATGGCTCTTGCGCTGCGGCGCAAGATAAACGATAATGACCAATAATTGGCTACGCCGAGCTAAAGGTTGACGATAATTTGTTCCGAGACTCCGAACTCCGTTCGCCTGAGCACCTTGAAAAAAGAAAAATATGAGCGAAGAATTGATGTTTTTATAGTGGCGGGCTTGCAAATCAAGATTTTTATGTAAATTTGCACCGTCTAATTCACTTTTTATTAACCCACGAATAAGAACAAAGATGAAAAACTTATGGATTGCCATGCTCGTAAGCATGATGCTGTGCATGGAGGCAAATGCACAAAACACGACTGTTCATGTCAACATGAATGGACTCGCAGACGGCACGAAACTATCCATCGCCTTGGCAGGCACCTACGAAGATGAACCCGACCTCCAGGTGGTGGAGACCAAAGAAGGAAAAGCCACCTTCTCATGGGATGCTACCGAACCCCGAGGCTACCGCATCGGAGTGGTCGATACCTATGGCGGCACCATTGTCGCCATAGGCAGTGGTGAGCATGTCACACTCGATGCCGATGTGCATCTTGACCCCGCTGGCGATGGAAAGATGGCGATGGGCTTCAACCGGCTCGAAGTGAAAGGTTCACCCACTCACGATTACTACCTCGCTCACCGTCCTAACCGCAATGCCCTTAATGCCGAGTACGCGAAGTACCATGAGGACAACAAGGAGGTGGTGGATAAACTCTCGAAGGCACAGCGAGGCACCTCCGAATGGGATGCTATCATGGCTTCCCCTGAATACCAGAAACTGGCTGAGGCGGAAAAAGCCTTCTTCAACAAGGTGGAAAAAACCATTGGCGATGCTATTACGGAAAACAAAGACAACTGGTTCGGTCCCTTTTTTATGGTGACTAACTATAACTATCTGACACCTCAGCAGAGACCTGTGTATGACCAGTTCTCCGACGAGGTCAAGAAATCCTTCTACGGCAAAGTGGTGGCAGACAAGGTCGTGCCCGTGTCCACTGATGTTCCCATGCCCAACTTCGAGTTCACCGACCATGCCACTGGCGCGAAGATGAACCTCTACGACATCTGCAAGCAGAACAAGTACGTGTTGCTTGACTTCTGGGCATCTTGGTGCGGACCTTGCCGTAAGGAAATACCTAACTTCGAGTCGCAATACGAAATCTACAAAGACAAGGGTTTCCAAATCGTCTCCATTTCAGCCGACCAGAAAGAGGCTGACTGGCTGAAAGCACTCGACGAGGAAAAGACCCCTTGGCCCAACGACATCGACGGCGACAAAGGCATTGCCAAACTCTACAAGGTACAGTTCTACCCCACCGTCTATCTGCTTGACAAGGATGCCCGTGTCATCGTCTCCAACAACGATGCCCGAGGCGAGAACCTCCGCACGAAGTTGGCAGAGTTGTTTAAATGAAATTCATTCCTTCTCCAGCACCTCTTTCAAGAATGCGGTCAAGTCTTCGCCCCTCAGGTTGCGGGCGACAATCTTGCCTGTGCTGTCCACCAAGAAATTGCTGGGGATGACTCGCACCCCATAGAGTTGGGCAGGTTCACTTGCCCAAAACTTGAGGTCGGACACATGTTGCCAAGTCAGCCCGTCGCTGGCGATGGCTTTCAGCCACGCTTCCTTCGACTTGTCAAGTGATACGCCCAGTACGGTAAATCCCTTGTCGTGGAACGTCTGATAGGCTCGCACCACATTGGGGTTCTCCCGCCGACAAGGACCGCACCACGATGCCCAAAAGTCAATGAGCACATACTTGTTCTGTGCCAGCACCTCCTTCAGCGACAAAATTCCCCCGTCGGGAGTCGCCGCCGAGAAGTCGGGGGCTTGTTTGCCCACACTTACCGCATCCAGCGTTTTGGCAAAGTCACGCAAGATGTCCACATAGACAGTCTTCTGCAACGGTTCGTTCAGCAAGGCGATATGCTCTTGAATCTGCTCGGGAGTGAGCCGATAGGAGAAATCTCTGTAGAGCACGTATGCCGCAACCAACGATGCCGGATGCTGCCGTATGTACTGGCCGATGTCCACGCCACGCTGCTGCTTGTATGCCACAAACTCGTCCTGCAAAGCCGACCCCGCCGCTGTCGAGTTGCGGTAGCCCTGCTGAGGGTCAAGATGCACCTTCACTTCACCTTTCTCCAAGAAAAGGTAGTAGGGAGTCTGCTCCTTGCCCGTCGTCAGCCCATACAGTTCGGGCAACTCCAGCGTCTCGTCGAAAGAGAACTTGCCGTCGGCAATCTCCACCGAGTCCACATCATCGAACAGTTTATTGTTAAACTTCTGCAAGTACACCTTGCCTGTCACTCCCTCTGGCACATCGCCCACAATCTTGACCTGTGCCCTTTCTGTCTGTCCCCAACTGCAAGCCGACACAGCAACCAGCCCTAAAGACAGAACCATCAATCTTACCTTCATCATTTTTTTTCCTTTTTTTAGTGATTACTCTCCCTGAGTTACTTTCGCCGATACGGAGCGTCAGGATACCATTCCACCGTCTCGTCCGTGTTGGCAATCAGCCAGCCGATGGAAAACGTCAATCCGATGTTCTGCACCGTGCCTGCCACGTCCCAATCCTCGCTGTATTCGTCCGACGGCTGATGGTAGGTACCAGGCTTTCTGCCACGTGCCCCCTCTTTCACTTGGCTGCGACCTCCACGCGTGACAATCGTCGGCACACCCACACGATTGAAAGAGAAGTGGTCGGAGCGATAGCCCGTCCCCGACTTCACGGGCACGTAGGTTCTGCCCTGTCCCTCTGCCGCAATTCGTACAAACTTATCCGCCGTATTCTCGGCATGGTGAATCACGTCATACGTAGCAGGAGCAGGTGCCGTGCCGTCATAATTCAGCACGGCGACAGTTTTCTCCAGCGGCACCAAAGGATGCGTCACATAATGTTGCGACCCCAGCAGCACCGCCTCCTCTGCCGTCACCCCGAGGAAAAGGATGGAGCGACGAGGCTTCACCCCCAGTTCAGCAAACTTCTTGGCAATGGTCAGAATGGTCGCCACACCCGATGCGTTGTCGCTGGCACCATTGTAGATGGAGTCGCCATCAATCGGTTTGCCGATGCCAAAGTGGTCCCAATGGGCATTATAGATGACGTACTCATCCTTCAAGTCGGTGCCAGGCAGCACAGCCGCCACGTTGTGGGAGATGCCAACCGACACGTCATTCACGAAGTCGATGTTTGCCTTCGATTGCAAAGAGAACGACCTGAAGCCCTTCTTCTGTGCCCTCGTCAACAGTTCTTCATACGTGTAGCCAGCATTCTCAAACAGTTCGGTTGCCTTCGGGCGAGTCACCCACCCCTTGAACAGAACCAAGTCACGGTTGTCCTTATCGTTAATCAGTTCCAAGTTGTGTTCCCACCACGAAGCCTGCACCACGTTCCAACCATACGAGGCTGGACGATCGTCGTGCACCACCAATATGCCTGCGGCACCCTGCCGACTCGCCTCCTCAAACTTATAAATCCATCTGCCATAGTAGGTCATCTGTCTGCCCTTGAAAAGCGTCTGGTCGTAATAGCCAGGGTCGTTCACCAGTGCCACCACCACCTTGCCCTTCACGTCGATGCCCTCATAGTCATTCCATCCAAACTCAGGGGCATTGATGCCGAAGCCCACAAAGACGAACTCCGCATTCTTCAAGCCGATACGCAGATCCTTCCGAGCCGTCCAGATGATGTCGTCGTCAAAGTCCCTCAGCGTGGTACTGCCCTTGGGACCCTTCACCACAAATTTGCCGCCCTTCGCCTTCACGGTCGCATCCACCAGTGGTACCTCTTGGAAGTAACTGTCGCCACCCGCAGGCTGCAAGCCCAGTTTCTTGAACTCCCCCGCGATGTAGTCAATCGTCTTCTGCTCGTATGGAGTCAACGGCTTACGGCCGCCGTACTCATCCGACGCCAACACACGAACGTGCTCACGGAAGGTCGTCTCGTCAACCGCCACCTTCAGAGGCTCGGGCTGATTCTGCCATTGTGCTGACAGTTCCAGAGAAATCGTCAGCACAGCGGCACAAAAAAGGAAACTCTTTCTCATGTCCTTCTGTTTTTTTAATCATAAATCGAAAGTCGTTGATAATTCTCATACAGATGCTTGTTCGCCGTTTCCTCCGTGTTCGGAATACGCCACAAATAATACTTGCTGTTCGGCACAAACGGCGTTCCGTCGGGCAGGTTGATGATGCGGTGACCTGCGGTCGGGATGCTTCGAGTCTGCGTCACCCCATTGTTGTCCACCCATGTGTAGTCAAAGTTTGTGTCAGGCCAGTCACGCCTTTCCACCGCCTTCTGGTTGCGGATGATGTCCACCAGCGAGAAGCCCTCACCCCACAACTCCTTGCGACGCTCCACCAGAATCTCCTCCACCAGAGCGTCACCCGACAATGAGGAAGAAGCCAATGTCGCACCACGAGCCGTGCGAAGTTCGTTCAGCCTTGCCACAGCCGCACTGTTCTGTCCCAGACGAGCCTTTGCCTCCGCATTGATGAGATAGACCTCGCCCGAACGGAGCAGCACCACGTCGCCATATTTCGAGTTGGCATCATAATAGCGGAACTTCTCGTTCCTCATCCACAGAATCGTTGCCGTAGCAGGGTTTTGCGACGGAGTGGGCGACCAGTAAATCTGGTCTTTGCGATAGTCGCCGTCGTTATACAGTTCACGGAAGTAAGGGTCAACCATCAGGCTATAATACGTCGATGACGTTTCCGTCGTGTTCAGATAATTCAGAATCTGACTGTATCCGTGCTGGTCTGCCGTCTGCGGATGACCCCAAATCCACTCGTTGTTGCTCACCTGATTGAAACCGCTCTTCCACTCTTCCTCCGTCATCAGATAGTGATTCAGCCCCAGCAATTCCTCGCTATAATCGAGTGCCTTCTGCCAGTTGCGGGCATAGAGGTTGGCACGAGCGAGCAAGCCCAGCACCACCTGACGGTTCATCTGATACTTCGCCGTTCTGGCATAGTTTGTCGGAATCAACTCAAGGGCATTCTCCAAGTCCGAAATAGCCTGAGCATACACCTCACTCACACTGCTGGCAGCCACACCCTCGCTCGCCTGGGCAAAGTCAGTCGTCTTCGTATAGATAGGAGCACACACGGCATTCGGGTCTTTGTCGATGGCAAAACTGAAATGCGACGCCAGTTCCAGATACATGTACCCTCTCAGTCCGTAAGCCTGCCCCTTGATGCGGTTGCGGTCTTCCGTCTGCCCTGTCGCATCGTCGATATTGTCCAGCACGTTGTTGGCATTGTTCACACCCGCATAAATCAGCGTCCACACCAGTGAGCCTGCACTATTGGCACGCCCATAAATATCCGTAAAGTCATACCTCGTGTTCGCCCCATAGCGGTTCGTTTCCACAATGTCGTTGCCCATGCAGTCATCGGTCATGCGGATGGTGCCCCACGAAGGGTTACGGTCACCGCTATTGGCATCCAGCAAGTATCGCCACACACCCTCCAGCACCATTTCAGCATCGCTGGTCGAACCAAACACACTCTCCACGTCCACCGAAGACGTTGGCGGCGTTTCCAAATCACACGCAGTGAAAGAGCCAGTCGCACCCAGCAGAGCCGCCCAAACCAATATATTCTTCCAATTCTTTTTCATATCTGTCTATCTTTTATTTTTATTCCGAAAAGATTCTTCATTCTCCTAAAATCCCACATTTACGCCTATTGACAAGGTCTTCATGGCAGGATAGCGGAAATTGCTTGAACCGTCATACGACTGCTCTGGATCGAGACCCTGCTGTCCGCAAAATGTCAGAAGATTCTCGCCCTGCAAGAACACACTTGCCTTACTGATACCAGCGTGGCGAAGCAGTTTCTTGGGCAGGTTATACGTCAACGTCAACGTTTTCAGTCGTGCATACGAACTACTCTGCAAGAAGTGAGAATCCACCGAACTGTACACCTTCTGTGGCGAATATGTCAACTTTGCCACATCCGTTTCCGTGTTCTCAGGAGTCCATCGGTTGAGGATGTCCACGCTCCAAGCATACCAGTGACCACCCTGCTGCATGATGTGAGAATAGTCGTTGTTAATGATGTGACCACCCAGCGAGAAACTCAGCAAGGCAGACAATGAGAAGTCCTTCCACGTCAGTTCTGTGTTCACACCACCGCTCAACGTCGGCAGCGACTTGCCTACATACACCTTGTTTTCGTTTGTGTTCGCCTGCGAGTAACTTTCCGTCTTCACACGCTCGCCGTCAGCATTCGTGTACCACCACTGGCCGTTACCATTCTCTGGGTTCACGCCTGCCCATTCCACCACATAGAGGTCATACAGCGAACCGCCTCTCACCCACTTTCTGTTACCACTCCACATCTCTTCTTCTGGCAACGATGTAATCTTGTTCTTATAAGTGGTTAAGTTAGCACCAATTCGCCACTTCCAGTCCTTTGTGCTGATAGGATAACCCGACAGAGTGAACTCCCATCCGTAGTTTTTCAGTGCACCGATGTTCTGGCTCGTGCTGCTGAAACCTGACGATGGCACCAAATCAAGACTGAACAGCAAATCCTTTGAGCGACGCACGAAATACTCCACCGAACCCTGCAAGCGGTTGCTGAACAAAGCGAAGTCGAGACCCAAGTTGAGGTTGAGGTTCGTCTCCCAGTGTACATTCTCTGAACTCAGCGTCGAGGCACGCAAGCCCGAATTGCCCAAGTTGTTGCTGATAGCAAACAAGGCTTGATAGTTTGAGCCTACATTGTCATTACCCTGACCTCCATAACTTACACGAAGTCCGAGATTGTCCAGCCAGCCACTCGTGTCAGCAAGGAATTTCTCACTGCTCAACTTCCACGATGCACCTACCGACCAGAACGTGCCCCAGCGGTTGTCGGGAGCGAAGCGAGAAGAACCGTCCGTACGGAGCGAGCCCGACAGATAGTATTTCTCTGCGTAATTATAGTCAGCACTACTGAAGAAACTCAACAACTTATATGCCGAACTGCTACTTGTCGAACTGGAAATCGTCGAAGCCATGCTCAACTCATAATACCCATCCGTCAAGATACCCGTTCTACCGCCACTCAAACTGTGGCTGTTCGTCTCGTAGTACTCATGACCTGCCATCAGATGCAGGTTGTGCAATTCATTGAACGTAGTCGAGTAATTCACCACATTGTTCAGCGTCACTCGTGTGCTGCGGCTGTTACTCTGCGATACCGAGCCACCCGATGCTGCGTATTTGCCGACAGAGGGGTTACGATATGTCAATGAGTTCGTGTTGCTGTAGTCGATATTGAGGCTGAACTTATAACTCAATCCCTTCAGGGGTTTCACTGTGATAAAACTACGTACTGACCCCGTCTCACGCTTATCTCTCCACCGATCATGATCGAGCGACGACACAAGATTATAGCCATTATAGTTGTTCAGACGATAAAGTCCATAGTCATACTGAGGGTTGCCAGCGTCATCCAGCAGAAGTTCACCCGTTTCCAAGTCATGCTGATAGATGGGCATCCATCCCCTCATGTTGCGTGCATAGAAAATAGGACTCAACAACTGCACACTCGTCTGTGGTGGCTCGTTCGTCACCGTATATGCCGTTCCCAGATTCACACCTGCTTCCAACCAAGGCTTGATTTGGGTCTCGATGTTGGCACGAAGGGTGTAGCGAGAGAAGTCCGTCGCCTTATACGCACCCTGGTCATCCAGATAGCCTGCAGAGAAGAAGTATTTCGTATTGTTCGTTCCGCCGCTCACTCTCACCGTATAGTCCTGATAATGAGCATTCTGCTGCAAAGCATCGTCCCAATCATCATCCCACAGCAGGCTTGCACCAGCCACCAACTTTCCGTCCGTGCCAATAGGCTGAGGGAAGTTCGTACCATAAGGATTGATGCCCAAACGAGACACAAAGTTGTTCGATGCCCACTCTGCTGCCTCTTCTGCAGTGAAGCCTTGATCTTGCCGATAGTTACGAAGTGACTCCCAAAACAGTTCCAGCCACTGCTGCGTACCCACCTGCTTATAATCCTTGATGGCACGACTCGACCAACCATACTTGGCAGTCAGGTCCACCTTTGCCTTCTCGTTCAGACGACCCTTCTTCGTCGTAATCATGATGACACCATTGGCAGCACGTGAGCCATAAAGCGATGTCGAAGCAGCGTCTTTCAGCACAGTGATGCTCTCTATGTCAGCACTGGCAATCGTGTTCAAACTGCCTCCGTAGGGCACGCCGTCCACCACGTAGAGCGGCTCGTTCGAGTAATTTGCCGACCCCACACCACGAATGAGGATGCTGGCACTGCTGCCAGGCTGACCGGCTGACGAGAAGGACTGTACACCTGGTGCTGTACCTTCCAGTGCTTTCGTCACGTTGCTCACCTGTGCCTGGGCAATCTGCTCACCCGAGATATACGTCGCCGAACCTGTGAAATTGTCTCTCTTCACCTGTCCGTAAGGCACTGCGATGATGACCTCGTTGAGCGACTGCACCTGTTCCTTCAAGGCAATCTCCACGTCCTCTTCATCATCATATACCACGACATTTTGTTTCCTGTATCCCACCAGCGAGGCAGTCAGCGACACAGGCAATTTATTCGCCTTGATGGTGAACTCGCCATCAGCATTTGTCACCACACCGCCACCTTTCACATTGTTGATACGGATGGTCGCCCCCACAATGGGTTCACCCGTCAACAAGTCCTTCACCGTACCCTTGATTGTTTGGGCAAAGGCTCCTGCCACCGAGACGATGGTTGCCACCGCCACGGTTAAAAAACGTTTCCTGTTTGTCATGTCTTGTTTTGTTTGTTAAATGTGTAATGAATATATCTTCCTAAAAACCAAAAAGTTCGTGATACTGCCGCCTTAGTTCCTCGTCCACCCACTTGTAATAAGTGTCCACCTCCTTCACATCCAACCGTCCAGCGGTGCGGAGTTTCGCCAGCACCTCATCGCCACGGTCGAGCACACCTTTCTCCACAGGTAGAATTCGTTGCAGAATGCCTGTGCCGGCTTTGTTTAGCAGTGCCGCCACGTTGATGTAGTCAATGCCGTTGCCTCTTGTCACGGGGAAGAGTTGTTTCTTCAACTCCAGCCCCCAGTGGTTCAGTAGCGAGCCTTTGCCGTCATGCCTGCCCAGCAGTTCTGGCAGCGAGCCATGAGGCGTGAGCAGCAGCGGCACCGCCACGGTTGTGAGTGGATTGCCTACAATTGTCCAACTCACCGTCAGCCGCGGGTCTTCACCTTCTCTGACGCCCTGCACCAACACCGTGCAACTAGTCTGATACCTCGGAATGAAGTCACGAAAAGGGAAGAAGACCGCTTCTGTCTCATCCTCAGGGGCAAAGTCGTGCACGTCCAGATGTGTCAATCCATGACGGAGCGTGCGTGGTATCTGTGTGATGAACGTGCGTGCGTCATAGTCCTGTGTAAATCCACGTGGCTGCATATACTCGCTGATGGCAAGGTAGCGTTCCACGCCCTTGTCCTGCTCGCGATTGCCCGAATAGCCATGATTCGTGCGGACGATGTAACCGTAGGGGGCTACCCGAGGGTCGTTGGCATCGAACTTCACATATCGGAGTTGGCTCTTGTCGTTGTCCGTGCGGTTGCCCACCTCATAGTACGCAGCCCCTCCTTTGGCATCAACGACGCCGAAGTTCGAATCGCCTTCCGCATTTGTCAGCGTGTCAAGAAAATGTTCAAAATCCTCCAGAGTAGCACAAATTTCCAACGCCCTCCGCATGATAGCACCATCATTCAGTCGTCTGGGGCGTCTGCTTCGTTGTCCCTCTTGCTGACTACGCAAGGCTGCTTCATCACCATTCCGACTATCCTGTTGAGGTTTGCCGTTCAGATTATACGCCGCCGTATTGATAATGGCAAAGCCTGCTTCGTTGTGACCCGCCCAAGCAGCGTATGGCAAGGTGTCGCCATCTGCCACAATCGCCAGATACTGATAACGTTCTCCCTGCACAATGAGCACGTGGTTCAACAGATTGCCTGTGTCACGGTTCTTCAGCAGCAAAGGACGTCCATCCTTCGTAAACCTGCCCGACACCAGCACAGACGTACATGCCTCTGTCCCTACGATACCCAAGGTTGCCAATAGCAGCGTTAAAAAAACTTTCTTTCCGTTCATTATCCTTTGCCGTGTTTTAATTTGTGTTAATTGGTTTTCGACTGCAAAGGTACGCCCTTTTCCCCATGTGGGCAATACCACAAATGTGGTAGATGTGCTCACACGAACGGGGGAGCGAGGTGCCGTATATAAATATATATGTACGTACGCAAGGAAAAATACAAAGACTCTGAGTTCATTCGCCTAAACACCGCTGAAAAAGGGGGAAAAACAAAAAAAGTTATTTTTGTTTTGAATTGTGCTCACTTAATCGTACCTTTGCATTATGGAAAAACAGGTTAGAGAACAAATTATCGCTCTGGTGAGGAGCGAGGTGGTGCCTGCGGTGGGGTGTACAGAACCTATCGCGGTGGCATTGTGTGTGGCACGGGCGACGGAGACTTTGGGCGTATTGCCCGAACGGATTGAAGTGCTGTTGTCAGCGAATATCCTGAAGAATGCGATGGGGGTGGGCATCCCTGGCACGGGGATGATTGGGCTGCCCATTGCGGTGGCGTTAGGCGCGCTCATCGGGAGGTCGGAGTATGAACTGGAGGTGCTGAAGGATGTGACGGACGAGGCGGTGGAGAGAGGAAAGAGGATGATTGCGGAGAACCGTATTCACATCGGGCTGAAGGAGGACATTGCGGAGAAGTTGTACATTGAGGTGACGGTGGAGGGTGGAGACGATACTGCCACAGCCATCATCAGTGGTGGACACAAGGATTTCGTGCTGGTGAAGCGGAATGGGGAGGTGTTGCTGGAGCGAAGGGCTGAGGGCGGAACGGAGGGGGGGTGTGAATGTAGTTGCCTGAACATGAAGTTGGTATATGATTTCGCGACGATGGCTCCGTTGAAGGAAATCGAGTTCATCCGTGAGGCGCAGCACCTGAATGAGCAGGCGGCGGAGGCTTCGCTGAAGGGTAACTACGGGCACTTGTTGGGCAAGACGCTGACGCGTCCGTTGGGCAAGGGCATTTTTGGCGACACGATTTTTGCGCATATCATTTCGGCAACGGCTTGTGCTTGCGATGCGCGTATGGCAGGTGCGACCATCCCTGTGATGTCGAACTCGGGCAGCGGCAATCAGGGCATTTGTGCGACGTTGCCGGTGGTGAAGTTTGCGGAGGAGAACCACAATACGGAGGAGGAACTGACACGTGCGCTGATGCTGAGTCACCTGACGGCAATTTACATCAAGCAGTCATTGGGGAAGTTGTCAGCATTGTGCGGCTGTGTGGTGGCTTCGACGGGTTCGGCGTGTGGCATCACGTATCTGATGGGTGGCGGCTATGAGCAGGTGACGTATGCGGTGAAGAACATGGTGGCGAACCTGACGGGCATGATTTGTGACGGGGCGAAACCTTCGTGTGCGCTGAAGTTGGCTTCGGGGGTGAGCACGGCGGTCTTGTCTGCCATGCTGGCGGTGCAGAGCAACTGTGTCACGTCGGTGGAGGGCATCATCGATGATGATGTGGACCAGTCGATTCATAACCTCACACGCATCGGACATGATGCGATGGACGAGACGGACAAGTGTGTGCTGGAAATCATGACAAGTAAGTGAAAAAGGGAAAATGTCAGAATTCAAGATTCGTATATTTTATTTAAACACGTTAAATTCGTGTAATTCGTGTTTAAATATACATGCGGAATAATGAATTATGAATTAAAAATGCGTATCTTTGCACTCTCAAATCATTATCATAAAAGAATCATTTGTTAGAATATGGCTTTGAAGACTTTGATTATTGGTAGCGGTCCTGCGGGATATACGGCTGCCATTTATGCGTCGAGAAGTTCGCTGGAGCCTGTCCTGTATGAGGGCTTGCAGCCGGGCGGACAGTTGACGCAGACGACGGAAGTGGATAATTTCCCTGGCTATCCGGAGGGCACGACGGGTGTGGAACTGATGGACGACCTCCGGAAACAGGCGGAACGTCTGGGAACGGACATACGGTTTGGTGTGGTGACGAAGGTGGAACTGTCGAAGGACGGAACGGCGCCTCATAAGGTGACGACGGACGACGGCACGGTGCTGGAGGCGCATACGCTGATTATTTCGACAGGTGCCTCTGCCAAGTATCTGGGCTTGGACGATGAGAAGAAATATGCTGGGCAGGGTGTGTCGGCTTGTGCTACGTGCGACGGCTTTTTCTACCGCAAGAAGGTGGTGGCTGTTGTGGGCGGTGGCGACACGGCTTGCGAGGAGGCTCAGTATCTGTCGAGTCTGGCGAAGAAGGTGTATATGATTGTGCGCCGCGATGTGTTGAGAGCCAGCGATGCGATGCAGCAGAAGGTGAAGAATGCGGAGAACATCGAAATCCTCTGGAACACGCAGACGGAGGGCTTGTATGGCGAGAATGGTGTGGAAGGTGCCCATCTGATTGAGAATAAGGGTAAGGAGGGTGAACGTCGCTATGACCTGCCGATAGACGGGTTCTTCTTGGCGATTGGGCACCATCCGAACAGCGAGGTGTTCCGCCCTGATGTGGAGGTGGATGAGCAGGGTTACATCAAGGTGCAGCATCCGACCACGGCAACGAATGTGCCGGGTGTGTTTGCGGCTGGCGATGTGGCTGATCCATTGTATCGTCAGGCGATTAGTGCGGCTGGCAGCGGTTGCCATGCAGCGATTGACGCCTTGCATTATTTGCAGGAAAAAGGAATTGTGTAAACAACCCTCAAAACCGTAAAATACTGGAGAAGATATGAGAAGATTACTATTTACGTTGCTGACGCTGTGCTGCATGGGGGTGGCGAACGCTCAGTTTGCCAAGCCTGTGAAGGTGGCGACTTCCATCAAGGAAACGTCGGCTACGGAGGCGGTCATCACGTTTGCCTGCACGATTGACAATGGTTGGCACATGTACAGTACGCAGGTGGTGGACGGTGGTCCCACCCCGACGACTCTCAACATTGAGAAGATTGCGGGTGCGCAGTTGGATGGGGCTTTGAAGCCTGCCACCACGCCCATCAAGAAGTTTGAGGCAATGTTTGATGCCGATGTCTATTTCTTTGAGAGGACTGCCACGTTCACGCAGAAGTTGAAACTGTT
>JAFUYM010000081.1 GCA_017470525.1 Bacteroidaceae bacterium
ACCCCTCGGGTACACCATGCCGTACCCGAGGGGTACGCTTTTATAGACGATACTTTATCGTTTTTACTTGACTTCCACCGATGTTCGTTCGTTTTCCGCTTCGGCTTCGTTCCTTGCCTCGCGCAAAACTACTTCCATCCCAGCGTCAAGCAAAAACGATACTTAATCGTTTTTACTTGACGCTCCATTCAAAGACGCCTGCACTGTAGTCGCCTTGTACGATTTCCAGTTTCACGGCAGTGGTCTTCACGGGGTCGAAGTTCACGATGTTGGCGGCACCCTTCACGGTGCTGTATTCGGTAGGATTCTTCACCTCTGCCCACTCGCCAGCGTCGGTCTTGTAGTAGAGTTTCCATGCATCTGGCACACGGCAACCGCCCCAAGGACCATCGTCGAACCAATAGACGGTGGAAGTGCTGATGGTTTTTGGCTGCTTAAATTCGTAAGCAAGCCACTCGGTGGAGTTCTTGGCTGGCCACCAGTGAGTGTAAGGAACAGAACGGTCGGTGCCGTCAGCAGGCACGAGACGGTCGTTGATGGCTGAAAGGGCTGGGAGTCCACGTTTGCTGGCGCTAATCTTGCTCTCTGAAGCAATGGAAGCAGGGAGGGCTGGAGTGGTCGCATTGAGGTCTTGTGGAATCCAAACAGTCATCTTGCCAGGACCACGGTGTGCCCATGCGTAGTAAGGGATGAGCACGAGACGCTCTTCTTTGGTCTGCAGTTTGCCCTGCTTGTCGAAGTTAAGGGTCTGGGCATCTGTCGTGAGGGTCTGCACGTTGGTGTTCATGATTTCCTTGTTGCCAAGGGTGAACTGAGGCTCCTGATTGATGAGTACGGAGAGCACATCGCACTGGTTGTCAGGCCACTCTGCGCAATACACAATAGGACCACGCTCTACAGAAACACGTCCCTTGTCGGCAGCCACCTGTCCGTTAGCACGAACCACACGGGGTTCCATGTCGAAGTGGATTTCCACCTTGTCGCCCTTCTTCCACTGGCGGTCAATCACGAAGTAACCCTGCTGAAGTTCACTCTTCACTTCCTGACCGTTCACCTTGATAGTGTAGCCAAGACGCTTGCCATCAGCATAGGTGTAGAGGTTGCTGGGCACCACTTCACCCTTCACCCATCCTGGGATGCGGATGTTCAGTGCATATTTGCCAGCACCATTGTCAATCTTCAGTGCCACATCGCCATCCCAAGGATAGTTGGTCTGCTGGGAGAGAGTGACGGCAGTCTTGCCCACCTTCACATTCACGGTGTTGGAGTTGAAGAGGTTGATATAGAGACCGTTGTCCTTCACCGCATAGATATATTGTGGCAAGGAAGGAATGAAACGCGCTGCATTGGATGGGCAGCAAGCACAGCCGAACCAAGCCTGACGCTGGTGCTGACCCATGCTTTGAAGTGGGTTAGGATAGAAGAAACTGCCACCGTCGATGGAAATGCCCGAAATGACACCATTGTAAAGGCTGCGCTCAAGGGCATCATAGTATTTGCTGTCGCCATGCAGGAGGAAGAGGCGGTAGTTGAGATAGACCTGGGCAATCGCAGCACAAGTCTCGCAGTAAGCGCTCATGTTGGGCAATTCGTAGTTGGCACCAAATGCCTCACCGCTGGCTGTGGCACCTACACCACCTGTGATGTAGAACTTCTTGCCAACAATGTTGTCCCAAATGCGGTCGATGGCATCAATGTAACTCTTGTCGCCTGTGAGGGCTGCCACATCTGCCATACCTGCATACATGTAACCCGCACGAACGGCGTGACCGACAGCCTCATCCTGCTCCAGCACGGGTGCGTGGCTCTGGCTGTAGTCGCTCAAAGAGTGGAAGTAACCATCGGCATCGTAGAGTCCGCCGCGTGTCTGTTTCCATGCAGGGTCTTTCTTGCCGCGCTTGTCAAGGAAGAACTTGGCTTGGTCAAGATATTTCTTGTCGCCTGTAGCGATGTAGAGTTTTGCCAAACCCATCTCTGCAATCTGGTGACCGGGCACCACGCTTGCCTGACCTGGCTTGTTGCCCACTTCGCGGCACACGCAGTCAGCATACTTAATGGCTACGTTGAGGAAGTTTTTCTTGCCTGTGGCATAATAGTGAGCCACAGCAGCCTCGCAAAGGTGTCCGAGGTTGTAGAACTCATGGCTGAGGTCTTCCACACGCTCCCAACGCTTGCTTCCAGCCCACTCATGCGGACGCTCTGGATTCTGGGTACGGGAGGTGTAAAGATAACCGTCTGGCTCCTGACCCGAGGCAATCACGGCAATCACGCTATCCACATACTTGTCGAGACGACCACCCTTGAACTTGGCATTGGGGTAGGTCTGCAACAGATAACTGGCACCTTCGATGGTCTTGTAAGGGTCGGTGTCGTCAAAAGAGTAAGTGCCCCGTTTGATTTCAAACACTTTCGATGGGTCTTTCAGGTGCTCGGCAGCATTGCTGAAGTTGGTGTAACGTCCTGTCTCCTCACTCTTTGAGAAAGCGAGTGGAATCGTCACGTCCTGACTGGCTTGGAGACGCTGTCCCCAGAAGGTGTTCTGAGCAACTTTAACCTTCGTGAAAGGCACTTGAGTGATGGGGTAGCCACCATTCTTGTCTTGGGCTACCATGCTGACAGCCACGGTTGCAGCCATCGTCAAAGCAATAAGTCTTTTCATTGAATATAGGTTTTGAATTAGTTATAAAATGTCTGCGATGATGTTGCAAAGGTAGGAAAATAATGTGAAAGACAAAAACAATTGGACGATAAAGTCATTTTTGTGGACGTTTATGCTATTTTTTAGATGTTCGTTCGACGATGCACTACAAAAACTCCATTGTCAGCCTTTCGTATAGGCAAACAACGCTCACCCGTATCTTCCTCCTTCTCTCGCTCGTCATCTCCTCAACCTCATGCCCGTCGTCTCCCCACCCTCTCACCCGTTGTCTCCTCGCCCTCTCACCCGTCATCTCCCTGCCCTGTCACCCGTCATCTCCCTGTCCTGTCACTCGTCATCTCCTTGCTCCCTCACCCGTCATCTCCTTGCTCCCTCACCCGTCATCTCCTTGCTCCCTCATCCGTCATCTCCTTGCTCTCTCACTCGTCATCTCCTTGCTCTCTCACTCGTCATCTCCGAGGAAAAAACAGGTGGTAGCATTCCTTATTGACGGGTCTGTGGTCAAATACTTATGCTGCAATTTGGTCAGAATGAAAAGAAAGTGTAACTTTGCAGTCGCAAAGTGTCAGCAATTTGCGGTTTTCGCTAATAAAATGTGACTCCATCGGCACATTCTGTGCCTTGGACAAACGATAATTACCGATAATTGACGATAATTTGTTCCGATAATTTTTATATAAAAAGGATGATGACAAAAGAAGAGTATATGCGGATGTACGAACTTGTGGGTGCTGCGATGGAGGTGTACAACGAGTTAGGGTTCGGCATGGAAGAGCCACTCTACCAAGAGGCGATGGCAATAGAGTTGGAAGAGCGAGGCATCCCATACATTCGCGAGAAAGTGCTTTATACCTACTATAAGGGCAAACAAATGAAGAAGACTTATGTGGCAGATTTTTATAGTCAAGAGATGATTGTAGAATTTAAGTCCGTCAGCAAGGTTACGCCCGAGCACCGTGCTCAACTTTTCAACTACCTGCGCATCACAAAATTGCGATATGGAATATTGGTCAACTATGGTGAAGACCACTTTCATGCAGAACGGTATGTTTATGATGATGAAGAGAAGCACTATGTGTTGCTGTCAAAAGATAATCTTCACCTCTATGTGCTAAACTAAAAAATTATCGGAACAAATTATCGTCAATTATCGGTAATTATCGTTTGTCCAAGACACAGAATGTGTCGTAGGAGCAAAACAAAATATTAAAGAATAAAAATGATTGTTAAAAAATAAATTTATGGCAGAAAAATTGGAAGTGAAGGAACTCGCCGAAGTGGCGGTTCGTTTTTCAGGTGATTCTGGCGACGGCATGCAACTCGCCGGAAACATCTTCTCCACGGTGTCAGCCACCGTGGGTAACAGTATCAGTACTTTCCCAGACTATCCAGCCGACATCCGTGCCCCGCAAGGTTCGTTGACGGGCGTGAGCGGTTTTCAGGTACACATCGGTGCGGAGATGGTCTATACTCCAGGCGACAAGTGCGACGTGCTGGTGGCAATGAATGCCGCAGCACTCAAAACACAATATAAGTACGCGAAGCCAGGAGCCTCCATCATCATCGACACCGACTCGTTTCAGGCTGCCGACCTGAAGAAGGCGGCATTTGCCACCGACGACTATCTGGGCGAGATGGGCATCGACCCCGACCGTGTGATTGCTTGCCCCATCACCACAATGGTGAAGGACTGCTTGGCAGACAGCGGCATGGACGTGAAAGCCATGCTGAAATGCCGCAACATGTTCGCCCTCGGACTCGTCTGCTGGCTCTTCGACCGCGACCTCAACATCGCGTTCAACTTCCTCAAGGAGAAATTTGCCAAGAAGCCCGGTGTGGCAGAAGCCAACATCAAGGTGATTCAGGCGGGTTACGACTACGGACACAACACCCACAGCAGTGTGGCTAACGTCTATCGCATCGAGACGAAGAACAAGGTGCCCGGACGCTATATGGACATCACGGGTAACAAAGCCACAGCCTACGGTTTCATTGCCGCTGCCGAGAAGGCGGGCTTGAAACTCTACCTCGGTTCTTACCCCATCACCCCTGCCACCGACGTGCTACACGAACTCTCCAAGCACAAGTCTCTCGGTGTCACCACCGTGCAGTGCGAAGACGAAATCGCAGGTTGCGCCTCGGCTGTCGGTGCTTCGTTTGCAGGTGCTTTGGGTGTCACTTCCACTTCGGGTCCTGGCATCTGCTTGAAGAGCGAAGCCATGAACTTGGCAGTCATCATGGAGTTACCACTCGTGGTGCTCGACGTGCAGCGTGGCGGTCCTGCCACAGGTCTTCCTACGAAGTCAGAGCAGACCGACCTCTTGCAAGCCCTCTTCGGCAGAAACGGTGAAAGCCCGATGCCTGTGATTGCAGCCACATCGCCCACCGACTGCTTCGATGCAGCCTACGCTGCTGCCAAGATGGCGTTGGAGCACATGACTCCTGTCATCCTCATGACCGATGCTTACGTAGCCAACGGTTCGGCTGCCTTCAAACTGCCTAACCTCGCTGACTATCCAGCCATCAACCCACCTTACGTGCCAGAAGAACTGAAAGGCTCATGGGCACCTTATCTCCGCAATCCTGAAACAGGCGTACGCTACTGGGCAGTGCCTGGTCGTGAAGGCTTCCAGCACATCCTTGGTGGCTTGGAGAAGGACAACAAGACGGGTGCCATCTCCACCGACCCTGAGAACCACGACCTCATGACACGTCTCCGCAAGGAGAAAATCGACAAAATCCAAGTGCCCGACCTCGAAGTGCTGGGCGACAAGGACGATGCCGACCTCCTCATCGTAGGCTTCGGTGGCACTTACGGACACCTCCACGCCGCCATGGACGAACTCCGTGCCCAAGGCAAGAAGGTGGCACTGGCTCACTTCAAGTACATCAACCCACTGCCCAAGAACACAGCCGAAGTGCTGGGCAAGTACAAGAAAGTCGTCGTTGCCGAACAAAACATGGGTCAACTCGCTGCTTGGCTCCGCATGAAAGTGGACAACTTCACCCCCGAACAGTTCAATCAGGTGAAGGGACAACCCTTCGTGGTCAGCGAACTCGTAGCAGCATTTAATGAGATAATCAACAAGTAGTTTTGATAGTAACAACGAATTTATCGAATGATACGAATCTGAGTGTAAATGCCGCAAGCGGCGACGAATAGAATCGAATGGCAATGGAAACTCAACGAAGAGACTTGATATATCCTCAAGAAACCTACGAGATTATCGGGGCTGCAATGGCTGTGCATAATGCCCTTGGCAGGGGATTTACAGAAAAAGTGTATCAAGAGGCTTTGGCGATTGAGTTTCAAGAGAAAGGCATACCTTTCCAGCGCGAAGTAGAGATTCATGCTGTTTATAGAGGTAGTAACACTCTTTCAGCAACATTCGTTCCAGATTTTATCTGTTATGATAAAATCATCGTAGAACTGAAAGCGGTGAAAGAACTTGAAGATGCATATCGTGCTCAAGCACTTAACTACGCAAAGGTCGCTGGAATGAAATTAGCCCTCCTCATCAACTTCGGTGAATCCCGTTTAGTCGCAGAAAGGCTTCCCATTCTTACCTAACATCTTACATTCGTTTTTATTCGTTGTCGTCCACGACATTCCAAAAAACCGATTCGTAAAATTAGAAAAATTCGTTGTTCAAAAAATATCAAAGTCAAAATAATTTAAGTATATGGAATTCAAAGTACAAGATTATAAAAAAGGTCAGCCACGTTGGTGTCCTGGCTGTGGCGACCACTTCTTCCTTGCCTCCCTCCACAAAGCAATGGCAGAGATTGGTGTGGAACCTTGGAATACAGCCGTGATTAGCGGTATTGGTTGTTCATCGCGTCTGCCGCACTATATGGCAACCTATGGCATGAACACCATTCATGGTCGTGCTGCTGCCATCGCTACTGGTTGCAAGGTGGCAAACCCCGACCTGACCGTGTGGCAGGTGAGTGGCGACGGTGATGGTCTTGCCATCGGCGGTAACCACTTCATCCATGCGAACCGTCGCAACATCAACCTCAACATGATACTGCTCAACAACCGCATCTACGGTTTGACCAAGGGTCAGTACTCACCCACCTCTCCCCGTGGCTTCGTCTCGAAGTCCAGTCCTTACGGAACGGTGGAAGACCCGTTCCGTCCTGCCGAACTCTGCTTCGGCGCTCGTGGACACTTCTTTGCACGTGCCGTCGCTACCGATGCACCCGGCACCGTGGAAATCCTCAAGGCTGCCTACAACCACAAAGGTGCTGCCGTGTGCGAGATTCTGCAGAACTGCGTCATCTTCAACAACGGCACCCACGATGCTGTCTATAGCAAGGAAGGACGTGCCAAGAACGCCATCTACGTGGAGCATGGCAAGCCCCTCATCTTCGGCGAGAACCGTGAGTATGGTCTCATGCAAGAAGGCTTCGGCTTGAAGGTGGTGAAGATTGGCGAGAACGGCATCACAGAGAAGGACATCCTCATCCACGACGCACACTGCGAGGACAACACCCTCCAACTCAAACTCGCCCTCATGGGCAATGGCGACGGCTTCCCCGTGGCACTCGGTGTCATCCGCGATGTAGATGCTCCCACCTACGACGACTGCGTAACCGCCCAAATCGAGGAGGTGAAAGCACAGAAGAAGTATCACAACTTTGCCGAACTGCTCGAAACTAACGACATTTGGGAAGTAAAGTGATACAGTGATTTGAGTTAAAACTACAGATTTGGTTACGCCGAACTAAAGGTTTGCTACACAGATTTTAACTTCTGCAGGTTTTTTTAGAACAACGAATTTTACGAATGAGACTAATTTTTTCTTGCCATACCGCAAGCGGTGACGAATAAAAACGAACCTTTAGATCGACGTAGCCAATATCGTCGCGAGGCGAAGTGGCTATACCCTGCTGGTTTGTACGCCGTATGGCGAAGCCGTCCAAGGCTCCAATTCGTTTTTATTCGTCGTCGCCTCGCGACATGAAAAAAAGATTCGTCCCATTCGCAAAATTCGTTGTTCTAAGAACTTGCGAACTCTGTAGTTCCTGTATTATTCCGTGGTTCCTTTTTCTCCGTTTCCTACATCATGTACTGTGCCGTTATCTCCACCATCTTCCCCCTCGAAAGGGAGGCTGGCACGTCAATGATGCGTTGGTTCTCACTGCCTCGGAATCGCAGTTGGATGTTGCGTTGGGCAAGGATGAAAGGAGCATCGACCAGCACATCTATCTGTTGGAGAAGAGGAAGAAAACGGGGCATCTGAATGAGTTGCTCCCATCGGTAACCCGTGTAGCACCAGATGTTGCGGTGCTGCTCCTCTTTGATGCGTTGGGCGAGGTGAGCCACGGCTTCTGCCTGAAAGAAAGGGTCGCCACCCGAAAAGGTGACAGGAAAATCGTTGTAGGCAATGATGCGGAGCAGTTCATCTTCCGTCATCTCAGCACCCCCGTCGGGATTCCATGATTGTGGGTTCTGGCAACCTTCACAATGATGGGTGCAACCGGCAAAATAGATGGCGGTGCGGAGACCAGGACCATCAACAGAAGTACCTTCGGATATGTTGAGAACACGAAGCATCACGAACTCTTCTTGCAATGATGAATTGTCAATTGTGCATTAGATAATCGCAGTAAATGCGCACCGCTGTTTCCACCATGCGGATGCAGGGGCGCTTCTTGTAATATTCGTCAGTGCGGGCTTCGGGCGTGGCTACAATCTTGATTTCGGGAATGGTGCCGTCAGCACGTTTCTTGTTCAGCCCGAGGAGTTCCTTGCAGAGGAGGGAACCCGTTTCAGCCTTGAAGTCGGCAGCCAACCGCTGCACCACCTCATAGTTCCGTTTTTTCAGTTCCTGGTCGGGATAGTCACCCTTCACCTCAAGTCCTGCCAGCATGAACATGCCACATGCCGTGCCACACGTCTCTCTCATGCGACCGATGCCGCCACCGAAAGAGGCGGAGATATGGGCGGCAAAAGACTCGTCCAGTCCGTAGTAGTCGGCAAAAGCCAACACCACGGACTGGGAACAATTATAGCCTTGTTTGAAGTAAGCAACTGCTTTTTGGACTCGTTCTTCGGTGTTCATCGGTTTTTATACATGTCGTCGTAGTATTTCTCATACTCTCCGCTGGTGATGTTGTCCATCCACGCCTCGTTCTCGAGATACCATTTCACGGTCTTCTCAATACCCTCCTCAAACTGGAGGCTTGGCTCCCAACCCAGTTCCTTCTGCAACTTGCGGGAGTCGATGGCATAGCGGGCATCATGTCCGAGGCGGTCGGTCACGTAAGTGATGAGGTCGAGGTCGGCACCCTCAGGGCGACCCAGCAGGCGGTCAACCGTCTTGATGACCACCTTGATGATGTCGATGTTCTTCCACTCGTTGAAACCACCGATGTTATAGGTCTCGGCGATTTTTCCATTGTGGAAAATCGTGTCGATGGCACGGGCATGATCCACCACATACAGCCAGTCACGCACATTCTCACCCTTGCCATACACAGGCAGCGGCTTGCGGTGACGGATGTTGTTGATAAACAGCGGAATCAACTTCTCAGGGAACTGATAAGGCCCATAATTGTTCGAGCAGTTCGTCACGATAGTCGGCATGCCATACGTGTCGTGGTAAGCCCTCACAAAGTGGTCGCTGCTTGCCTTCGATGCGCTGTAAGGAGAGTGTGGATTGTACTTCGTCGTCTCCAAGAAGAAATCCTCACCGTAGGCAGCATGATGCTCACAACTGGATGCCGTCGTGGTGAACGGACTTTCCACCCCCTCGGGGCAAGTGAGTTTCAGCGCTCCATACACCTCGTCCGTCGAGATATGGTAAAAACGCTTGCCCTCATACCCTTCGGGCAGGCTCTCCCAATAGAGTTTGGCGGCTTGCAGCAACGAGAGAGTGCCCATCACGTTCGTGCGAGCAAAGGTGAACGGATCCTTGATGCTCCTATCCACGTGGCTTTCGGCAGCCAGATGGATGATGCCGTCGATGTGTTCGTCCTGCATCAACTGATAGAAGCCATCAAAATCGCAGATGTCCATCTTGACAAACTTGTAGTTAGGCTTGTCCTCGATGTCCTTTAGGTTGGCGAGGTTGCCCGCGTATGTCAACTTGTCGAGGTTGATGATTTTGTACTCTGGGTACTTGTTTACAAACAAGCGCACCACATGGCTGCCAATGAAACCAGCACCGCCAGTGATAACAATGTTCTTCTTGAATTCCATAAATGTTTGCACTATTCCTTTTTTCGTTTCGGCTGCAAAGGTACGATTAAGTGAGCACAATACAAAACGAAAAACATTTTTTTTCGTTTTTATTGTCGAGCGTGAGTACCTTCGGCGGAGCCAACGGTACGAATAAGTGAGGACAATACAAAAATAAAAACTCTTTTTTCATTTTTATTGTCGAACGCAAAAAAGAAAATAGGCAATGATTGGTGCGAACGCACCTTCGACGGAGTCAAAGGTACGATTAAGTGAGAGAAAAACAAAACTTCTTTACTCATTTTAGAACTAAAGCCATCAAAAATCGCATTTTGTTGCGAATTTTTAGTTCGATTGAAAAGATTTGCTTATCTTTGTAGCGAAATCGCAATATAATGAGATTATGACACAGCAAGAAATAGGAAATGCCATCAAAAAAAGGCGAAAGAAGTTGGGTATCAATCAACAGACGTTGGCTGATTTGGCAAGTGTGGCTGTAAACACCGTTGTGGCAATTGAACGCGGAGAGGGTAATCCACAGTTGGCAACCCTGCTGACAATCATTGACACGTTGGGTCTGCAAATGGATATCAACATCAAACAGTTGGATTATGAGGCAATGTAAGGTATTCATCCACGACAGAGAGGCTGGCATACTTCAAGAAACTGATGCCAGAGAATATGTGTTTACCTATGATGGGAATTATCAAGGCGAACCAGTCTGTTTGGCTATGCCCGTAAGAAAAGAGCCTTACCGTTCCAACCATCTCTTTCCTTATTTCTATAATATGTTGTCTGAAGGCTCCAATCGTCAGGTGCAATCCATGTTGCATCATATTGATGAAAACGATGATTTTGGTATTATGGTGGCAACTGCCCAGCACGACACCATTGGAGCCGTAACCGTAAAACCAATGTAAGTATGATAGAGATTAAAGTTTGCCCATCCACCTTGCAGGAGGGCTTTGACACATATTCTCCTGCAGCCCGGAAACAATTGTTTGACGGGAAGGTGGTTTCACATATCCTCGATTTTGACAGCCCGAATAACGACGGTGCTGACAACGAAGACTATCTGAAGAATGTTGGACGCATATCTTTATCAGGTGTACAACCAAAGGCGAGCATAGTGGTCAATGCAGACAATCAACTGGTAAAGCCAGCCGAGGGTGAACGTGGAACATACATTCTGAAACCTGCTCCAACATCATACGCCCTGCTCGACCGCAAGTATTGTCCTGCCAATGAGCATCTGACCATGCAACTGGCATCACAGGTCTATCACATAGAAACAGCGGCCAATGCCATCTGTTTCTTCAAGGACGGAGAAGCCGCCTATCTTTGTCGTCGGTTCGATGTCGGGTCCAATGGACAAAAGTATAGCCAAGAGGATTTTGCCTCGCTCTCTGGATTAACCAATGCTAATGGTGGCAGCGATTTCAAGTATAGTAATCTGAGTTATGAGGAATGCGCTGACATCATCCGCAAGTACGTCAAGGCGGCTCCTGTTGAAATTCTGAAGTTCTTCCGCATTGTTGTCTTCAACTATCTTACCCTCAACGATGACGCGCACCTGAAGAATTTCTCACTCATCAACCGAGGCGATGGCGAATATCATCTCGCTCCTGCATACGACCTCATCAACACCAGCCTGCATCTGAGTATGCCACGCATATTCGCCCTTGATAAAGGGTTGTTTAAGGAAGGGATGCAGTTGACCGATGCAAAAACCGTAAGCAGAAATGACTTTGAGGAGTTTGGGCGGCGTATTGGCTTGTCTGCAAGATTGGTGAAAAGGGAACTGGATTTCTTTGCAGCCGTGTACCCGTTGGCCAAAGAATTGATAGCCCGCTCCTTCTTGTCGGACTCGTTGAAACAAAGTTACTGGCTTTCCTACAACTATCGACGTGCGACGTTGACTTTTGTTTGATTGTCTCACTCCATCTTTTCCACTCCTTCCGCCATTCTCCTTCCGCATCCTTCACCCCCTTCCCTCCGCAGCCTCCACTCCATCCCTTCCACAATCTCTTACCTCTTTAGCCTGACTATACAAAAAGATTTGGCTTGAATACAACTTTTGATTTGGCTTGATTATACTGAAGTGTATTCAAGCCAAATTATTTTGTATACCTTAATTCCGCAACACTATAATTTAACTTTATTTATAAGTTCCTGAGCAACAAAAAGTTGCCCAGGATTTTGCCATGTCAGAATT
>JAFUYM010000082.1 GCA_017470525.1 Bacteroidaceae bacterium
GAAAATGCCTGCCATCCGTCGCCGCGACACCAGCGCATGGATAAAGGCTGTTGCTGCCACATACGGCAAAAGGGTGGGGGACATCGCCTACATCTTCTGCGACGACGAGAAGATTCTGGAGGTCAATCGACAGTATCTCCAGCATGACTACTACACCGACATCATCACTTTCGACTACTGCGACGATGCCCTCCTCACAGGCAAGAAAGACACCATCGCGGGCGACCTCTTCATCAGCCTCGACACCGTGCGTTCCAATGCTGAGCAACAAGGCACCACTTATGAAGAAGAACTGCACCGCGTCATCATCCACGGAGTGCTCCACCTCTGCGGCATCAACGACAAAGGTCCTGGCGAACGGGAAATTATGGAAGCAGCAGAGAACAAGGCACTCGCCATGCTCTCATAGAGAAATTCTAACTTTTCTAGCCTATCTAGAATAACTAGAATGACTAGTAGGGCTAGAAAGGCTAGAAAGGCTAAAAAGGCTAAAAGGATTAGACAAACAACAGAATAGATAAAAAACCACAAACAATATGAAAATCTTTCAACACGTTTCCGATATCGGCGACCTCCGCAAAGCCCTCGACGAGGCTTTTGAAATCAAGGCTGACCGTTACAAGTATCAGCAGTTGGGTAAGAACAAAACTGCGATGCTCATTTTCTTCAATAACTCTCTCCGCACTCGCCTCTCCACCCAAAAGGCAGCCCTCAACCTCGGCATGAACGTCATCGTGCTCGATGTAAATCAAGGTGCTTGGAAATTGGAGACAGAGCGCGGTGTCATCATGGAAAGCGACAAGAGCGAACATCTCTTGGAAGCCATTCCTGTGATGGGGTGCTATTGCGACATCATCGGTGTGCGTTCCTTTGCCCGGTTTGAATCTCGCAAGGATGATTACGAAGAGAAGATTCTCAATCAGTTCATCCAGTACAGCGGTCGCCCCGTCTTCTTCATGGAGAGTGCCACCGTGCATCCTTTGCAGGCATTTGCCGACCTCATCACCATTGAGGAGTACAAGAACAAGACGCTGATTGAGCCAAATCCGTTGTTTGGTGGCAATGCCATCCAACGCACTCCCAACCAGCGTCCGAAGGTGGTGCTCTCATGGGCACCGCATCCCAAGGCACTTCCACAGGCTGTGCCCAATTCCTTTGCAGAATGGATGAATGCTGCCGACGTGGATTTCGTGGTCACACATCCTGAAGGCTACGAACTCGACCCGCAATTTGTGGGCGATGCCAAGGTGGAATACGACCAGATGAAAGCATTCGAGGGAGCGGATTTCATCTATGCCAAGAACTGGAGTTGCCCGGGTGTGACCCGTCCTGAAGAGTATGGCAAGGTGTTGGGTGATTATCATGATTACGCTGCATGGACCGTATCTGACCGCCAGATGGCAGTGACCAACAACGCTTTCTTCATGCATTGTCTGCCCGTACGCCGCAACATGATTGTGACGGACGATGTGATTGAGGCACCCACCTCCATTGTGATTCCAGAGGCAGCCAACCGCGAGATTTCTGCAACGGTGGTGCTGAAACGGATGCTGGAAACGCTATAAGAGGTATTTTCTAGCCAAACTAGCCCTTCTAGCCCTACTAGAAATACTAGAAGGGCTAGATAAACTGGAAAGGCTAAACAAACAACAAAAAAGGCTGCAATCAACTTGCAGCCTTTTTTGTTGCCCTTATCATGCACCACACGCCTAAGATGGCGAAGGGGATGCTGAGCAATTGTCCCATATCTAAGAACATGTTCTGCTCAAATTCCACCTGCTCTTTCTTCAGAAATTCGACAAAGAAGCGGAAGATGAAGATGGTGGCGAGGCAGAAACCGAAATAAAAGCCCGTTCCGACGGCTATGGGCGACGTTTGGCGCATGCCCTGTGCCTTGTACCAGTGCAGATAAATCAGGGTTCCTACGACAAAAATGATGAAGTAGGCAATGGCTTCATACAATTGGGCAGGATGGCGAGGCACCAGTTCGCCGTTCACCATCGACTCATGGCTGTGGAAGATGAATGCCCAAGCCACATCGGTGGTCTTGCCCACAATCTCGGAATTCATCAGGTTGCCCAAACGAATCAGACAAGCCATCGGAGGCACGGCAATGGCAATGCAATCCATCACCACCCAAGGCTTCACCTTCGTCTTTTTCCAATAGAGCATCATGGCGATGATGAGACCGATGGTGCCGCCATGAGAAGCCAACCCTTCATATCCCGTGAATTTCCATCCGCCATCGGGCATCTGATGAATCGGCAGGAGCATTTCGATGAAACCCTTCCAACTGGTCATGTAGTAACTCCACTCATAAAAGAGGCAATGTCCCAAGCGCGCCCCTATCAGCACACCCAAGAAACAATAGAAGAAGAGCGGTTCAAACTTCTCGTCCTTGATTTTCAGATGCTTATAGAGCCGCTGCACAATGAGGTATGCCACCAGAAAACCCAAACACCACAACAAGCCATACCACCTGACGCTGTATGAGCCGATTGAGAAAGCCTCAACCGATGGCTGCCAATCAATAAAGAGAGTTTCCATTTTGCTATCCTTTGCAAGTGTGCTGCGACAGAATTGCAGCACACAGTTTTACACATTAAAGCGGAAGTGCATGATGTCGCCGTCCTGCACCACATAATCCTTTCCTTCCACACCCAACTTGCCTGCTTCGCGCACAGCGGCTTCACTGCCATACTTCACATAATCCTCGTACTTGATGACCTCAGCACGAATGAAGCCCTTCTCGAAATCGGTGTGAATCACACCTGCACACTGCGGTGCTTTCCATCCCTTCCTGAAGGTCCATGCCTTCACCTCCATTTCGCCAGCGGTGATGAAAGTTTGCAGGTTCAGCAGGGCATAAATCGCTTTAATCAGACGGTTGCAACCACTTTCCTCCAAACCCATATCTTCGAGGAACATCTGCTTCTCCTCATAACTTTCCAACTCAGCGATGTCGGCTTCGGTTTGCGCGCTGATGACAATGAGTTCTGCCTCCTCGCCCTTGATGGCTTCACGCACCCTATCCACGTAGGCATTGCCCGTTTTCGCACTGGCATCATCCACATTGCACACATACAGCACAGGCTTGGTGGTGAGCAGGAACATCTGCTTGGCTGCCTGTACTTCTTCCTCATTTTCAGGCACTACGACACGTGCCGAGAGTCCCTTCTCCAGTGCTTCCTTATAGCGAAGCAGCAAGCCATATTCCACCTTGGCAGCCTTGTCGTGACCCACATTGGCAAGTTTCTCGGTCTTCTTCAGGCGCATCTCCACCGTTTCCAAGTCCTTCAGTTGCAATTCCGTGTCAATAATTTCCTTATCGCGCACTGGGTCAACGCTGCCATCCACATGTACGATGTTGCCGTTGTCAAAACAGCGCAACACATGGATAATCGCATCACACTCACGGATGTTGCCCAAGAACTGGTTGCCCAATCCTTCACCCTTGCTGGCACCCTTCACCAGACCTGCAATATCCACAATGTCGCACACCGCTGGCACAATCCTGCCTGGATGCACCAGTTCCGCCAGTTTCGTCAGTCGTTCATCAGGCACACTCACCTGTCCCAACTGCGCATCTATCGTACAAAAAGGAAAATTCGCTGCCTGCGCCTTTGCGCTCGACAAGCAATTAAAAAGTGTTGATTTGCCCACATTCGGCAAACCTACAATACCTGCTTTCAAAGCCATTTCTTGTTTCTTTTCTAACCAACAATTTGTAAATCTGCTGCAAAGGTACGGAATATTTTGGAAAGAAAGGGAAAACACCTGCACAAAATCTTTTCTTCGTGGGAGAAAAAGAGCCTACACGCTCCACCTCCGCGCCCCTGCTTCCACAACCTCTAAAGGGGAGAGAGTCTTACCCTTCCAAGGGAGAGAGTCTTACCCTTTAAGGGGTGAGAGTCACTCCCCTTTAGGGGTGCTGAAACAGCCCTGAAAAGGGTGATGGCAGAAACGGGAAAGTGGAGCACCCAGAAGCATTTGGGCGAGGAATGCAAAAGCAGGGCAATGGAGAACTTTGGGATAGGGTGGTGGAGAACTTTAGGGTAGGGTGGTGGAGAAGCCACCACGAATTGAAAAATGCACACAGAGAAAAAGGTTTTTTCAAGAAATAATGTAAGTTCGTAGAACTTTATATTGGGGTTTCGGGGAAAATGTCGTACCTTTGCAGGAAAATTCACATCTGTTATTTTATGATTTACTTTTTCAGAACACCAGCACAGAGCGTGATAGCCACTCAAGTGAACCATGAACTCTCTGCTGATGAAACCCGTGAACTTTGCTGGCTGTATGGCGAGGCTCAACCCGAAAGTGAGAACAATTTGCAGGGATTCTTCGTAGGTCCTCGCCGTGAAATGATTACTCCTTGGAGCACCAATGCTGTGGAAATCACACAGAACATGGCGATTCAGGGTGTGCAGCGCATTGAGGAGTATTTCCCTGTGGAGAGTGAGGACGCAGAACATGACCCCATGCTGCAACGCATGTACAAGGGCTTGAATCAGGACATCTTTACGGTGAACATCGAACCTGCACCGATTCTGCATATTGAGAATCTCGAAGAATATAATGAGCAGGAGGGACTTGCTCTCTCGCCCGAGGAGATAGAATACCTGCACAAGGTGGAGGGTCAGTTGGGCAGAAAGTTGACCGACTCCGAGGTGTTTGGTTTTGCGCAGATTAACTCCGAACATTGCCGCCACAAGATTTTCGGCGGCACGTTCATCATCGACGGCAAGGAGAAGGAGAGTTCACTCTTCCAGATGATTAAGAAGACAACCCAAGAGAACCCCAACAAGATTCTCTCAGCATATAAAGACAACGTGGCGTTCAGTCAAGGTCCTGTGGTGGAGCAGTTTGCTCCTGCCGACCACTCGACGAGCGACTATTTTGAAGTGAAGGACATCGAGTCGGTGATTTCGCTGAAGGCTGAAACGCACAACTTCCCCACGACGGTGGAGCCGTTCAACGGTGCTGCTACGGGTACGGGCGGTGAAATCCGTGACCGTATGGGTGGCGGTGTCGGCTCCTGGCCAATTGCTGGTACGGCGGTGTATATGACCAGTTACCCACGCAATGGGGTGGCTCCGAGTCAGCCACATAGTTATCCGAAGTGGACAAAGTCAGATAAGGAGGGCGACATCCGTCCTTGGGAAGAGATTCTGCCTATCAGAAAGTGGCTGTATCAGACTCCTGAGCAGATTCTGATTAAGGCATCGAACGGTGCCAGTGACTTTGGCAATAAGTTTGGTCAGCCGCTGATTTGTGGTTCTGTGCTCACGTTCGAGCATGCCGAACAGCAGGGCGACACGACAGAAGAATACGGCTACGACAAGGTGATTATGCTGGCTGGTGGTGTGGGTTACGGCACCAAGCGCGACTGCCTGAAGGGTACGCCTGAAAAGGGCAACAAGATTGTGGTGGTCGGTGGCGACAACTACCGCATCGGTCTCGGTGGCGGTTCTGTGTCTTCTGTAGATACGGGTCGCTATTCGTCGGGCATCGAGTTGAACGCTGTGCAACGTGCCAACCCCGAGATGCAGAAACGCGCCAACAACCTCGTTCGCGCGCTGTGTGAGGAGGAGGTGAATCCTGTGGTGAGCATTCACGACCACGGCTCCGCAGGACACGTCAATTGCCTGTCTGAATTGGTGGAAGAATGTGGTGGTCTCATCGACATGACCAAGTTGCCAATTGGCGACCAAACACTCTCTTCGAAGGAGATTATTGCCAACGAGAGTCAGGAGCGCATGGGTCTTCTCATCGACGAAAAGCATATTGAGCACGTGCGTCAGATTGCAGAGCGTGAACGCGCACCGCTGTATGTGGTGGGTGAAACGACGGGCGATGCACACTTCGCCTTCCAACAGGGAGACGGTGTACGTCCGTTTGACTTGGATGTGGCACAGATGTTCGGTCATTCGCCCAAGACCTACATGAGGGATGAAACGGTGGAGAGGAAGTATGAGGATGTGGGTTATTCCTACAAGGAAATCGAGGCATATCTGGAGAACGTGCTGCAACTGGAGGCTGTGGCTTGTAAGGACTGGTTGACCAACAAGGTGGACCGTTCGGTGACGGGTAAGATTGCCCGTCAGCAGTGCCAAGGCGAGATTCAGTTGCCACTCAGCGACTGCGGTGTGGTGGCATTGGATTATCGGGGCGAGAAGGGTATCGCCACTGCCATCGGTCATGCACCACAGGCAGGTTTGGCAGACCCAGCAGCGGGCAGTGTGCTCTCTGTGGCTGAATCGCTCACGAATCTCGTGTGGGCACCCATGGCTGAAGGTCTTGACTCAGTGAGCCTGTCGGCAAACTGGATGTGGCCCTGCCGTTCGCAGAAGGGTGAGGATGCACGTCTGTATCAGGGTGTGCAGGCATTGAGCGACTTCTGCTGTGCTTTGCAAGTGAATGTGCCGACAGGTAAGGATTCACTCTCCATGACACAGAAGTATCCTGACGGCAGCAAGATTATCTCGCCGGGAACGGTGATTGTATCGTCAGGCGGTGAGGTGAGCGACGTGAAGAAAGTGGTTAGCCCTGTGTTGGTGAACGATGCGAACACAACGCTTTATCATATCGACTTCTCGTTCGACAAACTGAGATTGGGCGGTTCTGCCTTTGCTCAGAGCCTTGGCAAAGTGGGTAGCGATGTGCCGACGGTGAAGAACCCTGAGTATTTCAGAGATGCGTTCTTGGCTGTGCAGGAATTGGTGAAGGAGGAACTCCTTTTGGCGGGTCACGACATTAGTGCAGGTGGTTTGATTACGACGCTGCTGGAGATGACGTTTGCCAATCAGAAAGGCGGTATCAAGGCAGACTTGAACGGCATTGCAGAGAAAGACCCTGTGAAGTTGCTCTTTGCTGAGAACCCCGGGGTGGTGATTCAGGTGAAGAATGCAGACAAGCGAGATGTGGAGACGATTCTGAACAAGGCAGGTGTTGGTTTCGTGGAAATCGGACATCCTATTGAGGAACGCCAGATTGTGGTGAAGAAGGGTGGTCGCAACCGCTATTTCGACATCGACAAACTGCGCGATATTTGGTACAGCACTTCTTACCGCCTCGACACAAAGCAGTCGTTCAACGGCATGGCAAAGGAGCGTTTTGAGAACTATAAAAAGCAACCGATTGAGCACAAGTTCCCTGCTTCCTTCACGGGCCAGTTGGCACAGTATGGCATCAGCGCTGACCGCCGCGAACGTACTGGCGTGAAGGCAGCCATCATCCGCGAGAAGGGTACGAACGGTGAGCGCGAAATGGCTTACTCGTTGTATCTGGCGGGCTTCGACGTGAAGGATGTGATGATGACCGACCTTGTGAGTGGTCGTGAGACCTTGGAGGACATCAACATGATTGTATTCTGTGGTGGTTTCTCCAACTCCGACGTGCTGGGCAGTGCGAAGGGATGGGCAGGTGCCTTCCTGTTCAATCCGAAGGCAAAGGCAGCACTCGATGCGTTCTATGCCCGTGAGGACACGCTGTCATTAGGTATCTGCAACGGATGCCAGTTGATGGTGGAACTCGGTTTGATTAACAACAACCATGCGGTGACGGACGCGAAGGATTATGCGCAGATGTTGCACAATGTGAGCCACAAGTTTGAGAGTGAGTTTGTGACCCTCCAGATTCCAGAGAACAAGTCTGTCATGTTCGGTTCGCTGAGTGGTAGCAAGTTAGGCTTGTGGGTGGCTCATGGTGAGGGCAACTTCCGTCTGCCAAAGGCTGAAAGCGACTACCATATCGTAGCCAAATACAACTATTCTGGCTATCCAGCCAATCCTAACGGTTCTACCTATGATGTGGCTGGTATCGCATCGGCTGATGGTCGCCACTTGGCAATGATGCCGCACCTCGAACGTGCTATCTTCCCATGGCAACAGGCAAACTACCCTGCTGACAGGAAGGGCGATGAGGTGACTCCTTGGATTGAAGCATTTGTGAACGCACGAAAGTGGGTGGAAAAAAAGAAGGGGCAATAGGATTTTCTAGCCCTTCTAGCCTCTCTAGCCCGACTAGAAAGACTAGAAAGACTAGATGTTACTAGAAAGGCTAGATATACTAGAAGGGCTAGAATGACTAGATAAACTAGAAAAAGGAAACAAATAGCGCATGGGCATCTACACCGACATCTTCCTCACATTCGCCAAAATCGGTAGTTTCACCCTTGGGGGAGGCTACGCTATGGTGCAGATAATGGAGAAGGAAGTGGTGGATAAGAAGCACTGGTTGAGCCATGAGGAGTTTATGGACACGCTGGTGGTGGCACAGAGCACTCCTGGCCTCTTTGCCATCGACATGGCATCGCACATCGGCTTGAAACTGAAAGGTGTGACTGGAGGCGTTGTGGGAGCATTGGCTACCGCACTGCCTTCCATTATTGCGATACTCCTCATAGCCATGTTTTTCCAGACCTTTAAGGACAATATCTATGTGGAGAAAGTCTTTATGGGTGTGCGACCTTGTGTGGTGGCGTTGATTCTCGCTCCTTGCTTCACGATGGCGAGGAAGGCGAAACTGAATAAGTACAACTGGTGGATTCCTGTGGTGACGGCTGTGCTGATTGCAGCCTTCGGAGTGTCGCCCATCTGGTGCATCCTTGTGGCTGGCATTGGCGGATTCCTGTGGGGTAAATTGAAAGATTGAAGTTTTATTGAAGGAATGATATTCTTAGAATTGTTTTACGTCTTCTCGAAAATCGGCATCTTCAACTTTGGAGGTGGCTATGCGATGTTGTCGCTGATTCAGGATGAAGTGGTGAACAAGCACCATTGGATGACGATTAACGAATTTACGGATATCGTGGCAGTCAGTCAATCAACCCCAGGACCTATCGGCATCAACTGCGCCACCTACACGGGTTACACGGCTGTGATTCATGAGGGTTATCCTACTTGGGCAGCGGTGTTAGGAGCGGTTTTGGCTTCGCTGAGCGTGATTTGGTTGCCGTTCATCCTGATGGTGAGCATCAGCAAGTTCCTCATCAAGCACCATGATTCGAAGGCGGTGACCAGCATCTTTAGCACGTTGCGCCCTGTGATTGTGGGTTTGCTGGCTGCAGCGGCTCTGATGCTGATGTCGAAGGAGAACTTCGGTGACCCAACAGAGTCTCCGTTTGTGTTTGTGTTGAGCATCATCCTCTTTTTGTTCGCCTTTGTGGGGACAAGACTATATAAAGTGCATCCGATTGTGATGATTCTGTTGTGTGGATTGGCAGGATTGCTGATTTATTGATGGGAAGCATGGAAGAACAAAAGCGCAAGGAAGAGAAGGGGAGCAAGGAAGGAGTGCGGACACACACCTTTGAGAACGGGTTGCGGTTGATACAGATAGCCTCCCCGACGAATGTGGCATATTGTGGCATCAGCATCGATGCTGGCACAAGAGACGAAGAACGTGGGGAAGAGGGAATGGCGCACTTCTGCGAACACATGATGTTCAAAGGAACAGAAAAGCGCAAGGCATGGCACATTATCAACCGAATGGAAGCAGTGGGCGGCGACTTAAACGCCTACACGAACAAAGAAGAGACGGTGGTGTATGCCGCCTTTATGAAGGAGCACTTTCAACGGGCAGCAGAACTCATCTTCGACATCGTGTTTCACAGCACTTTCCCACAGCACGAGATGGACAAGGAGTGTGAGGTGATTGTGGATGAAATCGAAAGTTACAACGATACACCTGCCGATCTCATCTTCGACCGTTTTGAAGACCTGATTTACGAGGGGCATGCGTTAGGGCACGACATCCTCGGCACAGCGGAAAACGTGAGACGGTTTCAGACAGAGGATGCGCTCAGATTCACCCAAAGGCAATACCGACCCGAAAAGATGGTGTTCTTTTTGTTTGGGAACGTGGCGTTTGAACAAGCAAAGAGAGTGGTGGGAAAGATGATGGAGGGAATGGAGAAAGCGGAAAAGACGAGGACGGAAGAGAAGAGCAGAAAGATAGAAGCGAGAGGAGGACGTTTTGTGGAAGAACGCGGCACCCATCAGGCACATGTGATGATTGGCAGGGCGGCATACGGTTCTGAAGATGACAAACGGATTGCCCTTTACTTCCTCAACAACATCTTGGGGGGTCCTGGCATGAATTCGCGGTTGAACATCGCCTTGCGGGAGCACGAAGGATTGGTTTATACAGTAGAAAGCACCCTG
>JAFUYM010000083.1 GCA_017470525.1 Bacteroidaceae bacterium
ATCTGGAATTTGTATACCCAACTGTGCCTTGCTCATTGATAGATAGGCAGGATTGCCGAAATAGAGTGTTTTCTTAATCATTAGTATTCTCCTACTGATATGATTTGACCAATATGATTGACACGTACTTTGATTATATGGGCAATTTCAGACAACGATGTTATTCTTTTCCATGTTTGACCTTTAAGTTCCTTTGTGTCGTTTATCATTGTTTCCAAATGGTGCCTGAACCAATAATCTTTTGTGCTGAATTTTTGAACCCTGTACAGATTCTTACTTATCTCCTCGTAATTGTCTGGATTCAATAAGTCCACCACATTCGGGTCAAACCCAGTTTCTTTATTCGGGAACACAAAGTACTCATTCTGTTTCATGCTAAATAGGAATGTCCATCCTTCCGATTGTTTGTATTCCTTATCAATGACAGGAAGTTCGAGAGACTTTCTTGCTGTAGCCTCATAGAAAGAAACCAAATGTTCTTGCAATTCTCCGTTTTCGTCACGGAATATTGCCACATGATGATTGTTGCCTGTATTGACAAAGTCAACGGGTTGTCTTCTGCCCTCGTCATCAAGAATGAAATCCCCTTTGTGGTCTTTCTTTTCCCGAAGCGGTGTCGCATTGGATATACCAGTGATTCTGACTCTTTTAATACTGATGCCTGCCTCCTTGTTTAACCAAATGGGATTCTCGTCAAGGTTGGAGAAGGCTTTAGACGCATCTCCTCCGTACTCATTCAATCTTTCTTCAAGAATTCTGCGTATGCCTGCATCAATAACTTTCTCTACTTTCAAATCCTTGTCTATGGCTTTACGAATAGGATAAATCGTCTCATATTCAACGATTTTTACCTTGTTAGGCACACATTCCGTTTGGTGCTCATCCACATAAATGGGATTTTTGTCCAAAGAGTTCCGGCCAGTAAAGGCTTTTTTTGTGTCACCTCCAAATGCGGACAGACGAAGAAGTAAAGCATCACGATATCGCTTCTTTGTCACCCTCATGATGAGTTCTTCAGTCATGTTCGCACTCACTTTTACGTCCTTTGTCGTATATCTTTTTATGTTGCCATAAATGGTTTCGTTATGCAACTGTCCACGTGGTGTTAGTTGTATTCTCTGGTTGTATCCTTTCTCATTTTTCTTTGTCGCAGATTTGTTGACATTCTGTGTCATTACCTTGTTCTTTGCCTTGGTGGACACAAGGATGCTCTCCAATGCAGACTTCGCTTCTTTGCGTAGTTTTTCGAGAGGCATGGGAGGATTGAAACGGAGTTTGCCGTGTTTGTCTCGGTAAAGGCAAGACTTTTCAATACTATAAATGCTACTTGATTTATCACTCCTTGCATTTAGGTTGTTCAGATACTGAATGATGGAACGAGTGGTGAATGCGATGGTGAGTGCATCCATTGCATGATGGCGGTGGTCATTGCGTTTTGTCCAGCCTGCGATTTTGTGAATTTCTCTGCCATCTTTGTCGGTGTACGTCTCCGTCAAACCTAATTTGTCATACTTATCCCAGTTCAATTCCTGCATCACGTCAATCAGTTGCCAATCCTCACGTAATCGGTCTGTAATAGAACCTGTTGTCGGAACAACAAATTTCACCATTTGTTCCAAGATTTCTCGTGCCTTTTTGGCAATATATTGAGAGTTTCTCAAATCCCTGTCGATGAACCCTTCTGGTATGTCAGATTCTTTCATCAACAGTTTGTCATGCTTTGCCTTACTGATGACTCCATTTTTATACAAGTCATCTACTTTTGTCTTGTATTTTTCTGCTCCTTGTGCTTCATATTTAGACAGTACATAGTCGTATGCTGTAGCATTGCTTTTCTCAATATTGGCATCGCGTTTCTCTAAAGTTTTGTTTGAGAAAGAATCGTCAAAAAGTTTGGCTTGAGGTATGATATGTTCAATGTCGAACTCTTTGCTGAACAATTTTCACGGGGTATATAGGTGTTCGTATAAAGAGTCTTGAAACCATTCTCTTTCAGTTCCAGATAAAGGCGATAACGAAGTATGTCGTTGCGGCTTACATGCTTGATGCCAAACTCCTTTTCAAGTGTCTCTTTGTATTTCTCGTGTAGTGCATTTGCTTTGTTGATAGAATCGGTCAGTTGTTCACGCTCTTTAGCACTTTTCTTCAATTCTCTTGCCAACTCTATTCTGATTTCATCAGGTTTCCCGTATGTGGCAGAAAGAGCGTTCACCACGTTAATCATCTGATTCAGGATTTTTTCTACGACAGGGTTGCGCAAACTATTGCGTGGTAACAAATCCAGATGGTCAACAAGAATCTTGTTATCAATCTCTTCTTTTGTCAGAGAATTTTTAGAATGTCTGTAGCCAGCATATTCACATGCAAGGCTATATTCGTTGCCTCCTTTCATAAATGGAAGAATCTTCCGAATGGCTTTGGCGCTCAAGTTCCCATATTCTTCTTTGAAAATCACATTAGCAAGGACTGAAGCATATTCTCTTTCCAGTCCTGTCAGAACCGTAATCTTCTCAATTAGTTTTTCCGTTCCAGTTTTGGAATTGTCGCCTTCGTATGAATATAACAGATGCCACAATTGGTAAGCAGGTTGTTGGTAAAAATCTTTACCTTCCAGTTCTGCATGGAATGTCAGGAAATCTGTGTGATACCCCAGACCTTTAAAAACGCTTTCCACAATTCCTTTCAAGTCGGAGCCCTTCAACTTCGTCGCATCATATTCATTATGTCCTGTCATGGCAACAATTTTGAGACATGCTTGCCATATGGCAGCCATAGTACGGTTGCCCTCTATTTCTTTATAATTCAAATCAAGATTTTTGGTCTTTCCATAGAGGGTTTTGAGGACTTCTGATTTAGAAAGTTTTGCTTTAACCGTTAATTCTTCAAATAGTAGTTCTTTTTCCTCCTGTTCAAGTGACCACGATTCGAATGTAAGCGTATCAGTAACTTTAAGGTTGTTCAATATTTGCCAAATTTTGTATTCTTGAAAGAGTGGAGATGATTTGGGGCAGACTTTCAATCCTACGGTCTTAGTCTTTTTCTTGCCGTCTACTTCTACCTCAACCTGTCTGTTCTCAAATTCGCAGATGTCCAACATGCCTTTCTTGCTCTTCAATGGACGTTGATAGAAGATGATGATATCTCTGATTTCTTTCTTCAAATCGGGAGTGAGTTCTTTGTGAAATAGTGCTTGGTGCTCCCATATCTTTTCAAATTCATCCAGATAGTCCTGACGATAGAATGCTTTGTTTTTGAGACTAAAATGTGGGTCATTGTCCAAATGCGCCATCAGATATTGACCAACGGTTTGGTTGTTGAAGTAGAGTTCCTTGCTTCTGTCACTGATGGCTCCAAGATAACCGCTCGAATTGTTGATGGCACCATTAACATCAGCGATGACAAAAGCAAGTTCCTCTTGTGTGAGTCGGGTGTGCAAGGCTTCCTTCCGCCATTTGTATGCTTGAAGTCTTTTGTCTTTCCCTTTGTTCTCGGCTGTGTAGATTCCGTACTTTGCAAGAAATATTTTTGAGGTGTTGGTCTTTGACCTTCCTTCAATTTGAGTTCTGAACTCATCAGTCAATATGTCATCGTGATATAGTTTCTGGACATCCCATATACGATTCAATTCATGCTCCAAATCGGAACGGTAAAAATCTGGTACATATTTCTTCCCATTTCTCAGCAAATCATATACATATTCACCTGGGGTCATGTTGTTCTCGTACAATTCTTTCGCAATGGACATTCCATCTATCAGTGTCCCTTCGTCAGAGGTGGCTTTACGGCTACTTTTATATCCTCGTTTCTTGTTGAGCATCAACAAGACTCTTGCCAACTCATCAAGAGAAATCTTTTCTGTCACAGCCTTGGCACGGTTTCTGTATGTTTGGAATGTTGTGAAGTTGCCTTGCTCGCAAAGTATCGTGTCATCGGCAATGATGTGGTTCTTTTTTAGACACTCAATTAGATGCTCACGGCGAAGTTTATAGCGTTGTAGATTCCGCCTCATGCTTTTCTTGAGGTTGCGGTCAGCATTGGTGGTTATACTTTTCCCCTTTTCAAAATTCGTTTGCTCATCAACAGTTAGAGGTACAACTCTCACACCCAGTTTGATGATGGAAGACTTCTCTTCATCATGCTCAGCCTCATTTACCAAAGCCCATCCTATACTGGTGGTTCCGAGGTCTAATCCGAGGATTTTTTTCATGGCTTCTTCTTTTTTTGTTAATTATTTTGCAAATTTACAAAATAATTCTTATATTTGCAAAACTAATTTGTAGCAATTCACAATAAGGATTATTCCGTTGTGAAAACATTTAGGTTTGACCCTCGTCCTTAACGGGGGTCTTTTTTGTTGCATATCGAACGAATGTCATCATTCCACAAAGGTGCGAACTATCAGTTCGGGTCAGCGGATTTTGGGTCAGCGGTTCCGTTATTGGTTGGAATCCGGTTTATGTGTGTTCAGTCCCAGAGGGTCGATGATGTTGATGCGGATGTTCTCGTCGTTGATGACGAGTCCTCTTGCCCGGTTCAGGGGGTATTTCTCGGGCTCTCCTTCCAGATGCTTCAGTTTCACTTTCTCGGGATATATGGTGATGGCTCCGCAAGTGGTTTGCTTGCAGAGCCTTCTTGATTTGTCTGTGTGGTAGGCAGTTTATGCCAGCCCTTTCATGCTCAACTGCATCCTGCCGCGCTGGGGGTCGATGCCGATGACACGGACTCTGACGTGCTGGTGGAGTTGCACTTCCTCGGAGGGGTCTTTCACGAAGTGGTCGGCGAGTTCGCTGATGTGGACGAGTCCCTTGGTGTGGACTCCGACATCGACAAAGCAGCCGAACTGGGTGATGTTGGTGATGATGCCAGGCAGGGTCATGCCTACCTGAACGTCGGCGAGTTCCTTCACGTCTTTGGAGAACTCGAACACGGTGAGTTGCTGGCGGGGGTCGCGTCCGGGCTTGTCGAGTTCCTGCATGATGTCTTCGAGGGTGGGGAGACCCACTTTGTCGGTCACGTAGCGGCGGATGTCGATTTTCTCGCGCAGTTCCTTGCTTGCCATGAGTTGGGCTACGGTGCAGTGCTGGTCTTTTGCCATCTGCTCGACGATGGGGTAACTCTCGGGGTGGACGGCGCTGTTGTCGAGGGGCTGCTTGCTGCCGCTCACCCGCAGGAAGCCTGCTGCCTGTTCGTAGGCTTTGGGACCGAGTTTGGGCACTTTGAGCAGGTCGCGGCGGGAGGTGAAGGCTCCATTCTGGGCACGGTAGGTGACGATGTTCTGGGCTATGGCGGGTCCGAGTCCGGAGATGTAGGTGAGCAGGTGCTTGCTGGCGGTGTTGACGTTGACGCCCACTTTGTTCACGCACATCTCCACGGTCTGGTCGAGGGAGTGCTTGAGTTCCTTCTGGTCCACGTCTTTCTGGTATTGTCCCACGCCGATGGAGTTGGGGTCTATCTTCACGAGTTCTGCCAGGGGGTCCATGAGTCGGCGGCCGATGCTGACGGCGCCGCGCACGGTCACGTCGTAGTCGGGGAATTCCTCGCGGGCTACCTTGGAGGCGGAGTAGATGCTGGCTCCATCTTCGCTGACGACGTAGATTTGGATTTCCTTGGGCAGACCAAGCCCGCGCACGAATTCCTCGGTTTCGCGGCTGGCGGTGCCGTTGCCGATGGAGATGGCTTCGATTTTGTATTGTCGGGTGAGGGTCCAGAGTTTGTCGGCTGCGGCGCGGCGTTCGTTCTTGGGAGGGTGAGGGTAGATGGCTTCGTTATGGAGGAGGTTGCCTTCGGCATCGAGGCAGACGACTTTGCAGCCAGTGCGGAAGCCGGGGTCGAGTGCCAGCACACGCTTCTGTCCCAAGGGGGCTGCCATGAGCAGTTGTTCGAGGTTCTTCACGAAGATGCGGATGGCTTCCTGGTCGGCTCGTTCCTTGGAGAGGTTGGCGAACTCGGTCTCGATGCTGGGCTTGAGGAGTCGCTTGAAGCCGTCCTCGATGGCATCCCACACGAGTTCGGCGCTCCGGCTGGAGTTGCGGAGGAATTGTTGGTCGAGACGGTCGAGGCATCGCTCGTCGTCGCCGCTGATGCTGACCCGCAGGATGCCTTCTGCCTCGCCTCGGCGCATGGCGAGGAGGCGGTGGGAGGCGCATCGTGACAATTTCTCCGAGAAGTCGAAGTAGTCGCGGTACTTCTGTGCTTTTTCTTCCCATGCTTTTTCTTCCTCTTCGGTCTTTGCCTTGGGCTTGATTTTGGCGGACGTAATGACGGCGTCTCGCTTGAAGTTGAAGCGGACGATGTTGCGGGCTTCTTCGCTTTCGCTCACTTGTTCGGCGATGATGTCCTGTGCGCCTTGGATGGCTTCGTCGGCGGTCTTCACGCCTTTCTCTTCGGAGATGAATTCCTTCACCTTCCCGGCGATGTCGGCATTGGGGTTTTGCAGCATGAGGAAGGTTGCCAATGGCTCCAGTCCTTTCTGACGCGCCACTTCGGCACGGGTCTTGCGCTTGGGCTTGTAGGGCAGGTAGATGTCTTCGAGTTCGGTGCTGTCCCACGAGTTTTCGATGCGTGTCCGCAGTTCGGGTGTCAGTTTCCCTTGCTCCTCGATGGTGCTGAGGATGGTCTCTTTCCGCTTCTCCAGTTCCTTGAGTTTCTCCAGATAATCGTTGACACTTGCCACCTGCACCTCGTCGAGGGTGCCTGTCACTTCTTTTCTGTATCGGCTGATGAAGGGGATGGTGCATCCTTCTTCAAGGAGTCCGACGGTGCCTGCCACTTGCCGTTCGCTGATGCCGGTTGCCTTGGCGATGAGTTTTGCAAATATATTGTTCATGGGTTATCTGTTTCTATAGTTTGTAATCTACTTTAATCACCAGCACTCGGAGGTTTTGGCTTTCGGCGTTGGTCTTTACCTTGGCGATGTGCCAGTCGCAGGGGAACATGATGTTGAAGGTGCCTGGGATGGAGGTGAATTGCTCCAAGCGGTCGTACTGGAAGTGGTAGTCGAGGCGGTCGGGCTTGTAGTCGGAGCGTGGGGTGGAGGTCTCGTGGTCGAGTCGGCAGAAACCTTCGGTGCCTCGCACGACGTACATGAAGTCGATTTTCTGGTAGTGACTTTCGGAGCCTTTGCCTGCACGGAGGTCATCTTGTGAGCACCAGTTGTCGCCATCCTCGACACTGACGGTCAGCGTGGTGCCGGGGATGGGGATGCGGCCTGCCGGGATGGCAAGCAAATCGGTCTCTTGCAGCCATTGGAACAGGGCGTTCCATTGCTGGGGGTTCTTTTGATACTGAAGGTAGAACTCCACCAGGTTTACGGTCGGGGCTGGTGAGGCTTTGGTGAATCCGTTGCGCCATTCGCCTTTTTTCGCCCATCTTGTGGCGAGTTTGTTCAGTTCTTTGGGGTAGTGGTTGGTGTAGGTTTGTGCCGTCAGTCCCATTGAGACGGTCAGGGCGGCAAGGATGGAAATGTATTTTTTCATACTGGTAATTTTTTGAATTATGTTTAGTAACTTCTTCTTAACGCTTCGTGTCTTTAGAAAAACCATAAAAAACCAAATAAAACCTCAAAAAACCGACATTCTTTTTAGAGGAGAGCCTTTTGTTTTTTCTGGTTTTTTCTTGTTTTTCAAAGACCGCTTGCGGTAAAAAGGAGTTCCCTTAAAATCTGTTATTTGTTATACGTTACTTCGAAGATGTCCACGCAGTTGCCGCCACCGTTGGAGCGACCTTGGGAGGTGGTGAAGACGTTTTTGCCGTCTTGGGAGACTTCGAGCCCGACGGGATAACTGTCGCCGTTTATGTGGGCAATGACTTGGAAGGTCTGGGTGTCAACTACGTAGAGGGTGCTGCTGGCGTTGCAGGCGGCATAGATGTAGCGGCCGTCGGGCGAGGTCTCGATGGTGCGGGCTCCTGCACCTACTTGGCAGTTCTGCCATCCGGTGTGGGTGGTGGTCTTGTTGGACGAAGCCATGAGGGCTGGAACGGCTTCGAGGAACTGGGTGAGGGGCATGCGCTGGATGTAGCCGTCGCGGTTGATGCTCAGGTAGAGATAGCCGTCGCGGATGATGATGTGGCGCAGGTTGGGCATGTTGCCGGTGATGCGTCCGAGGTATTGAGGAGTCCCCTCTGGTTTTCCAAGACTTCTCTGGCTTCCCTGTTGGGGGGTATGGGAAGAAGGTTGGAGGTCTATGATGGCGATGCCGTTGTTGCCTGCCATGCAGCCCACGAGCAGGTAGTGGTTGTCGGGGGTGAAGGCGGTGCCACGCAGGCAGTAGCCGCTGTCGTTGTCGCGGTCTATCTGTTTGGTGAGGCTGAAGTTCAGTTTCAGTTTCTGGTCGATGATGGCAAGTGAGCGATAGTGCCAGTCGGCGGGGTGGGGACTGCTGATGTCGATGATGCCCACGGTGTTGTCGCCCCAGTGGGTGATGGCGAGCAGTTTGCCGTCGGGGGATGGGGCTATCATCTTTGGCAGCGGTCCTGTGTCCATGAGTCGGATGATGGAGTCGGTCTGGGTGTCGATGATGGCGACTGCCGAGGGGTCTTGTGCATTGAGGTCGTAGGAACGGCGGTAGTAGGGCACCCAGAGGTACTTGCCTCCATGTGTGAAGGCACTCTCCACTGGCTTGCCGTAGAATGCGCCCCAACCTCCGAATGGGGAGGCTGGATGGTTGCTGTCGGGCAGATGGTGGGTGAACTCATAGTAAGGGGTTGCCCCCATCAGCAGGACGGTGTCGGCTTCGGTGAACTCGTGGCGGATGACTTTCAACTTCTGGTTGGTCTTGAAGTCATACACGACGGTGGTTGCCCCTTCGAGGGAGTTCACGTAGTATTTGGTGCCGTTGGGGTGCATATTCACCGATTTCGGTGAGTTGATGTCCTGGTCGGCTGTCAGCGAGTCTGCTGGGTCAAAGTATTGTTTTTTGGCAATCAGTTCGATGCAGAATGT
>JAFUYM010000052.1 GCA_017470525.1 Bacteroidaceae bacterium
CGCAACCTATCGTCAGAAGCGTGAGGAAATGTCGCAGGCATCCGCCACCGACAGCATCCAGAACGCCCTGTTCGAAGAGGCCGGCCAGAACTACCAACGGCTGAAGGAAGCAAAGGAGAAGGGAAAGAAACAGACAGATAACAAATAGACCCATGAAACAAATGAAGCTATGGATGCTCGCCGCCATCCTTATCATCAGCGGCACGGGCCTGCAGGCACAGACGAAACGCTCGGATGACTTCCGGGCACGGTATGAACTGAAGGAGGTGGTGGTGATGAGCCGACACAACATCCGCTCGCCGCTGTCGTCGGGTGGAGCGGCCTATCAGCGTGTCACACCGCATGAATGGTTCAAGTGGTCGTCACCGGGCAGTCAGTTGTCATTGCGCGGCGGCGTATTGGAGACGGAGATGGGCCAGTTCTTCCGCAAATGGGTGGTTGATGCAGGGTTGTTGCCCGACAATTACCGTCCCGCGGGCGACGAGGTGCTGTTCTACGCCAACTCGCGCCAGCGCACGTTCGCTACAGCCAAGTATTTCTCTGCTGGTTTTCTGCCCTTTGCCAATGAATGTAACGCTGTTGGGGATGGTCAATGAACTCAAGCGGCTGCAGCCAGAGAAAGCCTCTTTATCAATTGATATGACACTATTGGGAATAGTCAATGAGGTCAAACCACTACACCCTCTGAAAGCCCCCTCACAGATACACGTGACACTGTTGGGGATGATCACAGAGGTCAGACCACTACTGTCATCGAAAGCATGACTTCCAATGGATGTTACGTTGTAAGTAACTCCCCCCTTTACAAAAGTAGAAGGAATAACGACCTTACCTGTGTATCTGCTACCTCCACTTGTCACCTCTGCTGTCTTAACTTGAGTGACCAAATTGTAATAAATGCCATTTACTTGAGCATCATAAGCATTTGCTTGAAGAGATAGCAGCGCTCCCAGTGCCACCATCAAAGATTTTAGATAAAGATTGTTCATTGCTTTATATTTTTCATCAGTTTTATCTGTGCCTCTGCCAATTCCCAACAAAGGTAATTATACACACGAAGAAGCGTGGAACTGTATGTCCACATCTTCAAGCTGAGGGTCGTAGGAAGTACCCGGAATAAACAAGATGGTATCAATTAAGCAGTTCCACGCAAACGCGTGAAGCCGCTATGTCCGCCTTCATTTATTCCAAGAACGCCCTGTAGTACACAAGCCTTCTCAAAACTTCTTTGCAAAGATTGAAAATTTCCTACGTTTTCAGCTTGCAAGAAAGAGCATAACGCTTCTATAATTACCAATAAGCCACGGCACCCGAAAGCACCGCAGAGAGTGTTTCCACTCATTCGGTGGCAAAGTAACAGAAAAAGATTGAAACCACCAAATTTTGGAGCAGCGAATGCGGAAAAAGTTTATTTTTTCTGCTGAGTCGTGACAAAATAAGGCTAAAAGTCAAACTTTTCCCAAACTTTTTTCAAAAGGACACAAAAAAAGGCACAAAGCGGAATGTGCCTTGTACCTCATATTATATATGTGTGTATGTCTTTATGTTGTGATGTTACACAGACAAGTATGTTAAGTTCTATTCATTCAGGTTTGTTGGTGAAAATATCAACTGAAAAGACCGACACTCAATGTCCACTCAAGTCTCTCACCTGTGTCTTGCCGAAACGACAACGAATGTCTTCATGAAACGATGACGAATATCTTGCTTGCTCTGTTGCCCGTCATCTCGAACGACTGTATTCCGTATCATGCTCAAACACTTACCTGTATCTTCCGAGTTCTGTCGCTCGTCATCACTTTGCCTCATTGCTCGTCATCACTTTGCTCCATTGCTCGTCATCACCTTGCTCCGTGGCTCGTCATTACTTCACCCTCTGGCTCATATCCTTTCGGGAATAGACGTCTGGGGAGTTTAGACAGTGCTTCCACACCATCCGCAGACTTGTGCCTTCTTAACACCTTTCTTCAAAAGGGCACAAAAAAGGCACAAAGCGAGAAGTGCTTTGTGCCTTAACGGAATGTCTTTCTATGATTCAATTACTGATTGTTTCGCTGTGGACGGTTACCGCCTTGTCCGCCGGGACGACCACCACCTTGACCTCTGCCGCCACCTTGTCCCATGCGTTGACGGCGTTCCTGCTGGGCTTTTTCGTATGCTTCGTACTGTTCGGCAGTGAGAATTTCCTTCAATGCTGCATTGGTTGCTTCTTGCTGCTTCTGCATGGCTTCGCGGTCGAACTGTGGACGTTCACCCTTTTCCTGGGCTTCCTTCATCTTTGCCTGTGACTCCTGAGCCTGCTTGAGGAAGAGGTCATACACCTTCTTATACTGCTCGTCGGTCGTCTTGACTGCCTCCTTCACTTGGTCGGCACGACGGGTTGCCTGGTCTTCTGGTTTGAACTCGCGGCGCTGACCGCCACCTGGTTGCTGTGCAAATGATGCGAGTGAGATGGCTGCCACCATCATTGTGAGAATTAACTTTTTCATAATTCGTTGTGTTTGTTAAAGTTTTGGGTTAAAAAATAGTTGTTTTGTTAATTGTTTATTTGATTTTTTGTTGCTTTTGTTTGATATGATAGGGCTGCTTTCAAAAGGTTTAAAAAGAAATGCGACATTCTTTTGGAAAATGTCGCATCAGCATGTGTTATGCTTCTTGTTTTTCTTTTATCTGTCAATAGTTTTCTTTCTTCACCTCAAAATAGGCTTGTGGGTGGTTGCAGACAGGACACACTTCGGGGGCTTGCTTGCCGATGTGGATGTGGCCGCAGTTGCGGCATTGCCAGATGGTGTCTCCTTCGCGGGAGAAGACAATGCCTTGCTCGATGTTGGCAAGGAGTTTCTTGTATTTCTCTTCATGCACTTTCTCGATGGCAGCAACTCCTTCGAAAAGGGTTGCGATGTCGTCAAAGCCTTCTTCGCGGGCTTCTTGTGCCATCTTGGGGTACATGTCGGTCCACTCGTCGTTTTCTCCTTGTGCTGCATCCTTCAGGTTTTCGGTGGTGGAACCGATGCCGTGGATGAGTTTGAACCAGAGTTTTGCATGCTCCTTCTCTTGGTTGGCTGTCTCGGTGAAGAGTTCGGAGATTTGCTCATAACCTTCCTTTTTAGCCTTCGATGCATAGTAGGTGTACTTGTTTCTTGCTTGCGATTCGCCAGCGAAAGCAGCCCAAAGGTTGGCTTCGGTCTTGGTGCCTTTCAGTTCTTTTGCCATAGTTCTGTTAGAGATTTGATGGTTAATAAAATTGTGTTGTTGGTCTCTCGGGTGCAAAGATAGTGCAAATTGAAGATAAAACAAAATAAATGGGCTGAATTTTCTTTTGTGTTACATGGTTGATGGAAAAATGTAACATGAGAAAGAGTCTGGGAGAATGAATGAAAGAATGTGTTTCGTTTTTGATAGTTGAAGAAAGAAAAAATGACTACCTTTGCAAGGTAAAAATCAACAATGTCCTATCTTTTTGCCAGATTCATCCTATTGGGAATAAGAAGAAAGATGTACCTTTGCAAATCTTTAATGGGAAGGACACTTGTTTTTGCAAAGAAGAAACCGAAAAATTATTTTGTAAGATTATGATAGAAGTAACTAATGGAAGATTTGACAACGTGGCAGAAAAGGCTACGTTGAAGCCTTCGGTGTTGGGAAGGCAAATGAGAAAAGTTTTGGCGGCAGGCGCAATGGCATTGCTGCCGTTGAGTGGTTTGGCACAGAACCCGTTTGTGCAGACATGGTGTACGAGCGACCCTGCACCGATGGTGCATGGCGACCGCATCTATGTTTATACAGGGCATGATGAGGATAAAGCCGATTTCTTCTGGATGCAGGAGTGGCGTGTGTATAGTTCTGCCGACATGGTGAACTGGACAGACCATGGCAGTCCTTTGGCTTTGGAGAGTTTCAGTTGGGCTGATGACCGTGCATGGGCAAGCCAGTGCATCGAGCGCAACGGCAAGTTCTATTGGTACATCTGTGCCCATTCCCGTCTCTCGAACGGCATGGCAATTGGTGTGGCAGTGGCGGATTCACCTACAGGTCCATTCCGCGATGCCATTGGCAAGCCATTGTATGAAAACGGCAGTTGGGACCATATTGACCCCACGGTGTTTATCGACGATGATGGTCAGGCATGGCTCTACTGGGGCAACCCTCGTGTGTATTGTGTGAAGTTGAACGAAGACATGGTGAGCCTTGCTGGCGAAGTGTTCAACTTGGAAATGACAGAGGAAGGCTTTGGTGCTCCTGATATGACAAAGCGTGAAAGGGACAAGAAGTATAAGGACACCTACACCGAAGGACCTTGGATTATGAAAAAGCCGCAGATGGCAGCAGCGAAAAAGGGTAGCAAGTCAGCAAAGGGTTATTATCTCCTCTATGCCGCTGGCGGTGTGCCTGAACACCTTGCTTATTCGGAGGCTCCCACACCTACCGGTCCTTGGACTTACAAAGGCACCATCATGCCAGAGGGTGGCACGGGCTCTTTCACCAACCACTGCGGCTATGAGCGTTTCAAGGGACATGATTACTTCTTCTATCACACGGGTAAACTTCCTGGTGGAGGTGGTTTCGGACGTAGCGTGGCTGTGGAGGAATTTAAGTTCAATCCCGATGGTACATTCCCAACGATTCTTCCTACCGACAAGGGTGTGGAGCCTATTGGTACACTGAATCCTTATGAACGTGTGGAAGCCGAGACCATGGCATTCTCCAAGGGTGTGAAGAGTGAGTGGAATGACGAAACAGGTGTGTATATTTCCGAAATACACGATGGTGACTATATCAAATTGCAGGCTGTCAATTTTGGTAAAAAAGTGCCTCGTACCTTCACAGCCAGCGTGGCTTCAGCACTTCGTGGCGGTTCCATCGATGTACGCATTGACAGCCTTGATGGTAAACAGATTGCCCGTCTGGAGGTAGGACACACAGGTGGTTGGGAACAATGGAAGGAAGTGGTGGCAGACCTCATTACACCAGTGGTGGGTGTGCATGACCTCTACTTTGTTTTCCACGGACGAAAAGGTGTGAAAGTCATGAACTTCGACTGGTGGAAGTTCCGTGGCATCGAGGAGTGCAACATGCCACTCTTTACCACGAAGTACACCGCTGACCCATCACCGCTTGTGGTGGGCGACACACTGTTCCTCTACACGTCTCATGATGCTCATCCCGAGGATATTCCTGATGAGAATGAGAAAAATTCAGCAGGTTTCTTCATGTACGATTGGCTGCTCTGGTCCACCACCGACATGGTGAACTGGACAGACCATGGTGCAGTTGCTTCTTTGCGTGACTTTGAGTGGCGTAGTCGTGAGAATGGTGGTTGGGCTATTCAGACTGTGGAACGAAATGGTAAGTACTATCTCTATGCTCCTCTCCACGGACATGGCATCGGTGTGTTGGTGGCAGACTCTCCATACGGACCTTTCAAAGACCCACTCGGGGAACCGCTTGTATGGCAGAAAGAGCATTGGGAAGATATCGACCCAACTGTATTTATTGATGATGATGGACAGGCATGGATGTACTGGGGCAATCCTCATGTCTATTATGTCAAACTTAATGAGGATATGATTTCTACTCAGGGCGACATCTATGTGCTCAATCAGGAGGATGGTGTGATGCGTCCTGTTAAGGAAGAAGGTGCTAAGATGAACCTCAGAGTGTCTTGGGAGCAGAAAGCCAACTGGGCTGTGCAGCACTACCAAGAAGGTCCTTGGTTCTACAAGCGCAATGGTCACTACTATCTTGCATTTGCTTCAACCTGCTGTCCTGAAGCATTGGGTTATGCAATGAGCGACAGTCCAACAGGTAAGTGGGAGGAAAAAGGGTATATCATGCGTCCTACAGAGCGTGACCGTGGTAATCATCCTGGCATTGTTGATTATAAGGGCAAGAGTTATGTGTTCGGTCAGAACTACGACATTATGCACATCTACACCCTTCAGCATCACGAACGTCGTTCGGTCAGTGGTCAGGAAATCACCTACAATGCCGATGGCACCATTCAGGAGATTCCTTACTGGCTTGACCAGGAGCCTATGAAACAGATTGCCAACCTCAATCCGTATCGTCGTGTGGAAGCCGAGACGATGGCATGGGGCTATGGTTTGAAGACTTGTAAGATGGGTATTCCTAACACGGGTGTGGTGAAAGACATGCCTTACTCAACAGGTCGTGTCAATCAATATGTGACTAACATTGACGAGGGTGAGTACATCCGAGTTCGGGGTGTTGACTTCGGTTCGCAGGGTGCCAAGAAATTCCTTGCCAGCGTAGCATCCGCAAAGGGTAGCGGAAACATTGTGTTGCGTATTGACGACATTGAAGGCAAGGAAATCGGTCGTGTGGCTGTGAAAGCAACGGGTGCTGACGAGAAGTTTACGACGGTTAGTGGAAAGGTGGAGAATGTGACGGGTGTGCATGACCTTTATCTGCACTTCGAACAGTTGGATGGCACCTTCAATTTCGACAGGTGGCAATTTCAATAATCTGCATTGAACTTGATTCATTTGATACCACTTAAATGCTAACAAACAACAAATCTTATGAAAAGAACTATCTTATATACAGCACTGATGTGTATTGCGGCTGTTGTATCTGCACAGTCGTATAAACCTTGGGATAAAGGGGCTTTTGAGACCAAAAAGTATCGTAATCTCTTTGTTGAGATGGGGTATGCCTCCGAAGAGGTGGATGCCAAACTGCAAGAGGTGTTCAATGATGTTTTCTACGGTCCGAATAAGGTCTATTTTGAGGTGGGTGACTCGATGGGCTATGTGTCCGACATCAAGAATCACGATGCACGTACAGAAGGCATGTCATACGGTTTGATGGTTGCCGTGCAGTTCGACAAGAAAGACATCTTCGACCGTCTGTGGCGATGGAGCAAAAAATATATGCAGCATCAGGATGGACCTCGTGAGGGCTACTTTGCATGGAGTTGCAAGACCGATGGCACACAGAACGCTGCGGGTGCTGCTTCAGATGGAGAACTTTATTTCATTACGGCACTCCTCTTTGCTTCTAACCGTTGGGGAGACGACACGGGCATCAACTACAAGGCAGAAGCGCGTCGCATCCTTGATTGTACCATGCCTCGTGAGGTTGACATGCCAGCCTTTGGTGGTTTTGGCATGCGGCAACCTGATGCTGCTCCTCAGAAGCAAAAGATGTACCTCATTGACCCTGACACCAAACTCATCACCTTCACCCCAGATGGTTTCGGGCAGCGTTTCACCGACCCCTCCTACCACATTCCTGCTTTCTATGAGGTGTGGGCAAAATGGGCTGATGATGGTCGTGCCGACTATTGGAAGGAATGTGCAGTGAAATCGCGTGAGTTCTTGCATAAGGCAATTGATGAGAAGACAGGTCTCAACCCCGACATGTGCCAATACGACGGCAGTCAGATGCAGGGTTTCGGCGGTCGTCGAAACGGTGGCAACAATTTCCGTTACGACTCATGGCGTGTGCCAATGAATATTGCGTTGGATTATGAGTGGAGTTGTGCTGACCGTGAGTGGCAACGGCAGTATGGTGAGAAGGTTCAGAACTTCTTCTATTCGCAAGGAGTGAATGACTTTGTGGATCAGTATCGTGTGGATGGTTCTCTGCCAGAAGAGGAGGAAATCTTGCAGGCTGGTGGTTTCCGCAAGTTGCGTCATTCTATTGGTTTGGTGGCAACCACGGCTGCTGCATCCATGATGTGCAGTCATGCCAAGAGTAAGGAGTTTGTGGATGCGCTATGGAACGCCAAGCATGTGCCTTTTGAAGATGGCTATTTCGATGCCTACTACGATGGGCTCCTGCGCCTTTTCGCTTTTATGCATTTGAGTGGTCATTATCAAGTGATTTTCCCAAAAAGTAAGTAATAATAAAATATGTGTATGTATAAGAGGTTATTTATCATCGCCTTTTTGACTTTCTTCATTGGACAAGTGATGGCTCAGAAGATGGAGTCGCCCAATGGAAAGATTTCCGTGCAGAAAAACGGCGATGCCTACGAAGTGAAGTATCAGAACCGGAAGGTGCTCGACCTGTCTGCAGTCGGCGTCACTACCTCTGCTAAGGAGAAGCCGACCTTTCAGGAGCAGAAGTTGCTGAAAGGCAAGAAGGTGAAGGCAAACTATCAGATGCTTGCAGGCAAGAGGCTGCACTGCACCAATCAAGCGAACGAATATGTGCTTCATTATCAATATGCAGACGGAACACCGATGAAGTTGGTGATGCGCGTGTATAACGATGGCATTGCATTCCGTTATGAACTCTCAAACCTTCAGGATGAGCAACTGAAGGACGAACAGACCACCTACATCATTCCTGAAGGTGTCAAGCGTTGGATGCAGCAATGGAGTGATGGCTATGAGGGATTCTTTCCAATGACGACTACTGCCGAAGTGAAAACGTTGGGCGGCTTTGGCGGTTCTCAAGTCATGGATACCTTTAATACTCATTGGGGCTATCCGTTGCTGATGGAACCATCTGACGGTGTGTTTGCTCTCATCACAGAGGCAAACATCGAACGGCAGCAGAGTGCTTCGAGTCTGTATAACAAGGGAGAATTCTTTCAAGTGAAGCAAGACCAGAACGATTTGTTGCTGACGGGTAACTGGCATACGCCTTGGCGTGTGGTCATCATCGGTCATCTGGCAGACATCGTGGAATCGACGTTGGTGACGGATGTCAGTGAACCTTCAAAACTGAAAGAGACCAACTGGATTCACCCGGGAGTGGTGTCGTGGATTTATTGGGCATACAATCACGGCTCCAACGACTTCAATATCATCAAGAAATATGTAGATATGGCAGTCACGCTACATCTGCCCTACGTGCTCATCGACGCAGAGTGGGACGAGATGGACAAGGTGGCATCCAACGAAGGAAAGACCATAGAAGATGCCGTAGCCTATGCTAATGCCAAAGGAGTCAAGCCACTGATATGGTACAATTCGTCAGTTGGCTGGGTGAATGGTGCTCCTGGACCTAAGTACCGCCTGAACAAACCCGAAGACAGGGAAAAAGAGTTTGCTTGGTGTGAGAAAATCGGTGTGGCTGGCGTGAAGATTGACTTCTTCAGCGGTGACAATCAGATGAACATGGACTACTGTCAAGACTTGCTCGAGAGTGCAGCCCGTCATCACTTGCTCGTCAATTTCCATGGTGCTCCCATTCCCCGTGGTTGGCAGCGCACCTATCCGAACCTGCTTTCCACAGAGGGCGTTTATGGTGCGGAGTGGTATAACAATGTGCCGACCTTCACGAAGAAGGCTGCTGCCCACAATGCCACTTTGCCGTTCACACGTAATGTCATTGGTCCGATGGATTACACCCCATGTGCCTTTTCCGATTCCCAACATCCTCACATCACCACTCATGCTCATGAATTGGCTTTGACGGTTCTTTTCGAGTCTGGATTGCAGCATTTGGCTGATAGACCTGAAAGTTTTCTGGCACAGCCAACCGAGGTGCAGCATTTCCTCTCCGAGTTGCCCAACGTGTGGGATGATACTCGGCTTTTAGGTGGCTATCCTGCTGAATATGTGGTGATGGCTCGTCGCAGTGGAAAGACATGGTATGTGGCAGTGCTGAATGGTTCAGATGACGAGCGTCAAGTCTCTCTTGATTGGACAGCATTGAAACTCAAAAAGAATCAGATGACGGTGTATGCTGACAGCGGTAATGCTGACGCACCGTGGAACATTTATGAAACAACTGTATTGCCAAAGAACCTCACTCTGAAAGGCAGGGGAGGTTGTGTGATGGTTATTAAATAATTGATAGAACATGAAAAGAATATCTTTGCTACTGCTCACTTTGGTGACAGTTTTCGTGGCAAATGCCGAAAATATCCCTTTCGGCAAGGGTACATTGAAAGTGACGGCACTCACTCCGACAGCCTTGCGTATTCAGTATGAAGAGCAAGTGTTGCCAGAACTTCCCGAATGGATATATGTGTCGAAAGAATCCTTCACATTGAAGAAGAAAGTGGTGAAAGGCGCAACCACCCTTACCACTACGGCTGGTGTCGTGCTGATTGCTGACGGACAAACCGTGACGATTCAAGATAAGCAGGGAAAGACCATTTTCTGTGCCACCGCTCATTCGCTGCAAGCCTCCACCGTGTCCGACCGACCTACCTACAAGGCAGCCTTGCAGATAGAGTCTCCTGCTGATGAGTTCATCTTTGGCTTGGGACAGTTTCAGGATGGCTACACCAATTTGCGCGGTCTCTCACGCCGACTCACACAGGTGAACACCCAGATTTCCATTCCAATGTTCCTGTCCAACAAGGGATATGGTGTTTTGTGGAATAATTATGGCTTGACAGAGTTCAATCCTTCCGACCAGAGCGTTGCCTTGACACGTCAGGAAGGGGAGGGGACACGTGAGGTGGTGAACGTCACTTCCACAACAGGTGGCAAGAGCGAAGTGCGTGTCCGCAATGTGTTCAAAGGGCAAATCTCTGTACCAACAAAAGGACGCTACTCCCTTCTGCTCGATGTGGGGCAGACGATGGCACGTCGTCACAACCTCAGCATCGATGGCAACTTGCTTGTTGACCACCGCAATCTTTGGTTGCCGCCCACAACCTCTGTCCTCTGCGATTTGGAGGCAGGCACACACACGCTTGAAGCGGAATTGGAACGCGGAGACAAGCCCGTTGTCTATTATCAGCCCATTTCCAACCAGACCGTGCTTCGTTCCCCTGTTGCCAATGCAGTCGATTACACCGTTTTCGTCGGTTCAGCCGACGAAATCATCGCCTCCTATCGCCATGTCACAGGCGATGCACCCATGATGCCCAAGTGGGCATTAGGCTATATCCATTGCCGTGAACGCTTCCACAGTTCCGACGAAATCATTCAGACGGCTCAGCGTTTCCGCGATGAGCAGATTCCGCTCGACCTCATCGTGCAGGACTGGCAGTGGTGGGGCAAATATGGATGGAATGCCATGCAGTTTGACGAAGATCACTATCCTGACCCTCGCAAACTGGTTGAGACTCTCCATGGCATGGATGTTCGGCTGATGCTCTCCGTGTGGTCGAAGATTGACAAGAACTCCTCCTTAGGTCGCTCCGTTCAGGAGAAAGGCTACTATATTCCCGGCACCGACTGGATTGACTTCTTCAATCCCGATGCGGCAGCCTATTATTGGCAGAACTTCTCTGACCGCCTTCTCAAGCCTTACGGCATCGATGCATGGTGGCAAGATGCCACAGAGCCAGAGAACGATGATTTGAAAGGCAGGAACGTGTGGAATGGCAAATATCCGGGTGAGGTGTTCCGCAATGTCTATCCGCTGCTGGTCAACAAGACCGTCTTCGAAGGTTCTCGTCGTGATGCGCCCGAACGTCGTGCCATGATACTCACCCGTTGCGGTTTCCCAGGCATACAGCGTTATGGAGCAGCCATGTGGACAGGCGATGTCGGCAACGATTTTGAGACTCTTCGCATACAAATAGCCTCAGGTTTAGGCATGCAGGCAGCAGGTTTGCCTTGGTGGACCTTCGATGCAGGCGGTTTCTTCCGTCCGGGCGACCAATACACCAATCAGGACTACATCGAGCGTATGCTCCGATGGATAGAGACAAGCGTCTATGCGCCTCTGATGCGTGTGCATGGCTATATGAGCGACACGGAACCATGGCGTTATGGCAAAGAAGCGCAGGAAATTTTCACTCAGTGCATCCGTGAGCGTTATCGCCTCTTGCCCTACATCTATTCCAATGCAGCCGATGTGTCATTGAAGGGCGGAACCCTCATGCGTCCCTTCGTTTTTGACTTTCCCAACGACAACGAGGCACTGGCACAGCAGAACGAATACATGTTTGGACATTCTCTGCTCATCAATCCTGTCACAGAGGCAGGGGTGAGCACATGGAAGACCTACTTGCCACAGCACAAAGCAGGGTGGTACGACTATGCCACAGGCACTCACTATTCCGGCAGTCTTTCGGTCAATGCACCCGTCACCCTGGCTACGATTCCCGTCTTCGTCAAGGCTGGTAGCATCCTGCCTATTGGCAGCGACCGTCAATCGACAGCCGACCAGGTGGAAGGTCTGATGACGCTTCGTGTCTATCCCGGTGCCGATGCTGAGTTCACGCTCTACGAGGATGAAGGCACGAACTATAACTATGAGCAAGGTAAGTTCGCCACTATTCGTATGGCATGGAACGATGCCAAGCGCACACTCACCCTCGATGCTCGCCAAGGCTCTTTTGAGGGCATGCTCAAAGAACGAACCTTTGTGGTCCAGATGCTGAATGGAGCCACCACTACAGTGACCTACTCGGGCAAGAAAGTCACCGTGAAACTTTGAAAAAGGAAAGTCACTGTGAAACTATAAAAAAGAATGGCTGTGTTGAAATCATTCAACGCAGCCATTCTTTTTCTATCTCCTCTGTCCATTCCTTTTTGGGACGTTCCACCACTTTGCCCTCATGTGTTTTTGACACTTCCGCCTTCATCGTGTGGAAACCCAATGCACTTGCCGCCTCCACATTTGCCGTCGAATCGTCGATGAACAGACACTCCTCTGCCTTCGCCCCGATTTGCCGAAGCACCTCCAGAAAGATTTCGTCGTTAGGCTTAGCCAAGTGCATTTCCTGCGACAGAAACACATGGTCAAAATACTTATCCACATTTTCTTGTCCTCCGAAGCACCGTGCCTTAATGTCCTGCCAGTGCGCATCGTTCGTGTTCGAAAGCATATAAATGCTGTCGGAGTTGCAGCACTTTATCCAAGCGGTACTGAGGAATATCGATGCAGCAAGTGTTCCACGCCTTCAGCACATCCTCCTTCGTGGTGCCCTGTCGGCAGCATCGTCTCACTCCTTCCAAGAAATCTTCCGTCGTGATGCCCCCACCTGATAGAGGTGCATCACTCCATTTGCCACCAGCCCTTCACCCAATACCGCCGCCTTCACACCGACAGGAGTGGGGGAGCCTTGTTGCTCAAACGCCTTCAGGTCAATGCCCAAAGCCTCCATCTGACGCATGCAGTAGATGAGGTCAATGTCAAGCAGCACACCACCCAAGTCGAATATAATGTTCCGTATCATTTCAATCATTCTTAATGTGCACATCCATCTGCGGGAACGGAATTTCGATGCCCGATTCCGTCAGTTCCTTATACACCTTCTCTGTCGTTTCAAACTTCACATTCCAGTAGTCCTTTGCGGCTGCCCACATTCTCATCTGGAAAATGATGCTGCTGGTTGACATGGTTGTCATTGGAATGATAGGGGCATACGCTCCCTCCGTTATAATGCGGTTGTCCGCGCTGATGATGTCGGTCAGCACCTTCCTCACCTCGTCAGGGTCAGTGCCGTAAGCCACCTCCACATCAATGTCGATGCGTCGTGTCGAAGCCTTTGTCGAGTTCTTCAGACTTCCCGTAGCCAAAGGACCATTCGGGATGATGATGGTCTGATTGTCAGGAGTGGTCAGCACCGTGTTGAAAATCTGAATTTCCCTCACCGTGCCAGCAAAGCCTTGTGCCTCGATGAAATCGCCCACCTTGTAGGGTTTCAGCATCAGAATCAGCACACCGCCCGCAAAGTTCTGCAACGTGCCGCTCAATGCCATGCCCACCGCGATGCCGGCAGAGGCAAACACAGCCAGGAACGAACTCGTGTCGATGCCCAGAATGCCAATGATGATGATGGCGAGCAGCAGATTCAGCGAAATGGAGATGAGGCTGTTCAGAAACGAGGTCAGCGAAGCCTCCACATTCCGTTTCTGCGTCACAGTCCTGAGTGCTTTGATGGCATATTTGATGACAAACCGTCCTACGAAATAGACGATGATTGCCACAATCACGTTCTTCCCGAACTGCGTGATGTAACTGATGACATCGCTCAGGGCAATCTTGCTGAAGTCCAGATTCGCAAGGTCCGAGACAATGTCCTCTCCCTTCCCAATACTATTCTCTTCCATGATTCTTTCTACCTTTTTCGGATTTTGGGGTGCAAATGTACACAAAAATTTGATTTTTTGCTCATTCACCGTCAAGACGGCTTGGAAAAACGATAATTGGCTACGCCGAGCGAAAGGTTACCGACAATTGGCTACGCCGAGCGAAAGGTTAACGATAATTTGTTCCGATAATTATTTGCTTTCTTACGAAAAGACACTTATTTCGTGAACAAATCGAGGTCAATGGATTCACCCATTGTCTGATACCCCTTGGCATTGGGATGCAGCCAGTCATCTTCGAAGAGAAAAGCGGGATTGAGGCGGTCAGGTTGTTCGGGGTCACGGGTGGCGGCATCGAAGTCGATGACACCATCATATTCACCCGATGTGCGAATCCATTCATTCACCTTCTGACGTCCCTTTTCGTGCGATTCATTATAATAACCGTTCCCTTTGAAAGGCATGATGGTGCCGCCATAAATCTTGATTCCTTTTGCATGTGCCTTCTGAATCATCGCCTTGAACGACTCAATTAGTTGGTTGGCTGTAGCCTCACCGTCTCTTGAACCACCCAGGTCGTTCACTCCCTCAAACACGATGGCATACTTTACGCCCTCCTGATTCAGCACGTCACGCTCGTAGCGGCTGTTTGCCGTAGGACCTAAACCACCACGCAACACACAGTTGCCGCCCAATCCGAGATTCAGCACACTCAACTTTTGGGTCTTCTTGTTTTGCAACAGACGCTTCGACAGGATGTCCGTCCAGCGGTTCTGTCCGTTTGTCGTGGTGCCACGTCCGTCAGTGATGGAGTTGCCGATGGCAGCCACAGCCCCGTATTTCGGACCCGCTTGCACCAGAAGGCTGTTGATGTAGTACCAGTGAGCCGTTTCCACCGCATGGGTGAAGTCGTTGGTGTTGCCCTGCGCAATGTAGGAACTGGTGCGGGAACCGGGATGTCCCGTCACATCCGTCTGCGAGGCTTTGCCGAAATGGATGGTGATGGCAATGTTCATGCGTGGCGTCAGTTTGAACTTCACGGGGTCAGACACAATCACCTCACCCGCCTTCATGGTCACACCTTTCTTGCCGCCAAAAGTCAGAGCCGTGGTAGTTTTCTCATCCACCAGCGCATTGGCTCCTTGCGATAACGCCTGTGCCAGTTCCACACCCACAATCTCCGTCTCGTCGGTGTTGTACTCATTCGAGAGTTTCAGCGACACCACCTTGCCACCAAACGATACTTCCACAATCTGCCGCAGCGAATTTCCAGCCAGATAGGGGGCAGGTGCCAGGTTGTGCGGTTCAACCTTCTGAATGGCAGTGGTCCAAGTGACTACATTCTGTTTCTTGCCGTCCTTAGCCGACAATGTTAGCGTTGTCACAAAAATGGCAGACAACAGCAAAATATACCTTCTCATATTCTAATAATTTAAGTTTTGCAAGTTCAATCCCCGAAAGTGGGATATTTCAAAATTGTTGCAAATTTACGTATTTTAATTGATAATTCATAATTCATAAATTTAAATTAACAATTTATAAAGCCTGCCTGCATAGAAAAACATCGATTATCGGAACAAATTACCGATAATTGACGATAATTTGTTCCGATAATTTTTGTTTTATAGAGGAACGATACAAATAAATGGGAACCCAGATTTTCAAACACCCAGCGCATCGTATTATTTGCACCCAGTGCCAAATAATACGCGCACTCAGCGCCTGTCATTTGACGCTGAGTGCGCATATTTGATAATCAACCCGTTACGATTTTTGCCCTTTTTCGTCAAAAACATCTCAATTTCATCCCCTCAAACTCTTCCCTCACAACCTCTCTGAGCCTGCACCCACAAGGCTCGTGAGCACACACCCACAATCCTCGCGAGCCTCGTGGGTGTGCACAGGAAGAGTTTTTGGCTTTGGGCAAAAAGTCTCCATGAATCTGCTTAAACTATTTCACATATACTTTCTTGCCATTGATGATGTAAACGCCTTGTGGCAAAGTTTTCAGGTCTGTTGCATCATTGGAAACTTTCACACCTTGCAGGGTGTAAACGGCATGTTTTGAAAAATGAGGAACATCAGTCCTTTCTATTGCGATGCCATCAATACCTGTTGGGTCATCTCCTGTTTTGAATGTGATTTCCTCACCGTAATACGTCTGGCTGTTGGTTCTCACATAAGAGCGGTAAGCATAAGTGGTACCATATTTTAGATTGCTGAGTGTGGCAGTCATGCGTTGCCCTGTTGCTGGCACTGTCATCACCTCACCTTTCGTTTCAACCTTCCTCATCTTTGAATCGTCGGTGAAAATAATCACCCATATCTCAAAGCCCTGCTCCTCGACCTCATCTGTTCCCTCCATCACATAGCCCGTCAGTTCCACTTCGTTCCCCTCCACCTTTGTGTTGGCATACGTGTGAACTGTTGGCTCGCAATAAGAAAATTCACTCGGGTCGAAAGCAATCCATTCGCCATAGTATTCATTCCCTGCATTAGACTTGTAGAAAGGACGTTCTCTGTAATATGAAGATGCATTCAAACTAGTTATTACCGCTTCCATCTGTCCGCCATAAATCGCTCCATATCCATTTCTTGATGGCATGTCATCGGGAGAATCCGTTTTTCTCCACTCAAATCCGATGTTGGTTTCATCTTCTGAGAGATTTGTCTCTGCCGCAACAATCACCGTTCCGCTCTTGGTAACTTTCGGGATGGAATTGGTGAATACCAATTTTTCAGTGGCCACCTTCTGGTCTATTGTCCACACTGTGATGCCATCTTTCGTTATGGTATAATTAATCCTATACCATATACTAGGTTCTAGCCCAGTGAATGATATTTCCCCTTCTTCATCCACTGCTAAATCCTCATTTGTCCAGCTGTGGCGAAGAACACCTTTCTGTACAAAAGGTGACCCGTTTTCAAAAGAGATTGCTACAGAAACAGATGAAGCAGTGGAAGAAACCAAGCCACTACAGCCTTCGTATCTATAACTAATTATCTATCAGCACTTTCGTTATTAAACGGTAGAAAAGTGAGGACGTAGATTCTGTGAGCGATAAAAAAGTCGAAGATTTAACACTTTTAACTTTGCGAAACCACAAAAAGCATAAAAATGTGCAGAATTTGAGTTGTTATTATGACTTAAAGTGGATGTTTCCTTCGATGGTGATTTTAAACTGCGACGGTCTGTCGCAGTTTTACTTTGGACAACCTACCAGCTTTGATAAGTAAGTTCATAGACGATGATTAGACCATATTATATTACGCGCGTGAGAATACGTCAAGAGGGGAATCACGAACTATTACCAATTCAGTCGTGTTGCTGATGTGCAAGAGGGAAAATAAGCTATCGGATAACAACTTCGGAGCACAAACTGGTGTCAATTTGCTATCTCAACATCCATTTTGTAGTTAAATATATATAAAATCGTATCATAATTACGAAAAATAGAAATTAACGCACTGCTTATATCAAATATTATTTGTATTTTTGTAGCAAATTTACAGTAACAAACAAAATATTGCGGTATGATACGAGATTTTTGGGTAAAGAACTACCTTTCCATTCGCGACAAGCAAGAATTAAGTTTCGTGGCCAAGGGACCATCTTCGGAACTTATCACCGAAGTTGCTGATGGCGTGTTCTTGTACAAGTTAGGCATCCTCTATGGTTCAAATGCTTCGGGTAAATCAAACATGCTGATTGCCTTGAACGAGGTATTCCGTCTGTTGGTCATGCCAAAATCGGATGCGACAGTCGAAATTGGCGGTTGCATTCCCTTTGTACTCACCAAAGATGAGCCAACGGATATGCACGTATCATTCTATGCCGATGGCACCCGATATGACTATGATGTCAAGTTCAACAGCAAGCACATTCTGAGTGAAGCCTTGTACTATTACCCAAATAAATCGAAATCGCTGTTCTATGAGCGTAGTTTTGTGGGCGAGAATGTGCAGGCGGACATAAAGTTTGGTGCGAGTCTCAAACTGCAAGTCAAGACGCAGGAAAGCATCCGCGAAAACACGCTGAACAACCACAGTGTGTTGTCTGTTTGCCGAAAGGCTGCCTTGAAAGAAGACATAGCTCCATTCAACACGCTTCACGCTTGGATTATGTCCAATTATCACGATGTAGATGGCGATGTAGAAAAGGGACTTGTTGAAATCTTGAAGGATGCTTACAGCAATCCTAAGAAGCGTAAGTTCTATAACACCATGCTCCAGAAAGCCGACTTGAACATTCTGGAATATCGTCCAATCGTAGAAGACCGATTTGTGCCCAATGATTTCCGCGAGCGCATCCAGAAAGAGAATATCCCAGAAGAGATGAAAGATGTTCTGTTGAAGCCTACTACAGATTCCATCACTTTTTTGAACCATTCCGACAATGGCGATTTCGACATTCCACTTAAATGGCAGTCAAAGGGTACTCAGAAGTATATCCGTATATTGGATGCCTTGTACGACTTGATAACGAGTCCCCACGTGTACTATCTTGATGAACTGGGTGAGGATCTGCACAACGACCTGTTGTATTATTACCTCAATGTCTTTATCTTCAACTCTGAAAAGTCGCAGCTGGTTATAACGAGTCAGGAGACCACCCTCTTGTCGCAGGATATGATTAACGAGAACAGAGGCGTGGTGTGGTTTGTCGAGAAGAACAAAGAAACAGCTTCATCCGAATATGCTCGTGGCGACTCATTTGGCTTACATAAGAATCTCTCGCTTTATAATTCATACCGCATTGGTAGATTGGGAGCCAAGCCTGAACTTGGTAGTATCTTTATAAATCTGGAGGACTGATATGGGAAAATTACGACAAACTGCCCTTATTTTGGGCGAGGGACCAACGGAATTCTTCTATTTCAAGTCCCTATGCGACGTATTCAAGCGTTTGACCATCAAGCCTGACTATCCGAAGCACACCAACATCAAGGAATTGGATGCCAAGATAGCAGAGGGTGTGGCAATGGGTTACAGCCATATCTTCTGTATCATTGATATGGACACGAAAGACAAAGATCCAGAGCGTTCACAATATCTGAAGCTAAAGGCGAAATATGCGAAGCCCATCAACAAGCCCAAGAAAGGTATCTACTGCGAGGTGGAGTTCTTCGAGACTCACCGCTGCACGGAACTGTTCTTCCTTTACTATTTCCGCTACACCTCACGTCCATACGAAACACAAGAGCCTTTACTCAAAGACCTCAACCAATGTGTGGAGTATCGGAAGACGATAGAGTTCTTCATCGAGACCAAAGGACTTCATGGTTACTTCGAACGCAATGGTGGTAGTCTCGAAAAAGCTATCGCCAATGCTAAACGTTCAATGGATGAGAAGCTGAAGGATGGTAGAGATTATACTTACTCGGAGCTTGGAAGGTTAATGGAAGAACTGAAAGAGTTGGAATGATAACATATTAGAAAAAATTTTAAAGAAGAGTTGTGAAATATGAAATCAATACTCGAACTTTCAGAAGTTAAGGCTTATAAGTATTTTATGGAGTCGTCCAATTACTGTAGTCTTGATTTGCCTAAATACATAGATTTCTCGAAGGTGCTTACTTATGTGGAGGGAAAAGTCGGCAAGAAAACTTTTGATGATATTCTTAAATGCAAGGAAAAGAAGCCATCTGAGTATGAAGGAGTGAATCATAGGCTATTAATAAAGAAGGATGCCCAGTTTACGTACCGCCCTATTGATGTTGTCAATCCGTATCTCTATTATTTGCTGGTTAGGCAGATTACAACCAGAGGCAACTGGAAAGAGATTAAACGTGTATTCTCAACCTTTGTCAGTCCCAATATAGATGTAATCAGTATACCAAAAGTTAAGGGAGATATGGATAAATCGCACAAGGCTGCAAGCATAACTGATTGGTGGGAAAACGTAGAGCAAAAAACAATTGCTTTAAGTCTGAAATACCGCTATATGTTTGTCTCTGATATTACCAACTGCTATGGTTCCATTTATACTCATACGATAGCATGGGCATTGATGGGCAAAGATGCAGCAAAACAGAAAAAGGGGAAACCAGGTCTGCTTGGTAATATGATTGATACTTATATGCAAGGTATGCAATATGGCCAGACTAATGGAATTCCACAGGGCAGTGTTCTTTTTGACTTCATTGCAGAGATGGTGCTGGGGTATGCGGATTCTCAAGTGAGTGAAGTATTAACACGTAAGAATATCACTGATTACAAGATATTGCGTTATCGAGATGATTATCGTATATTCTGCAATAAAAAAGAAGAGTTGGAGAAGATTGCATTTGTCCTACAGGATATACTTGCGAACTTGAATTTCCAACTTAATACTAAGAAAACTTTGCTAACAGAAGATGTGATTGAAAATGCACTGAAACCAGACAAACTTGCATACATGAAAAGATATCCACTTTATCGTAAGGCTGGCAAGCGTATTTATACTACCGCATCTTCGCTTCAACAAGAACTGATTTACATACATCAGTTTGCAAAAGAGTTCCCGAATAGCGGAACATTAAAAAAGTTGCTTACGACTTTCTCTAAAAGATTGCACATACGAAAGAAAAGGGTGAATGATCCAGAAATACTTATAGCTATTCTAACTGAAATTGCACTGGGCAGTCCGAAATGCTATCCAATAGTGCTTCAGTTGTGTAGCGTGTTAATCGATAAGTTTTCTACAACATCTAAAAGAGAAGAAATTGTTAATCCTTAATTCCGCAACACTATAATTTAACTTTATTTATAAGTTCCTGAGCAACAAAAAGTTGCCCAGGATTTTGCCATGTCAGAATTTTCACTTATCTTAGTGTTGCAAAAAGAAAACAAGCAAAACTCTAATATGA
>JAFUYM010000053.1 GCA_017470525.1 Bacteroidaceae bacterium
TATAATATATTATATATAAATATAAAAATTTCTTTTTGACTTTCCCGCTTGTTTTTGAACTGTAACACTGTAGCACTGCAACGGTGGATGGGCATCGTGGTGACTGTGTTCAGGGTGCAAAAAAATGGGGGCAGAGTGAAAATTTTTTTGGAATCGTTCGTGAACCGCAATGCCGGTGTTGTATCTTTGCAGCGTCATTCAGAAAGGAGGCTTTGCAGGTGCATTCGGGGCGCACCCACAACCGTAATTTCGATGACGGGTGCAACGTAATTTCGGTTGTGGGTGCGACGTAATTGCGGCAGTGAGCGTAAGGTGTGGTGGCTGTGAAGCCTCAAAGAATCTCGGCTGTGAAGCCGAAACGGATGTCGGAATCAGTAGTTGAATTCGCCGAACTCGCTCTTGATGGTGAGTGACTTCTTGCCTTCCTCAATGTGACCGACGATTTGGGCGTCGATGTTGAAGGAGCGGCTGATGGCAATGACCTTGTCGGCATGCTCGGGAGAGAGGTAGACTTCGAGGCGGTGACCCATGTTGAACACCTTGTACATCTCTGCCCAGTCGGTGCCCGACTCCTTGGCAATCGCCTTGAAGAGCGGGGGAACGGGGAACATGTTGTCCTTGATGACACGGCAGTTGTCGCCCACGAAATGCAGCACCTTCGTCTGTGCACCACCCGTGCAATGCACCATGCCGTGGATGTCGGCACGCATCTCGTCCAGCAACTTCTTCACCACAGGGGCATACGTGCGGGTGGGGGAGAGCACCAGTTTTCCTGCGTTGACAGGTGCGCCCTCCACGGGGTCAGTCAACTTGTACGAACCTGAATACACCAACTCCTCAGGCACAGCCTTGTCAAACGACTCAGGGTACTTCTCTGCCAGATACTTGGCAAACACGTCGTGACGGGCGGAGGTGAGTCCGTTGCTGCCCATGCCGCCATTGTACTCCTTCTCGTAAGTGGCTTGTCCACAAGAAGATAAGCCCACAATCACGTCGCCCGGGCGGATGTTGGCATTGTTGATGACATCGCTGCGCTTCATGCGGCAAGTGACGGTGCTGTCTACAATAATCGTGCGCACCAAATCGCCCACGTCAGCCGTTTCGCCGCCTGTGGCATAGATGCCGATGCCCATGTTGCGCATCTCAGCCAAGAGTTCGTCGGTGCCGTTGATGATGGCAGAAATCACCTCGCCAGGAATGAGCATCTTGTTGCGCCCGATGGTGCTGGAAACGAGGATGTTATCCACCGCACCCACACAGAGCAGGTCGTCCGTGTTCATGATGAGCGCATCCTGTGCAATGCCCTTCCACACGGAGAGGTCGCCCGTTTCCTTCCAGTACATGTATGCCAAACTGGACTTCGTGCCGGCACCGTCGGCATGCATGATGTTGCAGTACTCAGGGTCTCCCCCTAAGATGTCGGGGATAATTTTGCAGAACGCCTGGGGGAAGATTCCCTTGTCGATATTCTTGATGGCATTGTGCACATCTTCCTTCGCTGCACTCACACCGCGCATCATGTATCTCTGCTTATTGTCTATTGCCATTTTATTTGTTGATTAGGATGATTTTTTGTCTAAATTTCTCTTTTGTGACTGCAAAGGTAGTGAAAATTTCAGATAAATTGCCGTTATGTCGAAATTCTTTCTTAAATTTGCAACCTATTATGTAACAAAACACAGAGAAATGGTATTTACGGCACAGCAGATAGCAGGTTATACAGGCGGAACGGTTGAGGGCAACCCCGAGGCTGTCATCAGCACATTTGCAAAGATTGAAGAAGGTGTTGAAGGTGCATTGTCTTTCCTTGCCAATCTACAGTACGAACATTATATTTACGAGACAAAATCGAGCATTGTGCTGGTGAATAAGGACTTTCAACCTTCTCAACCAGTGTCTGCCACTCTAGTAAGAGTGGATAATGCATACGAATCGGTGGCAAAACTTCTGCAACTCTATCAAAGCATGCAGCAGAAGCGGGTCGGCATCGACTCATTGGCTTTCATCGACAAATCGGCAAAGGTCGGCAAGGACTGTTATATCGGACCTTTTGTAGCCATCGCTGAAGGAGTTGAAATCGGGGATGGGGTTGTGCTTCATCCACACGTCACCATCGGACGAAATGCAAAGATTGGTAGCAATACCGAAATATACAGTAATGCAGTTGTTTATCATGATTGTATCGTCGGTAACAACTGCATTCTTCATGCAGGTTGTGTGATTGGTGCCGACGGCTTCGGCTTTGCACCGACAGCCAATGGGTACGATAAGATTCCACAGATTGGCATCGTGACTATCGAGGACAATGTGGAAATTGGTGCCAACACTTGCATCGACCGCTCTACGATGGGAAGCACCATCGTTCGCAAGGGCGTGAAACTTGATAACCTTGTGCAAATCGCACACAATGTGGAAGTCGGACAAAACACTGTCATGTCTGCGCAAGTAGGTGTGGCGGGCAGTTCAAAAGTGGGCGAATGGTGTGTATTTGCAGGGCAAGTGGGCATTGCAGGTCACCTGAAGGTGGGCGACCACACGACCCTTGGCGCACAGGCAGGTCTTGCAGGTGGCAATCTTGCCCGGAAGGGGGGGGCAACCCTGATGGGTTATCCAGCCGTGGAGCACAAGAAGTTTGCCAAGAACATGGCAGCCCTCAACTCTCTGCCCGACCTCCTAAAAGAAGTGGCACAACTGAAAAAGGAAATAGCCGAACTGAGGGGCGAAAACTAATTCACTAACGACTTAAAAACCAAACAATTCAATAGAATCAATGCAAAAGCAACAAACCCTGAAAGCGTCTTTCACGCTCAAAGGCAAGGGTCTTCACACAGGGCAATTCATTACGGCTGTGTTTAACCCTGCGGAAGAAAATCACGGATATAAGATTCAACGGACGGATATAGAAGGACAACCCATCATAGATTGCAACGCCGACTTGGTGGGTGACACCCAGCGAGGCACCGTGCTGGTGAAAGGTGACATTAAAATCAGCACCATTGAACACGCGATGGCAGCCCTCTATGCCAGCGGCATCGACAACTGTCTGATTCAGTTGGACGGTCCTGAAATGCCCATCCTTGATGGCAGTGCCCTTCCTTTTGTGGAGGAGATTCAGAAGGTCGGCTTGCAGGAGCAAGAGGCGAAGAAGGACTTCTATGTGGTGAAGCACAAGATGGAAGTGAAGGGCGAGAATGGGGAGCACCTGATTCTCTTGCCCGACGATCATTTCTGTGTCAATGCCCAGATTGCTTTCGACTCGAAAATTCTCGACAACCAGTTTGCCAATCTCGACGACATTGCCGATTTCCCCACAGAAATAGCATCGGCGCGCACCTTCGTCTTCGTGCGTGAGATTGAGCCGCTGCTTAATCTGGGGCTTATCAAAGGTGGCGACCTCGACAATGCCATCGTGATTTATGAACGTGAGTTGCCGCAGGAGCGTTATGACAAATTGGCTGACACGCTCGGCATCCCCCACATGGATGCAACCAAACTTGGCTACATCAATCACAAGCCTCTCATGTGGGACAACGAGACGGCTCGCCACAAGTTGCTTGACATCATTGGCGACCTCGCTTTGGTGGGCAAACCGATTCTGGGTCGTGTCATCGCCACCAAGCCAGGACATACCATAAATAATAAGTTCGCGCGCGCGATAAAAAGAGACATCAAGAAGCATGAGGTGCAGTGCCCTGCCTACGACCCGAACTTGGAGCCTCTGATGGACGTGAACAAAATCCGCCATCTGCTTCCTCATCGCTATCCTATGCAGTTGGTTGATAAGGTAATTTCCGTGGATGAGGCTGAAATTGTGGCAGTTAAGAATGTGACCAGCAACGAGCCTTTCTTCACAGGACACTTTCCAGAGGAACCCGTCATGCCTGGTGTGCTCATTGTGGAGGCAATGGCACAGGCTGGTGGTTTGTTGGTGCTGAGCAATGTGGAGGAACCCGAACGATGGTCAACCTACTTTCTGAAAATCGACAACGTGAAGTTCCGCCGCAAGGTGGTGCCAGGCGACACGCTCATCTTCAAGGTGAAGATGATGGGTCCCCTTCGTCGTGGCATCGCTACGATGGCTGGGCTTGTGTTTGTGGGCGACACTGTGGCGGCTGAAGCCGAGTTTACTGCACAAATTGTTAAGAATAAATAAGATATGACGAGATATGGCAAAGATTAGTCCTTTAGCGTACATCGACCCAGAAGCAACGATTGGCGAGAATTGCGAGATTGGTCCTTTCTGTTTCATCGACAAGAATGTGACTATTGGTGATAACAATGTGTTGATGAATAGTGTGACCCTGCTTTCGGGCACTCACATGGGCAATGAGAACACGTTGTTCCCTGGTGCAGTGATAGGTGCGGTACCACAGGATTTGAAGTTCAAGGGTGAAGATTCCACGGTTGTGATAGGCGACCGAAACAAGATACGTGAGAACGTGACCATCCATCGTGGAACTGCCAGCAAGGGGAAAACCGTAGTGGGCAGTAACAACCTCATCATGGAGAACGCTCACATTGCTCACGACTGCATGTTTGGCAGTGGCATCATTATGGGCAACTCTACGAAGTTGGCGGGCGAAGTCATCATTGACGACAATGCCATCATTTCAGCCGTGGTGCTGGTGCATCAGTTCTGCCGTATCGGTGGCTACGTGATGGTGCAGGGTGGCACCCGAACCAGCAAGGACATCCCTCCGTTTGTGATGGCAGGTCGCGAACCTGTCGCGTATGCAGGATTGAACATCATCGGTCTTCGTCGTCGTGGCTTCAGCCGTGAAGTGATTGACAACATCACCCATGCCTATCGTTTGATTTATCAGTGTAATTTGACTGTGAATGAGGCAATTGAAGCCATCAGAAATGAGGTGCCGACAAGCAAGGAAATCGAATACATCATCGAGTTTGTTTCTAATTCTCAAAGAGGCATTATTAGATAATATATAATTTATAATGTATAATGGGCTATTGCTGTGTGCCAACATGCCGCATGGCTATTATACATGATACATCGCAAATTATACATTAAAAAATGGTTTACAGATTCACCATCATCTCCGATGAAGTAGATGGCTTCATGCGAGAGATTCAGATTGATGCTGATGCCAAGTTTCTGGAATTGCACAAGTTGATTCTGGAGTCTTGTGGCTATGAGGATAATCAGATGACTTCCTTCACGATTTGTGAGAATGGTTGGGAGAAGGGACAGGAAATCACTTTAGAGGAGATGGACACTGATGCTGATGAGGACAGTTATATCATGGCAGAGACGGAGTTGAACGAGTTTTTGGAAGACGAAAAGCAGCATCTGCTCTACACGTTCGACCCCTTGGCTGACCGTGTGTTCTTCATAGAACTCTCTGAAATCAAGACGGGAAAGCATCTGAAGGAGGGCAAAATCACTCGTTCCTTAGGTGAACCGCCCGTGCAGACATTGGATTTCGATGAGATGTTTGCCCGCAACCCCATTATGGATGACTCTTCCATCATGGATGATGACGATATGTTTGGCGATGAAATAGATAGCAGCGAGATAGACCTTGAAGGATTCGACATCAGTGATGAGTTCTAAAAATATGGATAGGAGTATGAGAAAACTGAGCATCCTTTTAATCGGCATAATGTTGATGGCGGCTGTTGGTGTAAATGCGCAGGAATACACAAAAGTCACCGTGAAAGAAATGGCAAACAACTTCATTTCCACATTGATGGGAGGTGATTTGGAGGGCACATTGAAGTTCTTTGCCCCTGACTATGTGACAGGACAACATGACGGCTTTCTTGAAGGTCGCACGGAGCAGTTTGTTGCCGAGTTCTTGGCTGGTAGTTACAAGAAAGGTTTTTATTTTATTACTCCCGAACTTGACAGAATCAAGTCGATGACGGTGAAGAAAACTCGCTGCGACCTCGCCAAAGGCGAAATCTATGCCGATGTCAAGATCGTGATGGATTATGGTTTGAAATACACCGTGAGGCTCGACCTGCTTGTCACAGAATCGGGTGACTTACGCTTTATAGGTGCTGCAGGATAGGAGGAAGGCATGAAAACCCTTCTTGTATTGTTGGGACCTACAGGTGTGGGTAAGACGGAGTTGAGCCTTCAGTTGGCAGAATGTCTTGGCTCTCCCATCATCAATGCCGATTCCCGACAGATTTACAAGGACATCAAGATTGGTACGGCTGCTCCGACTGCTGAGGAATTGGCACGGGTGAAGCACTATTTTGTTCATACATTAAGGTTGGATGAGTATTACAGTGCCGCTGAATATGAGAAGGATGTGCTTGCATTGCTCTCAGAGTTGTTCCAGAAATACGATGTGGTGATTCTTTCAGGTGGGAGCATGATGTACATTGATGCTGTGACCAAGGGTATTGATGACATCCCGACGGTGGATGAAGAGACGCGTCAGTTGCTTCGGGAGAGGTTTGAAACTGAAGGGTTGGAGCCCTTGCTGGAAGAACTGAAACTGCTTGACCCCCAATACTATGAAATCGTGGATAAGCGTAACCATAAGAGGGTGGTGCATGCATTGGAAATCTGTTACATGACAGGTAAGACCTATACGTCCTTTCGTACCAATACATTGAAGAGCCGTCCTTTCCGGATGGTGAAGTTTGGCTTGATGCGTGAACGTGAGCAACTTTTTGCCCGTATCAATGCACGTGTGGACAAGATGATGCAGGAGGGATTGATGGAAGAGGTGAAGCGGGTGTATCCTTTGAGGGAATTGAATTCCCTCAACACGGTGGGTTATAAGGAACTCTTCAAAGTACTTGATGGTGAGTGGGAGTTGCCGATGGCAGTGGAACGGATGAAGAAGAACACACGGGTTTATGCAAAGAAGCAGATGACATGGTATAAACATGATGCTGGCATCCACTGGCTGGATGCAGGCAAGATGAGCACACAGGAAATGCTAAAAACGATAGAAGATGGAATCAAGGCTGAATAGGATGCTGAGTTACGTGAAAGTGGCTTGGCGATGGTATAAGAACCAATATCATGGCAGATGGTATCAGAGGGGCATCACTCCGATAGCATCCTTTTTTGTTCTCTTTTATCTCTATTTGGGTGCAGTGGATGTAAATTTCCTTGGGCTCTTTGGTGTCTCTCCCACCATGGAGGTGATTCAGAACCCAGTCACCAACGATGCCTCCTTTGTCTATAGTGCTGATAGTGTGCTGATAGGCAAGTTTTTCAATGAGAACCGTTCACCCGTCAAGTTCGACGAGATTTCTCCTTATGTGATTGATGCCTTGATTTCCACCGAAGATGAACGCTTCTACCAGCATCATGGTATTGACTATCAGGGACTTTTTGCTGCTACCAAAGACATTCTGAAAGGCAATCCTCGTGGTGCCAGCACCATCACGCAGCAGTTGGTGAAGAATCTCTTCAAGATACGTTCGCAATACTCGACAGGACTTTTGGGTAAGGTGCCGGGGTTGAGTATTTTGGTCATGAAATCGAAGGAATGGATTACTGCCATCAAGATTGAGAACATGTATAGCAAAGAGGACATCCTCACGCTCTATCTCAACACCGTCGATTTTGGCAGCAACGCCTTTGGCATCAAGACAGCCGCCAAAACCTACTTTAAGACCACCCCTCAGAACCTGACCGCAGAGCAATCTGCAGTGTTAATAGGTTTATTGAAAGCCACTACCACCTACAATCCGAAAGTGAATCCCAAGAACAGCCTTGCCCGTCGCAATGTGGTGCTGAACAACATGTTCGAGCATGGCAAACTGACCCAACACGAGTTGGATTCTTTGACACAGATTCCCATCAACCTCAACTACACAGTGGAGAAGTCCTATGACGGCTCCGCCCAATATTTCCGCGAAGCCATCAAAGACTATTTGGAGCCGTGGTTCAAGGAAAATAATATAGACCTCTATTCTGATGGATTGAAGATTTACACAACCATCGACACACGCATGCAGCGTTATGCCGAGCAAGCCGTGCAGAAGCAGATGCGCACCATTCAGCAGCGTTTTAACAGCCATTGGGGCAACCAATCTCCTTGGCGCGATGAACGTGGGCAGGAGATACCCAACTTCATTGAAGACATAGCCAAACGGAGTGAGTATTACAAGATATTGTCAGAGAAATTCGATGGCAATGCCGACTCTATCGACTATTACATGAACTTGCCGCATCCAGTGAAAGTTTTCGATTACAATAGTCCTGGTCGTATGGTGGAGAAAGAGATGAGCACCATGGACTCCATTCGCTACATGGTCAAATTCATGCACTGCGGCTTTGTGGCGATGGAACCTCAGACAGGATATGTACGGGCATGGGTGGGCGATGTCGATTTCAACAGTTGGAAATACGACAAGGTGACCGCTATGCGTCAACCAGGCTCCACCTTCAAACTGTTCGTCTATGCTTCAGCATTTGAGAACGACGATGCCATCACCCCTACTACACGCTATCGAGACCAACTCATTTCCCTGCAAGTGCCCGATGCAAAAGATCCCCAGGGGCAGGTGACGTGGACACCCCACAACTCGGGCGGTTACTGCACGGGAGCCAGTTATCCTCTCAAATCAGCCTTTGCACAGTCAATCAACACCATAGCCGTCAAACTGGGACAAGACACAGGCATAGACAACGTGGTGAATATAGCGCGACAGATGGGCATCAAGAGTAAACTCGACGCAACCCCCGCACTGGCACTTGGCGCATCAGATGTAAACTTGCTTGAGTTGGTCAATGCCTACTGTACCGCAATGAACGACGGTAAGCAACGCAAGCCCATTCTTGTAGCCAAAGTCATCGACCGAAACGGGGAAGTCATCTACGATTGCGAATTGGACGAACCAGCGGAGCAGCAAGTCATCCGCTACAAAACCGCATTCTATCTGCAACGGCTGCTCTATGCTGGCATGCACGAACCAGGCGGCACCACACAGGCACTCTGGGAATACATCCATACCTACGACACCGACTTGGGCGGAAAGACAGGAACATCCAGCAACCATTCCGACGCGTGGTTCGTCGGTTGTGCGCCCCGTCTTGTAGGCGGAGCATGGGTCGGTGGAGAATATCGGTGCATCCACTTCCGCACAGGAGCCTTAGGGCAAGGCAGCCGCACAGCCCTTCCCGTCTTTGGGTACTTCATGGACAAAGTGTTGGCAGACCCCCACTTCAAGCAGTATCATGGTCGCTATCCTGAAGCCAAAGAAGACATTCCCCGCAACACATATGTGGGAGCCAGTGTCTATGTTCCAAAGCGTGTTGATGCCGACCCGTCCCTCGATTCGGATGATATGGAGGAAAAACAGGCTCAAGAGACCATTCCTCTCAATACCGAACCCACGACCGTGTCAGACCTTAGCCTTCCATAAGCCACTTCTATGATACAAGCCCTCCTTGCCCTTATCCTTCAGTGCGCATCCTTGTTGATGTCACCGCTTGCCGTCTTGGACGTTATGCCCAAGAAAGACGGGCAAGAGACCTGTCCGTTGGTCAAACTGGAGGTGGAACGTCTGCCCGACCTGACGATTCCTCGCACGGGACACAGCACGTTCTGTGTCGGCGACGAGATTGTGGTGATGGGAGGTCACACGTCGGGATTCATCCCGACCGCCACAGCGGAGTATTTTCGAGACGGAAAATGGCACGTGATGAATACAACCTACCAGCACGACCACGGTTTCTCCGTATTGCTAAAGTCGGGCTTGGTGATGGTGGGCGGTGGACACGAACAACATTTGGGCATCGGACAGATTTTTGCGGTCGAGTTCTACAACCCTGTCACCCACAGTATTGAAGGTTTTGGCTGTTTGGACAAGAAACGCTGCATGGCAACAGGCTTAGAGTTGGACAGTGGTCAGGTGGTCATTACGGGCAATTGGTACACCAACGATGAGGTGGAGTGTTACAACGGGCAAGACCTATTGTTCTCGTTCGTCAAAACCCCAGCCGTAGAGCGGGCTTGGCCCTATATTTTTCGTACATCGCACGATGATGCCATTATGTTCAGTCGCAAAGATTCCCATGGTCAATTGTTCGATACCATTGTAGTGGACAGGTTGTTGGGCGAGCCCTTCCGCGTACCCCTGTTCGACACGTGGCGCCCCATGGAGTTTCATGCCCCTTTCTACAATGCCGACAGTTTCATTGGTGACGAAGCGAAGGGTGTTTTTTCTTACCTGCTCCCCGTGGAGAATAAAGACGGGCAGATAGCCATCGCCCAAGTACGAAATGGCGAATTCCAACTCCTTCCTACCGTTTGTCCTGTCCCGATGCAGAGCCGTTGGGGACGAATCCACTATCTCGGTCAGATTCTAGCCGACAGGAAGGTGGGAAAAGGTTACTTGACGGGCTATGACGAAGACAGGCGAATCTATGTGCTCAGCATTGACTATACTTACGACAAACAGGGTGAAGGTATGCCACTGACACTCTACTACACGGAACCTCAAGACAGTTGTGGTTGCTATCCACCCGTGCTGACATCCGACGGCAATCTGGTGATAGCGGGCGGTCAGTTCGACAGCAATTTCAAACCCGTTTCAACCGTTTTGCTGTTGCGCATGAATGACTACGCCATAGCCGCTTCCTCACAGGGTATGAAAGCATGGTTATGGGGCTTGGTGCTCTTGGCATGTTTGGTAATCCTTTTCTACCTGCTTCATTTGCACAGGGGCAAGATGATGGTATCTCCAAGTGGGTACACCGATGCACCAGAAGTGAATGCCGACGACAATGCAGACTTGTTGATGCAACGCATTTGTGACCTGATGGAACAGCGGCAATGGTTCTTGAACAGTGAGTTGAAAGTGTCAGATGTGGCTAAAGAGTTAGGTACTAACAGCCGATATGTGTCCGACTGTATCAAGGCGAAACGTGACTGCTCGTTTACGCAGTTTGTCAATGGCTACCGAGTGGAACATGCTAAGGGGATAATGCACGACTGTCCAGACATGAAAATAGCCACTCTCAGTATGGAGTCAGGTTTTTCCAATGAAACTTCTTTTTTTCGAACCTTCAAAGCTTTTACGAACATGACTCCCAGAGAGTGGATGGCTCAAAACGACTAACAAAATTGTACATGTTAGTCGTTTTTCCATTTTTGTAAGTCCATCTATGAACATTTTCTCCTACTTTTGTCCTAATGAAACCGCTTTCTCTTCTTAAGTGGGACAATGTTTGTAGAATCAATCAATGTTTGTTATTATATCATTAACCCAAAATCAAAAGACTTATGAAGAAAGTTTTTCTCTCATTGGTGCTGATGCTCATGGCATCCTTCGTAAGGGCTGACGACGGGAACGTCAGCCTGGTGGTATGGATGAAGAACGGCACTCAAGCCATCTATGAGTTGCAGCAGCGTCCGCTCGTCACCTTCGAGGGGACTGATGTTGTCATTACAGGCGACGGTATTGAGGCTAAGTTCCCCATAGCCGATCTTGTGCGTTTTACCTATCTGAACATTCCTGATGGCATTATTGACACCAAGGCTGACAATGAGCAGGTGAAATTTGCAAGCGATCAACTCATCATCACGCAGTTGAAGGTGGGTTCAGTAGTGAACATCTATACAATCGATGGTCGTTTAGTTCAGAGTCGTACGAAGCCCGATGGTGGAACACTGCGCTTGCCACTTTCCACCTTTAGAACAGGTGTTTACATTGTGAAAGTAAACGGGAGTAAAACTTTTAAAATCGCACGGAAATGAAGACGACACTGAGACATATGACGGCACTGGTGGTGACGCTCTTCATCGCCCTTGGTGCACAGGCGCAGACCGCTTCGCAGGATGCGCTCTACATTTTCCGCAATGATGGCGGCTTCAACGCCTTTTTCTATGCTGACATCGACAGTATGCGCTACAGCAAGGTCGATACGTTGGGCATTGAACGTGGCGACTACATCGTGCAGGAGATTTTTGCCCTCGATACGCTCTACCGTATCCCGCTCGATGCCATTGACAGTATTGCGTTTGTCACGCCTGAAACAAAGTATAAGGCCGATGTGGTGCGCTACGACCGAACTTTATTGGATTATGTGGTGGCGAGTGACTCCCTCTATTGGTTCCGACTCGCCCCCACCACACCTGCTGGTATCATCCCGAAAAAGGGTGACAAAATACTGATAGAAGAGACCAACGACCTTATGCCATACGGTTTTGCTGGTCTCGTCACCTCTGTGGAGCAGTCAGCCGATGGTTATATGGTGACCACAGAGGAAGTGGCACTGACGGAATTGTTCGACCAGTATGTTGCCAAAGTTGCTACGGGGTTGGTGACAGAAAATGCATTAGCAAAGGAACGCGGTCAGCGTCGAATAGACACCAATATGACCGAGCAAATCCACATTGACCCCATCACGGGAACGCTAAACCTCACGGCTTCACATGGTCTGGGTGTGGAAGGTCTTTCGATAGATGGTGTAACGGCTGTGGGTTACACTTTTGAGCCAGACATCACCTTGCGCGCCTTCTGCTATGTGGGTGCCACGGGTGCTTCCGTCTATTTCGGAGCAAAGCAAGACTATACGACCGCCATCAATCTGGGTCTTCAGGCGGTCATTACAGGGCATGGCGACTTCCCTCTTTTTGGAAAGCGGGTGGACAAGAGCGGCTTTGTGTTCAATCTTTCTGCTGGTTTCTTCATCGAGGCACAGGCCTCCGTCAATCTTTCGGGTTCTCTGACTCAGCATACGGTGGACAACAGTTATTTTGCCTACACCACGGAAAAGCCCACCCAAGCGCAATATGACCGTCGGAAGACTGTGCTGGCGAAAGAGTGGTCGTGCAATGGCGTTTTCGGAAAGTGGACACTCAGCACGGGGCTTTATGCCGCAGCTGAAATCAAGCTTCCCTATTCGAAGACTCTCCCCAAGGGTGAGGTCGTCCAGTATGGCCCGCAAGATAAGAGTGGGCTGAACGGTTTCCGTCTGGAGGCTGGCGCGCGTTTTGAGTACGACGTGCCCGTCACGGAGAACGACATCAAGGCGATGCCGCTGATAGACACGCCTATGCTCTACAAGAAAATCAACTACGACAACATTTACCACTATTGGTTTGCCAATGCCCAGGCCAATTTCTCTTTGCCATGGGGATTCAACTACAACGTAAAACCCGAGGCAACGACCGACCCGGCAGGGGTGTTTGGCGTTGTGCCTGACATTCATCGCATACAGGCGAACGTGGACGAGAAAGACCCGTCCATCATGCACCTGACGGCTGCCATCCAGCGCGATGTGCTGTGGAGCACGGACGTGGGTTTTGTCATCTTCGAGAAGGATGGCGAGACGCTGAAGCAGGTGGATAGTTGGTGGGAAACGCTTGGCTGGTTCCGCGAAGACTGGTGGGACAAGGCACTTTACACCCATGCCTTCGAGGGGCTCGACCCGGGCAAGACCTACGTGGCTTATCCGCAGGTGGGATTCCATCCCTTCACGCTGAATATCACCAACATGCAGACCTACCCGATGTTGGTCGACCAGCAAGTGGAGTTCTCGCTGGGTGCGCCCATGATTAACATTCCCGTGAAAGCCTTCGAGGTGGATGAGAACTTGGGCTACAAGGAGGATGTAGCGATTACGTCCAACATTACCACGCTGGAGTTTAAGCCCGCTGCCGATTGGATTACCAGCGTCATTTGGTTCAAAGACAAGGGAACTTTGACGTTCTTCTGGGATGATTTGCCAGCCAGCATGACGGAGCGTTCGGCGAATATCCATGTGACGGGTAAGGACAGCGACGGCAAGGTTGTGGCGGAGGAGGACATCACCGTGACCCAGATGCGTCCCACCATTGAATTTTCCGAAACGACGGTGAATGTGCTAGCCGATGGCGGTACAAGAACGGTCACCATGACGAAGAACAACATGGAAGATGTCACGTTGGCTGTTTACGACGAGTTTATCCAGGCGGTTATTAGTGGCAAAACTATCACCATCTTTGTGGACGAAAACGAGGTGGATGCTCCACGTGAGGCTGTGGTTCGTGTGATTGGCACGGCTGGCAGTCGGACGACAGAGAAGTACATCACCGTGAAGCAGGAGGCTAAGGCGGGTGGCGAGGCCCCTATCCCCAACGACGATTTGTTCACCTTCAATGGTGTGTACGTCAATGTGCAGATGAGAAATGTGCAGAGTTCCGATGGCACAGCGCATGATTTGAGCCTCATCATGTCGGATACTGAAGGCACGACGACCCGTGTGGGCAACAAATTGAGGTTCCGTGCCGATGTGGAAAAGGAGACTCCGCTCTCGAATGGCGGCTCTCGAAGAATTTCAAGGCACGTCGTATTGGACATTGACCCAGGCATTGGCGCATCGCTCTGTGCTTATAATCTTGTAGGCGGTTCCATCTCTTCGTTGTCGGAAGATTACGACAAGGACGGGGTGCTGGTTTACAGGTCTGATGTCTCGTATGATGTGAAGACAATCGCGGGGAGAACTGGTGTTAACGGTGTTAGAGAGAGTGGCATCTCGTTCAGCCGTAGTGGCGGCACCCACACGTTGGATGATTACATTGCGAACTTCAAGGCAAGTGTCTTGGAAAAAAAGAAATACCAGTCGGGATATGAGACTGTCGCTTCCTTTACTTCCTCTCAAGGCGATTGGGACAACTCGAAATATTGGAGTGTGGGCATTCAGTTGGCTCTGCCAGAAGGGGTTTGGTTGCTTGAACCCGAATATGACGTGATTAACGTGGGGGATGATTGGTACAACCTGTGGGTGGACTATGTGACCAATCTTTCCGATGTGACGATTACCAGTAGTGACGAGTGGCTGAAGATTAGCGACATCGACTTGGATGAGCAAGAGTTTTGTGTCATATTTAGAGGGAACCACACGGGAGCGGAGCGTGTGGGCTATATCTATCTGACGGGAAAGAAACCTGACGGCACGACGCTGACTCGCCGCATCACCGTGATACAACCTGCTGACAATGATAGCTATAAATCGAAAGCCGAGTTGCCAGACGAGAAGGTGCTGACCACGCTTGAAGAGGCTGGCATGCCCGTCCATCGTGGCACGTCCGCTCCATCCATCACGGGTGTCTACGAGGTCTCACCCCTCGTAGTGGTAGCCGGCTCTAATCCCGACGAGGACAATCTTCCTGCGGGTGAAATGGGCCTTGTGTTCATGTTCAGCGCATCAGGGGATGGCAATGTGTACTTCAATTACTACACTTTGCAGAATGGTGTGCCCAGCGCGCCTGTCTATCAAGACGCTGGCAACAAAGCCTGTGTGGTGGGTAGCGGCAACCAATTCACCTTGTCGTGGATTCTGGAACTGACCATCAACGGCAAGAAGAGCCAGGTTTGCATCCTTGTCTCGGGCGAGAAAGACGGTGCCACTATCAAGAACATGCACTATGCAGCGGTTAATGTGGAAGGCACGAAGACGGTGGATGGTTATGGCATCTATAAAGATGGTGACAGCGTAAGTCCAAAGACCGAATGGAATCCAGGGGAAGAAACCCCTGAGGATTGGGATGATGATGAAGACGATGAAGATGATTGGGATGCTCCTCGTCGCTCGGGCATACAGTCCTCGGCATCTGCCCCCGAAATGCTTCGTCGAATGAAGATGATGTTATCTTCCATTATCACTCATTGACACTTTTTTCAAAACGCAAGTGGGGCTGCATCCAATACAGGATGCAGCCCCACTTGCGTTTTGTTTGATTATTCTCCGTTTCCCCAAAACTCCCATGAGGCAAGGGCTTGGAGGTGGAGCATTTCAAGCCCGTTCTTCACCGTTGCTCCTTGTCCCGCCCCTTTCTTCATGAAAAGCGTTTCCTCTGGGTTATACACAAGGTCATACAGCAAATTCGCCTCACTCATGGCTTCGTAGGGGAGAGTAGGACATTCATTCACATGAGGAAACATCCCCACAGGCGAACAATTCACAATCACCTCATATTCCTTGAGCGTGTCGGGCGTCACTTCCTCGTAAGTGAAGACCCTCTCTGTCCTTCGGACATCTTCCCCGTGATGGGGAGAACCATTCGGCTTGTTTCTGCTGACGAAGGCTGTTTCCATCCCCAATTTCTTCGTCAGCCCATAATGAATCGCCTTCGATGCGCCGCCTGTGCCGAGGATAAGTGCCTTCTTATGATGCGGCTTCAACAAGGGGCGTATGCTATCAACAAAGCCAATCACATCGCTGTTGTAGCCAATCAAACCTTCTTTCGAGACCTTCACCACATTCACCGCGCCAATCGCTTTCGCCTCCTTGCTGATTCCACCCAGATACTGCATCACCTTCTGCTTGTAAGGAATCGTCACATTCACCCCCTTCAACTCAGGGTTGTTCTTCACCACATCGGGAAACTCCTCAATGCTTGGAATCTCAAAGTTCAAATACTGTGCCTCTCGTCCTTCCCTCGCAAACTTCTCCGTGAAGAACTTGCGAGAGAACGAATGTCCGAGCGGGTAACCAATCAATCCGTATGTTTCCATATCTGTTTATTTTTTTGCTGTATAGAGGATGCACATGCCGAAGGGGAGACGGCGAAAGTTGACTTGGTGGAAGCCTGCCTGTTGGATGATGTGCTGCATGCGTTCGGCTTGGGGAACGGCATCCATCGTGTCGGGTAGGTAGGAATAGGCGGTTTTATCCTTTGATAGAAGTTTGCCTAATGTGGGCATGATGGCTTTCTTGTAGAGCCAGAAGAGTTGCTTCATGGGGAAGGAGATGGGGGTGCAGAGGTCGATGACGGAGAGGTGTCCGTCGGGGGACAGGACACGGTGCATCTCTTGAAGGCACTCGTCGAGGTTCTGGAAGTTGCGGAGGGCAAAGGCGGAGATGACGGCATCGAAGGAGTTATCGGGGAAGGAGAGGTGGGCGCAATCTTCGTTTTGGAAGGTGATGTGGTCGGAAAGCCCCAGTTTCGCCACTTTCTCACGTCCGATGTTCATCATGCCTTCGCTGATGTCGATGCCGACGATGCGTTGTGGGTGTAGTTTTTGAAATGCGCGGATAGCGAAGTCACCAGTGCCGGTGGCAATGTCGAGTACGCTATCCGTGCTGGTTCGGTTTTTGAGCAGATAGTTGATGGCGGCGTTTCGCCAGAGGCGGTCAACACCGAAACTGAGGGTATGGTTGAGCGTGTCGTAGGAGTGGGCGATGTTGTCAAACATCTGCTCCACCTGTTCACGCTTTGTGCCGCCGTCACCGTAAGGCTTTATCTGCTCCTGTTTGTACATGATGAATCATTTTTTACGCTTCGCGCCTTTAGATAAACAAGAAAAAATAGAGAAAGATAATTTAAAAAGGCTCTTTTTGAGGGAAAGAAATGGGAATAATTAGAATAATTTTATCCAGAAATGAGAATAATAAATACTTTTTATTTCTTGATATTTCTGAACTTAATTATTCCAATTATTCTAATTTCTTTCCTAAAACCAGAAGAACATATTTTTTCTTGTTTTATTTTGTTTTTTCTTATTTTTCTAAAGGCGCGAAGCGTAAATCTATTATTTATTAGCAAGATAAGCCAATACGTTCTTTTCGATGCGGGCAGCGATGTCTTCGTCGCCTTCAGCCTTCACAAACTTCTCGCCGATGATGTGCTCGTACAGTTCGATGTAGCGTTCGCTGACCGATTCGGCATATTCATCGGTGATTTCTGGCATCACCTGTCCGGGTTGGTTCATGAAGTTGTGGTCGATGAGCCACTGACGCACAAACTCCTTGGAGAGTTGCTTCTGTGGTTCACCCTTCTCGAACTTCTCCTGATAACCCTCTGCGTAGAAGTAACGTGAAGAGTCGGGCGTGTGCACCTCGTCAATCAGATACACCTTGCCATCACGCTTGCCGAATTCATACTTCGTGTCCACGAGGATAAGTCCCTTTTCAGCAGCAATCTTCGTGCCGAGGTCGAAGAGCGCACGGGTGTACTTCTCCATCACCTCATAGTCTTCCTTGCTCACAAGACCCTGTGCAATGATTTCCTCCTTCGAAATGTTCTCGTCATGACCCTCGTCTGCCTTGGTGGTAGGAGTGATAATCGGCTCGGGGAACTTCTGGTTCTCCTTCATGCCCTCAGGCAAAGTGATGCCGCAAAGCGTGCGGTTGCCAGCCTTGTACTCACGCCATGCAGAGCCCGTCAGATAGCCACGGATAATCATTTCCACACGGAAACCTTCACACTTCAAACCCACCGTCACCATGGGGTCGGGAGTCGCCAGTTTCCAGTTCGGCACGATGTCAGCCGAAGCATCGAGAAACTTCGCTGCAATCTGGTTGAGCACTTGCCCCTTGAAGGGGATGCCCTTAGGCAGCACCACATCGAATGCTGAGATGCGGTCGGTGGCAACCATCACCATGAGGTCGTCGTTGATGTTGTACACGTCACGGACTTTGCCGTGATACACTTCCTTCTGTCCGGGGAAGTTGAAATCAGTCCTTGTTAAAGAGTTCATATTGTTGGATTTTAGTGATGTCATATTTGCGGTAAGCGTCCACGATGCGAGTCACCAGTTTGTGCCGCACAATGTCGCGTTCGTCCATTTCCACAAACGCGATGCCCTTCACGTCCTTTAGCACCTCCTTGGCTTCCTTCAAGCCGCTCTTTACGTTGCGTGGCAGGTCGATTTGCGTGAGGTCGCCCGTGATAATCATTTTCGTGTTCTGTCCCATGCGCGTGAGGAACATCTTGATTTGTTGTGTCGTCGTGTTCTGTGCCTCGTCGAGAATGACGACCGCATCGTTCAGTGTGCGTCCACGCATGAAAGCGAGTGGGGCAATCTGAATCACGTTCTGCTCCATGTATTCCGTCAACTTCTGGGCAGGAATCATGTCCTGCAACGCATCATAGAGCGGTTGTAGATAGGGGTCAATCTTGTCCCTCATATCGCCCGGCAGGAATCCCAATTTCTCACCAGCCTCCACCGCAGGACGAGAGAGGATGATTTTCCGTATCTCCTTGTTCTTCAAAGCCCGAACCGCCAAGGCAATGGAAACATACGTCTTGCCCGACCCCGCAGGACCAATGGCAAAGAGCATGTCGTCCTCGAAATAAGCCTTGACCAGTGCCTTCTGGTTCTCCGAACGGGGCGCAATTGGTTTGCCCGTGATGCTGTAGCAAATGGCAGTGCCGTCAGCCACATGTCCTGCCGGCTGTTCGCCCTTCACAATTTGCAGGATAGCCTCTTCGTTCAGCGAATTGTATTTGGCGCAGTGTTGCTGCATCTTGGCGATGTTTTCCTCGAAGGCACACATCTCTTCCTCGTCGCCCATCACCTTGATGATGTTGCCACGAGCCACAATGCGCAACTTGGGGTAGAGCGCCTTTATCATTTGCAGGTGGACATTGTTCACCCCGTAAAAAGTGACAAGGTCGATGTCCTCCAATACTATATGCTTTTCAATCATGGTGCAAATTTACATAAAAATCATGATTTATAAGCCCGTCCCCCTAAAAAACTCTTCATTTTGTTCCAATAATTTTTTGTTTGGTGGAAGAAGGTGTGGATAAATCATGGAATTGTACCCCTCGGGTTCGATGTGCCGTACCCCTCGGGTACGATGCACCGTACCCGAGGGGTACGTTGAGAAACTGATGGTCGGGATGAAGTGGGTGGGGTGAGCGAATTACTTCATGCCGTGGTTCATCAGTCGGTAGTTCGCCATCTCTTCATACTTGGTGCCTTTTCGACCATAGTTGGCGTATGGATAGATGCTGATGCCGCCACGAGGCGTGAAGATGCCCGTCACCTCAATATACTTGGGGTCCATCAACTTGATGAGGTCTTTCATGATGATGTTCACGCAGTCTTCGTGGAAGTCGCCATGATTGCGGAACGAGAACAGGTAGAGTTTCAGCGATTTGCTCTCCACCATGCGGCGGTCGGGCAAGTATGAAATGCGGATTTCGGCAAAATCGGGTTGCCCTGTAATGGGGCATAAGGATGTGAATTCGGGGCAGTTGAACTGCACCCAGTAATCATTCTCGGGGTGCTTATTCTCAAAACTCTCCAGCACCTCTGGTGCATAGTCTTGGCGATACTCCGTCTTCTTTCCAAGGGCTTGCAAACCCTCCTTTTCACGTAAATTGTCCATATTGTTTCAATTTTGAGGATTAACGCTTCGCGCCTTTAGAAAAACAAGAAAAAACAAAAGAAAACAAGAAAAAACATGATACTCCCTTCATCGTGTTGAATATTTTCTTTTATATTTTTTTGTTTTCTTTTGTTTTTCTAAAGGCGCGAAGCGTATTCTTATATTTCACTGATTTTGAATGCGCTGTAACTGATGCCGTCGTCGTACACGTCAACACCTTCCTTTTTCTTCACGTACTTCACCACTTGAATGGTCAGAGGCAACACCACAATCTCGTAGAGCGTCTTGGCAACCACCTGCGTAATCATCAGGCCAATCATCACGTCGAGAGGCAGTTGCGGCTCGCCCAGAAAGAGGAGTGGGAAGAGATAGAAAGCCAAGGGGAAGAAGATGAGGCTGTCGGCACTCTCGCCTGCCAACGTGGAGAGGATGGCGCGCATGGAGAAGTGATAGCCGAAATGCCCCTTGTGACGGTCAGCCATCTTCATCTTGCTCATCACCAGTGCATTGAGGAATGAACCGACAATGAAGGCAATGAGGCTTGCCACCACAATTTGCGGTGCGAAACTGAACACCTGCTTGAAGGCTTCGTCAGCACCCGCTTCGATGGGGGGCAGGATGCAAGCGATGCCGCCCAATGCCATGACGAAGAAGTTCATCGCAAAGCCTACCCAGATGATGAGTCGCGCTTTGCGATAACCCCACACCTCGGCAATGACGTCGTTGAGAATGTAAGAGACGGGAAAAACGATGAAACCGCACGTCAGGGAAACAGGTCCCCACACTTTGAACACTTTGGTTTCGAGAAGATTCGCTGCTACAAGGCAGATACAGAAGAGGATTCCTGCCAACATGAAGGAAACGCTCACTTGCTTGTTTGTTTTCATTTTTATCTTGTTTTTAACGTGGTTAATCAAGCACACGCCTGTTTTTACGAGGTGTTCAGGCACTCGGATTTTGATTTCGGGTGCAAATTTACATAAAAAATCTCGATTTATAAGCCCACCTCCATAAAAAACATCCATTGTCGGAACAAATTATCGTTAATTATCGGCGATTATCGTTCCTCTTGCGCCGCAGCGCAAGAGGTCACATAAAGTTTTGCTCCTTCGCTGTCAAGACGGCTTGGAAAAACGATAATAGCCGATAATTGGCTATGCCGAGTAAAGGTTAACGATAATTTGTTCCAATAATTTTTTGTTATAGAGGAGAGGTTCGATTAAGTGAACGAAAAAACAAATTTATTTGAGTTTTTCCGAACCTGAACACCCTTTGTGGAGTCAATGTCGTCCTTAAATGCAGAGTTGTCCGAAGGAAAAAACGCATGAGGATAAAAAAAGACAAGAAAAGATTTTTTTCTTTCTCATTTATTCTCTACCTTTGCATAATTCTAAAGAAAAGTGATATTGTGTTCAACCTTTTACAATCAATAATAGTATGAATGGTGTTACAAACAGCGGAATAGATTGTTTTGTGGTCTATGCCGATGCTGAGACAACCTCGGTCACATTGAAGCAGTTGAAAGATGAACCTTTGGTGAAGAAGATATATGTGCTGATGCCAGGGGACGAACCTTGCCCGTTTATAGGGGTGGAGGTGATGCGTGTGGATGATTTCTTGAGTTCTAAAACCCTGCAAACCATCGTTTCGGTGTTGGAAGAACCCTTTGCACTGGTGTGCAACAAGGTAACCTCCATTGCTTTTGGCTATCAAGCCATCAACCGTATGGTGTCGGTGGCAAGCAGTGTTGACCCCGCTGTGGTTTATTCCGACCGTATTGTCATGAAGAATGGAGAGCCAGTCAAGTGTCCCACGATGGACTTCTACTATGGCAGTGTGCGTGACGATTTCGATTTTGGTTCCGTGATGCTCTTCAATACTTCCACGCTGAAGAAATATGTGGAAGAATTTCCTAAAGCCAATTATAAATATTCAGGTTGGTATGACCTGCAACTCTTTGCTTTGCGGCGTAAGCGCACCGCGTCCCTTTTCCACATTCGTGAATATCTGTATGCCGAAGAGGACTTGGACTTGCGCAAAAGTGGTGAGAAGCAGTTCGACTATGTTGATCCACGTAATCGTGAGGTGCAGAAAGAACGAGAACAGGTGTGCTCCAACCACCTGAAACTGATAGGTTCCTACATAGAGCCAGAGAGCATCGTGGATGTTTCGGTGGAGCGATACGACTTCGACTGCGAGGCATCCGTCATCATTCCTGTGCGCAATCGTGTGAAGACGATAGAGGATGCCATCAAGAGTGCCTTGTCTCAGCGCACCACGTTTGAATTCAATGTGATGGTGGTTGATAATCTGTCCACTGACGGGACGACCGAAGCGATTGCAAAATTGGCTGCCACTGACTCGCGTGTGATACATATCATTCCTGACCGTAAGGACTTGGGCATCGGCGGTTGCTGGAGTTTGGCTTTCAACGACTCACGGTGCGGACGCTTTGCCATTCAGTTGGACAGCGACGACCTTTACAGCGGCACCGATACCTTGCAACGCATTGTCGATAAGTTCTATGAGGAGCATTGCGGCATGGTGATAGGTTCTTACCGTATGTGCAATTTCCAACTTGAAACCTTACCTCCCGGACTTATTGACCATCGTGAATGGACTCCTGAAAATGGTCACAACAATGCCTTGCGTGTCAACGGATTAGGCGCACCTCGTGCTTTCTTCACTCCGCTCCTGCGAAAGATTGGCATGCCCAACACTTCCTATGGCGAGGATTATGCTGTGGGTTTGGCTTTCTGCCGTAAGTACAAAATCGGCAGAATCTACGACGAACTGTATCTTTGTCGTCGTTGGGAGGGCAACAGCGATGCTGCCCTCACACCAGAGCAGGTCAATCGCAATAACATCTACAAGGATAGCCTCCGCACGATGGAAATCATCGACCGTCGCCGACTCAACGAATATTGGCAGAGCGGTGTGAACGATACCGAAGCCAACCAGATGTTCCAACATCAGTTGGCTATGTGGGAGGAGGCTCGCAATCATTATGATGCGTTGGCAAAAGTCTCCACCAAAGAACTGGAGGTGGATGGTTGTCAACTGGAGGTGCAGTTTAATCCTGCCCGTATCGTTTCGACGGGTGCGAAGGTGGATGCTGAGACCATCAAGCGTCGTCCTTGTTTCCTTTGCGATGTGAACCGCCCTGTGGAACAGATTAGCATACCGATGCTGAAGAAGTATCATCTTTTGCTCAATCCCAATCCCATTCTTCCAAAACACTTCACGGTTCCGTTACGTCACCACTGTAAACAGCAGATACTTGAATACTATGAGGACATGATGGAGATGACCACTCAGGTCAGTGATTTGTTCTTCTTCTACAATGGACCCCAGTGTGGGGCAAGTGCTCCTGACCACATGCACTTCCAGGCTGGAAGTCGCGGCATCGTACCTTTGGAGCGCGATTGGATGGAGAAATATCAACCCCACCTTTCACGCATTTGGCCGATAAGCGAGAGTGAGTACATGGAAGCCGTGAAACTTTATCTGGTGGCAGACAGCACGGGGGTGTTCAGTTTGCGTGGCTATGTGTGCCCAGGCATTGTGATTATCACCCGAACGGCTCGCACCAACAAGATACTTTTTGATAAGATATACAATGCTCTTCCGATTCCAGAGGGGCAATATGAGCCGATGATGAACATTATGGCTTGGTCGCAAACCAGTGCCACTGATGGCTATGGACGTGTTGTCAGCATTATCCTTCCTCGTGCCAAGCATCGTCCCGATTGCTACTTCAAAGAAGGTGAGGAACAGGTGCTGGTCAGCCCTGGTGCCTTGGATATGGGTGGACTCATCATCACGCCTCGGAAGGAAGACTACGAGAGGATGGATGGCGGAATGGCGAAATCCATCATTCAGGAGTGTGCCATGTCGCTTGATGACGAGTTGCAGATGATTATTAATTTCAAACGGTAAGGGTGACTCTTTCTAATCATCAGAAAAGAGATACTTAAGCAAATTCTTGTTGAAATGGGGCGGGAAAGGAGCGTTAGAGTAGGCATTGTGAAGGCGGTCACTCTTCATGTGTTTTTTCATTCGGCTTATGTGTCGGAAGGGAAAAAGTTTGTTGGTGAGCACGTCTTTTCACTAACGGATGCTGGTAGCCTCTTTACGCCTGTAGATGAAGGCGCGTCTTTCACCTTGAAGGATGTCATCATTGGCATAGGTTTCCATTGGGAACGACGGGAAGAACAGACATTCTGTGGTGCATTGGAACTGATTGAAGAAGACGGGCTGCTCAGAGCCGTCAATGTGGTGCCTGTTGAAACTTATCTCACCAGTGTCATCAGTAGCGAAATGAGTGCCAATGCCTCACTCGAACTCTTGAAGGCGCATGCTGTGATTTCACGCAGTTGGTTGTTGGCGATGATGGACAGCCCTCGCATAGGGAATTTTGCTCACGAACAATTGTCGGCTGACAGCATCATTCGGTGGTATGATAGCGAGGCGCACACTCTTTTTGATGTATGCGCCGACGACCATTGTCAGCGTTATCAGGGCATTACTCGACAGTCAAATCCTCGGGTGATGGCCGCAATTGAAGCGACACGTGGACAGGTGCTCACTTTTGATGGCAAGATTTGCGATGCCCGTTTCTCTAAATGCTGTGGTGGAATGACGGAGGTGTTTGAAACCTGTTGGGAAAACATTCGCCATCCTTATCTTGTGGCAAAGCCCGACCCCTATTGCAATACGAAAGACCACCACATCCTCTCTCAAGTGCTTAACAACTACGACCAAGAGACCGTTGATTTCTACCAATGGACCGTTCAATATACAACGGATGAACTCTCCGAACTTATCCATCGTAAATCGGGTATAGACATGGGGCGCATCCTCGGCCTTCAGCCCTTGGAACGTGGTGCCTCTGGCAGAATCATTACGTTGAAGATTGTGGGGGATAAGCACACGATCATCGTAGGCAAAGAACTTGAAATCCGCAAGTGGCTGAGCGAATCGCACCTTTATTCTTCTGCTTTCGATGTGGAAAAAACGTCCGATGGTTTCATCCTTCATGGGAAAGGATGGGGGCATGGTGTGGGACTTTGCCAAATCGGAGCAGCCGTGATGGGCGAGCAAGGCATCCCCTACACCGAAATTCTTGATTTCTATTATCCTCATGCAGAACTGACTCGGCAATGGTAAGTAAGAAACAACATAGTCCGTGGCTTTGGATTCCGAGCCTTTGTGCAGCCGAAGAAATACCTTCGGCAGTCGTTCTGTTTGTGGCACTGATTATGTTTCTTCAGTTTGGAGCCGACGAAACGACAGCCGCCCTCTATGGCGCATTGCTTTTTTTGCCGTGGGTGATGAAATCCTATCTTTACAGCAAAGTCCGCAAGGCTGGATTTTTCAAACGATACCTGCACGTTGCCGAATCGCTGATGTTCCTGTGTCTCATGGGCATTGCTGTCTATATTTCAGAGGCGAAAGTGCATACGTGGCTGCTGTTTGTGTTTCTCTTTCTTCTTTCTCTGCTATGTTCTTGGCATGAATTGCTTTCACGCTTTTATTATAGTCGCATGCTTCGTCCGCGTCAGCAAAGGATTTTCAAGACGACCAAGATGTTGTCATCGCATCTGGTGCTTATTGCCACCTATGGTGTGCTCATCATCATAGCAGGTTTCTTCGAGGTTTTCTTTCGCAGTTACCAGAAAGCATGGGCAATGGAAAGTTCGTTGTTGGCTGGCGGTTTCCTCATCTTTCTGGTTATCAATTTCATCACGCTTCAAAATCCGAAGGTGTTGGATCGTTACCGTTATGAGACCTTTGCCGACACCGTGAAGAATGAACTGCATGTTCTCTCTCGTATTCAACAGAAACCCAATGTCTTTCCAGTTCTGTTCAGCCTTTTCTTTTTGCTGTTGCCGCAGGCGCTTATGTTCAACACTCGTGTGTTTTTCCTGCTGTCGCCTGCCTCGCAAGGCGGTTTGGAATGCTCTGTGCAGGATGTGGGTTTTGCCCAAGGAACCATTGGTGTGCTGGCTTTCTCCATGGGTATCATACTTGGCAGAGCCATGATGAAAAGATTTGGCATCCGTCCCATGTTTTGGTGGACAGCCATCGTGCTCACCCTTTCCCCCCTTTCTTACATGCTCATGGCTCGACAGCCGCAAGTAGGTGATATGTTTCTGCTTTGCTGCATGACTTTCTTTGCTCAATTTTGCTTTGGTTTCGGACTCAATGTATGCCATCTATATGTTCCTTACATTTCCGACCAACGCTATCGCAATACGACCAATTTCCTCTATGTGCCGATGGTGGCAAGCCTGATGATTGCTCCGATGGCATTGTCAGGATGGCTTTCCACCGCTTTGGGGTACAGCACATTCTTCACTCTCTGTACTCTCTGTACTCCTGTGGCATGGATAATTTTAATCATTTGTAAAACAGAACGAATATTGACATCGTATGAGTGATTTACGAACAAAAGCCTATGCATGGGTGCCCAGTCTCTATCTGGGTGAAGCATTGCCCTTCTCTGCAGTGATGCACATATCGGTCATCATGTTTCAGGAGTTAGGACTGACCGACGAACAAATCACCTATTATACAGGATGGTTAGGATTGCCTTGGGTCATCAAACCTATCTGGAGTCCCATCATCGACAATCTCAAAACCAAACGTTGGTGGATTGTCTCTATGCAGTTCCTCATGGGGGTGGCATTGGCATTGGTGGCTTTCACCGTTCCCACCGTCTTTTGGCTGCAAGGCTGCCTTGCAATCTTCATGCTCATCGCATTCGCCAGTGCCACTCACGATATTTCTGCCGATGGCTTCTATATCATCGGTTTACCTAAAAAAGACCAGGAATTGTATGTGGGTGTGCGCAACACGTTCTATCGCATTGGCATGGTGATAGGACAGGGAGGATTGGTACTGTTGGCGGGGTATATGCAGGAGGGAATGTTTGGTGAGTCCTTGCAATCTCTGTCCGCATCATGGATGACGGTCTTCATCATCCTTGGTGTGTTGATGTTTTTGCTGGGTCTTTACCATGCTTTTATCTTGCCTAAGGTGGAAACTGTGGTACATGACCGTTTCAACTTTGTGGAGCAGATGCGTGAGTTTGTCTTGACGCTCAAGGTTTTCGTCACGAAGCCTCACCTCATTTCTGCCCTTTGTTTCATTCTTCTCTTCCGTCTTCCTGAAGGACTGCTCACCAAAATCGTGCCCCTTTTCCTGAAACGTAGTGCTGAAGAAGGCGGGCTTGCCATGAGCGATGTGGATTTTGGACTTATCTATGGCACTCTTGGTGTCATCGGATTGCTTTTCGGTGGCATTGTAGGTGGATGGGCTGTTTCTAAATGGGGTTTGAAGAGATGTCTTTGGCCGCTTGTGCTCTGCATCACCTTGCCCGACATCGTATATGTTTATCTGAGTTATTTCCCGACCAGTCATCTGTGGCTCATTGGCTCATGCGTCTGCATCGAACAAATCGGCTATGGTCTTGGCTTTGCTGCCTACACCCTCTATCTTGTCACCTTCTCCCGAGGTGAACGCTCCACCGCTGTCTTTTCCATCTGCACAGCAGGTCAGAATCTTGGCGGTGTCATGATTCCAGGCATGGTGTCCGGGTTTATCTCTGTGAACATTGGCTACCAGAATTTCTTTTGGCTTGTCATGGCATTCTGTCTTGTCACCTTTGCTGTCACGGCGTTCGTGAAGATTGAGAAAGAAGGTTGAAAGAATTTGAAGGCAACAAAATAGAGGGTGTGTCAAATTACATCGTCTCAACTCCTCGAAACCGACGTCGTTGATGTCGATTCAGAGGCTATAGAAGCATGTAATTTGACACACCCTCTGATTATTGATATGTGTGTGGATTAGAGACCGAGTTTGCCTTTCACGGCGTTGGCTGCATTGTCAATAGCCTTACCTGCTTCCTGCTTACCAGCCTCTACAGCGTTGTTGGCAGCGTCGGTAGCAGCATTGGCTGCATCGTTGGCAGCACCTACCACAGCATCCTTGGCACCTTCAGCCACGTTGCTGGCTGCATCGGCAACATCAATAGGGAGAGCCTTGACAGCAGAAACGAGATTGGCTACAGTTTCGTTGCCACCAGTGAAAGAAGCAATCTTCTCTTCGTTAGCAGCGATGAACTCTTGAATCTTTGCGATATAAACCTTAGCCTCTTCGAGTTTGCCTTCAGCCTGAAGTTGAGCGATGTATTCCTGAGCCTTGGCAAGGAGAGACTGGGTCTGTTCTGCATCAGATGCCTCTACTGCAGCAGAGAGTGCGCTGATGGTTTCATCTACGTTTACAGTTGGCTCTTCTACAACGAGAGAATCCACGTCTGCTGCTTCTACGTCAGCCTTGGGAGCATTGTTGCATGCGGTGAATGTGATGGCTGCAAGAGCCACGATTCCAAAGAAAATCTTTTTCATTTTGCTTTTAGTTTTTGAGGGTTAAACAATTTATTTGACTAAACCGTGGCAAAGGTAAATAAAAAATGTGTATCTTTGCAACTTGAATTAAAAATTTCTTCTGATGAAAAGTTTTTTAACACATATTGTTGCTATTTGTGGTGTCCTGTTGGCAATTTCGTGTGGCGAAGACCGCACCTACCAGTATGAGGAGAAGACACAGCACAATCATTGGATGTTGGAAATGATGCAGGACAAGTATCTGTGGGCAGATACCTTGGTGAACTATGAACCAGCCTGGAAGACGTTTTTCTCAACACCTGGTGACTTTCTCGCTGACTTGACGAAGCGGACGGGACAAGCGGATTCGTGGTCTTACATAGAGATTGACACGTTGACCTCCGATAGTCACAGTCGTGGCTATTTCAGCCATGTGGAATCCTATGGCATGGACTTTGTGTTGATGACTGACCCGACAGGGCAGACGACGAAACAGATGCTGAGAGTGTTGACTGTCTATAGCGGAAGTCCTGCTGAGAGGGCAGGATTGCTGAGAGGCGATTTTATCAGTGCGTACGATGGCTACAAGATTTCCAGCAACAATATTTCAAAGTTGCAGAAAGGGGTGGCGCGTTCGCTAGAGGTGTGCCACATGGCGGTCGATGAAACGGAAGGCACTTTCTATTGGGAAGACACGGTCACGGTTTCAATGAGTGCATCGGAATATGTGGAAGACAAGGCATTCCCTGTGAGTGACATTGTCAATGCAGAGGGTACGTTGGTGGGTTATCTGATGTGTACCCGATTGCTGGACACTCCCACGGAAAAGGGAGTTGCCTCTGCTGGTTCGACGGTGTATAGGGATGAGTTGGACAGAATCATGGCACAAATGAAGAATGCTGGTGTGGCGGAAATGGTCTTAGACCTCCGTTTGTGTAATGACGGAACACTCGAAATGGCACAACATTTAGCAAGTTATGTGGTGAATCCTGCTTCCCTTCATTCTACGTTTGCCAAGACCTTTTGGAATGAGGCTTATTCTGCCAACAATCAGTCACTTCCTTATGATGTTTCTGTCGCTAATTTGGGGCTGAGTCGTGTGTATGTGCTCGTCAGTTCCTACACGCAGGGTGCTGCAGAGTGGCTCATCCATTCTTTGCAATATTCGATGGGTGAGGAGAATGTGATTCTGATTGGGCAAAGCACAAAAGGACAGAACGTGATGACCGAAGAGGTGGGCAGTCAATACTATGTACACCTCTTCCCTGTGGTGGCGTATGTGGCTGATGGCGATGGCAACTATGATTATGGTAGCATGAGTCCGACGGTGGAGGTGGATGAACAGGCGTATTTGACGTTGGCTGACTACGGCTCTCCTTCTGAAATTCTATTCTATACTTCGATTCAGCACATCTTAGGTCTGATAAGCCAAAATGTCAGTGAAAACACTGGGGAGTCGGACAATTCGGCAGAAAATGGGACGGGTGAAGGAGAAAACGCTGACGAATCGACGGAAGAATCATCGGTGGAATAAAAGTTGCAAATGGGTTTAGTGGAAACAAAAACTAAACTCAATTGCAACTATGAACAACAACTATCAGAATCAGAATGGGCAGCAACCGTCTGCCAAGGAGGTTCTTGAACTATATGCAACGAACCTCGTGGAGCGTGCTAAGAACGGCAAACTCGACCCTGTCATCGGACGTGATGAGGAGATTCGTCGAATTTTGCAGATTCTTAGCCGTCGAACCAAAAACAACCCAATTCTTATTGGTGAACCGGGTACGGGTAAGACCGCCATTGTGGAAGGTCTGGCAAGGCGTATCGTGCGTGGTGATGTGCCTGAAAACCTGAAGGATAAGCAACTCTACTCCTTGGATATGGGTGCTTTGATTGCAGGTGCCAAGTATCAGGGTGAGTTTGAGGAACGACTCAAAGCCGTGGTGAAGGCTGTGGTGGAGAGTCAGGGGCAAATCATCCTCTTCATCGACGAAATCCACACCCTCGTGGGTGCGGGTCAGACGAGTGGTGCCATGGATGCCGCCAACATCCTCAAGCCTGCGTTGGCACGTGGAGAGTTGAGGGCAATCGGTGCCACCACCCTCGACGAGTACCAGAAGTATTTCGAGAAAGACAAGGCACTGGAACGTCGATTCCAAACCGTGATGGTCGATGAACCAGATGTGCCGTCTTCCATCTCCATCCTTCGAGGCTTGAAAGAGCGTTATGAGAACCACCACAAAGTGCGTATCAAAGACGAAGCCATCATCGCTGCCGTCGAACTCAGCAACCGTTACATCACCGACCGTTTCCTGCCCGACAAAGCCATCGACCTGATGGACGAGGCGGCTGCCAAACTCCGTATGGAACGTGACTCGGTGCCCGAGGAAATTGACGAACTGAGCCGCCGACTCAAGCAGATGGAGATTGAACGCGAAGCCATCAAACGTGAAGGCGACAAGGAGAAACTCGCCGAACTGAACAAAATCATCGACACCCTCAAGGCTGACGAGCAGAAGCAGCGGGCGAAGTGGGAAGGCGAGAAGGCGCTCCTCAACCAAATCCAGAGCGACAAGCAGCAAATCGAGCAGTTGAAGTTCGAGGCTGACAAGGCGGAACGTGAAGGCAACTATGGCAAGGTGGCTGAAATCCGTTATGGCAAACTCCAGCATCTGGAGGAAGACATCAAGGCTGTGCAGAGCAAACTTGCCGAGGCTCAAGGGGCTTCTGCCCTCGTGAAGGAAGAGGTTGACAGCGACGACATCGCCGATGTGGTGAGCCGCTAGACAGGCATCCCCGTGAGCAAGATGCAGACCTCCGAACGCACCAAACTCATCCATCTGGAAGAGGAACTGCACAAGCGTGTCATCGGTCAAGACGAAGCCATCCGTGCCGTCAGCGATGCCGTGCGTCGTAGTCGTGCAGGGTTGCAAGACCCGAAGCGACCCATCGGCTCCTTCATCTTCCTCGGCACCACGGGTGTGGGTAAGACGGAACTCGCCAAGGCTTTGGCTGACTACCTCTTCGACGACGAGACGATGATGACTCGTATCGACATGAGCGAGTATCAGGAGAAGTTCAGCGTCACCCGACTCATCGGTGCGCCTCCGGGCTACATCGGTTATGAAGAGGGTGGTCAACTCACCGAGGCAGTGCGGCGCAAACCTTACTCGGTCGTGCTTTTCGACGAAATCGAGAAAGCACATCCCGATGTGTTCAACACCCTCCTGCAGGTGCTCGACGATGGCCGTCTGACCGACAACAAAGGACGTGTGGTGAACTTCAAGAACACCATCATCATCATGACCAGCAATGCCCAGCGTGAACAACTCCGCAGCATCTTCCGCCCAGAGTTCCTCAACCGAATCGACGACATCATCACCTTCTCGCCACTCAACGAGACGGAAATCAAGCAGATTGTGCGTCTGCAAGTCGATAAGGTGGTCAAAATGGTCGTTCAGAACGGCATCACGCTCAACGTGACCGACGAAGCCATCAACCTGATTGCCAAGGCTGGCTACGACCCGCAGTTCGGTGCCCGTCCTGTCAAGCGAGCCATCCAGGAAAAACTGCTCAACGAACTCAGCAAGCGCATCATCAGCGGCGAAATCAATCACGAAAAGCCCGTCACCGTCACCACTCAAGGCGATGCACTCGCATTCGAACAATGACGAAGAAAACGTCCGCTCTGACACTTCACTCAGCACCTCAAAAGGGGTGCTGCGTAAGTGATATTTGTACGATAAATCATGGGAGTCATGAACCATACGGTTCGCGGCTCCCATTTCTCATCTATGCCCACCTTTTTCATGCATCCTTGTAACTTTTCCCCCGAAAAGTTTTGAATATGTCAATTTGTTTGTATCTTTGCAACTGATATATCTAATATGGAAAAGAACTCCTCAACATGCGATTAATCAAGGCTTTTCTACATACGTTGTACCTTACAATTTATTATTGGGATTTTTTCAAATTCCACCAACCGAGTGAAAAAATATTCGATAAGTGGCGTGATAATGGATACATCCCAATATTTACACTATTCACCTTTATCCTGTTAAGACCCATTGTATTCTTGTTCTATTGTTTATATTTAGCCAGCGGATCTAAACTGACGATGCAGGATGCTGATCTATACAAAAGTATAGCATTCCCAGCGGCTATTCTATCCATGATATATGTATCTATACGATTAAAAAAGGAAAAATATATCGAAGGTATCATCCATGAGGTTCTCTCGACAGATGAAAGGCTGATAAAGAAGCGCTATAAATACACTCTATATACAGTTCTCATACCTTTCTTCTCATCTCCTTTGTGGGTAACGCTGCTTCAAAAACTCTTGCAGCGTGTCATTGTACCAATGTTTTGAGGTACTTCTAACACAAGAAATATGCAATTCGACTCAAGTTCCAGAAATAAAAACCTCGTTCTCTTTCATTTTCTCCCGAAAAGTTTTGAATCTGTCAAATTCGTTTGTATCTTTGCAACTAATGTATATAATCTGAAAAAGAACTCCTCAATATGCGATTATTTAAGGCATTTCTACATACGTTTCTCTTTACAATTTATTATTTAGATGTTTTCATATTCCATGTACAACGTGGAAAAACATTCGGTGTATGGCGGAGTCGTGGATATATCCTAATGTTCGGGTTATTCTACATTATACTGTGGGCACCTCTCAATTTTTTGTTATACTGTATATGTGTAGCCTGCGGATATGGACAGACGATTCCGGATGTTAACTTGTACATCATAACATTACTTATTTTAAGCCCATCCCTAATTTACGTAATCATACGGTTAAAGAACGAAAACTATATAGAGGCTATCATCAAAGAGATTTTATCTACTGATAAAAATCTGATTAAAAAGCGCTACCGATTCACATTGTTCACCGTTCTCATACCTGCTCTCTCCTCTCCATTCATATTTCTGCTGCTAAAAGTTCGCTTACACGATATTCTTATATTCTGGTTTTAACCCGAATCGGTCATTATAAATAGTTAATCTGAAAAAACTCCTCAACATGCGATTAATCAAGGCTTTTCTACATACGTTCTTCTTTACAATTTATCGTTGGTCTGTCCTCAAATTCCACAAACAGCGTGGAAAACTATTCGATGAGTGGCGTGATAATGGATACTTCGTAGTCTTTGGATTATTTACTTTAATGCTGTTAAGACCCATTGTGTTCTTATTCTATTGTTTATATTTAGCCAGCGGATCAGAACTGACGATGCAGGATGCTGATCTATACAAAAGTATAGTATTCCCGGCGGCTATTCTATCCATGATATATGTATCTATACGATTAAAAAAAGAAAATTATATCGAAGGTATCATAAAGGAGATTCTATCGACAGATGAAAGGCTGATAAAGAAGCGCTACAAATACACTCTATATACAGTTCTCATACCTTTCTTCTCATCTCCTTTGTGGGTAACGCTGCTTCAAAAACTCTTGCAGCGTGTCATTGTGCCAATGTTTTAACCTGAATCGGGCATGAAATAATTTATGAATAATTCGTGGGCATTTATGGGCTTCGTGTTATTTCTTTCTGTTGATGATGAAAAAGGGATAATGGAGGATAACGTAAAAAATGTGAGGGTGTGTCAAATTACATCGTCTCAACTCCTCGAAATCGACATCGACGATGTCGATTCAGAGGCTATAGAAGCATGTAATTTGACACACCCTCACATTTTTTGTGATGTGGAGTCTATTTCTTTATTTCTGAAGGGTTGCCTGTTTGGGCTCTTCTTCTGTGGTCTCTTCGGTGGTTTCTGTCTCCTTGTTTTCAAATTCGGTGTAGCCGTCGGCTACGAGGATGTTGTACCAAGCGAGGACTTTGCGCATGTCGGACACACGGACACGGTCTGTGTCGTAGTTGGGAAGCACCTTGGTGAAGAAGGCGATAATGTCGTCTTGTGATGCCTTCTTGGGAGAAATGTCCACAGGGGCAGCGCCGTAGTTCTGCTTGATGGACTCGAAGACGGAGGCGAGGGACACTTCGCTGTCGTCGTTGGTGTAGATGGAGATATCGCCGAGTGACACGACGCGGTCTGCTCCGAAGGCAGGAATGCGCTTTTTCTGTGCATCGACAGTTTCTACGATGAGGCTCTTGTTGCCTCGGGAGATGAGCTTATAAAGCCCTGGTTTGCCAGAGATGGCGAGAATTTTCTTAATCATCTTATTCTTTGTAATTTACTATTTATCATTTATTTGAATCCTCTCTAAGAGTTGGTCAAGTTGTTGGCTGAGGTCGGTGGTGCCATCATTGAGGATGGTGAAGTCGGCACGGCTGCGTTTCTCCTCTTCGTCCATCTGTTGTGCCATGCGGGCTTCGATTTGCTCTGTTGTGGTGTGGTCGCGTCGTATAACTCTTTGGATGCGTGTCGCTAAAGGTGCATACACTTCAACTGTGTAATCAACGGTATCTTGAAAGTCTGCTTCAAAAAGGATGGCACTTTCTTGGGCTACGATGGGGGCGGTCTGTCGGAGGGTCCACTCGGCGAAGTCTTGTTTCACGATGGGGTGGACGATGCTGTTGATGCGGGTGGCATGCTCCTTGTTGGCAAAAAGGTAGCGGGCAATGACTGGTTTGTTGAGTGTGGCACCGTCGTAGGCGTCGTTGCCAATGAGCAGACACAGTTCCTGACGGATGGCAGGGCTTTCTGTCATAAGTCGTCTTGCCTCGTCATCGCAGTGATAGACAGGGATTCCGCGCTGTTGGAGCAGTTGGCAAATATAGGTTTTGCCGCTGCCGATGCCTCCTGTAATGCCGATGCGTATCATTCGCTGATTTGTTCTATCACGTATTCAACAGATTCGGGGCTGATGCGCAGGTGGCGGATGTTGCCAGGTTGCTGGCGGATGTAAAGTTTGCACCGTTTGGCATCGGATTTCGCGTCTTTGTAGTCAACGCTGAGCAGGAAGTCATTGGGCGTGATGTTGTCGTAGAGTGTAGAACTGACCAAGAACGTGACGGTTGCCTTGAGGGGGAATGTGCGCATGATTTTGTTGTGGGGCACATTCTCGCTGTAGATGGGCACTTGCAGGGTCTTGTCAGTGAAGATATCTACGCAGATTTCTGCATCGATGGAGTCGGGAATGGCTTTCGCGCCACGTGGCACAAGCAGGGCAAGCCGCGTGTGGAGTGTATCTTCCAGTTCGTTGAACGTGAAATTCTCGGTCTTGACGCTGTTGATGCTGCCGTAGATGTGTTTGGGTGCGTAGATGTCCACAGAATCGGGGTGGAGCAGGGTGCCACATAGGTATCGTCCTGCTGTTGTGGTGATGTGTCCATTGAAGACGATGGGAACACGCTTGTGTTGCCCGTTGGAGTAATAAACCTCTATCTTGCTGGGTGATGTTGACTTGAAAGACATGCCTTGCAGTCGCTTCTTCAACACGGCACGTCGCAGCACATTGGTGTCGATGACGATTTTCCCCGATTTCTGGTTGATTTCCTTGAAAGGTACTGACAGTTCAAGGTCTTCGTTCTTCATGAACTTGTAGTAGAACGCGTTCCATCCCTTGCTGGTGTAGGTGACATTGACTTCAGTGGGCATATTGCTGGTATATACGACATCTTTCGGCAGGTCTTCCACTTTCAGTTTATAAGCAAGCGTGACTTCAGTCGTCTCTTTGATGGACTGCATAAACCAGAAATTGATGGAGATGGCGAGGAAGATGAGGAACACAAGAAAGTTGCGGTCGATTTTTATCAACCGCAGCCTTCTGAATATTACTTTGGTGAAGTCGGTCAACATACAGATGCCAGACTAACAATGTGTTGTAGTTGAAAGGGAATGACTACTGCTGTTGTTGAGTGCCTTCAGCATAGACATAGTTGCGGTCTATCTGTACAGTGACACCTTTGGAGATTTCGATGGTGAGGTATGGCTGTCCTTCGTTGAGCGACTTGACCACTCCATGCACACCGCTGGCTGTGATGACTTTGCTGCCAATCGTAAGACTCTTGCGGAAGTTCTCAATCTCTTTCTGACGCTTGCGCTGTGGCTTAATCATGAAGAAATAGACAATGGCAAACATCGCCACAATCATGATAATCATGCTCCAGTCGAAGCCTCCCTTTGCAGCACCTTGGGCTGCCTGAATCAGTGTAAACATAATGCTATTTGTTTTTTATGATGTCCTTATTATATAATAATGTCTAAAGTGTCGTTGAAGGAAATGCACCTTAGTTCACCTTTGTCAGGAGGTGCTCCTTCTGTAGCATTTTTGCCACTGCATCAATGATGCCGTTCACATAGCCAGCACTCTTGGGGGTGCTGTACCACTTGGCGATTTCGACGTATTCATTGATGGTGACAGAAATCGGAATCTGGGGGAAACTGAGCAATTCGGCAATGGCAATCTGCATGATGATGACATCCATGTAGGCAAGTCGGTTGAACTCCCAGTTCTTGACACATTTACCGATGAGCGAACGATAATACTCGTCGTTGATGATGGTGCGACGGAACAGGCGCGTGGCAAACTCCTGGTCTTCGATGTCCTTGTATTCGGGCACAAGTTCTTGGTTGGCACCATTGGCTGGGTCAAAGCGTTTGATGGTTTTGAGCACAAACGTGTCAACTACTTCCCGGTCGTCGTTCCAGTACAGGCTCTGTTCCTCCAGAATGTCGTCGATGCGTTCATCCTTCATGACGATGTTCTTGTAGAGTTTGCGCCACAGTTCGCGGTCGTCTGCATAGGTGACTTTCTCCAGTGCCATGTATTCAGCGTAGTATTCACTCTGAACAATGTCGGCATAGAGTTTCTTGATGTAGTCAAGGTCGTTGTTCCATGTCTTTTTCTTTGTATCGACAAACTCCTGCAACTGCTTGTTCTTCTCCAACTGTGCCGTGAACTGGTTGTCGGCAAAGCGGTGACTCACCACTTCGTTAATGTGTCCCACCTTGTTGAGGTGCTCCTTGTGTTCCACCTGTTGGAATGCATAGCGCGACACGCTCACCATGAGGAGAAGCATGTAGTTGTAGAGATCGTATGCTTTGGAGAGGCTGAAAAGAAGTTCCTTTTCGGCTGTATCAATGTTTTTACCACTATTCTGATAGTAGGCGTACATGAGTTGTACGATTTTCAGACGAATGAGTGTACGGTTAATCATATCTCAAAAAACTCTTTTTTTGTATTCCCCGTCGATGATAGTCTGAACGAAAACATCAGGAGATTCGTTGCTTTTACTTCTAACTGTTAATTCGAGTGCAAATTTAGTGATTTTCTTTGAAAAATGAGGCTTTTTTGTGGGAATGATTGCTTGAAAATGAAAAAAACGCCTCATTTTCTTGTGTAAAACAAAAAAAAGCAACAATTTTGTAGCAGATTTGTAAAATAAGATAAATATTAACAAAGATTTTTTATGGGTGAGACAGAAAAAGACTTGATTTACTCAGAGAGTGTCAAGGCTGGCAAGCGCATCTATTATTTTGATGTGAAGCAGAGCAGAAACGGTGATAAGTACATTGCCATAACGGAGAGTAAGAAAATCAATGAGGGAACTATGGATAACCCTCGCTTCGTGTTTGAGAAGCACAAACTATTCTTATATAAAGAGGATTATGAGAAGTTTGTTGATGCCTTGAACCGCACTCTGGATGTGGCAAAGGGTAATGTTTCCGTTGCAGAACTCAAGGCTGCTCAGGAGGCAAGGGCACAGGAAGAAAGTGTGTCTGCCCCAGTGGAGGTTGCAGAACCTGCTGCCAGTGAGGAGCCAGCGTCTGAGGAAAAAGGCGAAAAGAAGAGTTTCCTCGACAAGGTGAAAGACATCTTCTAATTGGGAAAAAGTGGGCTTCGTTCGTTCAAAATGAGGGGGCGAAGCACTCAATCTTTCCTTCCAAACTGAAAAAAACAGGTAAAACTTTTGTGGGTTACTGCAAAAGTCGTACCTTTGTGCCGCTTTTTTGGGCAACACATTAGTCCTCCCCCAAAATGGAGGGTCTTCGTGTGATGGCGAATTAAGCGAAGCAAGGCTTGGGGCAATGCTCCAAAGAATTGTTTTGGCAAGGCTTGGGGCAACGTCCCCGAGAATTGTTTGGCAAGTGGGGGCAATGCTCCCCCGAAAGACTTAATTTATAGTAACACAAAAAATTAAAAAATGAAAGAAATTACAATCAATGCACAGGCTCGTACAGAGTATGGCAAGAAGGCAAGCAAGGAACTTCGTCGTGCCGGTCAGATTCCAGCCGTAGTTTACGGTGTGGAGAAGGACGAGAACGGTTTGCCAGTAGCAAAGTCTATCAAGGTTTCAGAGAAAGAGTTGGCAAAACTGCTCTACACTCCAAACGTTTACATCGTGAACCTCGTTGTTGACGGAAAGCCCGTTAAGGCTATCCTGAAGTCACTTCAGAGCGACTTCGTTACCGACCGTCCTGTTCACGTTGACTTCTATCAGATTACAGAAGACAAGCCTGTTGTATTTGAGATTCCTGTGAAACTCAATGGTCTTGCAGAAGGTGTACGTGCCGGTGGTAAGTTGGCGCTCAACGTTCGCAAGTTGGCTGTGAAGGCACTCTACACTCAGTTCCCCGACACTCTCGACATCGACGTGACCGAACTTGGTCTTGGCAAGTCTATGAAGGTGGGTGCTCTTTCTTACGAAGGTCTCGAAATCGTCACTTCTAAGGAAGTGGTTGTTTGTGCCGTTCGTATGACTCGTGCTGCTCGTGCTGCTGCTGCCGAGGCTGAGTCTGCTGAGTAATGACATCTTGAGTGTGACAACACAGAAAAACGGAATGGGAGTGTATCGGTGCCAATGCGGGCTTTCGGTACACTCTCTTTATATGTAATAATGTATGTGGCTGTTTGATTGGTTTCGGAAAAAGAAACCCGAAACGTCTGATGAATGTATGAAATACTTGATTGTAGGACTCGGAAATATTGGCAGCGAATACGAAGGTACGCGCCATAATATCGGTTTCCGAACTGTCGATGCCTTTGCCCGAAAGCAGGGTGCCCAATGGATGGACAAGCGTTATGGAGCCATCGCAAGGACTCGCGTGAAGAATGCGGAACTCATCTTGCTCAAACCTTCCACCTATATGAACCTGTCGGGACAGGCGGTGCGATATTGGGCACAGCAGGAGAAAATCCCCGTGGAGCGATTGCTGGTCATTGTTGACGACCTCAGTTTGCCGGTCGGCAAGGTTCGTATGCGTGGCAGTGGCAGCGATGGTGGACACAACGGACTGAAGAACATCGCCTCCTGTATGATGACCCAGAATTACCCCCGCATCAAGTTCGGCATTGGCAACGATTTTCCAAAAGGCACACAAATTGATTTTGTGCTTGGTCAGTTCAGCGACGAGGACAACAAAATCATAGAGGAAAAACTGGACTATGTAGGTGAGATGATTCAGAGTTTCTGTTTGCAGGGACTTGACCGCACAATGAACCAATATAACAAGAAATAACGTGGAAGCAAGATTAGATAAATGGCTTTGGGCAGCACGCATCTTCAAGACACGCACCATTGCTGCCGATGCTTGCAAGAATGGACGTATAACCATCGGGGGAGTGAAACAAAAAGCCTCCAAGATGATAAAGGAGGGTGACATCATTGAGGTGCGCAAGCCCCCCATCACCTATTCTTTCAAGGTGCTGAAGGCTATCCAGAACCGTGTAGGTGCAAAACTGGTGCCCGAAGTGTTGGAAAATGTCACTGCTAAAGAACAACTCGAACTCCTTGAGATGAACCGCATCAGCGGTTTTGTCGGTAGAGCACGGGGTACAGGTCGTCCAACGAAGAAGGAACGCCGTGACCTTGATGACTTCATCCAACCCGCCTTTTTCGGTGATTTCGACTTCGATTTTGATGAGGACGAGGAAGAGGACACTTTCTTTGACGAGGATATCGACATGCAATAAGACTGAACGTGAAAGGCGTACCCCTCGGGTACGGCACGCTATACCCCTCGGGTACGTTGTGTCGTACCCGAGGGGTACGCCTCTTTATAAGTAATTGGTTGATGTCTTGAGAAAATGATTATGTTCTCAGGTTTTCTGCTGTGATTCTACAGATGTTCACTACTGTCATCATGGCTTTCTCCAGACTTTGCACGGGGCAGAACTCGTGGGGACCGTGGAAATTGATGCCGCCAGCGAAGATGTTGGGGCAGGGAAGCCCTTTGAAGGAGAGTTGGGCACCATCGGTTCCGCCTCGGATGGCACGGACTTGGGGTGTCATGCCAGCCTCGCTGATGGCTTGTTTGGCGATGTCGATGATGTACATTTTGTCCTCCAGTTGCTCGCGCATGTTGTAGTATTGGTCTTTCAGTTCCAGGGTGGCGATGTTGCCGTACTTTTCGTTAATGGTTTCCACTACGTCGGAGATTTCTGCCTTGCGGCTCTCAAAGTATTCGCGGTCGTGGTCGCGGATGATGAAGGATAGTTGAGATTTTTCGCAGGTGCCGCTGATGTTGGTGAGGTGGAAGAAACCTTCGTAGCCTTCTGTTGTTTCAGGGGTTTCGTCGGCTGGTAACATGCCCACCAGTTCGGTGGCAATGCGGGCTGCATTGACCATCTTGTCTTTGGCATAGCCGGGATGAACGGAGCAACCGTTGATGGTGATTTTAGCAGAGGCGGCATTGAAGTTTTCAAACTCTATTTCGCCGATTTCACTGCCATCCATCGTGTAAGCAAATTTGCAGCCAAATTTCTCAACATCAAAGTGATGTGCACCCATTCCGATTTCCTCGTCGGGATTGAAGCCTACGCGGATGGTGCCGTGCTGGATGTCGGGATGCTGTTGCAGATAAACCATTGCCTGCACTATTTCGGCAATGCCCGCCTTGTCGTCGGCACCGAGTAGGGTGGTGCCGTCGGTCACGATGAGGTCTTCCCCCTTGTGGTCGAGTAGTTCAGGGAACTTCTCAGGTGAGGTGACGATGCCTTCGGAAAGGAGGATGTCGCCGCCGTCGTAATTGGCGACGATGCGTGGTTTCACGTTCTTGCCCGAGGCATCGGGGCTGGTGTCCATGTGGGCAATGAAGCCGATGATAGGCACGGGTGTGTCGGTGTTGGAGGGCAGGGTGGCATAAAGGTAGCCTAATTCGTCCAATTCCACGTCTTGCAGTCCTTCACGAATCAGTTCTTCTTTCAGGTATTTTGCAAACACCCTTTGTTTCTCGGTGGAGGGTGTCACCCCTGTGTCCTCCGCCGACTGTGTGTCAAAAGACACGTATTTCAAGAATCTCTCTACAATTTCCATATTTTACTCTTCACTGCTAAACATGGGGTCCCAGCAAGGCAGCAGTGTGGGTTTCTGCTGGCTGGCTTTCAGAATTTTTTCTGAGGCATATTTCTTGTTGATAACCAGACGGAACATATAGTTGTCAAACCATTCGTCGGTCATGATGATGTGTCCCTGATGCCCGTAGTTGGCACCCCATGAGTTTTCGACCTCCCACTTGAGAGGTTTTCCGTTTTCGTCGAGGTCAACAGCCTTGAGCGTCATGGCGTGGGTGGAACCTGAATCGAAGGACTTGATGCGTTGTGCCTTGTCCATGCCGAAGTGTACGCCAAAGATGGCATCATAGTCGTAGTTGGCAAGGTCGGCAATGCCGCGAGTGCGGTCGAGGAATTTGCTTACGTCGCAAGAGAAGTACATCATAGTGCTGTCCTTGATGGAAGCGATGGCTGCCTCTTTAATGTCCTCCATTGGAATGTTGAGATACAGCCAGTTATGTCCGTCGTAGGTATGGCGGTCATACTGAATTTCATAGGTTTTCCAATACTCACGTGTGGGGTCGTTCATCAGCATGAGGTAGTCGTTCTGCAGGTCTTGTCCGAGAAACTCTTTATAGAAATCTTGGGGAGTGTACTTCTTGGGAGGATAGACGGTTTTGCCGTCGCTGTCTTTGGGTGCCCACGTAAATTCGGTGACGGGTGTGCCCAATCCTAATGCAAGCATGTGGTAGATTTCAGAAAGGAATTTCTCTTTTTGCGCTTGGAGTGTCTTGTCAGTTGCCTTGCTGTCGACTCTCAGCATCAAGGCATCCTCGCGGAGTTTCCTTTTGAGGAAGGTGGTGAACTGGCTCGTATTGTTGGATGTGTAGTTTTCGGGCATCACACCTTTGGGAACAATGCCGTATTTTGTCACGAGGTCTGCCACGCCTGTGAAGGTGCCTCCGTCGGAAAGTGGATTCTGGAAAAGCCACATCACTGTTTGGTCTTCCATCGGCTTCTTCCGTGTGTCGATGATGGCTTGCAGGAAGAGGTTCGCCTTCTCCAGTTGGTCGTAGAAGAACAGGTAGTTTTGGGAGAACTCGATGCCTTGGGGCAAATGTTGGTCTTTAATCATCTGCGCTCTTAGCATGTTCATGCCAGTGAAGAGCCAGCATCTGCCTGACGATTTCTGGTCTGTGATGCCTTTGGATGGAACAGAGTTGGAGAAATAGGTGTCTTGTTCCACCTGATTGTCTTGGTTGAGTGCCAGTGCAGAAACGGGACCGGCTGCCAATGCATTCTTGATGGCTCGTTCGCTGCCAGAGAGTTTTTGGGTCTGGGCAAAACGGGTGAGCATCTCTTGCGAAATTCCCTGTGCTGATAATCCTAATGTACAAAACAACAGGGCTGTGGTAAGTGTTGTTTTCTTCATGAAAATGTGTATTGATGTTTGGTGAATAATTGAATAATCGGAGGCATTTAATGTGTCAAAAAAGTATGACTTAGCACCTCTTAAGGCTTTTCGAGTGCGAAATTAAGGAAAAATCTTTGTATTATCATCGTTTATCCGTAAATTATTGCTAACTTTGTCCGATTTTTGTGAAAAATTATAATAATAAATGTGAAAGAGTTTCGTTATATATTCTATATATAAGGAGAATTTGAACGAAGATGAGTTTAGACAAAGAGATATCGAACATTGATGGAATGAATGGGCTTGAAAGGGCGCTGAAGCGTGTGGGAGATGTCGTGGGAGCCATGCTGTTGCTGGTGGTGCTGTCGCCTGTTTTTCTGTATATATATATCAGGCAGAAGATGGATGGCTCGGGACCAGTCATCTATAGTCAGGAAAGAATCGGTAAGGGTGGCAAACCATTTCTGATCTATAAGTTCCGTACAATGGTGGTGGATGCAGAAAGAGATGGTGTGCCGCAATTGGAACAGGAGGATGACCCACGACTGACTGAATTTGGAAAGGTGTTGCGCAAGCGTCATCTGGATGAACTGCCTCAGATATGGAATGTACTGAAGGGTGATATGTCCTTTGTAGGTTATCGGCCCGAACGCCAATATTTTATCGATAAAATCATGGCTCATAACACGGACTACCAGTTGTTGTATCAGTCAACACCTGGTGTCACGTCGATGGCAACCATTGAGAATGGTTATACTGACACGATGGAGAAAATGTTGAGGCGTTTAGAGATGGACTTGGATTATTTGAAAAACTGCAGTTTGGGTCTTGATGCCAAAATTATCTTCAAAACATTGTTTAATATCTAAATCTTAATATACCATAACATGAAGGTGTCCTATCTAAAGAAACTTCTTTTTATAATTGGACTTTCTATGGCAGTTCTGCCTGCTTTTTCTCAGTCGATGACGGATGAACAGGTGATTCGTTATGTGCAACAGGAGCAAGAGAAGGGTTCTACCCAACAGCAGATTGTGACCAAGTTGCTTCAAAGAGGTGTGACAACGGAACAATTGCGCCGTATCCGCAAGAAATATCAGGCAGAAAAAGAGAATCTGGGCGCTTCTGACTTGACGGGAAAGAACGCACAGAAATCCCAGACTCGTCTGCGCCAAGAGCAGCAAGAGAAAGGAGAACTGAATCAGAAAAGGAATCAGTACATGATTCAGTCGCAGATGCGTGTACAGAATCGTAAGTATGGTACTCGCGAGGAGCGTGAGCAGGCATTGAATGATGAAATTGGTTTCATGGATATAGACTCACTCATTTATTATCAGAATTATTTCAAGGATGAGAACGAGGTTTTTGGTCGCAATATCTTCAACAACCAGATGCTGACGTTTGAACCTAACATGAATATGGCTACTCCATCCAATTATCGTTTGGGGGCAGGTGATGAGGTTATTATTGATGTCTGGGGTGCTTCTCAGGAGACTTTTGATGTGGTGGTTTCACCAGATGGTGTTGTGACTATTGAGGGAATCGGTCCTTGCAAAATAGGTGGTATGACAGTGGCTGAGGCAACTTCTTACCTCCGTTCGCGATTGGGTAAGTTCTATTCCGATTCGCAGATACAGATTGCTGTCGGTGAGACACGTAGCATTCAGGTGCAGGTGATGGGTGAGGTGAACATGCCAGGTAATTATACATTGAGTTCTCTTTCTTCAGCCTTCAATGCTTTGTATGCGGCAGGTGGCATCAGCGATATTGGTACATTGCGTGATATCAAGGTATATCGGCAAGGAAGGGTCGTTGCGTCGATAGACGTTTATGATTATATTCTGAATGGTAATTCTCATGGGGATGTGCGACTGGACGATAATGATATTGTGGTGGTTGGTCCTTACGATGCATTGGTTGATATTCGTGGTAAGGTGAAACGTCCTATGTTCTATGAGATGAAGAGGAACGAGAGTCTTTCCACGTTGTTGAGTTATACGGGTGGTTTCACGGGCGATGCTTATAAGAAGAGCATTCGTGTGACCCGCAAGGATGGTGCAGAATATTCGATTCATACGGTGGGTGAATTTGATTGGAGTAACTTTACATTGGCTGATGGCGACTCTGTGTTTGTGGATAGTGTGATTGCCCGCTATTCGAATATGGTGGAAGTGAGAGGTGCCGTTTTCCACAGTGGCATGTATCAGATGGATGGTAATATCAATACGGTCAGAGAACTCATCAAGGCTGCTGAAGGATTGCGTGAAGATGCTTTTACCGCACGTGCTGTGATGCACAGGCAGAAGGAAGACTTGACGCTGGAGGTGTTGGCTGTGGATATTAAGGGTATTATGGATGGTTCGGTTGCAGATATTCCATTGCGCAAGAATGATGTGTTGTTCATACCAAGCAAATTGGATATGACGGGCGAGCAGACGCTGTCAATCACGGGAGAGGTGAATTTCCCTGGGGTATATGTCTATGCAGATAACACGACGATTGAGGACCTGATTTTACAGGCTGGTGGCTTGACGGATGCGGCCTCAACGGTGAAGGTGGATGTGTATAGGCGCATTGACGACCCGCAGGCATTGGTGGGCAATGAGACTACGGCTGAGACGTTTACGTTTGCTTTGAAAGAAGGATTTGTTGTGGATGGCGAACCTGGTTTTGTTTTGCAGCCATACGACCAAGTGGCAGTGAGAAAGAGCCCATCTTATACGGAACAACAGAATGTATCTATTTCTGGTGCTGTCAACTTTGAAGGTTCTTATGCTATGACGAATAAGAATTATCGTTTGAGCGATTTGGTAAAGGCTTGTGGAGGACTGAGTTCTTTGGGATATGCCAAGGGTGCACGTCTGGAACGAACAATGACGGACGAAGAACGTCAGCAGCAGGAGGCATCGCTCAGAGCCTCACAGATTGCACTTTATGAGGAGTCGATGCAAGGTGATAACAAGAACTTTGATTTGAACCGTGCAGACTCTCTTTTGCTCATGAAACTGGATGTCGGTACAACTTTCCCTGTGTCCATTGACTTGGATAGAGCCATCAAGACACCAGGCTGTGAGGAAGACATCGTGTTGAGAGCAGGTGACAAACTGATTGTTCCTCAGTATTCGTCTATTGTCAAAGTGAGTGGTGATGTAATGTATCCTATCTCATTGAACTACAAAAAGGGCGAATCGCTCAACTATTATATCAAACGTGCAGGTGGTTATGGCGACAATGCACGAAAAGCACGTGTATATGCCGTATATATGAATGGTGCGGTAGAATTGATTAACCATAGGAGCAAGAAAGCGGTTGAACCAGGATGTACGATTGTCGTGCCATCGAAGAAGCAAAAGAACAAGATGACGACTGCCGAATATGCAGCAATGGGAACATCTGCCGCATCTATTGCTACGATGATGGTGACGATTGCTAATATATTGAAGTAACCAATTGATGATGGACAAGACGTATGATTTCTTAATTGTAGGCACAGGGCTCTTTGGTGCTGTTTCTGCATATTTACTGAAGAAGAAAGGCTATTCTGTTCTTCTGATAGATAAGCGTGACCATATTGGTGGCAATGTCTATACAGAGAAAGTGAAGGGTATCAATGTGCATAAATATGGTGCTCATATTTTCCATACGAGTAATAAGGAGGTGTGGCAGTTTGTCAATAGTTTTGTAGAGTTTAATCGTTACACAAACTCTCCTGTCGCTAACTATCAAGGTAAACTCTATAATCTTCCTTTCAATATGAACACATTCTACCAAATGTGGGGTGTGAAAACTCCTGAAGAGGCGAAGGCAAAGATTGAAGAACAAAAGAAGGAATATCATATTGAAAATCCGAAGAATCTTGAGGAACAGGCAATCAGTTTGATAGGAAAGGACATCTATGAGGCACTTATCCAAGGTTACACTCAGAAACAATGGGGGCGTAAATGTACGGATTTGCCTGCTTTCATTATCAAGCGTTTGCCTGTGCGATTCACTTTTGACAATAATTACTTCAACGATAAATATCAAGGCATACCAGAAGGTGGTTACACAGTTCTGATAGAGAAGATGATTGACGGATGTGATGTCAAACTGGGTATTGATTATTTTGACCAGAAAGAAGAATGGGATGCATGTGCTGATAGGGTTATCTACACTGGTGAAATAGATAGATATTTCAATTATCAGTATGGGCATTTGCAATATCGTACGGTTTCCTTCGAGACAGAACTTCTGGAAGGTGTGGCAAACTATCAGGGTAATGCTGTGGTGAATTACACTGATGCAGAAACGCCATATACGCGTATCATTGAACATAAGCATTTTGAAATGTTTGGACAGGCGATTACCGATTGTCCCGATACGATTATTTCTCGAGAGTACAGCAAGGAGTGGCAACCTGGTGATGAACCCTATTATCCTGTCAATGATGACAAGAACTCCGAACTTTATGCAAAATACAAGGCTCTTGCTGACCAGCAGGATAAGGTCATCTTCGGTGGTCGCCTCGCGGAGTACAAATACTACGATATGCATAAAGTGATAGAGAGAGCATTCGAGGTGATAGGTGGTATTTAAGACGGATTTCTGTAATATTAAAGGCTAATTGTTTTTTATGGAAGAAAAAGGGAATAATGCTAAAATCATAGATTTGCATAAGGTCTGGCGGGCAATGCGGCGCGAAAAGAAACTTTATTATAAAGTGTTGCCGATTGTTTTTGTGCTGTCTTGTGTGTGGATTTTTCCACAGCCCCGGTATTATGAAACTTCTGTCTCTCTGGCACCAGAATCGGGAGGGGGGGAGAATGGAGGTCTTGCTTCCATTGCATCGTCTTTTGGCTTAAGCATTGGTGGAATGGATGGTGGTGGAGATGCCATTTACCCAATTTTGTATCCTGAGTTGTTTGAATCTCCGGAATTTTTGGTGAGTTTGTTCGATATACAAGTGACAACAGATGATGGTGAACTGACAACAGATTATTACACTTATCTGAGGGAGCATCAAAAGAAGAATTGGTTGACGAAACCTTTTACCGATGCCGTGCGTTGGATGAAAAAGTTATTTGCAGAAAAACGCCCCGATGTGGGCGGTGGTGCTGCTGGAAAAATCAATCCGTTCAGAATGTCAGAAGATGATGATGCTTTGATGAATTTGGTGAAGGAGTCCATTAAATGTGCTGTTGATAAGAAAACCGATGTGACGACAATTTCAGTACAAGACCAAGACCCCTTGGTTTGTGCCATTATTGCTGATTCTGTGAAACAACGTTTGCAGGATTTCATTATTCAGTATCGGACCAGCAAGGCACGGTTAGATGTGGAATATTATCAAAAATTATCTACTCAGGCATTGGCTGATTATGAGGATGCAGTGAAAAAATATAGCGATTATTGTGATTCTCATAAAAATGTCATCTTGCAGGTGAATATTTCCGAACGTGACGAGTTGGAGAATAAAATGTCTTCCAAGTTCAACACATACAATGCAATGAATCTCCAAATGGAAGCGGCAAAAGCAAAAGTGCAAGAAAGAACTCCGTCTTTTACGACGTTGAAGAGTGCTTCTGTGCCTATTAAGCCTGCTGGTCCCAAAAGAATGCTCTTTGTTTTGGGTATGTTGATATTGGCTGCATTCATCACATCTTTGTATGCAGCAAGAGATGAATTCTTTGTCCAGTCAAATCAGACTTCCCATTGAAAGGAATGACAAGTCCATTTCTTGTTACTCTTTGATTGATTCCCGTCATTGTGGACTGAACAGATATACGTGATGTTCTGATAGATACATAACAAGATACACCTAAGACTTTATATGCGTTTTATAAAAGGCTATGACATATCAGAAAAGAAAAAGAGGGCTCTTACGAATATCGTATGGGCTATTGGGGGCAAGGTGGTTAGTCTGATGAGTGTTCTTGTTGTGGGAATCATTGTCGCGCGATACTTGGGTAAAGAGCAATATGGCATCATGAATTACGTGGTGAGTTTTGTCGCCATTTTTCAAGTGTTTGCGGATTTTGGCCTTGACCTTATACAGATACGTGAAGAGTCCAAGAATCCTCATTTAAGGGATAAAATAATTGGTACTGTATTCACATTGAAACTTTTGTTTGCGGTAATAGCGTTTCTGGCAATTCTTATTTTCATTTTTCTTTTTGAACAAGATGCGGAAATCCGTTGTTACATCATGCTTTATGCGTTTTCTGTGATTTTGAATACGACATGGGTGTCACGCAATCATTTTACGGCTATCGTTTGGAATGAGTATGTAGTGAAGACAGAGATTTCCCGAACTCTTATAGGGATGTTAGTAAAGGTTTGTCTTGTGGCTCTTCATCTTCCTTTGGTGTGGTTTATATGTTCGTTGGTTTTAGATTCCATCCTTTTGGCATCAGGATATACCTTATCATACATTAAAAAGGTTGATTCTGTGAAAAAATGGACTTTTGATAAAACGTTGGCTAATTATATGTTGAAGCAATCATTTCCTCTGCTTTTGTCGGGGGCTGCAATTATTGTTTATAATCGCATTGACCAGGTGATGATTGCAAATATGATAGACCAAAGCCATTTAGGAGTGTATTCAGTGGCTGTCCGTTTTGCAGAGATTTTAGTTTTTGTTCCGACGATTATCTCGCAAACAGTTAGCCCCCTGCTTGTTGAGACTCGTCAGAAGAGCATGGAGCGGTATGAGTATCTTTCTGGTGTTTTTATGAATGTAACTGTTTCGGCTTGTGTTATACTTGCAATTTTAACATGTTTATTGTCTTATCCGATAGTATATATCACTTTTGGACAAACATATATAGGGGCAGCCTCCGTTCTTTCCATTTTGGCGTTCAAGGTAATAGGGGATGCGCTCTCACAGACGTCTGGGCAACTGATGATTATAGAAGGAATACAGAAATATGCATCGGTAAGAAATATTATTGGTTGTGTGACCTGTGTGGTGCTCAATCTGTTCCTGATTAAAAATTATGGGATTCATGGTGCTGCGTATGTGGCTATTATCACCATTTTTGTCTCTGGTACATTATCAGACTTTTTAATTCCTCCATACCAAAAGATTTTCTATAAGCAGATGAGAGCCGTCTTTATTGGATGGAAGGATATTATTCATATTAAAACATTGCTTAGATGACCTTCTCGCAAATATATAAAGATATAAGAACCCGTCTGTCGCTTCCAATCTTGTTTCTTATGGAGACATTTACCTATTGGATGCGGCTTTGCCGATACAATGCATCCATAAATACGGATGCCGATATCCGAAAGATGCAATATACATTGCTACGTGAAAATCATACCATAGAAAAAGGTATGTCTATACGTAATACACGTCGTGGTTTTGGACAGGCAAAAGTGACAGCACTTATTCAACGTCTTCGCCGCTATAATCGAATGTATGGTTCACAAGATAAGTCTTTCCTTGTCTATCCTCTTTCAACCATCAAGGCATATATCGCGTATCAACATCAAGATAAAGTTGATATTCCCGAAATAGAAAAACTTTATGCTACTCTCTGCAATGAGGCCAATATCTCTTCGAACACAATTGTGTTGCCTGCAGGAATAGAAAGGGTTTTGGCTACTAATTTGCAAAAAGAAGCAGTTGGAAACTTCTCCTCTTTGCTTTATAGCAGGCATTCCATTCGTTATTTCAAAGATGAAATACCCTCAAAAGACTTGCTGGAGCAGGCTCTGATACTTTCTTCTCGTACTCCCTCTGCTTGCAATCGACAAGCATGGCATACACATATATACTTTGGTGAAGATTCACATGAGTTGCTTCGTATGCAAGATGGATGCAAAGGTTTTTGTGAGGATATCCACTGTTGTATCGTTGTGACAGCAGACATGAAAGGTTTTCTCGGTCATGAACCATTCCAATGTTACATTGATGGCGGACTTTATGCCCAGAACCTTATTAACGCTCTTCATTATGTAGGGTTGGGAGCCATTCCTCTTTCCTGTGGATTTTTGAGCAAGAAATTGTATAAGATACAGGAAAAAATCAATATTCCTAAGAACGAGGTAATGATTGTTATCATTGGAACAGGTGTGATGCTTGATGAAATGAAAATCGCCATCTCTACCCGTAAATCGATTTCCTCTACGAATACATATCACTAAATACGTCATTTCATGCATTTTATTCCACTCATATATTTTAGTTGTCTTACCTATTATTTTTGGCAGAAGCATAAGACATTTGACGTGGCTGTATATATATCAATGTTATACGTCATCACGTCATTCTGTGGTGTGCTGATGGTTATGGGCGGATTCCTTTCTTCTGAAGGTGGTGTTTTGATAGATGGTTGGGAGCCTGAATTTGATATAAAACCAACGATTCTTTATTGTGGCCTCATCACATTGACAATCCTTCCGTTCTCTTTTGTTCGTCCTGAGAAATTGGAAGATATCACCAATGTGCATCGATATATTATTTATGCATTTACATTTTTTGTTTTGCTGCAAGGAGGAGTCATGTATTTTCTTGTGGGCGAATTCGTTTCGGATTTGTTGAATGGTGATTTTAGATTTATCAAGGAAGCCCACTATGCAGGTGACATCTCACCGGCTGATGTGAAAATGCTGACGATGCCTCTTCCTATACAAATAATGTATCTTTTAAGTTCTATCACTCTACTTGCTCTTCCTCTCTTCTTTTATTATTCTTGTATAGAAAAACGAAGTTTATGGCTAACGTTGCCTCTTCTTGCGGTTTCCATTAGCCCAATTCTTCGAGGGGTAGTGGTAGCAGACAGAACGGAAATTATTCATTACGGTTTGATGTTCTTTTTCTGTTTGGTATTTTTTCAGAAAGTCATTACAAGAAAGATTCGCAAATTCTTCCTTATTTGTAGTATTCCTACAATTGCTATCGGATTAATTTATTTTCTTGCCGTATCCACGTCGCGGTTTGAAGACCAAGATGAAGGGGCTGAAGGAAGTTTGTTGGAATATGCAGGACAGTCGTATGCCAATTTCTGCTATTTCTATGAACACCACAATAGTGAGTTATATTATATTGAGCGTGAACTCCCAATCACATCGTATTTCCTCTTTAAAAGTCAATACACAGAGACCAAGGAGGAACGAAGTGCTAAGGAAGGTTTCTTTATTGGAGTGTTTGCTTCCCATGTTGGCTCATGGATGCTTGATACGGGTCTCATAGGGAGTGTGGTTATTAGCGTTCTTTTTGCAATGATATGCTGTTTGGTTATTCATCGATACAATCGAACAAAATTTGATATAGCAGATGTGATGATGCTCTATGTCTTGGGGGCCATTCCAACATTTGGAATATTCTATTACAGGTATTACACTATTGCAACAGCATTTATTTACGTTGCTGCTGGAGTGCTTTTTCTTTGTTCAAAAATTGTATTCATTTGGGAAAAAGATAAAATAGAAAATACGACATTGGCATGAAATACTATTTCCCTATACATCTTGATGGTGGCAATCGTGGATGTGAGGCCATTGCAAAAGGTTCAGCGATACTGATGAATGAGACGGTTGACCATCTCATTGGGTATTGTCGGAATGTGGATTTGGATAAACAATTGGGTTTGGATAGTTATCTGACGCTCATTCCATATCATATTGAGTCCTATTTCATTGATAGATGTGTTGCCGCTATCAACAAACTTTTTCATACGAATAAGACTTTAGAGTGGAGGTGGCTTTACTTTTATAGAAGTTTCCTGCGTATGATTACGAAAGATGACGTCATGATTTCTACGGGTGGGGATATGTTGTGTTATGGAAATAATCAGGTCATTTATACAAATAACTGGTTGCATAAGCGAGGTGTCAAGACCGTGTTGTGGGGATGTTCTATGGGGGAGGAAAATCAAACGCAAGAGAAATTGCAGACATTATTTAACTTCTCATTGATTTATGTTCGCGACTCTCTGACATACGATTATTTCAAGCGTTTGGGATTGAAAAATCTTTGCCTTCTTCCCGATCCGGCATTCATTCTTCCTGCAGAATCTTGTTCCATTCCAAATTGTTTCTCACATGACGAGGTAATAGGGCTTAATATTAGCAATTTTGTGATGGGGGGAATGACATTGGATAGCAGGTTCGGTCAAGAAGTTCTTGGTTTAGTAGATTATATTTTGAGAGAGACGAAATACCATATTCTTCTCATACCGCATGTGACGTGGAATATTGGAAATGTAAATCAAGATGACCGCCAGATGGCTCGTATTATTCATCTGCACTTTGGGGAGTCTGAACGAATACATATATTGGATATGGATAATCTCAACTATTGCCAGATTCGTTATGTTATCTCGAAATGCAAGATGTTTATAGGTGCAAGAACTCATGCCGTCATTTCTGCGTATTCGACATGTGTACCGGCTATTGCGTTAGGGTACTCCGTGAAATCACGGGGTATCGCCAAAGATTTGGGACTTGATGAACGTCTCGTGGTTAATTGTAAGAACTGCTCCGAAGGTTCTCTGCTTCGTTCTTTCTTATATCTAAAGGAAAACGAAGAGGCGATACGGGAACATTTGGAGGACACGATACCTGCCTATCAGCAAAAGACTTACCAAATACGGGAATATATAGGAAAATTGTAACTGACAAATATATGAAAAAAGCAAGAATCATCGCTTTATATCTTCCTCAATACCATCCGATTCCAGAGAATGATCAGTGGTGGGGACCTGGTTTTACGGAATGGATGAACGTGATAAAGGCAAAGCCGCTTTTTCGAGGTCATGTGCAACCTCGTTTACCTGCCGATTTGGGATTTTACGACCTTCGCTTGCCTGAAACACGAGAACAACAGGCAATGCTGGCACGGAATGCTGGTATTGAAGGTTTTTGTTACTATCATTATTGGTTTAATGGAAAACAATTGTTGGAGCGTCCATTTAATGACGTTTTGACATCAGGAAAGCCTGATTTCCCTTTTTGTTTGTGTTGGGCGAATCATTCATGGACGAATAAAACATGGAATCGTAAGTCTAAATTGCAAGCAAATTCCATTTTGATGGAACAGACTTATCCTGGAGATGAAGATGACACGGCACACTTCATGTCATTGTTGCCTGCTTTTAAAGACCCCAGATACATCACTGTGGATGGAAAGCCTATATTCTTTCTTTACAATCCGTGGGGACATACTCGTATAAAAGAATGGCTTCAGAATTGGCGGAAATTGGCAGAGGAAAATGGATTGAAAGGATTGTATCTTGTTTCAATGTGTGATTCCACCTTGACATTCAAACAAGAGGCAGATGGAACGCGCACCCATACAATTCCTAATTTGGAGAGTAGTGCAGAGTTGTTCCAGTCGTTGCTTGATATGGGATTCGATGCTGTAAATTCATTTGGTAGGCGTAGGGGGGAGATGTTGAGTACAGGAAAGTATAAAGACCTTACAAAAACCGTGCTGAGAAAAGTAGGTGTCCCTGTAGGAGGTGCATCGTACGACTATGCAAAAACTGTACAAGGTTTTTTCGCCCCCGAAGATAGATGGGAGAATGTGTTCCCTACAATCTTGCCTAATTGGGACCGTAGCCCCCGTGCTGCTTTGCGGGATGGAATCTATATGGGAGCCACTCCTCAGAAGTTTAAGGCGCATATCTTGCAAGCAATGGACATGATTCGAAACAAGGAACCTGAGCATCAGATTATCATTCTCAAATCATGGAATGAATGGGGGGAAGGCAACTATGTGGAACCTGACCAAGAGTTTGGGCATGGATGGTTGAATGCCATAAAAGAAGCGATTGAAGATGGAAATTAGTGTGATTATTCCAACCTATCATCCGAAAGAATATACTGTTGAGTGTTTGGATTCTCTTAAAAAGCAGACTCTTGATAGTCAATGCTTTGAGGTTCTCGTCATTCTGAATGGGGAGCACGATCCTTATTATTCTTTTCTTCAACAGTCGTTACCTGAAAATGGTAAGATTTTGTATTCTCCTGTTGCGTCGGCTTGTTCTTCTCGCAACATGGGGCTTGATAATGCTCTGGGAGAATATATATGTTTCATTGATGATGACGATAAAATCTCGCCCACCTATTTGGAAGAGTTGTTGAAATGTGCGCATAAAGATGTCATTGCAGCCAGCAATTGCCTCTCTTTTTATGAAGATGGACATACCGAGAAAAATTCCTATTCACGCGAATTTGAACGTCATGTTGGATTGGGTGTGCAACCTTTTTATCGTCCTAAAAAAATCTTCTCAGTTCCATGGATGAAACTGATTCATAGAGATATTATAGGGAATCGACGCTTTAACGGAAGTTTTCCCAGTGGTCAAGATGCTTTGCTGATGTTTGAGATTTCAGATGAGATGGACAAGGTGCGATTCACTTCGTCCAATGCCATTTATTATTGGCGGCAGCGGAGCAACAGTTTGCATCGAATCGGGCATCTCAAACGTATCTCTAAATACAGCAAATTGTCATGGGCATATATTGGCTTGTACTTTCATCGACCACAAAAATATAATAGTTATTTCTTCCTGACACGTCTGTTGGCTTCATGCCATGCAATATTGGTGGGGAAATAGCGTGCAAAGAAAGTTTGTGATAGAAAAATAAGTGTGTTGTCAGAAAAACAATTGTATATGAGACTTGGATTCACAATCATTTGCTTAGCCTTTTGTGTTGGTACATGGGCGCAATCAACTACCAAACAATTAAAGAAAGCCTTAAAGCAAAGTACGGAAAAAGGTGTTATGTTTGGTCATCATGACGATACCATCTATGGATATGAGTGGGGGATAGATGAAGTGGACAGGAGTGATACAAAAGATGTGGTAGGCATGTATCCAGCAATGATGTCCTTCGATTTACGGCAAATCGAAAAGAGGAAGTATAACAAAAAGATGTATGATAAGATGCGGGAGGAAATCATTCGGCAGCATGCTCGTGGAGGTTTTGTTACTATCAGTTGGCATGCAGACAATGTTGTGACGGGTGGAAGTGCATGGGATACCATTAATAAAGAATCTGTTAGGAGTGTGTTGCCAGGTGGTCCGAAAGCCGATGAATTTTTGGCACTATTGGATACAGTCGCTAATTATCTCAAATCGCTTACCGCTGCGGATGGCACTCAAATTCCTTTCATCTTTCGTCCTTGGCATGAGTGCAATGGTTCTTGGTTCTGGTGGGGAAGTGATTTTTGTACGCCCGATGAATACAGGGCTTTGTGGAAATTGACGGTGAAGCGGTTGAAAAAGGATGGCGTGAAGAATATCATTTATGCGTATTCTCCTGGTGCATATATTAAGTCGGAGCAGGAATATATGGCACGTTATCCTGGTGATAAAATCATATCTGTGTTGGGTGTTGAGGGATATGCTATCAAAACGACAGGGTCGGATGCTGACCGGCAGAGGTTTATCAAGGCGAGCCGAAAAAGTTTTGATATTGCTTCTGCTATAGCCATCAGAAAAAATAAACTATTGGCGTGGACAGAAACTGGGACAAAGTTTAATACTGATACTCAATGGTGGACAAAGGCTTTGATGCCTGCAATGGAAGGCTATCCTGTATGTTATCTTGTCACATGGCGGAATGGGACGAACAGGGATGATGATTGTTTCAGCGTTTATAAAGGACATATTTCAGAAAGCGATTTCAAACTCTTTGCAAGAAATCCCCGTATCATTTTTAAAGAATAGAAGATGAAGATATGTATGCTTACACCTCGTTTCCCTTTTCCTGAAAATGGTGGAGACGTGTTACGAATCAATAATATAGCCCGCTACTTAAAAGCGCAGGGTCATACTCTGCTATTGATTTCGTTGAGCGATACCAATGTTCCTTGTGTGGAAATGGCTGAGAAACTGTATGACAAGGTCTTTGTCACTCATCGAAATCACTCTCTTTCACTGGTGAATGGGATTCTTTATATGATGTGTGGAAAACCAATTCAATGTGGTTATTATTATTCGAAGAGTTATAAGTCATTGTTGAGAGAGGTTGTGCAGAATGAGAAGCCTGATATGTTCATCTCCCATCTGTTGCGCATGACTCCTTATCTTGAAGAACTTCACGTTGAGAATCGTTCAATTGTTGAGATGACCGATGCACTATCTAAGACATACGCGATGTCTGCCAATGCAAAAAGTGGGGGAATCAAAAAGTTCGTTTATAATTTTGAGAAAAGCCTGATTGCGAATTACGAAAAAAAAGTCATCCGTACTTTCCCCAAGGTGGTGCTTGTTTCGCAGGCAGATGTTGACTTTCTGCATGACAGGATGGATGGCGAAGGAAAATCTTTATCCATGCATACAAATGGCGTTGCTTGTATGGAGTCAATAGAAGATATGTATAATGTTCATAAGATTTGTTTTATTGGCAATATGCGTACGCTTCAGAATCAAGATGCAGTGTTGTTTTTCGTCAAAGAGGTGTTGCCTCTTATCAAGCAGACGTTTCCTTCGATGACGTTTTATGTGGTAGGGGCGGAACCGCCTCAGAGTATTCAGGCTCTTGCTTCAGAAGATGTTGTGGTGACGGGTTTTGTGGAGAATCTGGAGGCAACTATTGCCGATTCGTGTCTTGCAGTGGCTCCTGTTCGGGTTGCTGCGGGCATTCAGAACAAGGTGTTGGTTGCGATGGGTTGTGGATTGCCTGTAGTCATGACACCTCTTATTGCTCAGGCAATTCCAGAGTTGAAGAATGGGGAGAATTGTATGATTCAAAATGATGCAGCATCTATTGCAGAGCAATGCATTCGTTTGATGAAAGAAAAAGAACTACGCAATACTATTGGTCACAATGGTTATGAAATGGTGCGCCGAAACTATTCTTGGAATGAAAAATTGAAGGGGTACGAATTGCTGTGATTCTTTGATTGGACAGCATTCGGAATGGGGTGATTTTGAATTGAATTAAGGTTCGTTTTTCAGTTGTTTGATTATCCAGATGAATGTGCTGTAGATGACAATATCAATACCCATGATATATGTCATCAGCAAGCCGCCTACATATAATCCATAGTTGATGAAGCAAATGGCTACAAGGAATGTGAGGATGACGGCTAAGGTTTGGTGCATGTCCAATCCCATCTGCATGATGCAGTGATGGATGTGGGTTTTGTCGGCTTCAAACATGCTTCTGCCATTGAATTTCCGTTGGAGTGCCACGCGAATGACATCGATGCAAGGAAGAAACACCAAAGTGAAAGAAATGAGCAGGGACTCTTCACGATAGGGGAAGCCATTGGGTTCGTTCGACATCTGGTATTTGATGGCAAGGTAAGCAATCACATATCCCAAGAAAAGGCTGCCTGAATCACCCATGAAGGTCTTGAGCCGTCCCACTTTTCCATAGAAATTGAAAAAGAAGAAGGCAAGTGTGGCACCTGCAAGGCTGATGCTGATGAGGCTGAATAGGTAGGCTCCAAGGTTGTAGTACAGGTAGGCAAAGGAACCTAAGATGAGGAAGGCGATGCTGGATGCCAATCCGTCGATGCCGTCGATAAGGTTCATCGCATTGACTATGAGGAGAATGACAAAGACGGTGAGTGGGTAACTAATCCAGAGGGGAATTTCGTGAACGCCAAAGAGACCATGAAGGTTGCTAATCATCAGATTGCAGAGCGGAAACAACAGGGCTGCAATGGTTTGGATGAGAAATTTATGGGTAGCCTTTAGCCCTCTTAAGTCATCAAGAATGCCAATCAAGTAGATAAGAATGGCTCCAACCACCATCATGACGTTTGAGAAACCAATTTCTATGTTTTGATTGATACCTTGATACATGATAAGTAATGTGATGACTACTCCCACGCTCAGTGACGGCATGAATAATGTGCCACCCAACCTCGGAATTGCATGTTTGTGCAATTTGCGCGTGTTGGGTAAATCAAAGATTCCACGTGTGTTACACATCTTCACAACAAGTGGTGTACATACCAGTGAAAAGATGAGGCTGATAGCAAAGGCTATGATGATGTATGCATAGTTAATGGTCATGTGCATGGCTCTCAAAAGTCTTTATACGTTTTATAAAACGTGAAAATCTGTTATTTATTGTGAATGGATGCTATTATTTTAGTTTTAATGTTAAAAATAGGTTATATTCTATGTCATGATGGTCGTGAACCCTTTATCACAATTACGTTATGCCCTTCATCGCAAATACGTTGCGCTCTGTACCATAATTACGTCTGTGGGTGTGTCGGGAGGGGGTATGGCTGATGAGATTAGTACTTCCTGAATTGGAGACGATAGCGTTGGTTCTTCAGTAGGAGGCTGCCATTGCTCACTTTTTCTATCAGATAGTGATCCTCTGTGCCATCAATGCCCAATGGCTGGAGGAGGCTGTCGTTTTCCAGTGCTTTGAGTTCACTCTTGGAGATAACTTGGTAGGGGTTCAAAAGGATGAGAGTGTCGGCATGTTGTTCAATGTGGAAGAATATCTTCAAATTATCGCTGTCAATATCTCTCACTTGCAGCAAATCGGTCTCAATGCCCCAATAGATGTAACTGTATGACATATCGCAGATGCCATTTGTTGTGAGTGTGTCTATTTGGCGCAGTTGCCAATTGCCATCGAGTTTTCCATTGCCTGATGTTTCAATCTCGCAGGAGGCAAGGAGCAAGCAAGTCAGTATGATGGAAGCAAGTTTCTTCATGTTGTTTAAGTCAATGAAAGTTTTATCTTACGATTCCTATTGCAATGCTGCCACCAGTGTTATTGCCCATCAGTCCTCCACGGTCAAAACCCAATGCCACTCCGATTTTCAATCCGTGATAAAGGTGGTCACATTTGAGGTCAGCAGCAATGCCTACGCTTACATTGTGCTTTGGATTAGGGTAGGGACGGTCGTATGTACCTAACCCCTCTTGCCAAGAAGCATGCAGGTTGTAATGCAGGTTTCGTGTCGGATATCCAGCAATGCCGACGTGCCATGCCACAAATCGGTTACATTGGAAATCCAGATTTCCGTTTGTGTTATAGATGGGGGAAAGGTACAGGGGATTGCCCAGCGTTTGTCCCCAATGTTGCCAACCAGGCTCTATGCCATTGTTGTAGTAGTTATCCACGCCTGCAATTTGGTTTGGCATTTCGGGTGTTCTGTCAATATAGACAGGACCGCTTTGATATTTCGTATAGATGTATTCAACTACCGCTTCACTCAACCAGTCGCATTGCTTCAGACGTACATCGCCTCCGAGCATGATGTCTCGAAGAGGATAGAAACGAAAGCGGTTGCTTTTTTTCTTCATGTGTCCATCTTCATAAGCATAACCATCGTAGTTGATGTGGAACATGGCGGAATGGTCTTCAAAGAAATGGTCAGCATAGAGTCCATAAGTCGCTTTCGGGGTATTATAGTTCAGACGCAACACCCAACTGCCGAGCATATTGCCCTCATTGTTCTGTACAGTTCCGTCTGTTGCATCGGCCCCACCACCTTTGAAGGCATACCAGAAGGATTTCAGGTCACGCCCATTTTTGATTTTAGTGTATGTGCCGTTATGGATTTCATAATGTGTACTGCCAAATTGCGATGCCATTTCCAAACCTGCCTCTACGCTGAAAGGTTTTTCTTTCTTTCCAAATTTCAGGTAGCCAGCCTTTGTGTGCATCAGCACGTTTTGGTCATAACTTCCTGTTCCGTTGGTGAAATCTTTCTGAAAATGATTATCGGTGAACATACCAAAAGCGATATGTCCCTTGAAGGAGAGAAAACCTTTTGTACCGGGTATTTCCCAATAGTTCGGCAATGCCAATCGGATTTCAGGATAGGGACGTGCATTCCTGCCGAAAGTTTGGGAACCACTGCTCAAACTGTTGTTTTTCAGTTGCAAGGGTTGTTCCTTCTGACCAATAGTGAGCATTCCCTTGAACCATCTCACATCGGCATATAACTGCTGGACAAAAAAATCACTGGTGTGGTTGACGGGCACGACAAGGTCGGCGCCATATCCGATGTCCCAATGCCGTTTATGGTGGTCTTCCTGCGCACTGCGAAACACCGCGCCACGTAGAAAACCAGAGTTGTTCTCAATGGAGGGTAATCCGTATTCGTTGGCTGTTAACCAGAATGGTGCATTTGTTCCATCGGAGAATGTTCCCTGCATCATAATGCCACCATAAATGCCTTTACCTAAATCTGGTGATTGGGCAAAGGCATTGATAGTGGTGACTAATAATGATGTGATAAATGATTTTTTCATACGTGGAAATAGGCGAGAGCCTATTTATTTAGCGTATGCCACTGCGCGTGTTTCGCGGATGACCGTAATCTTCACCTGTCCTGGGTAAGTCATTTCATCTTGAATCTTCTTGGCGATGTCTGCACTGAGAGCATCAATTTCCTTGTCAGAAATCTTGTCGGCACCGACAATGACACGCAGTTCGCGACCTGCCTGTATAGCATAAGTCTTGGTGACACCTGGATAACTTGCTGCGAGGTCTTCAAGGTCATTCAAACGCTTAAGGTATGCCTCTACAATCTCACGACGTGCGCCGGGACGAGCGCCACTGATGGCATCGCACACCTGAACAATGGGGGCAAGCAATGTGGTCATCTCCATTTCGTCATGGTGAGCGCCGATAGCATTGCAGATATCAGGTTTTTCCTTGTACTTCTCAGCGATTTGGGCACCATAAAGGGCATGTGGAATTTCCAATTGCTCATCTGGCACCTTGCCAATATCATGCAACAGACCTGCACGACGGGCTTTCTTTGGGTTGAGTCCCAGTTCTGCAGCCATCACTGCGCAGAGGTTGGCTGTTTCACGAGCATGTTGCAGCAAGTTCTGCCCATAGGAGGAACGGTATTTCATCTTGCCGACAATACGCACCAATTCAGGGTGTAAACCATGTACACCAAGGTCGATGCATGTTCGTTTTCCTGTCTCAACAATTTCATCTTCAACTTGTTTCTTCACCTTTGCAACAACCTCTTCAATACGTGCAGGGTGAATACGTCCATCTGCAACCAGTTGATGGAGTGCCAGTCGGCAAATTTCGCGGCGCACAGGGTCGAATGCACTAATGACAATTGCTTCAGGGGTGTCATCTACAACAATTTCAGTGCCTGTGGCAGCCTCCAAAGCACGGATGTTACGTCCTTCACGTCCAATCACACGTCCTTTTACTTCGTCGGAATCAATATGGAACACGCTCACAGAGTTTTCGACAGCAGTTTCACTGGCTACACGTTGAATGGACTGGATGATGATTTTTTTTGCCTCCTTGTTGGCTGTCATCTTTGCCTCGTCCATGATTTCATTGATGTACTGCTGTGCTTGAGTTTTTGCTTCATCTTTGAGTGACTCAACAAGCGATTCACGTGCTTCCTCGGTTGTTAAACCTGAGATGGTCTCCAACTTTGAACGCTGCTCAGTGATAAGTGCATCAAGTTTTTCCTGTTGTTTAGCCAACTGCCCTTTTTGTGATTCAACGTCGTTGATTTTCTTTTGGACCTCCTCGTGCTGTTGATTCAGTGTGAGTTCGCGCTGTTTCAGTTTGTTCTCATACGTCTGTAGTTTCTGATTACGTTGGTTTGCCTCTTTGTCCAGTTCTGATTTTCTGTTCAAGAACTTTTCCTTGAGTTCCAACTGCTTTTTCTCTTTGAGGGCTTCTGCCTCAATTTCTGCTTCTTTGATAATTTGGTTGTACTTCTGCTTGATAATGTAGCGGAATAGGACAAATCCAATGACTCCACCCAAAATTAGGCAGGCAACGGCAATGACGATTGCTAATATTATATCCATGATGTTGTTTTTGTTAGGGTTATACAATATGAAAAGGCACAATTCAATTTGTTCACATTGGATAAGTCTGTGAAAAACTGAAATTGTGCCGTAAAGTCTCGTTATGGGAACAATATTGCCATTACATTATTATATATAATGTGTATATTGCAACAATTGTACGTGTTTACTTAATCCCGAGAGATTCTATCTCCTTTTCAATATCGTGTATCATTTCTATGTATGGTTGAGTGTCGATTCTGTCAGATGCCTTCACGGCTTCAACCGCAGTATTGAGCATCGCCATTACATAGTAGTACTTGTCATTGGGCAAATGAGGGTAGGCATCACGTAATCTTTGGATGCGGCGCTGAATGTTGGATGCAGCCTCACGATACACTTTTTCCTCTTCGGGCGACGAAACCTGCAGAGGAAGAGGTATATCTTCGATGGTTACGTTGATGTTTAGTTTTGCCATGACTTGATGTACAATTGTTTATCTGAAAAGCATGTTCTAATGTCCCTGTTAAAAGGCGGAACGCTTATCAGTCTATATCACTACCGTCACCTTCAGTGTCGGAGGATAACATGCTGATACATTTATTGATTTCGCGAACCAATCGGGTGATTTTCATCTTTGATTCCTTGATGTCGGCATCGCTGATTTCAATCATCTTGGCCAATTTCAGATTGTTGTAATCATTCTTGCTTTGAGCCAATTCGGCTTTGAGCGTCTTGATTTCTTCATCCTTGCCTTCCAATTCGGCGTATAGGTCGGCATTCTCTTGTTTAAGCACACGAAATTGAGCGATGACTTGACGCACCTTCGCTTCAAATTTCTTCATTGACTGTCTTTCTTCTGCTGTCATTAGTTAATGTGCGTTAAACACGGATTGATGCAACAATTTTATGCAAATTTATATATTAAAATGGATTTTGCCAATCCTTTTGTAAGTTTTTTTTCGTTTGCTGATGAAAAAGATAAGAAGATGAGGCTTTTTTGTCTCTTTTTTAGTTTTTTAGTCTTCACTTTTTCATCTTTGCTTCAGCCTTAGCCACCTCTTCTTGCGACGGGTTAGGTTCTTTCTTTGCCAGTGTGATGAGGTTATAGACATACTCTTGAATCCATCCCTCGCTGAAACCCAGCATTTGTTGGTAGCGACGTACGGTGAAGACTGATTTCCTCACACTGTCATCATCCCATGTGTCTTTTGTCAGAATGTCATGAACGGTGCTGTCTGTCAGGTTCTTCACCATCTTCTTCATGAAACTTGGTATGCGGAATTTCCATTTCAACAGATTGCCTACTAGCATCATGGTGTCTTGTGTAAATCCTTGAAACAGATAGAGATAACGGCTTACATCGTTTTGTGTACGGCATCCCTTTTTGACACTTGTGTCAATCTCCTTGAAAAAACTGTCGCTGATACCATAGAGGTCATGCAACATCTTTGCACAAGCCTTTTTTTCTCCCAATCCCAGTTTGTTGTTGACTGTCGCAACATGCAGGGTGCGTTTGAATGTGAGTAGGTCGGGTAGGGCTGATAGGTTGGATATGCCAAGATTGGCAGCCAGAACACTTTGGAAATAGACACGTATCAGTGTCATGAAGTCTTCTATTCCACCTACATTCTCCTTCTTTTTTTTCTTGAAAATATCTAAGAAAGCCATTTTTATTGTTGAATATAAATATAATTGTGTGTTCTTTGTTTTAATAGGCATTTCCCTTTTCTTTTCCAAACATGTTGGTGATAGTCTTGAAAATAATCTTGATGTCAAGTAGGAATGTCCAGTTCTCAATGTATTCAATATCCTTTTGCACACGTCCTTCCATCTGGTCAATGTAGCGTGTTTCACCACGGAATCCGCTTACTTGTGCCAATCCTGTAATGCCCGGTTTAGCAAAATGGCGCACCATGAAGCGGTTGATGAGATGAGAATATTCTTCTGTATGCTTCAACATGTGGGGACGTGGACCGACCACAGACATGTCTCCTTTAAGAACATTGATGAATTGAGGGAGTTCGTCGATATTGGTTTTGCGCATGAAATCGCCAAACGGAAACTTTCTTGGGTCATCTTTGGTTGCCTGTGCTGTATCCGCTTCTTTGTTCACCTTCATCGAACGGAATTTGATGCATTTGAATATCTTCCCATCCAGGCCTGTTCGTTCTTGCAAGAAGAAGATTGGACCAGGTGACTGAATTTTAATCACGATGGCAACCCAGATGAAAATCCATGGGAAGAGGATGGTTAGAACCAGAAGTGAGAAGATAAAATCAAAAACCCTCTTAATGATTTTGTTCTTGGTCATTCTTAGTGGTTCTTCTCGCCGGGCAATGACAGGGATGCCGGCTATCATGTCGAAGGTCATATTACCTTTGAATACATCAATCGCTGGAATGTAATAGAAGCGTATCAAATGATTGTCGCAAAACTTGCTAATCATGTTGATCGTGTTATGTTGCTCTTTGGGGAAATACCCATAGATTTCATTGACTGCATGATTTTCAGTCAGCCATCCATAAATGTCTCCAACCCCTCCAAGATGTTTGTCCACCATTTTTTTGTTTGGACAATCTCCATCATAGAATGTACCGATAATATCATATCCATAGATAGGGGTGTCAAAGATGTCATATAATTGATATATAGTCGGTTCGTTTCCGATTAAGACAATCTTTTTCAGATTCCTTTTGTTGGCACGTATCCGCATCAACATCTTTCGGATAATGAGGCGTTCAGCCAACAGATATACTATGTAAGTGAGGATGGAATAGAAAAGGAACGCTCGTGGAAAAGGGTATTTAGGACGTGCCAGCACGATGATGAGGGATAGAAAAAGAAACATCATGGAGCCTGTTGTGAGGACACGTATAAAGACTTCCTCCCATTTGATAAGTCGGTATTGTATAAGTGAGGGGAAAAGGAGTGAACTGAATACAAAACTTAATGTATAAATGAACAGCAGCCAAGGTAAATTCTCAATGCCTTCTACTGTTTGGGGTGAAAAATGACACATGAGTTTGTAAAACCCTGCGACAAAGATAATCAAAAGTACGGTGTCTATAATAAAAACACCTATTTGAAGGTTTCTCTCAGTTCCCATTGTGTCAATTATATGGTTGTATCCTTTTGCAAATGGGTTTCACCCATCTTGTAACGGATTTTTATTGCTATTTGTTAATGCTTGATAGGCGTGATACCTATATTTTTTGCAAAGTTACGTAAATTTTATCACATCGCAAATAATTTGTATTTTATTTTTGTTGGCAGAGCGTGTTTTCGTCTCTTACTGATGGAAAAAAGGTCGATTTGTTTTATTAGCGAGGACGCGATTGGCTATAAAAATGTCTAAATAATTTTCCATGTAAAAAATATTATATATCTTTGCACTCAAATTGTAAAATAGATGTCACATCACTCAGATAAAAACAATATAGGCAAAGACCAAGAAGACTCCGAGGGCTCCAAACGTGATGGTGCCCATTTATGGCGACTTTTGCAGAAGTATAAATATTTGTATATGGCTTCTGTTGTAGGATGTGTTTTCGTTGCCATTCTTTATCTGTGGTATGTTCCTCTTCAATATGAAGTTTTCACAAAAGTCCTTGTCAAGGACGTAAAGCCTTCCGAAAATCTTTACACCTCTCACGACGCTCTATCGGCAAGAATGCTTCCACATGAAGGACATGATTTCTACAATGAGATGGAAGTGTTAGCGACAAAAACCCTGAATAAGAAAATTGTCCGGGTCCTTAAATTGTATGTTTCTTATGAAATGATAGGATTTTTTAAGAATGAGGAAATCTATGGGAAGTCCGCTCCCTATCGCTTCGATATTCAAGAAGATATGCTGGATTCTTTGGCATTTCCCATTGAGGTGACATTGGCACAGGAAGAGGATGGATTAAACGTTGTTGTTCAGGCTGAAACATACAAGGAAGAACAAACGTTAAGTTCTTTTCCTGCGAATGTAACAACCCCTTATGGCGTCATTGTGATCAGCAAGAACACAAAAGGGGTGATGTCTTATCTGGATGATGGTATGAAGGTCATCATCCGACCGATTGAAGCAGTCGCAAAAGAATATGCATCAGCCTTGTCTGTTCGAGCCGCTTCTCCCATGACTACGGTGGCGGAAATCTCTCTCAAGGATTGTCTGCCAGAACGTTCGTCTGACTATCTTAATAAATTGGTGGAAATCTATAATGACGAGGTCAAGGTGGAGAACACCATTGAGGCAACACGCACCCGGGATTTTATTGATGAAAGGCTTGCTGATATTAGTAAGGACCTCAATATGACGGAGGCTGAGTTGAAGCAGTACAAACGGGGTGGGGGCATGGCGCATTACAAGTCTGATGGTACAATTGATGCCACACAAAATGTGTTGCACGAACAGAAATTGGTGGAAGTGGGCACACAGATAGACTTGATTAATTACCTCATAGAATATTGTAACGATAAGCATAACGAAATGCAAATTGTTCCTGCAAACATTGGCTTGAACAATGAACAAATCAATGCGGTTGTTACAAAGTATAATGAAACAATCCTTGAACGAAACAGGTTGTTGGATGCTGCTGATGCAGCCGCTGTGGAAGCCATTACAAAAGATGTGGAAAGTCAATTTGCCACGCTTCGTTCCATTCTTCAAAGTACCAAGAATCAGGCGGTGGTACAGCGTAACGAACTGCTCAATCAACAAGGAAATGCGACTCGAAACAATGCGTCATCCTCAAGAGGACGTGCACTTGCCGACATCAATCGTTTACAGGAAGTAAAGTCAGGGCTTTATTTGATGTTGTTGCAGAAACGTGAGGAGAATCTTCTCCTCTTCTCTTCTGTTTCCAGCAAAGCAAGACAGATAGAAGAACCCACCGTGCGTGAAGAGACCTTCCCAAACAAGACGATGACACTGATGTGCGCACTGGTGCTGGGCTTGCTTTTGCCATGTATAGTCATTTATATCAGAGAAGTAAAAACCTTCTAAATCTCATATCCAATGAAAGTAATCAATTTTGCTAAACAAAACACTGTTATCAATCAGTATGTTGCGGAACTCCGCGATGTGAACATCCAGAAAGACCGTGCCCGTTTCCGCTACAATCTGGAGCGTATCGGTCAAATGATGGCTTACGAAATCAGTAAAACGCTGAAATATAGCGAAAAAGACATCCAAACCCCTTTGGCGATGGCAAAGGCTACCACTGCCGACGACGAGATTGTGCTTTCCACCATCTTCCGTGCAGGACTTCCTTACCATCAAGGTTTTCTTAATGTGTTCGACCGTGCAGGCAACGGCTTCGTTTCTGCCTATCGTTATTATAAGGATAAGGAATGCAAGCATGTCGGCATTAAAATTGAATATATTGCATCGCCCGATTTGAAAGACAAGACACTCATCATCGCCGACCCGATGCTTGCCACAGGAGGCAGTTTCGAGTTGGGCTATCATGCTTTCTGCACAAAAGGCGTTCCTGCCACAGTTCATCTTTGCTGTGTCATCGCGGCGCAAAAAGGTGTTGACTACATCAAGAAGGCATTTGCCGACTACGATAATGTGACGCTCTGGTGTGCTGCCATCGACCCCGAACTGAACGAGCACTGCTACATTGTTCCTGGACTTGGCGATGCGGGCGACCTCGCATACGGCGAAAAACTTTAGTATTAACCAATTAAAAATAAAATGGACTCAGACAGTTATCCGGCGGAAAACAGTAGCCGCCTTTCAACTTCTTTTGTAAATAACACGATTAACGACTTTTCAAACACAACAGCATCATGGACCCGCAGATAACGCTTTTACTTACTTACATGTTGCTGTCGTTAATCATCTCGGCACTCTGTTCAGTGCTCGAAGCAACAATACTTTCGACTCCCATGTCATACGTGACCACCCTTGAGACCCAAGGAGCCAAGGGGTGGGAACGCTTGAAGCAGTATAAGACTAACATCGACCGTCCTATTTCTGCCATTCTGATAGTCAACACCATCGCCAATACCGTTGGTGCCTCTCTTGTTGGTTCGCAGGCAGCGGGATATGCGGCAACGCATTTCTCTGTAACAAATGAAACCAGCCTCTTTGTCGGCATCGTTTCGGGTGTGTTCACTTTCCTCATTTTGGTGTTCTCCGAAATTGTGCCTAAAACGATTGGCTCAACCTATTGGCGCAAACTGGCGATTCCCGCCAGCAACATCATACACATATATATAATAGTAACGTATGTTCTCGTCATCCTGCTTGAGAAGATAACCCATGTGGTGGGCACATCATCCTCCCAAGAATCCGTCACTCGCGACGAAGTGGCTGCTATGGTCACCGTCGGAACAGAGGAAGGAGTGCTTGAGAAGAAAGAGAACCGCATGATTCAGAACCTGTTGAGGCTCGATAGTGTGGCGGCGCATGAAATCATGACTCCGAGTGTCGTCGTGGCGATGGCGGAGGAAGAGATGACCCTGCGCGAGTTCTATGCAGACGAAGAGTACAAGAATTTCTCCCGCATCCCCGTCTATAAAGGGGAAGAAAGCGATTACATCACGGGGTATGTGTTGCGTCAAGAGATTCTTGAGCGTCTGGCAGAAGACAAGTTCGAAACCAAACTGGGCGAACTGGCGCGTCCCATTCTTTCGTTTTCCGAGGATGAGGATGTGTCAACTATTTGGGAAAAACTGCTGGAAAAGAAAGAGCACATTTCCATCATCATTGATGAGTATGGAACGCTTCGTGGTATCGTCACGCTTGAGGATGTCATTGAAACCATGCTTGGTTTTGAGATTGTTGACGAAAAAGACGAGGTGGTCGATATGCAGGAACTCGCCAAAGCCCAGTGGAAGCAGATGCAGAAAGAGCAGCACAAATAAATGGCAAAGGGTATTTTCAGGAGAGAAGAACTGCTGCTTGGCAGCGAAGTGATGGATGTCATCGCACAGAAGAAAGTCATCATCTTTGGTGTAGGTGGTGTCGGCTCTTGGTGTGCCGAAAGTCTTGTGCGTTCGGGCATTGAGCATCTGACTATTGTCGATTCCGACCGCGTCTGCATGACCAACATCAATCGTCAGTTGATGGCGACCATGAAGACCGTTGGCAAGGTGAAGGTTGAAGTGTTGAAAGAGCGGCTTCTCGAGATTAATCCATCCGCTCATATTACGGCAGTGCAGGACATTTACAGTGCTGAAACGGCAGATTCTTTTCAACTGGATTCTTACGACTATATCATCGATGCCATTGATTCCCTGAAAGATAAGGCTGACCTCATTTTGAGGGCAACGAAAACCGAAGCCAAATTCTTTGCTTCGATGGGAGCGGCTTTGAAGATGGACCCGACAAAAATCAGTGTTGCCGAGTTTTGGAAAGTGAAAGGCTGCCCTCTTGCGGCAGCACTTCGCAGGAAGTTTAAGCACAATAAGACCTTCCCCTCCAAGAAGTTCAAGTGCGTGTATAGCGAAGAACTGCTTCGGAATCGAGGGGAGAACAAGAGTTGCGGCACCAGCCAATGTTTATGCCCTAAAGCGGCTGAAGGTCCAGGACGTGCCGACCTGCTCAACCATGAGTGGTGTACCTCGAAAGCGCAAATTAACGGTACCGTGGCTCACACGACCGCCATCTTCGGATTCATGATAGCCGGTATGGTCATGCAGGATATTTACAATCAAAGCATCGTTGAGTAAAAGTAAGTCCGACTTTCCCTATGGAAGGTCGGACTTTTTGTTTCAGTAAAACTGTACATCCTCAATCACTTGTGCCCCCACGTGCTCGTTTAGTTTACGGGCAATGGAGCGATGCTCCATCAGCAGGTTTTGTTTGACGGCAGGCGAGGTGATTTGAACATGAAGGGTTTGGTTCTTGATGAAGATGTTGGCGGTGTAGCGTTGAATCACAGGCCCCATGACCACAGGCCATGCCTGGATAAGGCGGAATTGATTGTAGGGTGTTTCAATGCCGTTGATGCGCATGAACTGTAGGATGACGCTGTCAATTCGTTCGGTGTTGCTTCTTCTCATGATTTAACCCTTATTATTGACGTTTCCTGCTTTGACATGAAAGATTTTGTGGTTACCCTGCGAGCGTTCGAGAATTTTGTCCAGATGTTCGCGGTTGGTGTCGGTGATGAAGATTTGTCCAAACGCATCGCTGGAGACGAGGTTGACGATTTGTTCCACACGCTGGGCATCGAGTTTGTCGAATATATCATCCAGCAGGAGTAGGGGAGTCGTTTGGCTGCCCGTGCGCTTGAGAAAATCAAACTGTGCCAGTTTCAGCGAAATCATGTATGTCTTGTTCTGCCCCTGCGAACCTTCGCGCTTGATGGGGTAGCCGTCCAGTGTCATCTCCAGTTCGTCCTTATGGATGCCGTGTAGCGAATACCCGACGATGCGGTCTTTCTGTCGGTCACGCTGGATGAGGTCGAGCAGGTCGCCGCGTTGGCAATGGCTTGTGTAACTGAGCGACACCGTTTCCTCCCCTTCGGAAATGATGGTGTAGAACCGTTGAAAAACTGGGATGAACTCCTCGATGAAGGCTTGTCGTTTGGCAAAAATCCGTTCGCCGTTTTCAGCCATCATTTCTTCATAAATGCTGATAATTTCAGGATTCGGCTCTTCCTCAGCCTTCAGCATGGCATTGCGTTGTTGCAATGCCTTGTTGTAGGTGATGAGGGCTGTCATGTATTCGGAGTCATACTGCGAAATCACCACATCCATCAGTCTTCGTCTCTCCTCGCTCCCGCCCGAGATGATGGTGGAGTCGTTAGGCGAGGCGATGATGAGGGGCAGCAGCCCGATGTGCTCTGCCAGCCGCTTATATTCCTTCTTGTTGCGCTTCACGTGCTTCTTCTGGTGCAGTTTCATGCCAATGGAAATCTCTTCTTCTGTTCCATTCAAATCATAGACCCCCTGCACCATCATCATCTCCTCACCGTGCCGTACGTTCATGGAGTCGATGCTGTTCGCCATGCTTTTCGTGAGCGACAAAAAGTAAATGGCATCCAGCACATTGGTCTTGCCCTCGCCATTTTGTCCCACAAAGCAGTTGATTTTCGGAGAGAACGCCAATTCAGCCGTGGCGATGTTCCTGTAGTTGAGTATGGTCAGCCTTTTCAGAATCATGCGGCAAAGTTACGACTAAACGAGAGAACATGCAAATTTCTCGACGTTTTTCCGAGTCAGAGTGTCTTTGTCACCTCCAAGAAGGCTGATAATTCCCGATTCATCAAACAAAATTTCTGGTTTCTGTTTTTCAGTAAACAAAACCGTGTGCATTTTCTTTAAGATTATACACACAGCCTCTCTTTCGGACTGCTCCAGTCCGACATGCCGCACTGCTCCAGTCCGATGCATCGGACTGGAGCAGTCCGTTTTTCCCCATTTTCTGCTACATCAACTTTAAGGTTTTCTCCACATGTTCATTTAAATATGCGGAACTTAAATACAAATAATAAAATTCACGACAAAAAATGAACTGTCCGCTGTTATTCGCATTTAATTCACGTTTCTCGTCGATTTTTTCTCGAAAAGACTTGCCATGTCAGAAGAATTTACTACTTTTGCAGTCGAAAGCGATGCGGCAGTGGCTCAGTTGGTAGAGCATTGGCTTCCCAAGCCGAGGGTCGCGGGTTCGAGTCCCGTCTGCCGCTCCAATTAGAAAATTGAAAGTGAAAGGTGAAGAGTGAAAAGTGAAAAAAGGTAAAAGTAAAAGTGAAAAGTGAAAAATTTGCTGCCGCACGTGTTCGTCAACGGTCTATTTTACTGCTGCGGTAGCAAATTTCTCACTTTTCACTTATCACTTTTACTTTTTATGCGGCAGCAAATTTTTCACTTTTCACTTTTGGTTTTTAACTATGGGAACAGGCTTATGCTATTGATGACTTTGATAATAGTGGCAGTGCTCATTTGCGCTTTTATTCTGATGAGCACCGAACAGGCACACCACATCAACCGTGCGGCAGTGGCAATGGTGAGTGGTGTGATAGCCTGGGTCATTTACCTCTTGAATGGCAGCGATTTCGTACAGTTGATGCATGAAGGGGAATACCTTGACTTTTTGGCGGGAGCATCTGCTTCAGGCACTTCGATGAAGATTTTTGTGGCTGAGCATATCGTCACCAAGTACATCAGTGAGGCTTGTTCGGTGATACTCTTCCTGATAGCCACCAATACCATTCTAGAGGTGTTGCACAACAATGGTGTGTTTGACTCGCTGATTGATTGGCTTCGTATGCGCAACAGCCGCATGTTCCTGTGGGTCATATCGTTGCTTACCTTTGCCATCTCTGCCAATGTGGACAATCTGACCACGGTGGTGTTGATGATGAGTCTGATTACGCAGATTGTCAGCAGCCACTATCAACGTGTCATCTATGCCTGTGCCATCATGATTGCTGCCAGCATGGGCGGCTGCTTCACTGCCATTGGCGACATGACGTCGGTGATGCTGTGGGTGCGCGGTGCCATCACTCCTTCCGCGTACGCTGCAGGACTCTTTTTGCCCGCTTTTGTCACCATGTGCGTGTTTAATCTCTTGATTGGCTCCAAGTTGCATGGGCGTGTGGAACTCTTCTCTGTTCTGTCCCGCTATGATGGCGACGACTCATCGCTGGCGGCATGGCAAAAGGTGATGCTGCTTGTGTTGGGCATTGCAGGTCTTTGGTTCATCCCTTCGTTCCATGTGATTACCCAATTGCCACCCTTCTTGGGTGCGCTGTCGGTGTTGGCTCTGGTGTGGGCAGTGGAAGGTTTGTGCAACCTGGAGCGGAACGGCAATGTGCTGATGGTGCAACGCCATTATTTCCGGACGACAGAATTTATAGGTATGCGCCTGATTCTCTACTTCCTCGGCATCACACTTTGTATCGGTGCGTTGGTTGAGTGCGGTGCGCTTGACTTTGTGGGGAACTGGCTGGAGCATAATATAAATAATGTATATATATATGGTGCTGTGGTCGGATTGCTCTCTTCGGTGCTGGACAATGTTCCATTGATGATGACCGGCATGAACCTTTTCTCTATTGATATGATAGAAGGTTCCACTTCATACTTTGTGCAGAATGGCATCTATTGGCAGTTGCTCTCTTTCTGCTGTGCATGTGGTGGGTGCCTGCTCTTTATCGGCACGATGGCGGGCCAGGCTACGCTGGAGGTGGAACACATCCGATTCAAGTGGTATATCCGCCATTACTTGTGGCGCGCACTGGTGGCATGGTTGGTGGGAATGGGTGTGTTCTGGCTGACCCATTAAGAGGGGAACCCCTCCATCTTCCTCTGTTATAGGGGAGAGATGTTAAGGTTAGAATTATCGTTAAGGTTGAAACAATACAGAAGTATGGCAAAGATTAATTGTATAGGTATTCTTACATCGGGTGGTGATTCTCCTGGCATGAATGCTGCCATCCGCGCCGTCACGCGTTCTGCCATTTGCAAAGGCTTTACGGTGAAGGGCATCTATCGTGGTTATGAAGGTTTGATGAATGATGAAATCAAGACATTCACGACCGAAAGTGTCAGCAATATCGTTTCACGGGGTGGAACGATTCTGAAGAGTGCCCGCAGTAAGGCGTTCACAACTCCAGAAGGTCGAAAGAAGGCATACGAAACCATGCAGAAGGAGGGGATTGATGCGTTGGTGGTGATTGGTGGCAATGGTTCATTGACAGGTGCCCGTATCTTTGCGCAGGAGTATGATGTGCCATGTATCGGACTGCCTGGCACCATTGATAACGACCTTTATGGCACCGATTTGACAATTGGTTACGACACAACGTTGAACACCATTATGGAGTGTGTGGATAAGATTCGTGACACCGCCAATTCGCATGAACGTATCTTCTTTGTCGAGGTGATGGGGCGCGACGCCGGATTCTTGGCACAAAACAGTGCGATTGCCAGTGGAGCAGAGGCTGCCATCATTCCAGAAGACAGTACGGATGCCGACCAGTTGGAGCACTTTATCGGGCGTGGCATCCGCAAGAGCAAGAACTCCAGCATCGTCATCGTGAGCGAAAGTCCCAAATGCGGTGCCATGTTCTATGCTGACCGTGTGAAGAAGGAATATCCGCAATATGATGTGCGTGTGTCCATCCTTGGGCATTTGCAGCGAGGTGGTTCCCCTTCAGCACGTGATCGCATTCTTGCCAGTCGTCTGGGAGCAGGAGTCATTGATGCCATCATGGATGGTCAGCGCAATGTGATGATAGGTATTCGCAACGACCAAGTGGTGTATGTGCCTTTCACCGATGCCATCCGTTCAGACAAGGCGATGAACAAGAGTTTAATTAAGGTGCTTGACGAACTTTCCATCTAAAACTCGAGTGTTTTGAATCATCTGCTGACCATATTGGGACCGACAGCCTGTGGCAAGACAACTTTTGCTGCTCATCTGGCGTATGACATCGACGGCGAGATTATCAGTGCCGACAGTCGTCAGGTGTATCGAGGCATGGACATCGGTACGGGAAAGGATTTGGCGGATTACCATGTGAATGGAAAAGATATCCCTTACCATCTGATAGACATAGCAGAAGCGGGCACACGCTATAATGTGTATGAATGGCAACGCGGTTTTCTGAATGCCTATGAGGACATCACGGAGCGAGGAAAGACTCCTGTGCTTTGTGGAGGTACGGGCATGTATATCGAGAGTGTGATCAAGGGGTATGAGTTTGATGGACGTACGTTCCCCACTTTCGATTCCTTGATTATTGGTTTGGACATCAGCCGTGACCTTCGGAGGGAGAAAATCAGTAAGCGTCTGCGTGCTCGGTTGGAAGAAGGGATGGTGGAGGAAATCCGAGGGCTGATTGATAGGGGAGTGTCAACCGAACGTCTGATCCGATACGGATTGGAATATAAGTATGTGACGCTCTATCTGCTTGGTCAGTTGCAGTATGAGGAGATGGTGTCCCTCTTGGAGATTGCCATCCATCAGTTTGCCAAGCGGCAGATGACATGGTTTCGTGGCATGGAAGAGCGCCGGGGCATTCAGATTCATTGGCTCAGTATTGAGATGCCGATGGAAGAACGTATTGAAAAAGTGAAGGAATTATGGCAGAAGCAAATCGCATAGGTGTAATTTATAATCCACATTCAGGTTTTGACCATTCGCAGAAGCGATGGGAACTCATCCGTAAGTATATGGAACAGAAAGGGGTGCAGTATGACTTTCTGCAGTCGGAAACCTATGACTCTGTGGAACGGCTTGCAAAGATGATGTGTGAAAATGGCTATCACACCATTGTCGTGGTGGGAGGTGACGGTTCTCTCAACAAGACTGTCAATGCTATCATGGAACACCGTGACATCTTGCCCGACGATTTTGCCTTCTCAGTCATCCCCAATGGTGTGGGGAATGATTTCTCCCGTTTCTGGGGCATCTCGGTAGATGACTATAAACAGGCTATTGATGGTATTATTGCTCGTCATACACGTAAGATTGATGTCGGATGTTGTACCTATCAGGATGATGGCATTCCCATGCGCCGCTACTTTTTGAATTGTGTCAATATCGGTCTTGGCGCACGATTGGTGAAGACCATGATTGATGCCACCCAGATTATTGGTTCGAAGAGACTCTCTGTTGTGCCGGCATTCATTAGCCGAATCTATGAAAGGAAGCAATTTAACATGTCGATGAAGATAGAAACCGAAGATATTGAAGGGAAATACATGTCTGTCTGCATTGGCAACTGTCACGGATATGGGCAGACTCCGAACTCTGTTCCTTACAATGGCTTGTTGGACATATCGCTCATCACACGTCCCGAATGGTGGCAACTATTTGAGGGCTTCTGGCTCTTGGGAAAAGGGCGTTTCCTCAATTACAAAAACGTACATCCTTATCGGGCGCGTAAAATCATTGTGAACGAAATAGACAAGGCGCTTGTTTCTCTCGATGGTGTAATCCTTCCATCAAAGCATCCTGCACCTTTGCGCATCAGTCTTGAAAAAGAGGCACTCGATTTTATTGTGCCTCAAACGAGTTGATTGAAGCTTGGTTTCGTCAGAAGCATTTTGGGGACGTTTTTTTACCCAATCTTGCTGATTCTCTCCAAACTCTCACCGTCGATGATTTTGATTTTCTTACCATCGATGGCGATGATTTTTTCTTGTGCAAAGGCTGAGAGTGTGCGGATTGCGTTGGATGTGGTCATGTTGGACATGTTGGCAAGGTCCTCGCGCGAAAGGTAGATGGAGAGTGTGGCACTATCCTCTTCCAGCCCATAATTGTTGCGCAGGAAAATAAGCGACTCTGCCAAACGGCCACGAATGTGCTTTTGGGTGAGGTTGACGGTGCGTTGGTCAGATTTACCCACCTCCACAGCCAAAAGACGGATGAAGTACATGGCAAGGTGATTGTTCTCCATCATCCATTTTTCTATCAGTTCGATAGGAATGAGGCAGACGGTGCTGCTCTCGAAGGCTGCTGCTGAAGTCACGTAGTTTTGATTGGCAAAATAAGCGCGGTAACCAAAATATTCTACAGGCTTCACCACTCGTATGATTTGGGTGCGTCCTCCAATGCCGCCTTTATAAATTTTCACCTTCCCTTTGATGAGGCAATGAAGCATTTGCGGCACCTCTCCTTCCCGATAAAGTGTTTCATTTTTCTTGAAATGTTGAATTGCCATGCTGTTTTTCAGTTCCTCCTGCTGACCAGGAGTGAGCAGTTGCATGATGTCCTGAAGGCTTTCAACAGTGTCTGCCAAGATTAAAGAATCTTTCTTCCTCATTACCCTAATAGTTTTGTAATGCAAAGTTACATAGAAGTTACAACCTGACCAAACCTTTCCGCGATTTTTCTGCTTTTTAGCATGTTTTTGAGCATTTCAGGGCAAATAAATAATTTTTTTTTGAAAAAAAGTGCCGAAAGGTTGTACACACAAAAAATAATCCCTAAATTTGAAATGCAAAACTAACGACTGAATCTTACGAAAAAATCAACAATACCTTAAAATACCTATGAGTTATTTACGTTTTGACAAAGCCCAGATGACCAACCTGCAAGAGTCTCTGCCCAAAGAGATATTGCGGACGAACAGGTCGGGTGCGTATTCTTGCTCCTCCATCGTGGACTGCAATACGCGCAAATATCATGGTTTGTTGGTCGTTCCTGTTCCAGAACTGGATGATGAGAACCACGTTCTCCTTTCGTCACTTGACGAGACCGTCATTCAGCATGGCGCACAATTCAATTTGGGACTTCACAAGTACTCAGGTAATGTGTTCAGCCCCAACGGACACAAGTACATCCGTTCATGCGAATGGGACAAACTTCCAACAACAATTTACCGAGTCGGTGGTGTGATTCTGAAGAAGGAGAAGGTCTTTCAGCATTTTGAAAACCGTATCCTGATTCGTTACACACTCCTTGACGCCCACTCCGTCACAACCCTTCGTCTGCGCCCCTTCCTTGCATTCCGCAGTGTGGAAGAGTGTACACACGAGAATGCCGGTGCCAACCAAAAGTATGATGTGATAGACAATGGTATCAAGACGAGACTCTATGCTGGCTATCCTGAACTGATGATGCAACTTAACAAGAAGAGCGAGTTCGTGTTTGAGCCGAATTGGTATCGGGGCATTGAGTACCAGAAAGAGCAGGAGTTGGGTTATGACTACAAGGAAGACCTCTATGTGCCAGGTTACTTCGAGTTCAACATCAAGAAGGGCGAGAGCGTGGTCTTTGCCGCAGGATTGAGCGAACTGAAGACCAGCCAGATGAAGAAAATCTTCGACCATGAGTATGAGGTGCACGTTCCTCGCACCAACTTCCAGTCATGTCTCGTGAATGCCGCTCACCAGTTCCACTACGAGCGCGATGGCGAGACCTACATCATTGCAGGTTATCCATGGTTCAAGTGCCGTGCGCGAGACATGTTCATTTCGTTGCCAGGTCTTACTTTGGCGATTGACGAAGTGGATTACTTCGAACAGGCGATGCGGACTGCTGAGAAAGCACTGCAAGACTTCATGGCTGACCGGAAATCCTCCATCAACATGTATGAGATAGACAAGCCCGATGTGCTCCTCTGGGCAATTTGGTGCATCCAGCAATATGCCCGATTGGTCAGTGCCGATGCGGCAAGAGAGAAGTACGGCAAGTTGGTCGCTCAAATTGTCGATTTCATCAAGAAGGGCGGACATTCCAACTTGGTGCTGCATGACAATGGATTGCTCTATACTGATGGTCGTGAACATGCCGTGACATGGATGAACTCAGAAGTGAATGGCTATCCCGTTGTTCCCCGTTCGGGCTATGTGGTTGAAATCAACGCACTTTGGTATAATGCCCTGCTCTTCAATGCCGAAATGCTCATGGCATCAAAGCGCACTTCAGAGGCTGACGAATACACCGGTTTAGCAGAACTGACAGGCAAATCATTCAAGGATGTCTTCTTGAATGAACATGGTTATCTGCTTGACTATGTGGATGATGGCTACATCTCTTGGTCAGTACGTCCTAACATGCTGATAGCATCATCCCTCGAATACAGTCCGCTCACCATACCTGAGCGCAAGAAAATCTTTGACATCTGCACGAAAGAACTGCTCACCCCGAAGGGCATGCGTTCCCTCTCTCCGAAGTCGGGAGGTTACAACCCGATTTATTATGGTGGGCAGACGCAGCGCGATGCAGCCTATCATCAGGGTACCGTTTGGCCGTGGCTGTCAGGCTTCTATCTCGAAACCTGCCTGAAGATTTACAAGCGGAGTGGACTTTCTTGGGTGGACCGTTGCTTCATCGGTCTCGAAGAAGAAATGTTCTACCATTGCATCGGAACTCTGCCAGAACTCTTCGACGGCAACCCACCATTCAGTGGTCGTGGTGCCATCTCCTTTGCCATGAATGTGGCAGCAGTGCTGCGTGTCAACAAGGTTCTTTCTAAATTCTATAACTATTAAAGAAGGAGGACAAAAGATATGAAAGTTTTAATGTTCGGTTGGGAGTTCCCTCCTAAGATTTACGGTGGACTTGCAGTTGCATCTTATGGCATCACCAAGGGAATGATTGAAGGCCAGCCAGATGCAGAGATTACCTTTTGCCTTCCCAAGCCCTGTGGCGAAGAAGAGAAGTTCCTTCGCATCATTGGCATGAACCAGGTGCCAATCGTCTATCGCGACCACAACTACGACTATGTGAAGAGCCGCATTCCTGACTACATGACTCCAGAGGAATATTACAACTTCCGCAACCATATCTATGCCGACTTTTCCTACATGAATGTCAACGATATGGGTTGCATGGAGTTTGCTGGAGGCTACCCGGGCAATTTGCACGACGAAATTAACAACTTCTCCATCATTGCAGGAGTGGTGGCACGTTCAGAGCAGTTCGACATCATCCATGCTCACGACTGGCTCACCTATCCGGCAGGTGTTCATGCCAAGTTGGTCAGCGGCAAACCACTCTGCATCCATGTTCATGCCACCGACTTTGACCGTTCCCGTGGTAAGGTGAACCCAACGGTCTATTCGATAGAGAAGAACGGTATGGACCATGCGGATTGTATCATGTGCGTGTCGGAACTGACTCGTCAGACCGTCATCCGTGAGTATCACCAAGACCCGCGCAAGTGCTTTGCTATGCACAATGCCGTCTATCCGCTTCCACAAGAGTACCTCGACATTCCACGTGTGGACCACGGTAAGGAAAAAGTGGTTACTTTCCTCGGACGTATCACGATGCAGAAAGGTCCTGAATACTTCATCGAAGCAGCCGACCTCGTCTGCAAGCGTTCCAAGAACATCCGTTTCTGCTTTGCAGGTTCGGGTGACAAATACTGGGAAATGGTTGATTTGGCAGCCGCCAAAGGCATTGCCGACCGCGTCCATTTCCCAGGTTTCCAGCGAGGAAAGCAAGTGTATGAGTGCTACAAAGCCAGCGATGTCTTCGTCATGCCGTCCGTTTCAGAGCCATTTGGCATCGCGCCGCTTGAGGCAATGCAGTGCGGCACCCCCTCCATCATCTCCAAGCAATCGGGCTGTGGAGAGATTCTCGACAAGGTCATCAAGGTCGATTACTGGGACATCAATGCCATGGCAGACGCCATCTACTCCCTCTGCACCAACGAGGGGTTGCACACCTATCTGCGCGACGAAGGCCTCAAGGAGGTAGCAGAAATCACCTGGGTGAAAGTCGGTCACCGCATCCGCAAACTCTACGACGAGTGCATCTACAACGGAGGTTTCATTCACTAAAAAATCATAGAATCATGAAAAAGATTTGTCTTTATTTTGAGATTCACCAGATAATCCATCTCAAGCGGTATCGTTTCTTCGATATCGGTCGTGATCATTACTATTATGATGATTACGAGAACGAGCGTTCCATCAACGACATAGCAGAACGCAGTTATGTTCCAGCCCTTCAGACTCTCATCCAGATGTGTAAGGACAACCCCGAGTTCAAGGTGGCATTCTCCCTCTCAGGTGTAGGTCTTGAGCAACTCGAGTTCCATGCACCACAGGTGGTGGACCTTTTGCAGGAAATCAACTCGACAGGGCAGGTGGAATTCCTTTGCGAGCCATATAGTCATGGTTTGGCATCCCTTGCCAACGAAGAGAGTTTCGTCAGCGAAGTGAAGCGCATGAGCGACCGCATCAAGGAACTCTTTGGCAAACGTCCTAAAGTGTTCCGCAACTCATCCCTCATCTACAACGACGACATTGGTGCACAGGTGGCAGCCATGGGCTTCAAGGGCATCCTCACCGAAGGTGCCAAGCAGGTGCTTGGCTGGAAATCACCGCATTACATCTACCATTGTGCTTCCGACCCACGTCTGAAGTTGCTCCTTCGCGACATCAAACTTTCCGAAGACATCACAGAGCGTTTCTCTCGCCAGGATTGGTCTGAATACCCACTCTTTGCCGACAAGTGGCTCGACTGGATTGCCAGCACACCCGACGGCGAGAATGTCATCAACATCTTTGGCGAACTTGTCACCTTTGGTATCTTCCATCCGCTTTCCAGCAACATCCTCGAGTTCCTCAAGGCAATACCTGCTTTGGCAAAGGAGCGTGGCATCGGATTTGCCCTGCCATCAGAACTGTGCGAAGAGAAGAGCGTGGGAGCCATCGAAGTGCCATACAATATTTCATGGGTGGACGAAGAGCGCGACACCTCCTGCTGGCTCGGCAACGTGATGCAGCGTGAGGCATTCCAGAAACTTTACAGCATAGCCGACCGTGTGCGCGTCAGTGGCGACCGCCGCATCCAGATGGACTGGGATTCCTTGCAGGCATCCAACAACTTTCGTTTCATGACCACAAAACCTGGCTATCAGTACCGTGGCATCTACGACAGTCCTTACGATGCCTTCACCAATTACATGAACATCCTTGGCGACTTCATCGCTCGTGTGAATAATCTCTATGGTGGTGCCGACAATGAAGAGATTGATGGACTTATCACCATGATTAAGAACCAGCAGGACGAACTCACTGCCAAGGACAAGGAAATTGAGCGTCTGCGCAAGAAACTCGAGAAGTACAACCCGACCGAATTGGAGGAAAAGAAACCTGCCAAGAAAGCCGCTCCAAAGAAGGCTGCTGCTCCTAAGAAAGCCGCTGCTCCAAAAGCAGAAGATGCTCCCAAGGCAAAAGCCGCCAAAGCACCAGCCAAGAAAGCCACTCCCAAGAAGAAATAAAGATTCTTCCCCTTGATAAAATGCCCAGACTTGAGAAACCTCTCTCAGTCTGGGCATTTTTTTGTGTTAACGCTACAAAGATACAAAAACTTCCCTGCCCCGCAAATGGCAAAAGACAGAAGAACGATGTCTGCAATGTCGGGTGAGCAATTGTTGAATGACTGGAAGAGCGTTGCTTCAATTCACGGGCGAGCGATAAACATCGTTCCTCCAGTAATTCAAAGATTTTGAAAAAAGTTGAAAAATAATTGATGTTTTGTTTGTACAATTTTAATTATACCGAACTCACATTAATTAAATAAATATGGTGGCTTATCCTTCTGGCAGTTTTTTCCCTAATGTGAGGATGTTGTACCCGTCGGTGTATTGGTAGGCGACGGAGTCCATGAGTTGTCTGACGAGGAAGATGCCGAGACCGCCGATGGGACGTTCTTCGACGGAAAGGGTGGTGTCGGGGTCGTCTGCCTGGGTGGGGTCGAAGGGGGTGCCGGAGTCTTTGATGGTGAAGACGAGCAGGGTGTCGGTGGTGTTGGCTTCGAGCAGGATGTCGCCTGTGGTACCTTCTGGATAGGCATAGTTCATCACGTTGACCACTGCCTCTTCGATGGCGAGGTTCAAGTTCATGGTGTCGGAGGCATTGTAGCCAAGTTGCTGGGCTACTTGCTCGATAAATTCGCCTAAGAGGGGCACTTCGGCGATGTCGTTATGGAGTGTCAGTTTTTGTTGCATAGGTGTTTAGGGGTTTTCTTGATGATATTGAACGAGTCCTTCCAAGGGGGACTGAATGATGTTTCCAATGGTGTAGCCCATCTGCTGGCTCACTTCGCGGAGTTCGTCTTGGTAGTAGTAGGCGATGCTGCCGACGAGGTTTACGGTCAGTTTCTCTGTCCCGATTGTCCATTGGGTGGGGAGGATGTTGCGCTGGAAGTATTGCTCAAAGCAGTCGAGGAGGAGGGCACGGACGGCAGGATGGGTGCGGTGGCGTGCACAGAAGGGACTGAGTGAGGCGAGGTAGCGGTTGGGTAGTGGCTGCCGATAGACTTTTTGGATGATGGTGGCTTGGGTCTCTTGGGTCTCTTGGAAAAAGAGTTGCCGCACATCGTCGGGCAGTTGATGCTTGAAGATGTCGCCCACCAGCCGTTTACCAATGTAGGCACCGCTGCCTTCATCGCCAAGGATGTAGCCGAGGGCGGGTATGCCCGTGTGGAGGTCCCTGCCATCGTAATAGCAGGAGTTGCTGCCTGTGCCGAGGATGCCGACAATGCCTGGTTGTCGTCCGCACACGCCTCGTGCGGCACCGAGCATGTCGCTTTCCACATGGATGCGGGCGGTGGTATCCATCACCTGTCGGATGGCTTGGGCAACGATGGGTGCTTTTTCGGGGGTACAGCCTGCACCGTAGAAAAAAATGTCTGTCAAGGAGTGAGTTGTTGGTAGTGAGGGGAGCAGTTCGTGGTGCAGCACGGAGGAGATTGCCTCTTCGTTTTGCTGGAAGGGGTTGATGCCCTGGGTGTAGATCACGTTTTGTCGGTCTTCGACGATGCACCATGCGGTCTTTGTGGAGCCGCTGTCTGCTATGAGTGTCATTCTTTTGTCGTATTTTTTCACAAAATTACATTTTTATCCCTTTATGAGCAACAGTTTTTTATGGTTTTTTGCAAAAAATGTGGTGAATCGCTGAAAAAGTGCTAATTTTGCAAAAAATTTGTTTTAAGGATTTTTAATTAGCAATTGTTATTTACGCGTATGAATCTTGATCCCAATAACAATTTGGTTATTATGGCTGGAGGTGTTGGCAGTCGCTTTTGGCCCATGAGCACTACGGAGTTTCCCAAGCAGTTTATTGATGTTTTTGGAACGGGACGTACTTTCATTCAGATGACTTACGACCGCTTTAAGGGACTGATTGCCCCAGAGAATGTGTGGGTGGTCACTTCTGAGAAGTATGCTGGCATTGTGGCTGAGCAGTTGCCCGATATGCCGAAAGGCAACATTCTGATGGAGCCATGCCGTCGCAACACGGCTCCTTGCATTGCCTACGTGAGTTGGCGCATCAAGGCTAAGAATCCGAAAGCAAATTTGGTCATCACGCCGTCTGACCATCTGGTGACGGATGTGGTGGAGTTTCAGCGTGTCATCTCCTCAGCCCTGAACTTCACGGCTGAGACGGATGCCATCGTGACACTTGGCATGAACCCGACACGTCCAGAAACGGGCTATGGGTACATTCAGGCTGACTTGCAGGAGCCTTCGTTGAGGAACAAGGAGATTTTCCGTGTGGATTCGTTCAAGGAGAAGCCTGACTATGAGACGGCTGTGAAGTATCTGAAGAACAAGGAGTTCTTCTGGAACTCGGGCATCTTCATCTGGAATGTGAACACGATTGTCAATTCCCTGCGCATCTATGAGCCTGAGATTTCCCGCATTTTTGAAGACTTGTTGCCTGTGTATGGCACGAAGAAGGAGCAGGCAATGATTAACGAGCAGTTCCCGAAGTGTGAGAGCATTTCGATTGACTATGCCGTGATGGAACGGGCGGATGAAATCTTTGTGTTCCCTGCCGACTTCGACTGGAGCGATGTGGGCACATGGGGCTCGTTGCACATGATTGCGCCAAGGGACGAGAAGGGCAACAACGTGATTGGCGAGAATGTGCAGTTGTATGACACTCGCAATTGCGTGGTGCATGTGACGGAGGAAAAGCGTGTGGTGGTGCAGGGTCTTGATGGCTACATCGTGGCTGAAAAGGGAGATACGCTTTTGATTTGCAAATTGGAAGAAGAACAGCGCATCAAGGATTTCTCTGCTGAATAAGTGTTTTTTGATGGCAGGGGTGTTCAGGAAAATCATTGCAGGACTTTGTATTTCTGTGTCTTTTGCGAGTCTGTATGCAGAGGACACGGTGGCTGTTGCCGTTGACACCATCCCGAAGTTCATCTATTCGGTGGGTGGAAGCGCTGGCATGAATCATTTGCTGAACATTGAGATGCGTGGCGAGAAACTGGTGAAGCGAGGGTGGGGCAGCAATTATTCGCTCTTCATGAACTCGCAGGCGAATCCGCTGGATTCCACCATCAGCGTGTATGACCGTGTGTTCGGATTTCCGACGTTGGAGGCAGGTTTGCAACTATTGGACTACAGCCATGTGAGAATGCACACGGAGGACACGCCTTATATGTCGAGACTGGGATATGTGTGGGCTGCCTACATCGCGTTCCGTCGGGACATCTATCGCAATAGGAAGTGGTCTTTCGGCTATGGACTGGAGAATGGCTTGAGCCTCTGCTCACGTCCTTACGATGCGGTTGGTAATGTAGATAACGACCTGATTGGTCAGCATTTGTCGCTTTATTTTGGCTTTGGACTGTATGCGGGTTATCGTGTCACACCAGAGTTGGAACTGAGTGTGGGTTTTGAGTATAAGCATAACTCGAATGGTGCGACTGACCGACCGAATAAAGGCTCGAATGGGTATGGGCTGACGATGCGAGCCCGATGTGACCTGAACCGTCCTGCTTCTGACAATGGACTGACTTACCGTGAACGACTGAGAAAACTGCAAGAGTTCAGGAAACCGCCTTTTGAGTCGTACATGTATCTGGATATTGATGCGACGGTCGGTTTTAGAACCTTGTATGAGGAATGGCTTCTGCACCGCGACTACATGACGGCAGAGGAACGGGGGTATCATAATGGGAAACTGGCTCTCCACACGGTGTGGAGCACGGGCATCACCCCGATGGTGCGGTATAATCAGGTGCATGCCTCGGGCTTGGGATTGGAGTATTCGTTTGCAGGATATCTGGCTCGTTCTCCGCTGATTGAACAGGCGTGTGGGGTGGAGAAGAATTATCGGCACAGTAAGCACACGCTTTACATCTCAGCCCACCATGAGGTGTTCTATAAGCAACTTTCGCTGGCAATGTCGGTGGGTACTTATCTGTTCCGTCAGCATGGTTGGGTCGGTGATTTCTATGAACCTCTTTTGGTGGAAACGGTGGGCATTCGTTATTATCCCAAATTTTTCAAGCCTTTTTATATCGGGTATAACGTGAAGGCGAATCTGGGCAAGGCGTATGCAATGGAGTTGAAGGTGGGACTTCATGCCGGGCATTGGAGGCTGAAGAAAAAGAAATAACATTGAGGACTTCTTTTAACTTCTGGGAAAGTTTGAGGAGCGTATAAAAAGAACACGGGAGCAGGCGAACCTGTTCCCGTGTCGTTTTTGCAAGGTCTGTTGACCGGTTGCCATCAACAAGAGGTGTTTTATGCCTCTGCTGGTGCCTCTGATGCTTCTGCTGGAGCCTCTGCTTCTGCCTGTGCAGCGAGGGCTGCGGCTTTCTTTTCTGCAATCTTTGCAGCGAGAGCCTCATTTGCCTTCTTCTCTGCATCGAGACGAGCCTTCTGGGCAGCCTTCTTGTCAGCATCCTTCTTGTCGGCAGTCTTCTGTGCCTTTGCATCCTTGTCCTTCTTCCATGCTTCGAACTTGGCTTCGGCTGTAGCCTCATCGAATGCGCCTTTCTTCACACCGCCGAGGAGGTGCTTCTTCATGTAGACGCCTTCTTTGGAAAGGATGCTGTGAACGGTGTCGGTGGGTTCAGCACCAACAAGTACCCAATAGAGGGCGCGTTCAAAGTTCAAATCAATTGTTGCAGGATCGGTGTTAGGATTGTAAGTACCGATTTTTTCGATAAAGCGACCATCACGTGGTGCTCTTGCATCAGCAGCGACGATGCTGTAGAACGCATAATTCTTGCGTCCGTGACGCTGCAAACGGATTCTTGTTGCCATTTTGCAATAGAAATGTTTAATTTGTTAATGATTATGTCGCCAACCCGTGGCGACGTGAACTCTGCCAATAACTCGTAAAGGCGGTGCAAAGTTACGGCTTTTTCTTTCATTTTGAATAAAAAATCAAAATCTTTTCAGTTTTTGACGTGTTTTTTCTCTTTTCGTTTTCTATTTATCATTTAATTTACTACATTTGCAATGTTAAGTTGTAACCTATACTTTGCAAAATGACACAAAAGTGAAAAGGTTTGTGTCAGAATGAGAGAGTCGCTATAATAATGAAAGAAATAATATAACATCAAGGCGTGATCGCGTCGGTTGTGGGCAACCATGTGGAGGTGAACATCGTGCAGGTGGCTGCGTGTAGCGAATGCAAGGCGCGTTCTCTGTGTGCTTCGAGCGAGCGTAAGGAGAAAATCATTGATGTCTATGAAGAGGATGCCGCATCAAGGCATCAGGTGGGAGAGCGTGTGAAGGTATGTGGAACATTGAGCATGGGTAAGCAGGCTGTCAGATTGGCGTTTGGCATCCCGCTTGTGGTGATTGCCGTGTGGATGCTGGTGGCGATGGTGGTGTTGAAACTCAGTGAACTGATGTCGGTGGGCATTCTTGCTGTAGTGCTGGCACTGTATTTCTACATATTATATTTAAATAGAGACAGGTTGGCAAAGCATTTTGCTTTTTGGATAGAGAAGGAAACGGACTAATTTCCCGATGCTAAATAACTAAACAACTAAATAACAACATTTTATGGATTTTCAAGTAATTCTGATTGCTGTGATTGCTTTGGCAATATTGGGCTTTGTTCTTGCCCTGTTGCTTTTTGTGGTGTCAAAGCGGTTTGCAGTGAAGGAAGACCCACGAATTGGTCAAGTGCTTGAGACTCTGCCTGGTGCGAATTGTGGCGGATGCGGTTTCCCCGGTTGCGGCGGTATGGCTGCGGCTTGCGTGAAGGCTGCTGATGCAGGTTCGCTCGAAGGACTCAATTGTCCTGTGGGTGGGGCTTCGTGCATGGAAGCCATTGCGGGTATTCTTGGCATGGAGGTGGCTGCTGCTTCCCCCAAGTTGGCCATTGTACGATGCAATGGAACGTGTGAAAAACGTCCGCATGTGTTGTCCTACGATGGTGTGAAGAGTTGCCGTGTGGCAAATACCACCTGCATGGGTGAGACTCTTTGTTCATACGGCTGTCTCGGTTGTGGCGACTGTGTGGCGGCTTGTCAGTTTGATGCCCTCCACATGAACCCTGCAACGGGTTTGCCAGAGGTGGATGCCGAGAAGTGTACGGCTTGTGGCGCATGCCAGAAGGCTTGTCCGCGCGGCATCATGGAGGTGCGCACGGTCAGTGGTGCCAACAAGGATGCTTTTGTGGTCACTTGTATGAACATGGACAAGGGTGCCGATGCCATGAAGATTTGTGCAAGTTCTTGCATCGCTTGCAAGAAGTGCCAGAACGCTTGTGGCAGCGATGCGGTGCATGTGGGCAACAATGTGGCTTACATCAATCCTGATGCGTGTGTGCTTTGTGGTGCTTGCTTCGAGGCTTGTCCGCGTGGTGCCATTGCTTCTGTCAGCATCAAGGGTGTGGAGCGTAGAGACACGCACAACCCAATTCCGGGTGCTGCCAAACCTGCGGTAAAGGCTGCTCCTGCAAAGGCCGCCACTGCTTCTGCTGCACCTGCTGCTCCTGCAAAGCCAGCCAAGGAATGGAAGCCCATTGAAATTAAGTATAATGCTCCACTCATGCCGAGTCAGCAGATTCTCCTTGCAGGTCCGAAGGACATCAGCAATCCTGCCCCTGCTGCGAAAGAAGTTAAATTTGAAGACAAGCGTACAGACGCTCCACTTCCACCAAGCCAGTTGATTCTGCTTGGATTGAAATAAAAGGAAAACGCAATGAAAACATTTAGAATAGGTGGTGTTCATCCGGCGGAGAACAAACTCTCTGCTGCTGAACCAATTAAGATGGCGGAACTGCCAAAGGTGGCTGTCTTTCCAATGGGGCAGCATATCGGTGCACCTGCTCTTCCTTGTGTGCAGAAAGGTGACAAGGTGAAGGTGGGAACGCAGATTGGCAAGCCGATGGAGAAGGCGTTATCGACTTCCATCTTCTCGTCTGTCAGTGGTACGGTGCTGAAAGTTGATGCGGTGGTGGATGCCAGCGGCTACAAGAAGCCTGCTGTCTATATCACGGTTGAGGGCGACGAATGGGAAGAGAGTATTGACCGCAGTGATAAACTGGTCACGCTGAAGGATAAACCTGAACTTACTCCTGAAGAGATTATTGAAAAAGTAAAGAACGCTGGCATCGTCGGTATGGGTGGTGCTTGTTTCCCGACCCATGTGAAGTTGATGCCTCCTCCACAGTTCAAGCCCGAATGGGTCATCATCAATGCTGTGGAATGTGAGCCATACCTCACTGCCGACCATCGTCTGATGCTCGAAAAGGCGGATGAAGTGCTTGTCGGCGTAGAACTGCTCATGAAGGCTGCCAAGGTGACAAAGGGCTTTATTGGCATTGAGGAAAACAAGCCTGATGCCATTGCATTGCTCACCGAGAAGTGTGCCGCACAGCATCCTAACATTGAGGTGGTGCCTCTGAAGACCAAATACCCACAGGGTGGTGAGAAGCAACTCATCGATGCTGTTGTGCGTCGTCAGGTTCCTGCTCCTCCTGCATTGCCTGTTTCGGTCGGGGCAATCATTCAGAATGTCGGCACTGCCTTCGCTGTATATGAGGCGGTTATGAAGAACAAACCTCTCTTTGAGCGCATTGTTACGGTGACAGGTAAGCAACTGAAACAACCCAGCAACTTCCTCACCCGTATGGGTACACCCATGAATCAGTTGATTGAGGCTTGTGGCGGTCTGCCAGACGGCGATGTCAAAGTGATTGGTGGTGGTCCGATGATGGGTAAGGCGTTGGTCAACACCGATGTGCCTATCTGTAAAGGTTCATCTGGCGTACTCATCATGAGCGGCGATGAGGTTCGTCGTGCAGAACCCGAACCATGCATCCGTTGTGGCAAGTGTGTCAGTGCCTGTCCGATGGGGCTGGAGCCTTATCTCTTGGCTACTTGTTCGGGCAAGAAACTGTGGGACAAAGTGGAGGCAGAGGACATCACCAGTTGCATTGAGTGCGGCTCCTGTCAGTTCACTTGCCCCTCCAAGCGTCCGTTGCTTGACCTTATCCGTTTGGGTAAAACAACTGTTATGACTAACATCCGTGCCCGTCAGATGGCAGCAAAAAAATAAAAGATTATGGCTAATAAATTAGTAGTATCACTTTCGCCTCATGTGCATAGCGGCGACTCTGTGCAGAAGAATATGCTTAGGGTGTGCATCGCCCTTGTGCCAGCACTTCTCTGCTCGTTCGTCAGTTTCGGTGTAGGCGCAATCATAACTACCGCTATTTCGGTAGCAGCGTGTGTGTTCTTCGAATGGGCTATCAATAAGTTCATGCTGAAGAATCCTAAGTGTACCGTCTGTGATGGTTCTGCCGTGCTGACGGGTATTCTTCTTGCCTTCAACATGCCCAGCAACATCCAGCCTTGGATTATCGTGGTGGGTGCATTATTTGCCATTGGAGTTGTGAAGATGACTTTCGGTGGTCTCGGTTGCAACCTTTTCAATCCTGCTCTTGCAGGTCGTGCTTTCCTGCTCATCTCGTTCCCTGTGGATATGACCACTTGGCCAACGCCAGGACAGGGATTTGGCACATATCTTGATGCTGAGACGGGTGCCACCCCATTGTCCATTATGAAGGCTGCTTTCAAGAGCGGCAATCCCGACGTGCTGAAGGAACTTCCTTCTTTTCAGGATATGCTGCTTGGCAATACTGGCGGCTGTCTTGGTGAGGTTTGTGCGGCTGCACTTATTCTTGGTTTCATCATCCTTTTGTGGAAGAAAGTCATCACATGGCACATCCCAGTGAGCATCCTTGCTACAGTGGTGGTGCTTTCTGGACTTTTCAACCTTGCAAACCCTGTCTATGCCAATCCTTTGGCAGAGTTGCTCAGTGGTGGTCTCTTGCTGGGTGCCATCTTCATGGCAACCGACTACGTCACCTCACCTATGAGCAAGAACGGGCAGTTGGTTTATGGTGTGGCAATCGGCTTCCTCACGGTCATCATCCGTGCTTTCGGTGCTTATCCGGAAGGTATGTCATTTGCCATCCTCATCATGAACGCCTTTGTGCCGCTCATCAACAATAAATTTAAACCTAAAAGATTTGGCGAAGTGCCAGCAAAGAAGTAGCGTATGGAAAAGTTAAAGTCTTCATTAACAAACATGTTGGTAGTGCTCACAGTCATTGCCATCGTGGCTGCGGGAGTGCTTGCTTCGGTCAATGCTGTCACGGCTCCCCAGATAGAGAAAATCAATGCGGATAACCTTGCTGCTGGCATCAAGGCTGTGATGGGCAGCGATGACATCCAAGTGTCTGAGCCTGTTGAAACAGATGCCTTCACTTCTTATAGCATTAAGGATAAGGAAGGCAACCCTCTTGGCAAGGCAGTTGTCACGACAGAGAACGGTTTTGGCGGTCCTCTCAAGGTTTTGGTCGGTTTCGATATCGAAGGTGACATCCTCGGTTATACTGTGCTGGAACATCAGGAAACTCCAGGTCTTGGTGCCAAGGCAGGCGAATGGTTTCAGGACAAGATTATCGGTATGAACCCAGGTAAGAACAACTTCACCGTGAGCAAGGATGGTGGCGAAGTGGATGCCATCACGGCTTCCACCATCACCAGCCGTGCCTTCCTCCGTGCCATTCAGAATGCTTATGACAAAATCATAGCAGGTCAGGATGTTGCGTCAGGAGCGACGAAGCAGGCAACGGCATCTGACATGGGAACCCCCGAAGTGATTGAATAACCCTCAAAAGAAAGGAAAAGAATTATGAATAACCTCAAAGTATTGGTGAATGGTATCATCAAGGAGAATCCGACATTCGTCCTTCTTTTGGGTATGTGTCCGACTCTCGGTACCACTTCATCAGCCATCAACGGCATGTCGATGGGTCTCGCCACCATGTGTGTGCTCATCCTCAGCAACTTTATTATTGCGCTTATCAAGAAACTCATTCCTGATGCAGTGCGTATCCCGTCATACATCGTGGTCATTGCCAGCCTCGTGACGGTGCTGCAAATGGTCATCAAGGCGTATGCCCCCGACATCGACAAGAGCCTCGGACTCTTCATTCCACTTATCGTGGTGAATTGTATCATCCTTGGTCGTGCAGAGTCTTTTGCTGCCAAGAATGGTGCCATTGCTTCCATCTTCGACGGCATTGGCATCGGACTTGGTTTCACCATTGCGCTCACATGTCTCGGTGCTGTTCGTGAACTGCTCGGCACAGGCGCCATCTTCGGTGTCACCCTTTGGGGCGAGAATTACGGCATGCTCATGTTTGTGCTGGCACCCGGTGCTTTCCTCGCATTGGCATATCTCATCGTATTGTTTAACAAGTACATCAAGAAAGCATAAGGAGGGCAGATTTTATGGATTATGTATTAAGTTTGATTCTCATCGTTATCACGGCGATTTTCGTCAATAACGTCGTCTTGGCACAGTTCCTCGGCATCTGTCCGTTCCTTGGCGTGTCGAAGAAAGTTGACACCGCCTCCGGCATGGGCATGGCAGTGACCGCCGTGCTGGTTGTTGCAACCATTGTCACCTACCTCTTGCAGGTGTATGTGCTTAATGTTTTCGGTCTTGAATACCTCCAGACCATTGCATTCATCCTCGTCATTGCAGCCCTTGTGCAGATGATTGAGATTATCCTCAAGAAGACCATGCCCGCCCTCTATCAGGCACTTGGCGTGTTCCTCCCCCTCATCACCACCAACTGCTGCATCCTCGGTGTTGCCATCCTCGTCATTCAGAAGGACTATGACCTGCTCGAAGGTGTCATCTACGCCCTCTCCACAGGTCTCGGCTTCCTCCTCGCCATGGTGCTCTTCGCTGGACTCCGCGAGCAACTCGACCTTGTCGATGTGCCCAAGTCCTTCCGTGGAGTGCCCATTGCCCTCGTCACCGCCTCTCTTCTGGCAATGGCATTTATGGGCTTTAGTGGCGTTGATGGTGGTCTCAAAATCCTCTTTGGATTGTAAGGCAAGTATCTGATACCCATAACAAGCAAGTCGGTGGCATCCGTTCCAATAGGATGCCACCGACTTTTTTTGTTATGGTCACTTTACAAAAAACTCTCGTCGAAACAAAGAGGAAGAAGGTCGCGGATGCTACGGAGGCAGTAAATGCCCTCTGTGCCATGCAGCAACACCTCAATGGGACTTCCTGCCCGTTGTTCTGTTTCGAGCAGTACTTGTCGGCAAGCACCACAGGGAGCAATGGGACGCAGCAACGGATTCCCCTCCGTGTCACGGGCAGCGATGCAGATGCGACGGATAGGTGTGTCGGGATAACGTGAACCTGCATAAAACACGGCAGTTCGTTCTGCACAAAGTCCCGACGGGTAAGCCGCATTCTCCTGATTGCTGCCTGTCACAATGGTGCCATCCGCCAACTCCACAGCCGCCCCCACTGAGAAGTGAGAGTAGGGCGAATAACTGCGATAAGTGGCGCGACGAGCCTCATCCAACAGCCTCGCCTCCTCGGGGGTGAGTTCCTTTTCTTGCTTGATGAGGATGGGAATCTGAATCAAAGTCTCTTTCATCGTATCGAGTTCTTTTCTGTTTTCTTCAGCAAATTTACATAAAAAATCTTGATTTATAAGCCCACCTCCATAAAAAACATCCATTATCGGAACAAATTATTGGTAATTATCGTTTATCTTGCGCCGCAGCGCAAGAGCCACCAAAACTTTTTTGCTCCTTCGCCGTCAAGACGGCTTGGAAAAACGATAATTACCGATAATTGGCTACGCCGAGCTAAAGGTTGACAATAATTAGTTTCGATAATTTTTTGTTTTATAGAGCAAAGGTGCGATTAAGTGAATGAAAAAACAGATTTCTTCGAGTTTTTCAGACGGGAGTACATATCCAAATGAGAATACAAAACATAAGTAGATATTTGTAGCCTTCCGTTGTGCACGTTGTCCTGTTTTGACCTATGAATCTTTGCTGAAAAATGCGTGTTTGACCATGTCGAACTAAGGGTTATAGTCATTTTTTCACCAAATCTTTTGTTTCTTCTGAAATAAGTTGTACATTTGCAATGTCTTGTGGACGGAAGTGTGCCTGAAAGGGCATGCTGAGGTCTGCACAGACAATGTTCAGTTAGCCCGACGGGTAGAAGCGGCGGAGGTCGCAGGATGCCCGTCAACACAGGGTGAGCGGGATATAATAACATAGATAATTTGGTGCACTCGCTGTGCGTGTCTCGTGTAGGCACTTGACAGCCCTGCATCAGAAAGGACGTTTACGAACGTTGGTCTTCAGATCTCTAAATCTGGTAAATTTAAAGTTCTCTTTGAAGATGACGCAATCGGAACGTCCACGTGGGTGATTTATTCTAAAGTCACTTCTATATCATTATTGTATGGGTACATCTGTATCTATCCTTTTGTGATGTAAGTGTACTTCTGTATATTATCCCCCGGCGTGGGCTAACTGGTTGCTAATCCTAAGAGAACGGTTTACCAGAGCCAGAGGTCGGGATTAGCAGAAGTACAGCAACTCACGCCCTTTTTATTTCTATAAATTTAATGCCGAAAGTTGGAGTTGGGCGAGTAGGCTATTCTACACTTATGGTAAACGTTTTTTTTGAGATTACTCACCCCTTTCTTACAACAATTCTAGATGTTGATGATAAGGCATGGGAAGAAGTTTTATGTGGAACCTATGATAGTGCAAATGACACTATGACATTGTATGATGGAAGCACAGAAGAAGGGAAAGCGGTGATAGAAAAATTGCTTTTTGCTTTGGATAGGACAAAGTCATACCCAAAATTGTCTAAATGGCAAATTGTACCAATGGACGAATTGGAAGATACACGAAAAATGTATGCAGAACAGATTCTGAAGAGAGCGAAGGAAAAATTGGAGAATGTAAATTGTGAATAATAATGAAAACAAAAACTCTTAAACTCATGATGGTAGCACTGGGAGTGTTGCTGTCAATTAACGTCAATGCGTATGATGCCAAAGCCGAAGTCGATGGCATCTGCTATTATTTGAATAATGATAGCAAAACTGCAACGGTTGGATGGGGTTACTACACTGGAACTGTTATTATTCCCCAATCCATCAATAGTGATGGCATCACCTATTCTGTCACATCCATTGACAGTAATGTTTTCTATAACTGCAACTTGACCTCATTGACCATTCCCAATAGCATCACATTTATCGGCGAAAGGGCTTTCGATGGCTGTGATGTTAAAGAACTGAATATTGATTGCACAGAAATTGGTTCTTGGTTCAGCGGTAAAAGTTCACTACAAAAAATCGTGATAGGAAATAATGTTAAGACCATTGGCGAGTGGGCTTTCATTAACTGTAGCGGGTTGACCTCTTTGACCGTTGGCAACAGCGTCACATCCATTGGCAATTATGCTTTCGATGGCTGCAGCGGCTTGACCTCATTGGCCATTCCCAGCAGCGTCACATCAATCGGCGATGGTGCTTTCTATAACTGTAGCGGCTTGACCTCATTGGCCATTCCAAGCAGCGTCACATCCATTGGTGAGCAGGCTTTCTCTAGCTGCAATGCCCTTGAATCCATCACCGTGGATAATGCCAACACTTATTATGATTCACGTGGTGGATGTAACGCTATCATTGAAACCTCTTCCAACACACTTGTTGCAGGTTGCAAAAATACTGTCATCCCCAGCAGCGTCA
>JAFUYM010000054.1 GCA_017470525.1 Bacteroidaceae bacterium
GGCGAGGACTCCCATCAGCCCTGCCGGGAACAAGTCCCGGAAAGCGCGCTTCCAGCACCTCTCTTTCGGACTGCTCCACTCCGACGCATCGGACTGCTCCAGTGCGGCACGGCGGACTGGAGCAGTCCGATTTTGGGGGTGTGGGTAATCTTTCTTTCAAAAAAATTGCTTTGGGATTAAACCTTTCTTCGTGCAGAGTGTCTTACTATGCAGTTAGAAACTTTTCTACTTATCTCTATTAACTTATCACTTACTAAAACTTAAAAACAGTATGAAAAAGATGATTCTTTCTTTGATGATGGCTTTCATTTCGCTCTCATCATTCGCTCAGTTCGGTGGCGGACAGTTCAGTTTCAAGCCAGAAGACATGGCAACACGTCGTGCTGACCAGGTGAAAGAGGCTGCCAAGACGACCGACGAGCAGTACAAGAAAGTTTACGACCTCTTCCTGAAGCAGGCAAAGGATTTCGATGCCAAGATGAAGGAGGCTCAGAACAATGGCGGCGGTTTCCCACAGTTCAATCCTGAGGACATGAAGAAGCAGCAGGAAGAAACTGAAAAGGCTCTCAAGGAAATCCTGAACGAGGAGCAGTTCAAGGCTTATCAGGCAGCAATGGAGGAAATGCGCAAGCGTTTTCAGCAGGGCGGAGGTTTCGGAGGATAACAAACTGATTCCCATTCACATATTTAATCTCTCATAAGCAAAATGTTTTTGTCGTGCGCATCGTGAAATATCATGGTGCGCACTTGTTTTGGGGATGCTGACGATGCCCGATTTTTCTTTTGTTCCACAAAAAATTTGTTTATCTCACAGATATGCGTTATCTTTGCAACCTAAACTTCTCTAATGCAAACAGAATGAATAAGACAATGGCTTTTATCATGGCGATGCTGGGGTTGGGAACCTCGGCATGCAGCCAATCTTTTCAGAATGCGGACGTGAAAGAGTTCGCAGAGTATATCAACAAGGAGGGCGTGCAACTGGTGGATGTGCGGACAGCGGAAGAATATGCTGAAGGGCACATCGAGGGGGCTTGCAACATCGATGTGAATGGAGAGGATTTTGTGTCCATCGCAAAGAAGACGCTGAACACCGATAAGCCCGTTGCCGTTTATTGCAAGAGTGGCAGGAGGTCATCGAAAGCAGCGGAGTTGCTGGCTACCGAAGGCTATCAAGTGACTAATCTCACAGGAGGCATCATGGCATGGAAACTGAAGAACATGCCCGTGACAAAAGACACGGCTGAGGTGGATGTGTTCAAGACCCCCAACGGCAAGACTGTCCGTTTCCACGCTCTGATGCATGCCAGCATCCGCATCCAATATGATGACATGGAAATAGAAATTGACCCAGTCAGAAAATTGGGCAACCGCACCATCGACTACTCGAAGATTCCACAGCCAGACTTCATTTTTGTCACCCATGAGCATGGCGACCACTTCGACCAAGAAGCCATCAAGCAACTGACCCGCACTGGCACACGCTTCATCACCAACCGCCGTTGTGCCGACATGATGGGCTATGGGCTGGTGATGGCGAACGGCGGCAAGGAAGACCTCGACTCTGGCATCGGCGTGGAGGCTGTTCCTGCCTACAACATCACGGAAGGTCACACGCAGTTCCACCCCAAAGGGCGTGACAACGGTTACCTCCTCAACCTCGACGGCTTGCGCATCTACATCGCTGGAGACACCGAGGACATTCCCGAAATGGCAGACATCAAGGACATCGACATCGCCTTCCTGCCCTGCAACCAGCCCTACACAATGACTCCCGACCAACTCATTCGCGCCGCCCGCATCATCAAGCCCAAGGTGCTCTTCCCCTACCACTACGGGCAGACCGATGTTTCAGCCATACCCAACCAACTGAAAGCCGATGGCATTGACGTGAGAATCAGGCATTACGAATAACCGATGGGTACAACTGCCAAGACTGCATTTCTCACCGTGCTCACATCATGGTTGGTGTGGGTACACACGGACGGTGCCATTGCCCAACCGTCGCTCATCGACCGTGAGGCGGTGGTCAGTCGCCACAATCCCATTGTCACCGCCGCCGACCCTCTGGCTGCACTCACGGTGGGCAACGGGCATTTTGCCACCACCGTCGATGTGACAGGCATGCAGTCTTATCCCGAAGCATACGAGGAGGGCATCCCGCTCTCTGCCATGTCTGACTGGGGGTGGCACAGTTTTCCCAACGCAAACCACCTTACCACCGAAGAGACACAACGCACCATCCGCTTTCCCCATCGCCAACATGATGAAGTGTATGCCGTAGAGTACAAACAAGGCGGACGGCAGCAAGAGGCAACCACTTACTTCCGAGTCAATCCGCATCGTCTGAACCTCGGTGCCATCGGAATGGAACTGCATGCCTCCGATGGCTCGAAAATGACTCTGAGTGATTTGACCGACATCCATCAGGAGTTGAAACTTTATGAGGGAGTCATCGAAAGTTCTTTTCGTGCCGACGGCAAGCAGGTACACGTCACCACTGCCGCATCTGAAGACGATGATGCCGTGCTCTATCGCATCGAGACGCCATTGCTGAGAGATGGTCATGCCGCCATTTCCATCCGTTTCCCCTATCCTACTGGTAAACATGCTGATGCTGCCAGCGACTGGACAAAACCCGAGTTGCACACATCACGCATTGTGACAACCCGTCGCCATGCCGCCATTATTGAGCACATCATTGACTCCACGCGCTATTATCTCATTCTCCATTGGCAAGGCAAAGCCCAACTGCATGAGCGCAACCGCCATGAGTTTCTGCTTTCCACCACCAGCCATGTCCTGACGTTTAAAGCAACATACACCAATACACTCCCGACCCTCGACGACCATTCCTCTCTCCTTTTCCATAAAGAACTCCACAACATCGTTCAGTCATGGAAACATTGGTGGCAAGAAGGCGGCATGGTCGATTTCTCTCAGTGTACCGACCCACGTGCCAACGAATTGGAACGTCGGGTGGTGATCAGCCAATACCTCACACGAATCAACTGTGCCAATGCCACACCACCGCAAGAGACAGGATTGACCTACAACTCATGGTTCGGTCGTCCACACCTCGAAATGGCGTGGTGGCACATGGTGGATTTCGCCCTTTGGAACCATCCGCAAGTGATGGAGCAAGTGCTCGAATGGTACAACAAAGTGGCTTATCCCGAGGCACGGAAAATCGCTGAGCGACAAGGCTTTCAAGGCGTTCGCTGGATGAAGATGACCGACCCGTGGGCAGGTGAAGCACCGTCCAACACAGGCTCGTTCCTCATCTGGCAACAGCCACATTATATTTATATGGCAGAGGAAATGTATCGTGCCCACCCCGATGCCGCCACGTTGGAACGCTATGGCGAACAGGTGGAACAGACAGCCCTCTTCATGGCTGATTTTCTCCATCTCGACACCCTCACCCACACCTACGAACTGCGAAGTGCCACCGCCATGCAGGAATCCATGTCGAAGGACTTCTCCTACAATCATCCTTTTGAATTGGCTTATTGGCACTACGGACTTGCCACAGCACAGGCATGGCGCGAACGCAGAGGATTGCCCCGGCATCCTCAATGGGATGACATCCTCGCTCACCTCGCTCCCCTACCTCAACTAGATGGCATCTACACCGCAGGGCAACCCATCGACACCACACAACACCTGCAACGCTTCGACCCATTCGACACCGTGGGTGCTTCTGCCTCCGTGGCTGTTCCCAAGCAAATCCCCACCGAAACTTTTGCGGAAAAGAGCCGCTCTGACCACCCTGCCGTGCTCGGAGCCTGTGCCTTGATTCCCACCGCTGATGCCATCTACGACACCGAAACCATGCAACGCACCCTCCAATGGGTGCAGCAAAACTGGCGTTGGGAAACCACATGGGGTTGGGATTATGGCATGATTGCCATGGCTGCTGCCCGTCTCGGACAACCCAACGCAGCCATTGAAATCCTCCTTTCCGACCACCCCAAAAACCGCTATCTCATCCAAGGTCATAACTACCAAACAGCCGACCGCCTCCGTCTCTACCTTCCAGGCAACGGCGCCCTTCTCACCTCTATTGCCATGATGTGCGCTGGTTGGGATGGATGCCCCGACATGCCCAACCCAGGTTTTCCGCAAGACGGCACATGGAACGTGCGTTGGGAGAACCTTCACCCCATGCAATAATTAAGAACTCGATGAAAACGCAACTGACACCAACCACCGAAAAACAGCGATACATCATCCTCGATGCCCTTCGAGGACTGGCTCTATTGGGCATTTGCCTGGCAAATCTGCCAGAATTTGCCTTATGGACATTCCTCACCCCCAACGAATAGGCAGCCATGCCAACAGCCGGGGTTGACCGCGTGGTCAGGTTCCTGCAATACCTGTTGGTCGACGCCAAATTCTACGGCATTTTCAGCATCCTCTTCGGCATTGGTTTCTCCATTATCTTGAGCCATGCAGAAGAACGAGGCAGCAGCGGCATCCGACTATTTTACAGACGAATGTTGGTATTGCTGGGCTTTGCATTGGTGCATCTACTGTGTATTTGGAGTGGCGACATCCTTTGCCTCTATGCCGTGGTGGGAATGCTGTTGCCATTGTTGTAACGGTTGAAAGACAAACAACTACTGGTATTGGCTGCCGTATGCATTTTCCTTCCCGTTGGACTCGACCTGTGGCAAGAATTGGCAGGATTCAGCATCTCCGCTCCCATCGTGGAGGCATGGTGGGAGAAAGCCTATTCATACGGCATCACAGAAGAAAACTTCGCCACGTGGTTGCGCGATGCCGACAATTATGTGGGTGTGCATCAATTTTTGATGCAAGGTGCCATCGAACGGATGTACGAGTTTGTGGACGGACACCGACTGCTGAAAGTGTTGGGACTCTTTCTGATAGGCTACAGTATCGGTCGCAACAGACTCTACGCACGACTGGATGAACTACGTTCTCCACTCAAACAAATCTTCATTATCGGACTCGCCATCGGAGTGCCCACTTCCCTACTCTATGCCCAAAGTGCGACAACAGGACATCCGTGGGGACTCACCATCCACTCGCTGCTCTATGCCGTAAGCGCTCTTCCCATGTCCTTCGCTTACATCACAGGCTTCTGCCTCCTTTTGCGCCTCCACCCCAACGCTCTCCTCTTCCGCCTCTTAGCCAAACCCGGGCGCATGGCACTTACCAACTACATCGCCCAATCCCTCCTCGGCGTCCTCCTTTTCTACGGCATTGGTTTCGGTCTCGGCACTACCTTCACTCTCTGGCAAGTGGAACTCACCGCCATCGCCCTTTTCCTCCTTCAAATCCTGTGCTCTCACCTCTGGTTGCTCTCCTTCCGCTACGGTCCCTTCGAATGGTTCTGGCGCATGCTCACCTACGGACGGTGGCTGAGCATCAAACGCTAACAGAACTACACACGCCCTCTGCGCACTTCTTCACAAACATCGCTTCCCCTTTTTCTAAAACATAAAAAAGGCTCGCACCGTTCATTGATGCGAGCCTTTTCTTTTTATTATGTAATGGTGTAATTACTTGTTCAGAGCGAGAGCCACGTTCACGGCGCATGCTACGGTGCAACCTACCATTGGGTTGTTACCGATGCCGAGGAAGCCCATCATCTCTACGTGAGCAGGAACAGAAGAAGAACCTGCGAACTGAGCGTCGGAGTGCATACGTCCGAGCGTGTCAGTCATACCGTAAGATGCAGGACCTGCAGCCATGTTGTCTGGGTGAAGTGTACGACCTGTACCACCACCAGAAGCCACTGAGAAGTAAGGCTTGCCAGCAAGGATGCGCTCCTTCTTATAAGTACCTGCCACTGGGTGCTGGAAACGAGTTGGGTTGGTAGAGTTACCTGTGATAGAAACATCCACGTTCTCCTTCCAGAGGATGGCAACACCCTCACGAACGTCGTCTGCGCCGTAGCAGTTCACCTTGGCACGAGGACCGTCAGAGTAAGCCTTTGTCTTCACCACTTCGAGTTTGCCAGTGAAGTAGTCGAACTTGGTCTGCACATAAGTGAAGCCATTGATACGAGAGATGATCATGGCAGCGTCCTTGCCCAGACCGTTGAGGATGCAGCGGAGTGGCTTCTTGCGTACCTTGTTTGCCATCTCAGCAATCTTGATGGCACCTTCGGCTGCAGCGAAAGACTCGTGACCTGCCAAGAAGGCAAAGCACTCAGTCTCCTCGCGGAGCAGACGGGCAGCGAGGTTTCCGTGACCGATACCCACCTTACGGTCGTCAGCCACAGAGCCAGGAATACAGAATGCCTGAAGACCGATACCGATAGCCTCGGCAGCGTCAGCAGCGTTCTTGCAGCCCTTCTTGATAGCGATAGCAGAACCTACCACGTAAGCCCACTTAGCGTTCTCGAAGCAGATACGCTGTGTTTCTTCACAAGTGAGATATGGGTCGAGACCTGCCTTTTCGCAGATTTCGTTAGCCTCTTCGATAGAGGAAATGCCGTTTTCGTTCAGAGCAGCAAGAATCTGCTTGATACGACGGTCTTGTGATTCGAATTTCACTTCTCTAATCATAGTTTGTTTCCTCCTTATTCTTTACGTGGGTCAATAGATTTAACAACTCCCTGCTCAGGCTTCGTGCGACCGTAAGTGCCTGTCACGCTCTTGAGAGCCTCATTAGCGTCCATGCCCTTCTTCACAGCCTCCATGAACTTGCCCATGTGGACGTATTCATAGCCGCAAACCTCGTTGTCCTCGTCGAGGAACATCTTCGTGATGTAACCCTCTGTGAGTTGGAGGTAGCGAGTGCCCTTGAGTTTTGTGCCGTAGAGTGTACCGCACTGAGAAACGAGTCCCTTGCCGAGGTCTTCCAAACCAGCACCGATCACAAGACCGCCCTCAGAGAATGCACTCTGTGTGCGACCGTAAACAATCTGGAGGAAGAGTTCACGCATAGCAGTGTTGATAGCGTCACAAACGAGGTCGGTGTTCAGAGCCTCCAGAATGGTCTTGCCAGGCAGAATCTCAGATGCCATAGCGGCAGAGTGAGTCATACCAGAGCAACCAATGGTCTCAACGAGACACTCCTCGATGATACCTTCCTTCACGTTCAGAGAGAGTTTGCAACAACCCTGCTGAGGAGCACACCAGCCAATGCCGTGTGTCATGCCAGAAATGTCCTTGATTTCCTTAGCCTGAATCCACTTGCCCTCTTCGGGAATTGGAGCGGGTCCATGGTTAGGACCTTTGGCTACACAGCACATTTCCTGTACTTCTTTTGAATAAACCATAACGTTAAAAAAATATTTTATTAATTAATAAAAATGTGTAGTCACCACTACTCACAAAGCATGTGCTTTCAATCTTTACTTTTGCAAAAGTAATAAATAAAAACAAGAATCCCCAACAAAAAACGAAAAAAAATTTTCATTCCCTCAAAGTTTTTCTCCAAAGGCTCCAAAAGCGACACTTTTTTATGCTTCGTCTTTACAATGGCGGGGACAGAGTCGTGAACTCTATGGGTACAGGGAAAAAGGGAAAAAATTGTACTATTTCTTGTGGCTTTCGAGAATTTTGTTTACCTTTGCAAACCAAAACGAGAAAGATTAGCGAATTATTAAAAACTTACACCTAATGAAAACTGTAAAGAGAATGTATTTTGGCATGACCTTGGCAGCCCTGATGATGGCTGGTCATGCAAACATGGCTGTGGCTCAAACAAAACTTGAGGCTCAGACAAAGACAACCACAACAGAAGTGGTGAACACCCCCGTGTATAATGCCCCGAAAGGCAAGGAGGTCTTCATCCCCGAAGACCTGAAGGACAACGACTTCACGAAGGCGGATTCGAAGTGGAGTTTTGCCCGTTGCGCCTACACCGACGATGTGATTGTGTTCTGGGAGAAGCCTTTCGGTCCCGACCTGAGTCAGGCTCCTGACCTTGACGGGCACAACATGAAAGTGGATTTGCCCAATCTGCTTGCCCGCATCCAGTCGTTCTACGACTTCTACAAAAACGACCTCAAGTTCATCAAGCCCGGGTCAAACGCCGACAAGTATCGCATGATGGTGATGCTCAACTACTCGCTGGAAGGCACTGCTTACGGTGGCGACTACGACGGCGTGATTGGTGCGCTCTGGATTGCGCCCAACCGTGTGCAGGACAAGAAGTTGAACTGCATCGCCCATGAGTTGGGACACTCGTTCCAATCCATGATTTCGTGCGACCATCAGGGCAAAGGCGGCATGGCTGGCGGTTTTTTCGAAATGACGAGCCAGTGGATGTTGTGGAACGTGAATCCTGAATGGCCCACCGACGAGAACTATCATTGGAAGGACTTCATCAAGCATGCCAACCTGCGGTTCCTCGACGGAGAAAACATCTATCACTCCCCTTACATCCTCGAATATTGGAGCATGAAGCATGGGCTCACCGTCATTGCCGACGTGTTCCGCGAGGGTATGCGTGGCGAAGACCCTGCATCGACCTACATGCGCATGTTCAGCCTCACTCCCGAGGACTTTGCCCGCGAGGCAGTCGATTGCTATTCCCGTCTGCTCACCTTCGACTTCCCCGGCAAGCATGAGATGAACAAGAAATATGCAGGCGAGTTTGTGAATGACAAGCCATTACAAGTGTTTGGTGCGAATGTCATCAAACTCGACACGAAGGGGAAGAAAGTGGCAAAAGTCACTTTCACGGGTGCTGATAAGGGCGACGGTTATGCTTATCGTTTGGTGGCTGTGAAGCAGAATGCCGAGGCCGTGTATGGCGACATCTCCACCAAGCAGAAGAGCACCTTGAAACTCAACCTACCAGCCGACACGAAGGACGTGTATCTGGTGGTGACTGGCTATCCCCTGAGCGAGTATAAGCCTTACACGTTCAATCCTTACGACAGGAACAGGAAGCCAGAGGAACCCCACACCTATACATATAATATAAAATAAAATTCATGAAAAATTCATGGTTAATTCATGGCAATTCATGTTTTTATATATAAACATAAATTATCACAAATTAACCATGAACCTTCAGCTCGCCGTTAGGCAATTTATCATAAATTATTAATGTTATCAACACATGAAACGCATATTTCTCACATTTTGCCTGATGGCGTCTGTGTTTGCCATCAACGCACAAGTCAGCGCAACGCTCTCTTCTCCTAATGGTAAAGTAAAAGTGGAAATCAATGCTGACAACGAACTGACATTCAAGGTCATCGACAACGGAACGGAACTGCTGAACGGCACGACCGACCTATTGCTCAACGGCAAGAAAGCCAGTCAATACAACGGCACGACCACCAAGTCCGCAAAGGAGCACATTGATGCCCCCAACTACAAACTCACCTCGTTCGACGACGAGTACAACCAACTCATGGTGAAGAACAAAAATGGGGTGAACATCGAGTTTCGTGCTTACAATAGCGGTGTGGCATATCGCTTCGTCACCACATCGACGAAGGGCGAGTGGACGGTGAAGGACGAGGTTGCAGAGTTCGATTTCGGCTACAACTACACAGCCTATCTGCCCTACTCCACTAACCCACAGAAGCCAAAGGCAATGGCATTTCAAGCCACTTACGATGTAGGCAGAATTTCCTCCCGTCCGAAGGATTGGGAAGCATTCCTGCCAGCCACGGTTGAACTTGATAACAAAGGTGCCAAGGTCACACTGCTCGAAACTGACGTGGAAGGCTATCCTGGCATGTTCGTGAAAAGTGAAGGAACCTGTTTGAAGGCTTCTTTTGCCCCCTATCCCAAGGCTTTCGACTTCTATCCTTGGCGTGTGCAGAAGTACGTGACGGATACGGAAGATTTTATTGCCAAAGGCAAAGGCAACCGCACCTTCCCGTGGCGTGTCCTCGCCATCACCCACGAGGACAAGGAAATGCCGACCAACACCCTCGCCTACTCCCTCGCCTCCCCCTCTCGCATCAAGGGCGACATCTCGTGGATTAAGCCTGGCAAAGTGGCTTGGGATTGGTGGAACGACTGGGGATTGAGCGGCGTGGACTTCAAGGCAGGCATCAATCAGCAGACCTACAAATACTACATCGACTTTGCCGCCAAGCATGGATTGGAGTACATCATTCTGGACGAAGGCTGGTACAATCCAAAGAGTGGCGACATGCTCACCGTCATTTCCGAACTTGACCTCCCGGCACTGGTGCAGTACGGCAAACAGAAGAACGTGGGCATCATCCTCTGGACGGTGTTCAATGTGCTGGATGCCCAGTTGAACGAGGCGTGTGAGAAATATGCTGCCATGGGCATCAAGGGCTTCAAGGTCGATTTCATGGACAGATATGACCAAGAAGCCACCGAAATGATTTACCGCATTGCCGACCGTTGTGCCCAGAGCCACCTCGTGCTCGACTATCACGGCATCTTCGCCCCTCAAGGCATCACACGCACCTACCCCAACGTCATCAACTTCGAGGCAGTTTTTGGCATGGAGGAGGCAAAGTGGACGGAGCGTGCCAAGCATCAGAGGGATGGCAGAACCGTGGATGAGCCATCGAAAGACATGCCCCTCTACGATGTCACCTTCCCCTACATCCGTGGCATGGTGGGACCTGTCGATTTCACCCCAGGCGGCATGCGCAATGCCACCAAAGCCGACTTCCAACCCATCTACAACAATCCAATGACGATGGGCACCCGCTGCCACCAACTGGCACACTACATCGTGCATGACTCACCGCTCACCATGTTGGCAGACGCCCCAACCACCTACGAAAAAGAGCCCGAATGCACCAAGTTCATCGCCTCTCTCCCAACGGTGTATGACGAGATGAAAGTGCTGGACGGCAAACTGGGCGAATACATCATCACCGCCCGTCGCCAAGGCAACAACTGGTACGTAGCCGGCGAGACCAACTGGAACGGTCGCGACGTGGAACTCAACAGCGATTTCCTCCCCACCGGCACCTACGAACTCACCGCCTTCTTCGATGGCATCAATGCTGACAAGGCAGCCACCGACTACCAAGTATTCCAGCAGACCTTCACCATCACCCACTCCCCACAGGAACATATCAAGGTTCACATGGCAAGCGGCGGTGGATTTGCGGCAAAACTGATTCGCAAGTAGAAATAGACACGCCATAAGATGGGCATACCGCACATCATTATATGATACGAGACATCGGGCAATTCACATCGAGTTGCCCGACGTTTTTGTTTGTTCTTCTGCGATATATTTGTTCGACCAATGGATATAAGAGAACAGAAACAAATGATTACACATGAAAAGAAGAACAACAGAAATAGCAGTGGTGGCATGGATGATGGCAACACTGACGACGGCGGCACAGGAGGCAGATACGCTGACGGTAAAGAATGATTCAACCGACTGGAGTATCGAATTGAAAGAGGTGGCGGTGGCGACATCGAGCATTCGCACAGAGGGCGACAAAACCACGGCATTCATCACGAAAGAAATGCGACGTGGGGCACACAATACGGCTCAGATGTTAGGGAACATTCGAGGACTGACTTGGAATGCGGTGGATAACAGCGTGGAGTATAACAACAGCCGCAACATCATCGTGTTGGTAGATAGTTTAGAAAAGGGTTACGGCTATGTGATGAAACTGCATCACATGCGGTTTGAGAAAGTGGAGATTATTGACCATCCGCATGGGAAGTACGAGGGGTATGATGCTCTCATCAATCTGGTAACGAAGAAAAACTATGAGGGTTATGAAGGGAGCATCTATGGGAACACACGCTTCATGCCGGCAGGAGCGAATGCGGGCAAGTTTCTCTATTTTGTGACCGAAGGGGCATTCACCTACACAAAAAACAAGTGGAACTTTGTGGCACATGTGACGCGAATGTCGGACAACAAAAACGTGGTGCAGCAGTGGTATGAACGCACTTTTCCCGTACAAGGAGTGGCGGAGCGTGTGCTGCACGACAAGGACACGAACGAAAAACTGCTGAAAAACCAAGACTATGAGGCGAGCGTTTCGGCGGATTATCAAATCAACAAGAATCACTCGTTGTCGTGGACGTATGTGTATGATTATAACAAGGATGAGAACCAACTGAACTACCTCTTGGAACAAAGACACATAAATATTGGTACAATTGACACCCTTGATGTTCACAGCCTCAACAACACAGACAATCACAACCACAGCACCGCCTTCTTCTATCGTGGCAAAACCAGTGCATGGAACTACGAAACGGACTTCAACTACGTCTATAACCGCAACACGCCCGACAACACCTTCATTCGTGGCGAGACCTTCACCCTGAGAAACCACTACAATGACCACATGAATTATACTCGCTTTCGTTCGGAGGCACGGCGTGCGTGGTACGAGAATCGGCTGCAACTGCGAATGGGATACCACAACACATGGAAAAACTACAAACGTGAAGACTTCGAGAGTCGCCAACGGCTGAACACCAACGGTTTCTTTCGCAACTGCGGCTGGTTCAATCTGTGGGGACGACTTGACAGCATCGGGCACAACACAGCATCCATCGGTGGCCGTGTGGAGGAAGTGCATGTGAGGAGCAACGGACAGAGCGAGAATCAACTGGTGTGGTCAGCCAGCGCGATGTACTGGCACAGACTCACGGAGAAGAACTGGATTCGCTTCAACTACGACTACAGCATCGGCTACCCGAACCAAGAGCAGACTTCGGCTTACGGCTACTTCACCGATTCGCTCACGTGGAGCGGCGGCAACCCATTCCTTCATGCTAACGTGACGCATCAGTGGAAAGTGTGGTTCGATGCATGGTGGTGCTTCAACGCACAGGCAGGCGTGACGTATGCACCCAACATTATCACGGGGTTCTCCGAGGTGCGGCACGGATTGCTACCCAGCGGCACAGAGGGTGACTATGTGGCAAACACATACATCAATTCCCGCTATCTCTCGCTGTGGGCAAGCCTCTCCTTCACCAAGCGGTTCTGCAAGAACTTTGTCTATAAAGCCGATGTACTGGTCGCTCAACCAAAGGCATGGTACGACAACTTCAAGCAGCGTGGCGTGGAGTTTCGTTTCAAGACCTCTTTACAGTATTACAGCCAAAAGCACAAGATGACCACCTACATAGGATATGAACTACAGCACAACAAGTATGTAGCACCGCAATCTTACTGGACAAACTACAAAGATGACTTCCTCTATGTCTCCATCAACAAGCCGTTCTGGAAAGACCGCCTCAATGTCACCTTCATGGCTGTATCTCCGCTCAAGTGGGGCGACGGCATCGACAAGACTTACATCGTCTCTCCTGCCCAGCAAGCCACCAACTATTTCTGTTCGTGGAAGAGCAACAACCGTGGTGCCCTTCAACTCCAAATCACTTACCGCTTCATGGGCGGCAAATCGGTGAGGGAATATAACAGGGAGATGTCGAACGAACGGTAATAAGCACAAAATAATTCATGAAAAATTCATGTTTCTTGCGATATATTTCCGAACTTTGCGGATAACCTTAATTCCGCAACACTATAATTTAACTTTATTTATAAGTTCCTGAGCAACAAAAAGTTGCCCAGGATTTTGCCATGTCAGAATTTTCACTTATCTTAGTGTTGCAAAAAGAAAACAAGCAAAACTCTAATATGA
>JAFUYM010000055.1 GCA_017470525.1 Bacteroidaceae bacterium
AAACTTTACGAACTTTGTGTACAGGTTGCACATAATCAGATTGTATAACTTAAAGGTTGGACGCTCTAAGTTACTAAAAATCTGGGATATGTGCAACTTTTTACTATACATTCTTTTTACTATCTAATTCCGCCAACGGGTAATCCACTATATATTAGTACGCCCCAATTCCACTTTCCATCAATGTCCAGAGGGTTTTGGCGGTATCCCTATGACCTGTTAGGACAAACCGCCTCCTTCCCCCTCCTTTCTTTTCAGATAGCGGCTGCACATGTAAGATACATGCAATACCATTATGCCCAGTAGCATCACAAAGACTACACTCCATGTTTCACCATGAGAATTCCATAAGGTGTGGTCGAAGGGCATCCACCATTCCAGAACCGAAAGTGCAGCATCCACAATGATGAGTTCCCATCCTACAAGTGCTGTCCATGTCTTCATCTTTTTGATTTTCTCTACATCAGAAACCTTCTGCTTTTCCATATTTGCCATTGTTTTTATAGATACATATTAGGAGGATGTCAAGTTCTTCGGCGAAGTTGTCCAATGCCTCGAGGTCAAAACTTTTCACGAATCGCATGTCATCAATGATGACGATTTTGACTTCATGCTCATGTACCATCGTCTGAATCGTGTCTTTCAGTTCAGAAAAAGGAAGAGATTGAGCGTCGGTCAGGTATAGCGGAATGTGCTCTAAAGACTTGAAGGCTTCGGAAATCCTATTGTCTTCTTCTTGTTTTATCTTCCCCTCTTGAATGTTTGAGACAGGAATGCCTGTTATATGTGAAAGCAGTCTTGTCACTATCTCCGTATTTGATGACTCATACGAGAGAAGGGCTGTTGGCACGTTCTTGTCAATAGCGGTCTCTTTTATGATTGACCATACATCTTTGTTTGCCAAATCACAATATGATTTGTTCCCATGTATCAACCAAAAATCTGCTATAGTAGGATGATTCTTCATAAAAATCAGGTTTGATTGTTCTTTGTTTCGGTTTTCGCTGCAAAGTTAGGAGTGGGTACGGACAAAAGGTGTCCGAGTGAAAAAGAAAATGTTACATTTTTTCATCGAATGCAGACAAGGTGCGTTAGGAAATCCTGCGTTCCAACATGAAAAACGCCTTCTACCCATCGTCCTTTCCTGCTCCTGCCAGCAATGTCTTTCGCTTTTCGCTTGAATATAATCTAATATTTAGCCTGATTACAACTTCCAATTTGGCTTGATTACACTAATTTGTATTCAAGCCAAATTGGTTTTTGTATTCAAGCTAAATCAATAGTTGTAATCAGGCTAAATGCTGGAGAGATGATGAGCATGAGGTGGTGGAGGTACAAACATTTTTCTATTCACACAAGTTTGTGTCACACAAATTTGTGTAACACAATGTTGTGTGACTTGTTGAGGGTGTTTTTAGTTGTTTGTACCTGTCGATTTTGCTAAAAATGCTTTGGCGGTGCCGAAGCGGAGGTAGAAGTCGATGCGGATGGGGAGGTGGCGTGGGTCATCGGTGACGTAGAAGCGGAGGAGTTCTTTGTCCTTCTCCGTTTCTTCGTAGTCGAGGAGGGAGAAGACAAGGCAGTGATACTTCTTGCCGTCGTTGGCTTTCCAGTCTTTTTTGCCTCGGAAGACGAGGGTTTGTCGCTCCACTTTCTTGCCTGTCGCCATGGGGAAAAAGACCCTCTCTCCAATCTTTCCCTGTAGAGAGACCCTCTCCCCAACCTTTCCACGTAATGGGGTGGGAGTCCCTGCGGATGCTTTCTTTCTGGTGGAGGCTATGCTCCAGTTACGTGCCAAGGATAGGATGGAAAGCATGTCGTAGTTGCATTCGTCGGACTCGTGGTGATGTTCCGACCATTCGCCATGCCGATTGAGGAAGTGCTGCTTGACGTGGCTCTTGCCTTTGGGATAGGTGTACCACACCTCATCGACGGTGTAGTGCTTGCCTTCCAGCGAGCCTTTGCGGAAGTAGAGGGGGACGAGTTGCGGGGTGATGTAGGAGATGAGGGTGTCACGCATGGTGAAGACTGCATCGCACCGCTTGTTGCTGGTGAAGAGCAGGTCGTTGCGGAGGGCAGGTTGTCCCTTGTAGGTTGTGGACTTCATCGTGTAGTGGGCGGCACCACATTTCACCCACACGAATTTCCAGTTGAAATAGAGGTCATACGTCAGGCTTTCCCCAGCCTTGAAGGCTGTGTTTTGGGTGGGACACTGGGCATGCGCTGAAAGGGAGAGGCATAGTAGGGTGGGGAGGAGAGTACGCTTCGCGCCTTTAGAAAAATAAGAACCTTTAGCTCGGCGTAGCCAAAAAACAAAAGAAAACAAATGAAAATATTTTTTTTTATATTTTCTTGTCTTTTTTTGTTTTTCTAAAGGCGCAAAGCGTAGAGACATTTTTCTCATCTTATTCTTCCAGCAGGGTTGAGTCATTCACAATGAAGAGGATGCTGTCGGTAGCCACTTCACCTTCCTGTGGCTGCTGTACAAACGGGTTGTCACTTTTGTTGAACGACAGATAGAGGAAGGCAAAGACGCATCCAAGGACAATGATGCCGAGGAAGAACATGCCGAACATCATGTAGCGGTTCAGCCGTGTGGCTTTGTTGTTACGAAGAGACATGGTATCACTTATTTCTTTCTTGAACAACGAATTTTTCTAATGTTCCGAATGGTGGTGGGCAATGCCGCAAGCGGCTACGAATAAAAACGAATGGTGGTGTCTCTTTTCTGGCATTCGTCTCATTAGCCGCCGTTTCTACGGCATTTTTCTCTATTCGAGCAATTCGAAAGATTCGTTGTTTTTAATTCATTTGCTCAGTATTTTCTTGTATTCACTTTCGTTGTCGAGCACCTCGATGGCTTTTTCCAACACGGGGTCACCCTTGAGTGCCTCTTCCGTTCGTCCCGACTGGTAATAGTAGCGTTTGACAATCTCCTGTGCCAGGAGTTCGCGGATGTCATCCTTCTTGCGGTCCATTTCGCGGTCAAGATTATGGGTGAGTTTCTTCTCCAGTGCCTCAAACTCAGGCTTGGCATCTTCGTAGTAACCCTCAAACTCAGCGGTCTTCTTCAGTTCAGCCAATCGTTTTTCGCTCATGCGGTCATACTTAAAGTCGCTGTCCTTCACCATTTTCTTAAACGAATCATAGTCAGCATCAGTGATGGAGAAGTCCTTCACTTCCGAAATGGTAGGATGCTTCTGGGCGTATTGGGTTGCCCAGTCGGTCAGCACGTCGTCGTTAGACAGATAGATGAGCAAAGTGGAGATGATGGTGTCGCTCTCGCTGTTCACGATGCGTCCAGATATCGTGTAGGGATAGAATGACGTGTGTGTGGCGGTGTGCTGTTCAATTGCCACGTCGGGCTTGATGCCGCTGCCTTCTGTCACTTCACGTCCACCCTTCGTGTGGAACACCTGCTTCAGGCTATCTTTGCTGGTTGCCCTCTTTCCTGTCTTGCGATAGATTTCAGCCTCTTCGCGCAGTTTCTTGTAGTCGATGGCTTGGATGCATCGTCCCGAAGGGATGTAATACTTTGCTGTGGTCAGTTTCAGGCTTCCGTTGTAGGGCAGTTCGCTAGGACTCTGCACCAGTCCCTTGCCGAAAGTCTTGCTGCCTACAATCACAGCGCGGTCAAGGTCTTGCAACGAACCCGACACAATTTCAGAGGCACTTGCTGTGCTGCCATCGACAAGGACAGCCAGAGGAATGTCGAGGTCGAGCGGTTCGTTGTGGGTGATGTATGAAGTGCTGGCTGCCAGAATCTTACCTTTTGTCTCTACAATCTTCAAGTCCTTGGGCACAAAGAGGTTCACAATATCGACCGCCTCGTTGAGCAGACCACCACCGTTGTTGCGCAAGTCGATGATGATGCCCTTCGCTCCCTTCTCCTTCAAGTTGATGACCGCCTTGCGCACCTCCTTGGCACACCCCTCGGTGAACTCGATGAGGCTGATGTAACCCATCTCGCCGATGATGCCAGTGTATGGGATGGCAGTCTTCTTGATGTTGCGGCGGGTGATTCTGAAGTCGCGTGGTTTCTTCTCGTTCGGACGCTGCACCTTCAGCACAAACGTCGTGCCTGGCTCGCCACGCAGCAGTTCGCTCACCTCCGAGGTGCTCATGCCCTTCAGGTCCTTGTCGTCAATCTTCAGCAGCACATCGCCCACCTGCAAGCCCACTTCGGCAGCCGGCATGTCGGGATAAGGCTCCTGAATGATGACTGTCGAGTCCTTCCTCATGCGGATGATGGAGCCGATGCCGCCATACTTGCCCGTTGTCATCATCTTCAGTTCGTCCATGTCCTCTTCGGGGAAATAGACCGTGTAGGGGTCCAGTTCCTCCAGCATCGCATCGATGCCCGCACGCACCACTTTGTTCGCCTCCAGCGTATCTACATAGAACAAATCCAGTTGGCGGTAGATGGTGTTGAATACATCCAGGCTCTTCGCCACCGTGAAGTTATGTTCCGTTTGTGCCCATGCCGGCATCGTTGCCAGCATCATCACATATAAGATAAGAAACGTCTTTTTCATTGAGTTCGTAATTTTTGTGGATGCAAAGGTAAGGAAAATAAGTGAAAAGTGAAGAGTGAAAAGTGAAAAATTTGCTACCGCAGCAGTTGGCGAACCGTTGACGTACAAGTGCGGTAGCAAATTTTTCACTTTTCAAGCGCGCTTGAACACACATTTTTTATTTTTTTAGGTCACTTTTCACTTATTTTCCTTACCTTTGCAACAATGGAAGACAAAGAGCAGCAACGTCTGGTGCGTCGTTACTATCAGTATCTGAAGTTGGAGAAGGGCAGTTCGCCCAACACGGTGGATGCTTATATGCGCGACCTCGACAAGTTCCTTCGTTTCATCAAGGACGAGGGCAAGGATTTCATGACCATTCAGTTGGAGGACATCCACAACTTCTCCGCCCTGATGGTGGACCTCGGCATCATGCCCACCTCCCTCTCGCGCATCCTGTCGGGAGTGCGGAGTTTCTACCATTTCCTGGTGCTCAGCGATGTGCTTGAGACCAATCCCACCGAACTGCTCGAATTTCCCAAGAAGCCTCAGCATCTGCCCGACGTGCTCTCCGTCGATGAGATTGATGCCATCGAATCCGTCATCGACCTCAGCCAGCCCGAAGGTCAGCGCAACAAAGCCATCATCGAGACCCTTTTCAGTTGCGGGTTGCGTGTCAGCGAACTCATCGGTTTGAAAATCAGCAACCTCTTTCTCGACGACCAGTTCATTAAGGTCGAAGGCAAAGGCTCCAAGCAACGCTTAGTGCCGATTTCCGAGAAAGCCATCCACGAACTGCATCTCTATTTTCTCGACCGCAACCTCCTGCCCATCCCTCCCGAGTATCAGGACTATGTCTTTGTGAGCCATCGGCGCAAGAAGCCCCTCACTCGTGTCATGGTCTTCCTCATGATTAAAGACCTCGTGGCAAAAGCCGGCATCAAGAAGACCGTCTCACCCCACACCTTCCGTCATTCCTTTGCCACCTCCCTGCTCGAAGGCGGTGCCAACCTCCGTGCCATCCAAGCCATGCTTGGTCACGAGTCCATTGCCACCACCCAAATCTACACCCACATCGACACCACCCATCTGCGTGAGGAAATTCTCTTGCACCATCCACGTAATCAAAGAGGAGGACAGTGAACGAGTTGCTTTTTACTCGTTTACCAAAATCCGCCCGTCATTTGTCATTCCTTCTGTGCTGATATACATTTCCTCACAAGTGGAGTTGTTGAAGAACTCCACCTTTGCCTTGCCCTCCTTGTCCGTCTTGATGTCAGGATTCCAGTAAATAGTGCGGCGGAAGTCAGCCATAGGCGGGATTACGTTGTAGTCTTCCATTTTGAAGGTGGAAGGGGTGTTGAAGCCTTGGAAATACGTGCGGCGAAGACCTTTCTGGCTTTCTGTTGTGAATACGTGGTGGCGGTAAATGTAAATCTTCACTCCACCGTCCTGCTGGTCATGCGGCACGATGTATATGCATTTGATTTCATCCAGCCATGTGGGGAAAAATAAATCACCACGCGCTTGAGAATCGTTTGTGAACGCGCCCCTGCACCCTTTTTCTCCATTATCAACAATCCATTGGATGCTACGATGCCCATACGCCATCTTCCCGAACCACTCGCCATGACCATCCACATTGGCAGGTTGTGGAAGGTCTATGCACTCAGGATTGTTGAACATCATGTTTTTCTTTGCCAGAAACTCAAAGACCGTCGGCTCTTTCTCACCTCTGTCTCGAATGTTGTCCAACTCCCTGTTGATGTCATAATACAGTGTCGCCCATCTTTTTCCCCAAGCCTCGTTCTTGTATTTGTAGTTATTATTGGTGAAATACCGTCTCTTCGCCTTCACCGTCACCTCTTTCAGCACATTGTTCTTCAGTGTGATGGGCACAAATTCCTCTTCCCCTTCAGACAGAGGCTTCAACGGGTCATGCGCAAAGGCATTCGGTTTCAGCGGGTGCAGTATCTGAGACTCGGTGGGGGTGATGTACCTTGGTTTGGGCGAGAACTGCCTGTCAATGCCCACGTAGTAAGTCTTCCGCTTCTCATTCCCCTTTTTCATGGTTTTTCTCGTATAGATTTGCATGACCCATTCCCCATCCACGAAAGGCATCTCGAAGGCATAGTTGCCCAGCGAGTCCGTTGTGGCCTCCCCTTTCAGGTTCTGCCCGTCCTTGTTGTAGAGAAATACCTGCACCTGCACATGGCAGACGGGGTTGCGCTTGCGGTACTCCTTCAGTCGTCCATAGACATACATCTTGTCCTCTATAGGCTCCGACTTTCTGAAGACATACCTCTCTGTCATCAGCCGCCAGTCGTACCTCCTCCATCCCTGCGTCATCATCAGCAGGTCGGCATTCCTGCGGTGCGCCCCGTCGTCCGCCTCGAAGTAGTAACCGACATGGTGGATGTAACCCCTCACCTCCGACGAGAGCAGCATCCAGGTCTTCATGTTTCCCTGCTTCCCGTTCGTCATCGTCATGGCGTCCATCGCCGAGAAGGAGAGGTGCGCGTCCGGCAGTGCCTGCAGCTCCACCTCCACCTTGCCGCACGGC
>JAFUYM010000056.1 GCA_017470525.1 Bacteroidaceae bacterium
CCTCAAGTCGCATCGTGGGGTAAGGGGATGGTGGCTACATATTGATGTTGTGCTGTTGCTTTTTACTGAAAGCTGCTACTAACGACTCATAAATCTACCCTTAATCGTGTATTGGATGATAGTTGCGGATTTTAGGAAAAATACATTATTTTTCATTTTTGTCACTTCTTTTTGGTGCTTTCATCAATTATCCTCTCCTTTTTCAACGATTGCAACTGCCCTATCATATAACTTCACTCTCCAATGTTTACAAATCTTTTCCTAATCTTTATGTCAAAATTCAACTTTCGGAAGTTCTTCTTAACGCTTCGCGTCTTTAGAAAAACCATAAAAAACCAAAGAAAACCTCAAAAAAACAATCATCTTCATCATCAAGAATCTTATAACCCCATATTGTTTTTTATGGTTTTTTCTTGTTTTTTATGGTTTTTCAAAGACCGCTTGCGGTAAAAACACTTCCGAAAATTTAGAGGAGTCATCAGAAGCCACCGCCGCCGAAGCCGCCGCCACCACCGAAGCCGCCGCCAGGCATACCACCGCCCATACCGCGCATGCCACCCATGCCACGCATCATGTTACCCATGCCGCCCATCATGTTCTGCATGCTCAAACGGCGAACAAACACCTGTGCCGTTTCAACGGGGGTGAGGATTTCGAGGAACTTGGGAAGGTACTCCTTATCGACAGCCAACTGTGCCTCCTGGCCAGCAAACTGCTGCTGGATGAGCGCGTTTGCCTCTTCGTCGGTCATCTTCTTCACGTCAATCTTCTCATCTGCGTTCGCACCATTCGGATTCTCAGCGTTGGCACGTGCGTTCTGATAGTCAATGTAGAGCAGTTTGAAAGGCTCTGCCTTGTCTTTCTTGAGTTTGAGTTGCTTGGCAAGGTTTTCTGCCATGGTTTGATACATCTGTGCCGGATTGAACTGGCGACCATTACCTCTCTGTGCCATTGTGGCAGCGGAGACGAGCACCAATGCGAGTGCTGTGAGAATAAACTTTTTCATGTTTCGATTGATTTAGATAGTTTTTATAATACCATAGTTTGCAAATTTCTTTCGATGGGTAAGACCACACGAAAAGGGAAAAGTTTAATCCTTTTCTGCAAAAAAACAGGGACAGAACGTCAATTGTCCTGTCCCTATATATATAATATAATGTGTAAGCCGTTATTATTTGCTTTGCTCGATGAAGGTGGCAACACGATTCCAGTCGTTCTCGTCGAAGAGTTCGTCGGTCACACCGAGACCCTTGTGGGTGAGGCGGCTTGGAGCAATCTTGTAGGTGTTGACCAACATGTCATAGACAGCCTTGGCGCGAGCATCCGAGAGTTTCTGGTTGAGTTCAGCATTGCCTTCAGGCGATGCGTAGCCGTAGATGGCAACCTTGCTGGTTGGGTGATTCTTCATGTAGGTGGCAATCATGGCAACAGATGGCTTCTGAGAAGCATCGATGGTGCTCTTGCCCAACTGGAAAATCACCACTGGTGCAAGTTGTGTCTCCTTGGTGATGGTCTTCACCACTTCAACAGGTTTCTCCACCACTTTCTCCACAATTTTCTCTACAGGCACCTCCTTGACGACTTCGGTCGGCTTCTTGGCAAGTTCTGTGTTCAGACGAGCGATTATTGCATTCATGGCAGCAATGTCGTATGCCTTGAAATAGTGGGTGTCTTGAGCGTTCTTGAAGTGGTAAATGTACTTCACGTCAATGCCGATTTGTGCACCATCGCGATTGAAGGCAAGACCTCCGTAACTGTTGCCTGGCTTCTGCAAATCCCACAAGATGTAAGGCTGCACACGGATGGTGCTTGCCTTCGACTCGCCCAAATTGAAGTCGATGTCAAACCCGGTCTTGGCAGCAATGGTGTTGTTGGACTTGTCAGAAACAAGAGGGGTGAAGGCGTGTTCCCAGCCCATACCTGCCACAATGCTTAATTCCACATTACGAGGAATGCCTTTGTAGCCCATGAAGAGGTCGGTCAGGTTGGTGACACTATTCAGTCCCAACCATAAACCACGAAAAGCGTTAAAGTTGCCATTGGCGTTCTTTCCCCAACGGGAGTTGTAGGCACCATGAGAGCCAAAGAAGGCAGCGCCGTCCACCTCCAAGGCAAAAGCAGGAGAAATCTGCTTGCCCACCGAGATGCCACCCACCGGATTCACGGGGAAGATTTTGTTAAAGTCCATAGGGGTTGCCACACCGCCACCGATACCGATGTACCAGTTGTCTGTGAACTTGCCTGTCTCGACGGCTGTCTGTGCTTGGGCTGCCAATGCGGATGCAGCCATGACGAACGAAAGAAGAATCTTTTTCATTTCTTTTCTGTGTTTAGTTAATACTTGGTTTTCTCACTTTATCTTTTAGGAATCTTATTTCACGTTTACATGCACTTCCATCGTAGCACGGTACTGCTTGCCGTCGGTGTGGGTGTAGATGATGGCTTGACGGATGGTGTAGGATTTGCCTTTCGTCAGATGGGCTGGGTATTGACCAAGTTTGCAAATGTAGGTATCGGGGTACAGTTCTGCATAGATGGCAGCACTGGTGTCGTAACCCACCACATTGCCAGCCGTCGTGAACCAATGTCCGTAGCAGGTGCTGGAAGAGGTGGAGGTGGTGGTGTTATACTGCAAGTTGCCGTTCTTGCTGACACCCGCAAACACCAGTGTGCCCTTTGTACCGGCGGTAGTGTTGCGTTTCAGTGCTTTCATCTGGGCAGTGCTCACACCGAGTGCCTGACTGATAGCATCCATATCGTAAGGAATGTTGATGCCACCGTAGCCGCTGCCGTCGTAAGGAAGGTCTGCCTCTATCACCACGGTTGTGTCGCGACGTGCATAGTCTTCGGGATAATCACCATAGGTGCGTGTGGTGCCTACAGCAGAACAATTCTCGAATGCCACCTGATAGGGCCACTGCTCATCGTCAGCATCGCTGTCATTCCAAGGATGGCGCCAATGTTCGGTAGGAGCACCTGTCACCACGAACCATGCACGTTGTGTGTTCTCGGGCAGGGTGAGTGTCGCCACACCTTCTTTGTCGCTGAACATATCGCCATAGACACGTTCGCCATCGGTGGTCTGTGCTACAAAGCCATAGCGCCAACCGGCTTTTGCCACATTGATTTTGCGATAGCCAGTCGCTCCTGCAATGCCCTTGAAATCAGCCTTGAGCGTCGCACCGCTCTGGATGCCTTTCAACGGAATGATGTTGAAACCGTAGTTCTGCGGACAGCAATCGGCACTCACCGCATAGGTATTATCGGTGCCTTCCACGTATTTCAAGGTAGTGGAGAACGCATTCTGATAGTTCTTGCCACGGTCGCGAATGCCGTCAATGTCCCATGTGGCAGCACGACAGGCATAGTCGAACATCATCTTGTTGAAATCATCCTGCGTGATATTGTTCATACGGATGTAAGTCTCCACAGGGTCTTCGGGGCGTTTGGTGGTGCGCCACATCCGACCGATGAAGTCCTGTCCGTAGAGTTGGCACCAATAGTACTGGATGAAATAGTTGGCATAACGGTAGTCCTCATGCAGAAGGTTTTTATAGGCAGAAGAAACATACTGCCCATAGTAACTGTTGGAAAAGAGGGTAGCAGGGAACACATTGAAGGCTTGCCACTGGGCACAACTTTCCCACCATGCGCAACCGCCATCACCATTATTGCCAAAACCCCATCGCCAACCGTAGTTCCATTCGGACTGATTCTTCACAACCGCATAATCAGCACTGACCAGATATTGGAACACGTGCCCGATTTCATGAGCCGCCGTGTGTCCGCCTTCCGCACCTGCTGCCCAAGGGTTGCAATGGAAGAGTCCCACTTTGTAGGATTTGCTCTTTTTCGATGTGCCATCGTAATACCAAACGGTGCCGTCCTGTCCCGAACCATCAGCACGCCAATCGGTCTGATTGACAATAAACATGCAGATTTTGTGTTGGTCGGTCAGCGACTGCCCTGGAGCCAAGAAGCCCAGTTCCTCCACATATTTCTTCCAAATCTTTTCGCCATTGTTGAGGAGGGTCTTCACATTGACAGAGGAGCCTCCTAACGTGATGGTGTTGTTCCTCAGCGTCAGGCCCTTTTCCCAGAAGCACACAAAATGCTCGGACTCCATGGAACGCTGGAAACACCACTGGGAGGTCTCTTTCGTGAAATCCACATTGGCATAACCCGAAGGTTTCACAAGGGAACGCTCCACCTCGTCGAAACGATATACGCCATCCGTGCGATAAGCCTTATAGGTGGAGGTGGAAATTCCTGAAGACAGGGTGACGTGTTGCTTCATCCTCGCCTTCGTAAACTCAATCGAATCGACAGTCTGCAATTTGATGATGTCGTTTTCGGTGAATCGGTCATCGAACTGAACCCACAATGTGTCGGGCTTCTCCTGCGCTGAGAGCAAAAGAGACACAACTGGCGACAAGAGAGCCAGCAACATGAGCATCTTTTTCCGTGTCTTCATCGTCTTTCTCTTTTATGGATTATACACGTCTTTACTTTTTCATCACTTTCAAGGATGACTTGCCTACGTTGATGATGTAAGCACCTTTCTCCAAACCATTCAGGTTCACAGAAATCACATCGCCCAACTTGGTCACGTCAGCCTCAACTGCCACACCACCAAGGGTATAGACTTTCACGGACTTCACCTTCGGAGAATTGATGACCAACGTGTTGGCACGGAACTGGACGTTCTGCTTTGAAAGCACCTCTTCAATGCCATTGGGGTCATCCTCGTTGGAAATAAAGAAGTTCTTAATTTGACTCAGTTCGTAAGCATCGGCATCCACCACCATTTTGCCATCGACAAAACGGAGCACAGGATTGGTGTCGCCTCCGAGCAAATAATACACTTTCGTGCCGTCGTTCAGGGTGAACACGACACTCTTTGCCATTGCTCCCATCGAAGCAAGGCACATCAGAAACAAGAATGTAAGTTTTTTCATTTCATCAATAATTAATATAGGTTTTAACAAATTCTAATTATCTTTTTTCAGCATGTTCCTCACATTGAATCCGTACCAGACCAAAGCGAGGAAGAACACGACCATCATCACAATGGAGGTCAGGTCGTTCAGCACTGTGTAGAGCCATACACTCGCAGCAAAGCCAATGGCAATGAACACGAATGACAGCAGCATGAATATTTTTTTCAGTTTATCCATTCAAGTTTGCATCCACTTTAAGGAGTTCGGGTAAGAAGGAGTGAGGGGGCAACTCCTTTATTTATTCAGTTTCCAAGTAAAGCCATCTTTGGTGTCCTTCACCTCGAAGCCGAGGGCAGCCAAGTTGTCGCGAATCATGTCGCTGGTTGCCCAGTCCTTGTTGGCTTTGGCTTTGGCGCGCTGTTCGAGCAGCATGTCAACCACCTTGCCGAAGGCTTCCTCGCGGGCTTCGTTGCCGCCACCGTTGGAGGCTGTGGCACCTCCTGCCTTGATGCCCAGCAGGTCAAAAGTGAAGAGTCGGAAAGTCTCCTTGAGGGCTTCGAGGGCATCGGGGGTGATGGTCTCCTTCTTGTCAACGATGGAATTGATGAGTTTGGTGGCATCGAAGAGGTGGGAGATGACGATGGGGGTGTTGAAGTCGTCGTACATGGCATCGTAGCACTGCTGCTTCAGCGCCTCGACTGAATCGAGGCGCACGGAACCATCGGCTGTGGGTTGGATGTTCTGGAGGGCTTTCCATGCATCGAGAAGGCGTTCGAGACCTTTTTCGGCAGCTTGGAGGGCATCGTTGCTGAAATCGACGGTGGAACGGTAGTGTGCCTGCAGGATGAAGAAGCGGATGGTCATGGGCGAGTAGGCACGGTCGAGTTTCGGGTGGTCGCCGCTGAAGAACTGCGGCAGGGTGATGAAGTTGCCGAGCGATTTGCCCATCTTCTGTCCTTCGATGGTAATCATGTTGTTGTGAATCCAGTAGGTCACCATCTGCTCGCCCTGACTGGCTACGGCTTGGGCGATTTCGCACTCGTGGTGAGGGAAAATCAAATCCATGCCGCCTCCGTGGATGTCGAAGTGTGTACCGAGGTATTTCCGTCCCATGGCGGTGCACTCGCAGTGCCAGCCAGGGAATCCGTCGCTCCAAGGCGAGGGCCAGCGCATGATGTGTTCGGGCTGTGCAGCCTTCCACAGCGCAAAGTCGGCTTGGTTCTTCTTCTCACCCACACCTGCGAGGTCGCGGCTGGCGTCTTTCACATTCTCAAGGTTTCTGCCCGAAAGGATGCCGTATTTGTGCACCTTGTTGTACTTCTCCACGTCGAAATAGATGGAGCCGTTGCTCTCGTAGGCAAAGCCGTTGTCGAGAATCTGCTGCACCAGTTGCTGCTGCTCGATGATGTGCCCCGTGGCATGTGGCTCGATGCTGGGTGGCAGACAGCCAAGGGCATCCATTGCCTCGTGGAAGCGGTTGGTGTAGTACTGAGCCACTTCCATCGGCTCCAACTGCTCCAGTCGTGCCTTTTTGGCGATTTTGTCTTCTCCCTCGTCGGCATCGTGCTCCAAGTGTCCCACGTCGGTGATGTTGCGCACATAGCGCACCTTGTAGCCGATGTGCTTCAGAAAGCGGAAAATGATGTCGAATGTGATGGCTGGACGTGCATGTCCGAGGTGAGCATCACCATATACTGTAGGTCCGCAGACGTACATGCCCACGTGTGGCGCATGCAGTGGGCGGAACACTTCTTTCTTTCGAGTCAGTGTGTTATAAACATAAAGTGCCTGTTCCATATTCTGTGTTTCTTTTGCTAAAACTTGTACAAAGGTACGTAAAAAGTTCCGCTTAAAACATCTTTTTCATCATAAAATGACATTTTGGAAACAAATTCCGTCAAATGTATTGCTGACATTAAAATTTTTCTGACTAAATTTGCCCTCGAAAACTTTTCATACAACACAACTTTCATATTCAGATACGTAATTCTAACCTATACCCAATGCTAAAACTTATCCGTAGAATCCTTGCCGTCATTTTCTGGTTAGGCATCACATGGCTGTTCGTCGATGTGTCGGGAATAGCCCATCATCAAATTGGCTGGATGGCGAAACTCCAGTTCTTGCCCAGCGTAATGGCATTGAACATCACCTCCATCGTTATTGTGCTCGTTCTGACACTCCTGTTGGGACGCATCTATTGCTCCATCATCTGCCCGCTCGGAGTCTTGCAAGACTTCTTTGCGTGGATTGGGAAATGGAGAGTCTTCCGTAAGAACAAAAAGGCAAAGTTTGCCAACAGGTACAGTTATTCGAAGCCGAAAACGTGGCTACGCCTCACGGTGTTGGCACTGTTCGTCATCATGCTATTGGCAGGTTTCAATGCTGGGGCAGTATTGCTGGCACCTTATAGTTCATACGGACGCATTGTTTCCTCGCTTTTACAAGTGGTTTACATCGACATCAACAACCTCTTGGCGCAGTGGTCTGAAGCCAACGACAATTTCATGTTCTATCGGGTGGAGCCACACAACAACCCGCTCATTCTTGTCGTGATAGCCTCTGTAACGGCACTCATTCTCTTTGTGTTAGCGTTCCTACATGGCAGAACCTACTGCAACACCATCTGTCCTGTAGGCACCACATTAGGCTATCTGGCAAAGTTCTCGCTGTTCAAGATGCGTGTGGATGAAGACAAATGTGTGAAATGCGGCATCTGCTCCAAGAACTGCAAAGCCTCCTGCATCCAGATAGAAAAGGGACAATCGGCTGCTTTCGACTACACCCGCTGTGTCACCTGCGGAAACTGCCAAACGGTCTGCCACAAGAAAGCCATTGGCTACCGCTTCGCACCTTTCTGGACAAAGGTGAAAAACCCGACAGAAGGAACTCCGAAATCAGCAGAAGACCTTTCCCGCCGTTCCTTCCTCTCCATCACAGGCACAGCGGTTGCTGCTGCCACCCTCAAGGCACAAGAGAAGACTACGGACGGTGGGTTGGCTGTTATTGAAGAGAAAAAGGTGCCAGAACGGAAAACTCCACTCACCCCTCCAGGCTCGCTGTCTGCCAAGAACCTGCAACAGCACTGCACCGCTTGCCAACTCTGCATTGCAAACTGTCCGAATCAAGTGCTGCGTCCTTCGCAGCGACTGGAGAATTTCTTGCAGCCTGAAATGCAGTACGACAAAGGCTATTGCCGCCCCGAGTGTACACGTTGTTCGAGCATCTGTCCAGCAGGTGCCATCCGTCCGATTGACAAAGATGACAAACTCTTCATTCAAATCGGACATGCCGTATGGGTGAAAGAGAACTGCATCCCACTCACCGACGGCAAGACCTGCGGCAACTGTGCCAAGCACTGTCCTGCAGGAGCCATCCAGATGGTGCCTGCCGATAAGAGTTACAAACAAGACCCCGATTCGGGAGAATGGACAGATGCAGAAGGTAATCCTTTGAACGAGCGTGACATCTTAATGATTCCTGTGGTGAACGCTGAGGAGTGCATTGGTTGTGGAGCCTGTGAAAACCTCTGCCCTGCACGACCCTTCAGTGCTATCTATGTGGAAGGACACGAGATACACAAGGAAGTGTGAAAATGAAGACTAAAAAGTGAAGAATGAGGAATGAAAAATTGAAGTTATCATGAAGGATATCAACAGAAGAGACTTTCTCAAAATAGCAGGAACGGCAACCGCCACGACTGCCCTTGCCGCATGTGCGGGCAAAACCAACTCCGAACTGGGTGACATCGACCCATTAGGACATCATACAGATGAGGTTCCGACTGACAAAATGACCTACCGCACCAATCCTCATACAGGTGACAAGGTCAGCATTTTGGGTTATGGCATGATGCGCCTACCGAACAAGGCGAATGGCAGTTCACGCGATGCTGACAATCCGCAAGGAGAGGAGATTGACCAAGAGCAGGTGAACCGATTGGTGAAGTATGCCCTCGACCACGGGGTGAACTATTTCGACACCAGCCCTGCCTATTGTCGCGGACACTCAGAGGAATCTACGGGCATTGCGCTGAAGGCTTCGGGCTATGACCGCTCCAAGTACTACATCGCCACGAAGTTGAGCAACTTCTCACCTGAGCAATGGAGTTATGCCGAAGGTGTGAAGATGTTCCAGAACTCGCTCAAGAACCTCCAGACAGACTACATCGATTACCTCCTGCTACACGGAGTCGGCATGGGAGGTATGGAGAATCTCAACAGCCGATTCATGGACAACGGAATGCTTGACTATCTGCTCGAACAACGAGAGAAAGGCACCATTCGCAATCTTGGATTCTCTTATCATGGAGATGTTGAGGTGTTTGACTACTTGTTGGAGCACCACGACGAATACAAGTGGGACTTCGTGCAGATTCAGATGAACTACGTGGATTGGCACTTGGCAGATGAGTCAAATCCACGCAACACCGATGCCGAATACCTGTACGAAGAACTGGAGAAACGCGGCATCCCGGCTGTCATTATGGAGCCTTTATTGGGTGGTCGTCTCTCAAAGATGCCCGACCACATCGTTGCCACTTTGAAGCATCAGCGTCCCGAAGACAGCGTGGCATCGTGGGCATTCCGCTATTGTGGCAGCAAACCCAATGTACTCACCGCTCTGAGCGGCATGACCTACATGGAGCATCTGCAAGACAACATCCGTAGTTTCAGTCCTTTGGAGCCCATCCCCAAGGAAGAACAGGAATGGTTAGAGACAGAGGTGGCTGACCTCTATTACTCTTACCCGACCATCCCCTGCAACGACTGCAAGTACTGCATGCCCTGTCCCTACGGCATCGACATTCCTTCCATCTTCGTACATTACAACAAATGTGTTAATCATGGCGATGTGCCCGAATCCATGCAGGCAGAGAACTATTGGGAAGCGCGCAAGCACTTCCTCGTGGGTTACGACCGCGCCGTGCCCAAAATACGACAAGCAGACCATTGCATCGGTTGCCGCCAGTGCAATGTACACTGTCCACAAAACATCGACATTCCAAGCGAACTCACTCGCATTGACAATTTTGTGGAAAAACTCAAACAGAACACACTATAAACTATAATTCTCAACTGTCAACTATGATACAACCTCTACTCCTCGGTCTCGGCATGCAAGAAATACTTGTCATTCTCGTCATTGTCCTTCTCCTCTTCGGAGGAAAGAAAATCCCTGAGTTGATGCGCGGTGCAGGTAAAGGTGTCCGCGCCTTCAAAGACGGCATGAAGGAAGTGACCACCGACGAAAAAGATGAAAAGGATGAAAAAATGGAAAGTGAAAAATGAAAAGTGAAAAAAATTTGCTACCGCATATATTCGTCAACGGTTGGTTTACTGCGGCGGTAGCAAATTTTTCATTTTTCACTTCTAATTTTTACCTTTATGACTTTCTGGGACCATCTCGAAGAACTACGCCATGTACTGCTGCGATGCATCATCGTGACAGTTTTTGTTGGCATCCTCGCTTTTATCTTCAAAGACGAGGTTTTTGCAATTATCTTCGCCCCAAAAAGTCCCCATTTCCTACCAAGCATTTTCGGAGAATCACCTGACATTCAACTCATTAATACCGAGTTGACCCGTCAGTTCGTCGTCCACATGATGACCAGTTTCTATGTCGGGCTTATTGTGGCTGCCCCCTACATCATCTTCGAACTTTACCACTTCATCTCCCCCGCCCTCTATCAAAATGAAAAGCGATACACGACACCGCTTGTTGTCACCTCCTATCTCCTTTTCATGGTGGGCACTCTCTTCAGTTACTTCATCGTTTTTCCCATCACGTTTCGCTTCCTCGGCAACTATCAAGTGTCAGACTCAGTGGAGAACCTCATTTCGCTCGAAAGTTACATCGACACGCTTGTGTTCCTCTCCCTCGCCATGGGGATGATTTTCGAGATTCCCATTCTCTCGTGGGCATTAGGGAAACTGGGCATCCTCCATCGTCAACGCATGCAGCAGTACCGCCGCCATGCATTCGTCATCATCCTCATCATTGCAGCCATCATCACCCCCACGTCTGATGCCTTCACCCTCTCCATTGTCAGCCTGCCCATGTATCTGCTCTATGAGGTGAGTATCCTGCTCGTACCACGAAAATGACCTTCCACACAATAAAGGAGCAGCATCTTTCGTTATTGATTCATAGATAGGCAGGATTGTTGTTCTGCCTCTTTGACGCGTGAAAAGAATTCTTTATATCGTTTATGTAGTGATGTCTTTGGCAATACTGGGGGCGTGTTCAACCGACAAGAACACGCCAATGACTCGTCGTGTGCAAGCGTTCAAAGCGAGATACAACACCTATTTCAATGGAAATGAGGCATATAAAGAAGGACGATTGCAACAAGAAGAAGGAAACAAAGACAACTTCACCGAAATCATCCCGCTATACCTCACAGGCAATAAAGCGACCGTGAAAATTGGTGCAAACAACTTCGATGTCGCAGTGGAGAAAAGCCAAAAGACCATCAAGACACACAGCATCACCAAGCGTCCAGACTGGAAAAAAAGCCGTCCCAAAACAGCAAAAGACAAGATTTGGCTGAGCCAGAAGGAATACAATCCCTTCCTTTGGAGGGCATGGTTCCTGATGGGAGAAGCCCAATTCCGCAAAGGCGAATACATGGAAGCAGCATCGACATTTGCCTATATTCAACGCCTCTATTTCTCCAAACCCAATCTGGTGGCAAGAGCCCGACTGCTGGAAGCACGGTGTTATGCCGAAATGGAATGGTTCTACGATGCCGAGGACCTCATCACCCGTGCCCAACGAGACAGTTTCCCCACCAGCCTTGAACCCCTCAAAGCATCTGTGCTGGCAGACATCCAACTGCGACAGAAGCAATACCCCGAAGCCATCCTCAACATTGAGAAAGCCCTGAAAGGCGAGCATCGTAGCCTGCCCAAGGCACGAATGTACATGCTCCTGGGACAATTGTACCACAAGATTGGTCACGACCCCGAAGCCTTCCGCTATTTCAAGAAAGTCATCCGCAAGAATCCCCCTTATGAACTGGAATTCAATGCCCAAATACAAATGACCGAAGCGATGGCAAAAGGCAAGTCGAAGCAGATGATTCGCAAGTTGACCTCAATGGCAAAGAACCCCAAGAACAAAGAGTATCTCGACCAAGTCTATTATGCCATCGGCAACATCCATCTGGCAAAAGGCGACACCACACGCGCCATCTGGGCATACAAGGACGGAGTGGAGAAAAGCACACGCAATGGACTGGAGAAGGGCGTGGTGATGCTCCATTTGGGAGAATTGTATTGGGACAAGGAAAAGTTTGTGGATGCACAGCAATGCTACTCGCAAGTGCTGGGTTTGCTCGACAAAGAACACGAGAAATACAAAGAAGCCGACGAACGCGGCAAGATTCTGGACGAGTTGCTGCCTTTCGCCTCAGCAGTGGAAGTGCAGGACAGTCTTCAAATGATGGCAAGCCTCGATTCTGTCACCCTCATGGCAAAAATTAAAAAGACCATCGAAGAACTGAAGAAGAAGGAACGAGAAGAAGAGAAGAGGGCGATGGAAGCAACCAATGCCCAACGCAACGGCACTAACCAGCCAGGCGGTGCCACTGCACAGCAAGGTGTAGCCAACCGCAACGGACAGCAGCCAACCGCAGTCTGGTACTTCTACAACCCCACGGCTGTCACGGCTGGTAAGACCGAATTTGAAAAGAAATGGGGCAAACGCGACCTTGAAGACAACTGGCGACGCAGCAACAAGACCGTCCTCAACGACTTCAATGAAGAGGAGGAAGAAGAAATCTCCGACAGTCTGAAAGTAGTTCAAGACAGCATCGCTGCAGTGGAAGACAGCATCCATCAGGCAAACAAAGGCAAGAAACTCTCGAAAGAGGAAAAAGACTCCATCAAGGCAGAAGAATATGCCAACGACCCTCACCGACCCGAGTTCTACCTGAAAGACATCCCCTTCACCGAAGAGCAGATGGCAGCATCCAATGCCGCACTCGTCGAAGGACTCTATGGCTCTGCCATCATCTACAAAGACCGCATGGACAACTTCCCCTTGGCGGAACGCACCTTCCAGCGCATTCTGATAGACTTCCCCGAATTTGACAAGATGGACGACATCTGCTACAACATGTTCCAACTTTACTCACGAATGCAGCGCAGCGAGGATGCCGAAGTCTATCGGCAAAAACTGATAGAAGAGTACCCCGACAACGAACACAGCAAACTGATTGCCGACCCCAACTTCGAGTTCAAGGGCAGGTATGGCAAACAAATCGAAGACTCCATCTATAGCCTCACCTATGATGCTTTCCAATACAGCGACTACCAGACCGTCATCAACAATAGCCAAGAGATGGAGCGGGAATACCCTAACGGAGCCAACCGCCCACGTTTCATGTTCCTCGAAGCAATGAGCAAACTGGAACTGGGAGACCGCGAACACTTCATGGAAGACCTGAAAGCCATGGTAGAGAAATATCCACAATCGAGTGTCAGCGAACTGGCAGGACTTTATGTGAAAGGGCTCAAAGAAGGGCGTCTGCTGCAAGGTGGCAAATTCGAGATGGGCAGCATCTGGCAACGTCGGCGCGGGTTCGACGAAGCCGACTCGCTTGCCAACGACTCCACTTTCAGCCTCGAAAAGAATGCCGACTTCGTCTTTGTCATTGCCTACGAGCGCGATTCCATCGACACCAACCAACTGCTCTATGAGATGGCGCGCTACAACTTCACCGCTTTCACCGTCCGCAACTTCGACATCACCGAAGAACGCGGCGATGGCATCGACATGATGCAGGTGCGCACCTTCCTCAACTACGACGAGGCATACATCTACATGCACCGACTCTTCAACAATGCCGACATGGCATATAAACTGCAAGGGCTCAAGTGCTTCATCATCAGCGAAGAAAACCTCAAGAAACTGATGCACGGACTGAGTTTTGCCGACTACTTCGACTTCTACGACGAGAACTTCGACCGCATCGGCTCACTCAGCATCGACGAGGACGAACCTTCCACCCTCGACGAGCCGACCGAACTGCCTCCACCACCTGAAGAAGACGAGGAAGAAGGCGATTGGGAAGAAGACGACAACTTCATCTTCTGACCCCACAACCCATAACTTTTAACTCCTATTTTCAACATGACAAACGGAACCCTCCTGTGGGTGGATGACGAAATCGAATTGCTGAAAGCCTACGTCATCTTCCTCGAAAAGAAAGAATACGAAGTCGTGACCGCCACCAACGGTCAGGATGCCCTCGACCTGTGTCGCGAACGCTCCTTCGACCTCATTTTCCTCGACGAGAACATGCCCGGTCTGAGCGGACTCGAAACCCTCTCGCAAATCAAGGAACTCAACCCCACCATCCCCATTGTGATGGTGACCAAGAGTGAAGAAGAAAACATCATGGACCAAGCCATTGGTTCCAAGATTGCCGACTATCTCATCAAGCCCGTCAATCCCAACCAAATCTTCCTCACCCTCAAGAAGCACCTCCACAAGCGTGAGATTGAAGCCGAAGTGACCAACACCAGTTATCAGCAGAGTTTCTCGAAAATCGGCATGCAAATCAACGACTCCTACACGCTGGAAGACTGGAAAGAAGTCTATAAGCGTCTGGTCTATTGGGAATTGGAACTTGCCGAAACCAACAGCGAGATGTCAGAGATGCTGCGCATGCAGAAGGAAGAAGCCAACAACAGTTTCGCCAAATTCGTGCGGAAAAACTATCTGACATGGGTGAGTAACAACGAAGAACGTCCACTCATGTCGCCCGACGTGTTCAAGAAAACCATCTTCCCCCTCCTCAACCAAGGCGAAAAGGTCTTTCTCGTCGTGTTCGACAATTTCCGCTACGACCAATGGCGTGAGATTTCCAAAGAACTGGCTGACGACTTTGTGTTCGACGAACAACTCTACCTCAGCATCCTGCCCACAGCCACACAGTATGCCCGCAATGCCATCTTCTCAGGGCTCATGCCGAGTCAAATCGCGCAAATGTACCCCAACCTTTGGGTGGATGAAGACGAAGAAGAAGGCAAGAACCTGAATGAGGAACCGCTCATTCAGACACAACTTGACCGCTACCGTCGCAAAAACACCTTCTCCTACTTCAAACTCAACAACTCCTCCGAGTCAGAGAAACTGGTGGAACGGTTCCGAAACCTGATGAACAACGACCTCAACGTGCTTGTCATCAACTTCATCGACATGCTCAGCCATGCCCGCACCGAATCACGCATGGTGCGCGAACTCGCCAGCGACGAACGCGCCTACCGAAGCATCACCGCATCGTGGTTCCACAACTCCCCCGTGCGTGACCTCTTCAAGGAACTCGCCAAAACAGAGGCACACATCATCATCACCACCGACCACGGTTCCATCCGCGTGAACAACCCCATCAAAGTCATCGGTGACAAGAACACCAACACCAACCTGCGCTACAAACTGGGCAAGAACCTCAGTTACAACCCCAAGCAGGTTTATGAACTGAAGGCACCCAAAGCAGCCTTCCTCCCCTCCCCCAACATCAGCACCACCTACATCTTTGCCCAAAACGACGACTTCTTCGCCTACCCCAACAACTACAACTACTACGTCAACTACTACAAAAACACCTTCCAGCATGGTGGCATCTCCATGGAAGAGATGCTCGTGCCTCTCATCACCATGAAGAGTAAACGCCGATAGGACTCTACGCAAACGCATGAAGAAAAGGAGCCACATCAACCGATGTGGCTCCTTTTCTTGTATCCTTCACCCACATTCCCAAAATCGGACTGCTCCAGTCCGCCGTGCCGCACTGGAGCAGTCCGATGCGTCGGAGTGGAGCAGTCCGAAAGAGAGGTGCTGAGTGGAAATTACTCGTATCTGTTGTTCACCTCTTCCCAGTTCACAATTTGCCAGAGAGCAGAGAGATGAGCGGGACGACGGTTTTGATAGTCGAGATAGTAGGCGTGTTCCCAGACATCGAATGTGAGCAGGGGTGTCAGACCTTTGGTGATGGGGTTGCCCGCATTTGTTTCCTGAGTGATGTGGAGTTTGCCGTCCTTGTCGGAGGAAAGCCACACCCACCCTGAGCCGAAGAGGGTGGTACCTTTCTTTTCAAATTCTTCTTTGAAGGCATCGAACGAGCCAAATTGGGCATTGATGGCAGTAGCCAAGTTGCCGACAGGCTGGTTGTCGGACCTCGGTGCAGCAAATTGAGTAAAATAGAGGTTGTGGTTCAGAATCTGACCTGCATTGTTGAAGGCACCTCCTTCACTTTTGCAGACCACCTCTTCAAGGGGAAAGCCTTCCAGAGGGCTACCTGGCAAAAGTCCATTGAGATTGTTCACATACGTCTGCAGGTGTTTTCCATAATGGAAACTCAATGTGTTAGCACTAATTACAGGCTCCAAAGCATCAGGAGCATAGGGAAGTTCCACCAACTGGAACTTGCCATCAATAGGTTTGGTCGGTTTCATGTTCTTATAGTTTTTTGGATTTTTATAATGCATCCAATCCCCGAAAGACCAGATAGGGGTCGTGGGTGATGGGACAAGTGATGTCGTGAGCAAACTCAAAAGTGTTGCCGCCTGTGATAAACACGTGCAAGTCTGGATAGTCGCGGAACAGATGACGAATGTATCCTTCTATCTCAAAGCGGGTGCCATTAACAGCAGAAGAGAGCATGGCGGAGCGTGTGTCATGCCCCAGCAGGACGGCTCTTTTCTCGGCTTCTATCAATGGGAGAAGTGCTGTGTGCTCATGCATGGCATTCAGTCTTAACTGCACTCCCGGAGAAATGGCTCCACCCAAAATGCTCCCATCTCTGGAAATCACATCGTAGGTGAGGCAAGTGCCAGCATCGATGATGAGTAAGGTGTGGTCTGGGTCTTGTGCCAATGCCCCGATGTCTGCCGCCCAGCGGTCGGCACCAAAGGTGGGGGGAATATTGGCAATTGGCTTAATCGGACAAGGAGTTTGGGCGGTGAGCCAGATGACAGGAATCGCCAACACCTCGAGGGCTTCTTTCAGGGCTTCATCTTCCCCTGCCACCGTGGAAATGCGGATGGAGTCGATGGGGAATGTACTTGTCAGACGGGCAAAGGCATTTGCCCACGGCTCAGAAAGGCGTTCAAAATGCGTCATCCCTGTATCCGCCACAGAAATGGTGCCAATGGAGAAGTCTGCCACCGCGAGTTTGGCAGATGTGTTCCCTATATCAATGAGTAGTTTCATATTCTCTTTTTAGGCGATTCCATCGGAAGTTTTACATTATACTACAATCGATTTCATCGGTGGTTGGGACTTTACCAACTCCCACCACCTCCACCGCCACCTCCGCCGCCAGAGAATCCACCACCTCCACCACCGCTGCTACCGCTGGAACTGCTGTCGTGACTGATAATGTTGATGGCGTTGCTGGTGGAGGAATAGAGGCTGCTCGTCATGTGGGAAGTCAGTGCATGACCCATTAGCGGGGTGTTCGTTTCATACCAATCGGGCTTCTCCACTTCAATATCTTTGAAAAGTTTTGCCCATTTTTTGCTGAGGTCGAACACCATCGCATAAGGCAATACCTTATAGAAATAGGCAGGGTCTTCTTGCTGCAAAGATTCAAGGCGTGATTTCTCGGCAGTTTTGATGAATTCCTTGAAACCCAGCAAACGCCCAATCATTTGTACACGATAATCGGTATCAACATTGAAACGCCCGATGAATTCGCACAGAAGGAAGCAAATGACAAACAATGCAACCACCATCCAGGAAGTAAATGGCGAGCCGTATGTGACAAATTGGCTGTAGAAGAAACATATTGCAGCCATGACAAGAGCCTTCACGATGAATGTGAGGAAACGCTTCCATTTGCTTCCAAAAAGGTCTTTGCTGCTATCGTACAAGCGAACAGCGGCACCAACTACAAATGGACATGCCCATAAGCCGACGGCAAAGACCCACTCATTCAAATCAAAGTCTTCGATGACAGAATTGGTGCCAAGCATACAGGTGCTGGACAGAAGCAATGCAACATAAAGAAGGAGTGGAGCCCATTTATAGGAGGAAAGTTTCCTCTCTCCCTTGAAGGAGTCTTTCAGGGCTTTCTTGAAGCCCTCTACCGCAGAAGGCTGCTCGCCCAGATGGTTCAGATCTGCCGTGTCTCCATTTCCAAAAAGAATTTTCATTATCTTTTTCTGATAAGTGGGCGCATTCTTTGGCAGGTCTTTCAGTTTGGTCAGAGTGGTTTCTGTCTTTTTCCCGAACAGTGCACTCTGCTCTTCTTCCTTGATACTGATGTAACCCTGTCCTGCCAGCCACGGAATCATGGAGGCGATATCGATGGAATCGACGCTGCCATCAATGATGGTGCCCACTTCCGCACTGCTGATGTCGTCGGGAGGATAGAACTCTATCACCTTGGTTGGGATGTTGCGCTTGGTCTTGAACAGATAAAAGATAATCAATACGATTAGCATCAGTGTGATGGAGAAAGCGATATAATGGAACACGTGATTGACAGAACGGGCACCTTCGTAGTAACCCTCTGGAAGTTTTGCGTAGATGGTGATGCCGTGATTGGGAGGAATGTTTATGGCTTTTCCCGTAATGACGTTCTTCGTGGCTTTAATGGTCAAGTTTTCCACTGCGTTTTTCTTGTCACCATACGCTCCGCTATAAACTTCGAGAAGTTTCTGGATGTTTGCGGGTAATGGTTTCTCAAATTCAATCCTGAAACTGAAATTCTCGATGGGTTCATTGAAGTCGGTTCCCAAAATAGTATGGAAGATATAATCATAGTCGGGACGGCGGTCTTCACGATATACATATTTATAGTGAATTACATAACGTTGTTCTCCTGTCACCTCTTTAGAAGAACTGCCAATACGAACCACCCAGTTACGGTCATTGCCGTCTTCGGTTGAGTACTCCCAGCCATCCACTTTGAAGTCCTCCACTTCGCTTTTATAGTTAAATTTGCGCCAATCTTGCACCACTTGCCCCTGATTTACGCGTTGTTCCATCCCCTCATCTTTGGACACATCGTGCTCTAAGGAAAATGTCAATGGAATGTATCGGTAGATGCCATGACGTGGTTCTTCAAAGAACACATCTATTGTCTCGGTCACTTCCCATACATTGTCTTGATGCACCACAGCATCAAAGCGGTAGTTCTTATAATAGAATCCCCCTCTGTCCGCCTTTGCTGCAATGGCAGCAATAAGGAGCACAATAAATAAAAGGCTTCTGTGATTTCTCATGTCTCTTTTATAACTTTACATCCACAACATTACGTTCTCTCTCACTTTCCACTGCATACATGGATAGTTCCTTGAAGCCGAACATTGCAGCAATAAGGTTGAACGGGAACATCTGGCACTGGTTGTTATACACTCTGACACTACCATTGTAATAACGACGTGAGAAGGCGATTTCCTCTTCCATCTTCGACAAGCGTCCCTGCAAGTCCAAAAAGTTCGTGTTGGCCTTCAGTTCCGGGTATTTCTCCACTACCGCTATCAACGATTTGAGTGCATCGCCAATCTTCATCTCGCTGTTGATGGCTGAGTTCAAGTCGCCTTGCTGCGAGACTGTGCGCATCTTCGTCACTTCCTGCAGCGTGTCGGTTTCGTGCTTGGCATAGCCTTTCACCACCTCCACCAGACTCGGAATGAGGTCAAATCGTTTCTTCAGATAGACATCCATCGTTGAAAAGGCCTCCTTCACTTTGTTGCGTTCCTGCACCAGTGTGTTGTAGGTGACGGCGATAAAGATGCAGAGCCCAATAATCAAGGAACCAATGAGGATTCCAATGGTAGTTGCATTTATCATTAATTCAGAATTTTTAGCGGGTTAAATCATTTTCAATAAACTCTATCAGTCGCTGCACGGCTTCGGCCTCGGGGATGTTCTTTTCGATGCACTCCTTCTTTTTGTAGAGTGACACCTTGCCTACGCCAGCACCCACATAGCCATAGTCGGCATCTGCCATTTCGCCAGGGCCATTAACGATGCAGCCCATGATGCCAATTTTGAGAGTGGCGAAACGTTTGTCTGTTACAGCACGTTGACTCACAGCCGTGCGAATCTTAGCGATGGTTTCTTCTAAGTTGTAAAGAGTGCGTCCGCAACCTGGACAACTGATATATTCAGTTTTGGTGAATTTAATACGGGCTGCTTGCAGAATGGCATCTGCCAGTTCCGTGAGTTTTTCTTCGGTGAAATCGCTGTTTTTAATAACGAGACGATGAGCAAGTTGGTCGATGAAAAGGGCACCAACCGTCATCGCGGCTTTCAGTTGTAAATCTTCCCAATTCTTCTCATGCAATTCAATCGTAACAGTATCGTCAACAATTGCAGCCTTCACACTCTCCCTCATCAGAGCACATTCCTCGATGGAATCGACCAACTTTCTGGCAACAGGAATCTCGCGTTCGGGGGCTTCCGACAACGAGACACGAATCGTATCACCAATACCTTCGCAGAGTAAAGCCCCGATTCCAACGGCACTTTTGATGCGTCCGTCTTCTCCTTCACCAGCCTCAGTTACCCCCAAATGCAATGGGAATGCCATGCCTTCTTTCTCCATCTGCTCAACCAGCAAACGTACTGTACGAACCATGACCACGGTATTGCTTGCCTTAATGGAGATGACCACATTCGAGAAGTCTTCACGAACGCAGATGCGTAAGAACTCCATGCAGGATTCCACCATGCCTGCAGGAGTGTCGCCATAACGCGACATGATGCGGTCGCTCAATGAACCATGATTGACCCCAATGCGAATTGCAGTGTGGTGTTCCTTGCAGATATTCAAGAAAGGAACGAAACGTTCGTCTATTTTCTTGATTTCATCGGCATATTCGGCATCGGTGTACTCCAATTTTTTGAAAGTCCTGGCAGGATCAACATAATTGCCGGGGTTGATGCGCACTTTTTCGCAGATGGTAGCAGCGGTGTCGGCAACAGCAGCATTGAAATGTACGTCCGCCACAAGAGGGACGGTGTAACCATCTGTACGTAATGCATCACTAATATTTTTCATATTGAGAGCCTCACGTTGTCCCTGTGTGGTCAAACGCACAATCTCACCTCCAACATCAACAATACGTTTTGTTTGGGCGACTGAGCCTGCGGTGTCCATCGTCGAAGTGTTTGCCATTGACTGCACACGGATAGGATAATTACTTCCTATCATCACGCCGCCGACATCTACATCAGTTGTTTTTCTTCTCTGGTAACCCATATAAACTGAGAATAATTGTTTGACAATCAATTACACTTATAGGCAAATTTCACATCTTTCAATTCCACATTTGCCTTTTCGATTTTCTGACGAAGCCCTTCCTTGTAGTTCGTAAATTTCTCAGCAAGCGCTTCGTCAGACAATGCCAACATCTGTACAGCCAAAATACCGGCATTCAATGCGCCATTGATGGCTACTGTTGCCACAGGAATGCCCGGAGGCATCTGCAACATAGAGTAAACGGCATCCACTCCATCCAACACGCTGCCTTTCACGGGCACACCAATGACGGGGAGTGTGGTGCTGGCTGCAATCACACCAGGAAGTGCTGCCGCCATACCCGCACCAGCAATGATGACCTTAATGCCACGCGCTTTTGCACCTTTCGCAAACTCTTCTACGGCATCGGGGGTACGATGGGCAGAGAGAGCATTCATCTCAAAAGGAATTTCCATTTCATCGAAGAACTTGGCAGCCTTCTCCATGACGGGAAGGTCGGAAGTGCTGCCCATAATGATTGATACTACAGGTTTCATACTCGTTCTTTTTAAGAGTTTTTCTAATGACTAAATTTACATCCAACTGAGTAGGATAAAGGTCATTGCGCATAAATAACCAATGCCAAAGCCCACAAGCACTTGTGCCAAACTGTGCTGCCGAAGGATGATTCTGCTTGTTCCCAGTGCACCAGATAGTAGCAGCAAGGCACAGAATGGCCAGACAGGATTGTAAAAGAACAGGATGCTAAAGGCATTCAATGCCCCGACTAAACCACCCATCCCCACCATGTGAGTGCTGACTTTCCACCAAGCGTTGACCGTGATGCAGATAATCTGAGAAATGAGTCCTGCCATCACGATGCCACGAAAAAACATCGCCGTGTTTATCTTCGTCATGATGACCAAACATGTGGCATAACTCAACAATGTGACAATATAAGGCATGTGTCGGTGCTCGCGATGACTCAATTCGAGGTGAGTCCATTTCTTGAACAGTCGAAACGCCGTGATTCCCAATGTAGGTACAAATACCGTGAAGAAATAGACCATACAGACAATGAACAACTTATATCCCCACGGCAGCATCCGCAAGTAACTGAACAGGAACAGCCCCAAGAACACCCACATGGGGGCATACAATGGCATGAAAAGCGTTGACATCAACTTTGCCGTCTTAATCAGTGTCCTGTTCTCCATCTGTTCTTATCGGAATTTTATCCACGGCGACTTCCTACAGGGGGAATGCCTAATTCTACACGATATTTTGCGATAGTGCGGCGAGCAAGTGCCACACCTTTTTTCTTCATTAGTTCCACAATCTTATCATCGGGGTAAGGATTCGATTTGTCTTCCGTGTCAACAATTTCTTTCAGCATCTCCTTGACCAGACGACCATCAATCTCTTCACCGGAAGCATTCTTGCGAGTCAGTTTGAAGAAATCCGATAATGGGTAAATCCTTCCATCCAGCAAGGCGCACTTGGAATTGCACACGCGAGAAATGGTTGAAACATCATATCCCGATTTTTTTGCCACATCTTCCAACACAAGACGGACTTTGTCATCTTCGTCTTTCGTGAGAAAGAACGTATGCTGCAAATCGATGATGGCTTTCATCGTCTCATACAATGTACGCCGACGTTGTTTCACGGATTCAATGAACATTTGTGCCGCCTCTATTTTCTGGCGTGTGTACATCAGTCCCTCCTTCTCGCTGCGTGTCATCTTGTTCGGATTCGCCTGATAGGTCTTCATCTGATGGAGATAATCTTGGCTGACATGCAGCCTTGGCACTTCACCGCTGTTCAACTTCATTAAAATGTTTCCTTCCGGGTCGGTTTCCACGATGAAATCGGGAATTTGTGTCTGTGCACGGTCAGAAGAAGACTCACTCAAAGCAAAACCCGGATTGACATTCAGTTTTTTGATGTCCTCAAAAAGTGCGTCTACCTGCAGTGCCGAAATGCCCAACTTGTTCTTCAGTCTTTCTTTATTTCTGTTGATGAACAAGTCATAGTGGTCTGCAATGATTTTTCTCTCCAGTCGCAAGACCCTTTCTTTCAATTCTGAAACAGGTTCCTCGTCATTGTTCAACTGGCGGTCAATCTGCAGCAACAAACACTCCTGTGTGGAACGTGCCCCGATTCCCGCAGGGTCGAAATTCTGTAGGATATGCAGCATCTTCTCCACCTCTTTTTCCGTCACATACAGATATTCCTTGAATGCCAATTCTTCTGTGATGGTAGAGAGGGAGCGGTCAATAAAGCCTCTATTGTCAAGTGAACCTATCAAATACTTCAGAATCGTCACTTCATCCTCGCTCAAGTCATAGTTCATCATTTGCGACTCCAAGTACTCAATAAACGAACCGCTGTCACCCATCGGCAATTCATTTCGCCCCTCTGCTTCATGATTAGATGTATAGACAGGCAAATCATCGTCACTATAAGCAGACAAACTGGCGATTTGTGTGTCATCGCTGTCGCTGTAAGGGTCATCTCCCGTGTCATTGATGTCGATTCCATCGATGGAATCGACATTTTCCTCCGCTTCTTGTCTTTCCTCAGATGCACCTTCTTCCAATGCAGGGTTGTCCATCAGTTCTTTCTTCACCTGCTGTTCAAACTCGGCAATAGGCATCTCCAACAACTTGACCAACTGAAGTTGCTGTTGCGAAAGGTGGAGTTGCTGCTCCATCCTTTGAGTCTGTGTCTGGGTCAGTGCCTGAGGCATATTCCAACAAATTTCTTGCAAAGTTAGAGAAAAAACATGCATTAAACAACAAAAGAAATGAAAAAAATGAGTCTCTTTGCATAAGATAGCCTACAGTTCGGCATAAAAATAAGTTAATTTATTTTGTAGGCACTCAATTTGTATTATCTTTGCAACAAAATAAGAAAGTATGGAAGACTTCGTACACCTGCATGTACATACTCAATATAGTATCCTCGACGGACAGGCTGCCATCTCGAAACTGGTTGATAAAGCCATCAAGAACGGGATGCGAGGCATGGCTGTGACCGACCATGGCAATATGTTTGGCATCAAAGAGTTCTTTAATTACTGCAACAAAGTGAACAAGGGCAAGTCGGACGAGGAGAAATTCAAACCCATTTTTGGCTGCGAAGTGTATTGCGCACGTCGCGATTTGCATTCAAAGGAGAACAATGCCTTAGACAAGAGCGGATGGCATCTTATCTTGCTGGCAAAGAACGAGATTGGCTATCACAATTTGGTGAAGATTGTCAGTGAGGCATGGGTGGATGGTTACTATCATCGTCCACGTACAGACCACAAATCCATTGAGAAGCACCACGAAGGTTTAATCGTCTCGTCAGCATGTTTGGCAGGCGAGGTTCCTCGTTACGTGAAAAATGGTCAGATAGAAGAAGCCGAGAAGTCTATTGAATGGTTCAAGAGCATCTTCGGTGATGACTATTATATCGAATTGATGCGCCATGAGGTGAAAGACCCCATGCAACGGGCAAACCGTGACACCTACAAAGAACAGAAAGCCATCGAGCCGATGATGATAGAGTTAGCACGGAAGCACCATGTGAAACTTATCTGCACCAACGACTCTCACTTTGTAGATGAGGAAAATGCCGAAGCACATGACCGATTGCTCTGTCTCTCTACGGGCAAAGACTTGGACGACCCCAACCGAATGCTGTACAGCAAGCAGGAATGGTTCAAGACCAAGGAAGAAATGAACGAGGTGTTCAAAGACCTGCCTGAAGCACTGAGCAATACCATCGAGATTCTTGACAAGGTGGAGACCTACAGCATAGACCATGCCCCTATCATGCCTTTCTATGCCATTCCCGAAGACTTTGGAACAGAAAAAGAATGGCGTGAGAAATTCACCGACGAAGACATTTTTAATGAGTTTACACGCGATGAAAACGGCAATGTGGTTCTTTCGCAAGAGGATGCCGAAAAAAAGATAAAAAAACTCGGTGGAATCGACAAATTGTATCGTATCAAGTTTGAAGCGGACTACCTGAAGAAGATCACTTACGAAGGGGCAAAACGGCTTTATGGAGACCCTGTTCCCGATAGTGTGAAAGCACAACTTGACTTCGAACTGCATGTGATGAAGACCATGGGTTTCCCCGGCTATTTCTTGATAGTGCAAGATTTCATCAACTCTGCCCGAAAGGAACTGGATGTTTGGGTGGGACCTGGTCGAGGTTCGGCTGCGGGAAGTGCTGTGGCATATTGCTTAGGCATCACGAAGATTGACCCCATCAAATATGACTTGCTGTTCGAGCGTTTCCTCAATCCCGACCGTATTTCTCTTCCAGATATTGATACCGACTTCGATGACGACGGACGTGGGAAAGTGCTGCAGTGGGTAACGGAGAAATATGGTGCCGAGAAGGTGGCACACATCATCACCTATGGCACCATGGCGACGAAACTTGCTATCAAGGATGTCGGACGTGTGCAGAAAGTGCCGTTGGCTACGGTGAACGCTCTCTGTAAGGCGATTCCCGACCGACTGCCGAATGGCAAGAAGATGAACCTTGCCAATGCCATTGAATGTGTGCCCGAACTGAAGGATGCCGCCACATCGCCCGACCCATTGCTGAGGGACACGATGCGGTTTGCACAAATGCTTGAAAATAACGTACGCAATACGGGAGTGCATGCCTGTGGCACCATCATTTGCCGCGATGCCATTGACGACTGGGTGCCAGTGAGCACAGCCGACGACAAGGAAACGGGTGAGAAACTGCGCTGTACCCAGTATGACGGTCACGTGATTGAAGAAACGGGACTCATCAAAATGGACTTCTTGGGTTTGAAAACACTTTCGCAACTGAAAGAGGCGGTGGCAAACGTCAAAGAAAGTTTGGGCATCGACATTGATGTTGACCAATTCGACATCACCGACCCTGCCACCTATCAACTTTATTGCGATGGTCGCACTGTGGGCACCTTCCAGTTTGAGTCGGCAGGCATGCAGAAATACCTCCGTGAGTTGCAGCCTACCGTCTTCGAGGATTTGATTGCCATGAATGCGCTTTACCGTCCTGGTCCAATGGACTATATCCCCGATTTCATCGATAGGAAACAGGGTAGAAAGCCTATTGAGTACGATATCCCTTGCATGGAGAAATACCTCAAGGATACCTACGGAATCACCGTCTATCAGGAGCAAGTGATGCTTCTGTCACGACAATTGGCAGACTTTACCCGTGGTGAGAGCGATGCGCTTCGTAAAGCGATGGGTAAGAAAAAGAAAGACATCGTTGATGCGATGAAGCCCAAGTTCATCGAAGGAGGTCAAAAGAATGGTCACGACCCCAAAATCCTCGATAAAATCTGGGGAGACTGGGAGAAATTTGCTTCCTACGCTTTCAACAAGTCACACGCCACGTGCTACTCATGGGTGGCTTACCAAACTGCTTTCCTCAAAGCCAACTTCCCTGCTCAATTCATGGCTGCCGTCATGAGCCGTTCGCTCGACAACATCACAGAAATCCGCAAACTGATGGACGAATGCAAGGCTATGGGAATTAGCACCTTGGGACCAGATATCAACGAGTCTCGTCATAAGTTCTCTGTCAACTTCGAAGGCGATATACGTTTTGGCATGGCTGCAGTCAAAGGTGTGGGCGAGTCGGCTGTACAAGCCATCATAGAAGAACGCGAGAAAAATGGTCCTTATACCAGTTTCTATGACTTTTTTGAGCGTGTAAATCTCTCTCAATGCAACAAAAAGAATATTGAAAATCTAGTTGTTGCGGGTGCCTTTGACTGCTTCAAGGACATCCATCGTGAGACCTTCTTCGCCCCTGGACAGAGACCTGGAGAAACCTATCTTGACGTATTGGTGCGTTATGGAAACAGTTACCAGCAGGACAAATATCAGGCACAAACATCCCTTTTCGGGGGCATGGATGTAGCGGTGAGTCATCCTCCTCTCCCCAAGAATATACCAGCATGGGGAAATCTGGAACGTCTGACCAAAGAACGCGAACTGGTGGGTATTTACCTCTCTGCACATCCGCTGGATGAATACTCTGCCATTCTCGACTACGTGTGCAACACCAAGATGAACCAGTTGGAAGAACAGAAAGAAGAACTGGCAAAGATGGAAGAAGTGACAGTGGGAGGCATTGTCTCATCTGTTCGTACAGGAGAGAGCAAGACGGGAAGCCCATACGGTATCGTGAAGATGGAAGATTTCGAGGGCAGTGGCGAAATGCCTCTTTTCGGAACCGATTGGGTCAACTACCGCAATTTCTTCATGGAAGGAGCGTCCCTTTTCATCCGTCTGAAGTTTGAACCTCACCGATTCCGTCAGGGCATCTACAATATGGTTGTCAAGTCTGTGGAACTGATGCCGGAAGTGAAAGACAAACTGATACAGAAAATCACCTTGGACGTGCCGCTTGACAAACTCACCTCTACGATGGTGGAAGACCTGGCAGGCATAGTGAAGGATAATCCTGGCGATGCTGAACTCATTTTCAACATCCACACATCCGACAGTCATAAGGTGTCGCTCATGTCCCGTAAAGTGAAGGTACGGATGGCGAGAAAACTGGCATTGTACATCAAGGAGCACAATGAAATTGGCGTGAAAATCAATTAGAGAACTAAACATATTTATTCACTAAAAAAACACTTAAGAAAAATGGTCATTAACGATTCTAACTACAGCGAAATTTTGGCACAAAACAAGCCAATGGTACTCGATTTCTGGGCAACATGGTGCGGTCCTTGCCGCATGGTGGGTCCTGTCATTCAGGAACTGGCAGACCAGTATGAAGGTCAAGTCATTGTCGGCAAAGTGAACATTGAGGAAGATGCAGACGACCTCGTGGCGCAGTTTGGCATCCGCAACATCCCAACCATTCTTTACATGAAGAACGGAGAGGTGGTAGATAAGGTTGTGGGTGCTGCACCCAAGGCGATGCTGGAAGAAAAACTCAAGGCACTGCTCTGATGGTAAACAACGACGACGAAATCCTCCGTGCTGCCCCCAAGGAAGCATCGGCGATAGACAATGAAATCTTTCGTGGAGCGGCAGATGATACCAAGGAGGTTGCCTTCATTCAGAACTATATAGGTTCAGAAAACCGTGAACTCTTCACGGAAGAAGACATCTACTACTGTATTGACGTTCTGCTCGAATATCTCGACAAACTGAATGACAAGGCAGACGAAGACGGCTACATCGACATCGATGCTGAAGAAATCGCCCGCCACATTCAGAAGAAGGCGAAAAAAGAAGGCATGGGGCCTTACGAACTTGATGCCCTCATCCTTCTGATTGATGCAGAACTGGAATACAATGAACAATTGGAAAATGAAGAATGAAGAGTGAAGAATTTTTCATTTAGAACCTCACCACTCTTTCCCCATTCATCTCCTCCCCTATGGTGACCTTCACGGCATCGTCGGGGAGGAGATTTTCGATGAGTTCAGGCCATTCCATGAAACACACATTCCCCGAATACACATAATCCTCATACCCGATGTCCAGCGCCTCCTGTTCCTTTTTTATTCTGTAAAAATCAAAGTGGTAGATAGGTTCACCCTCCCCATCCACATACTCATTCACAATTGCAAACGTAGGCGAGTTGATGACATCCTCCACACCCAGTTCCTCGCATATAGCCTTGATAAAGGTTGTTTTTCCAGCCCCCATCTTCCCATAAAAGGCAAACACCTTCCGTTCACCCATTGCTGCTACAAACTCCCTTGCGGCAGCACTCAGTCCATCTATCGACGCAATCCTTATTTCCATCTTTATCTTCTTATTTTTGTGCAAAGGTACGATTAAGTGAGCACAATACAAACGAAAACAACATTTTTTTCGTTTGTAGGGTTAGCACTCAATGCCTTCTCTGGCACACATTATATAATATAAATATAAACACATAACCCACACAGGGCAGTTCCCGCATTGTGCTTTTTTTGCCCTTTTGAAAAAAGTAAGGGAAATATTTGGTGGTTTCAATCTTTTTCTGTTACCTTGCCAACGAATGAGTGGAAACACTCTCTGCGGTGCTTTTCGGGATGCCGTGGCTTATTGGTAATTATAAAAGCGTTATGCTCTTTCTTGCAAGGTGGAAAACTTGGATTATTAGTTGCAGCCCAACTTAAACGATATGGAATATGATATAGCCTTAGAACTTGCACGGCTCCACATCTTGAATGGAGCCGATTTTGTGCGTCAGTTGAAGTTCTTGGCTGGGTTGAGCGATTTCAAGCCTGTAAAAGGTGAAACCAATATTTATTCCGTAGGTGGAGAAAATAATGAAGACTACTACAATCTGCTTAATGCCGCCCGAAAAGCGGTAGGGTTGGGATACAGGGTTTTCATATTGCCCAATCCGCAAGGCATTCGCACCGCAGACTTCATCTTTGAAAGAAAAGGCATCTATAAGATGTATGATCTGAAAACGATTCAAGGAAAAAGTTCCGTGCTTAATCGTTTACTTGAATCGGTCGGACAAACCAATCATGTCTTGCTGAACATGACCACGCCATACAACGCTCGTCTCTTAGCAGCCCAAATCAAGACATTTTTTGCAGTCAATCCTGAAGCAATGGAAGTGCTCATTTTCAAAGGTAAAAACATCATATCTGTGAGTCGTCGGTTCACGTATAATCCCCGATTCATCCAGTTATTCAGGAAGATGTATGAATAGAAATTACCACCTAAAATCCAGGTGGCAAAGACTTAAAATTGGAGCAGGGTCGATACGGGCTTACTCCCACGCGGAAACTTACCGGATAGTCAAAAACATTGTATTTTGACATTGCAAAGATAGTCTATTTGTTTGAATCCAACAAATCTTTTCACAACTTTTTTGTTCTTTTCACAGAAAAAGGTTCTTTCCACAAACTTTTTTGGTTCAAATGTTTGGTGGTTTCAATCTTTTTCTGTTACTTTTCCACCGAATGAGTGGAAACACTCTCTGCGGTGCTTTGGGTGCCGTGGCTTATTGGTAATTTAGAAGCGTTATGCTCGTCGTATACCAAGAAACCTGAGAAATTTCAAAGTAAATACGATGATGTGCATAGTATTTCACGTCTGTATTAGGCGTGGAATGTGCTATTCCATCGTTAGGTATTTACGGGTTTTCTCAGGACCTCTTGGTAGAAGGTGGAGACATGGCAGTTCCACGCTTCTTCGTATGTATATAAATACAAACTTTTGTTGGGACTGGCAAAAGTTATCCAAGCAATGGAAGAAAGATTAAAAAATCCTGCAGTTCAAACCCATATCACAATGCTACAAGGCATCATCGATAGAATGGGAAAAAACTCGAGCCATTGCAAGCAATGGTGTCTCGCTGTGGAAAGTATATTCTTTGGTATAGCAAAGGATAATATGAGTTGGTGGTTCTTTGCGTTTATTGTTGTGACTACTCTTTTGTTTTGGTTTCAAGATGCGGGCTATCTTGCATTCAGCAGACATTTTAGAAACCAACAAAAAACATTTGTGGAAAATCTACATAAAGATATTGATTATGAGAAAGATATTTATCTTGTACATACGTTGAAAGGTTGTGAACGATGTTGTGCCATAATAGAGGCGGCATCTTCCATCTTTGTGTGGCCAACTTATATCGGAATCATTGCTTTTATGACAATTTTTATGTTAAATTGAAGATAAACATGGGAAACTCACGCCAAAAACTCCATCAATTAAAATGCCTGTATTCCAAGCAACTTAAAAGACCAGTAAACGATGTTGTAAAACTCATGCCACTGGGCTTCACGGATGACATGTTTATCCTAAAATTCATACATTGTTATGAATACCTCTGGCTTGACTTACAAAAAGAATGGAAGTTCTATCGGCACAAAAACAAAGTATTCAAAGGCAAAAAACATCTTCTTTTTCCTTCCCCTTATCGTATGGTGCTTAGTGCAGCATATCATCTGTTGAATAAAGCAAAGAGGGGTCACCTCACTCAAATGTCAGGCAAATGGAAGAAAGAACAGGAAAATCGGCTTGTAGATGCTTGTCAGAAGAAACTTTCTGAACGTAAAGAGAAGCAACGGCTGAATACGGAACTTTTGCAGAACGCTGTGCCAAACTATGCCCACAATATGATTGAATCATATTATTTCTTGCGACATTTTCATCGTGAAGATGTAAATGGTCGTTTCTATGTTTTGAATGAAATCGCTAAGTTTAATCATTCGAGGTTCGTCGGTTTCTTTATAAATGTGATGAAAAGCGAACGCAATGACTTTTGTCGTGAATTTGCTTTTCGAACATTGCAGAAATGGGGCAAGACAGTACATCTGCCTAAGAAACCTAAAGGAAAGAAACATCCTTCTGACAAAATCGTGCCAACCATTCCGACAAATCCAGAAGAACAGATTGCATTGATTGAAAAACTACAAATGGAGCACGACAAGTCATATAATGTGTTCATTTCGCATCGCTCATTGGATAGGGTGCTCATTATCAAAATAAAAGATATGCTGAACGGGGAAAATCTGAGCGTTTACGTGGATTGGATGATTGATAAAGATGGACTTCCTCGTGAAAAACTAAGCGATAAAACTTTGGCAACATTGGAAGTGCGGATGAAGCATTGCGACAGGCTGCTATATGTGCATACTAAAAACTGTAAGGATTCCGAATACATCAAGTGGGAACTGAACCTTGCTCAACAATACAACATTCCTGTGACCATACTGAATGCCGAGGATGTTTTTGAATCAGATGAAATGAGACATATTCCACATGTTCATATCAAAAAGAACAAACTATTTGTTATGATACAAGACAAAGAAATCCTCTATAAATCTTTGTTTTCGCAAGTCAAATCTCAAAGAAATATGTAACCTTATAAAAAACAAGAACGTATGAAAAGACTGATTTCAAAATTAACAATGGTAGCCTTTGGAATGTTACTATCGTCAAGCACTACAGTTTGGGGATTTAACGTTAATGGAATATATTATGAAAGGAGCCTTGATTATTATGGAAGAGTAGTCGCCGTGATAAAAGGCGAAGAAGAATATACTGGCTCTGTCATCATTCCATCCTCCATCAATTATGATGGTATAGTTTTACCAGTAAGAGTTATTTCGGACAGTGCTTTCAAGGGCTGCAGCGGCTTGACCTCATTGACCATCCCCAGCAGTGTCACATCCATTGGCAATAATGCTTTCTCTGGCTGTAGCGGCTTGACTTCATTGACCATCCCCAGCAGTGTCACATACATTGGCAGTTCTGCTTTCTCTTATTGCAGCGGCTTGACATCCATCACTATCCCTAACAGCGTGACGAGCATCGGCGAGGAAGCTTTCTTGGGCTGTAGCCGCTTGACATCCATCACTATCCCTAACAGCGTGACGAGCATCGGCGAGGAAGCTTTCCATTCTTGCAGCCGCTTGACATCCATCACTATCCCTAACAGCGTGACGAGCATCGGCGAGGGAGCTTTCTCTTATTGCAGCGGCTTGACATCCATCACTATCCCTAACAGCGTGGCGAGCATCGGCAGTTATGCTTTCTATTATTGTATTTAGAGCCCTCTAAACAACCACAAACAATGAAAAACACATAAAGATAAACCATTGTGTATCAACTGCTTTTAGATTTTAACACTTCAGAAGCTGTTTTTGGTTGCTTCGGAAATTCCCGTTAAATTTGCAACGTATTTCTACCGCAGGGAATTTACGAGGCTTTATTTTTGCCATATCGTGGACATAGTTGACAAGGGATGACTAAGGGTTACATGAGTTGACAGATTTCTGACCCGCTTTTGAGAAAAGCAACATCGTGGCGAAAGTTGACAAAGGATGTCGAGAGTTTACTTGTGATTACTTGCGGAGAGGTACAACAAAAGAAATGTTGAACCGATAAATATCGCAAGTATGCCAAAGACCAGAAAATGCGCTTATTGTGGCAAGGTTTTCACCACAAACAGCGGAATGCAGAAGTATTGTTCGGAGGAATGTGCCGAGCAAGCGAAGGAAACCAAGAAAAAGAGAAATAGAGATTTCCTTCGAGCTGTTGAGCCAGTGATGGAACTCCAGCAGCAGGAGTACCTGACCTTTTCCAAAGCAGCCATCCTTTTAGGCTGCACCCGTCAGTATGTCTATAAACTCGTAGAACAAGGGAAGTTGCCAGCCTCACGGTTAAGCAACCGAATGGCTCTTGTCCGCAAGAGTGACATAGAGAAGATGTTTGCTGCCAATCCTTATAACCGTGTTCTGCCTTGTACTAAGCCAAAGAAGTCTGTTTCCAAGAAAATGAAGAGTCCTGCAAAGGACAAGGCAAAGGAGGAACGTGCAACCGATGAAGTTCTCGAATACTACTCAGGCGAAGAAGTGAAACAGATATACAAGGTCAAACAGTCATGGCTTTATGCATCAGCCAAGCGTCACCAGATTCCCATGTGCCGTATTGCAGGACGGAACTACTACAGCAAGAAACACATTGATGCAGTATTTGGCACTACCATAGACCTTAATGCCATTGTCGATTGGCTGTCACCACAGGAAGTGGCAGACCGATATGGTATCAACCTTACGGCAGTCCGTTCCTATGCCCATCGTCACAAGATTCCAACCAAGCGTGAGTATGGATGCACCTACTATTCCCAGAGTCATTTTGATGAACTCCGTCGTACAGATCTCTTATCAAACGAGAATTATTATACCGTAGAGCAAGTGCAGCAACTCTATGGACTGACCAAAGCCAACATCTGCCACATTGTCAAGGTTAAGCACATTGAGAAGACAAAGGTAGGACGGCTTAACCTCTTGCTTCGTTCCGATGTAGAGAGGGTGATGGAGGAACGGAAATCTTTGGGAATGATGACTGTTGGATACTAAATTCTACCATACTGACAGATTATTCAGTGATTATTGGAAATAATCGGAGTCAGCACCACATCATTGAGTTCCTTTGCACCCGTGGAGAAACGCTCCACCATGATTACTAACAATAAAATATATAAGTATGAGTAACATCTGCAAGACCGTGACCCTCCGCACACGGAAAATCAAAGGCGGAGAACAGCTTTCCTTCTATCTCGACTACTACCCCGGCTACCGGGACGAGTCCACCATGAAGGTCATGCGCCATGAATCGCTCGGCATCTAAATCTATGCCAAGCCGAAGTCACAACGGGAGAAGGACTACAACGACCGTATGCGCGAGAAGGCAGAAGCCCTCCGCTGC
>JAFUYM010000057.1 GCA_017470525.1 Bacteroidaceae bacterium
CCACCTCTTCCCATCCCGAACAGAGAAGTTAAGCCCGGGCGCGCCGATGGTACTGCACCGCAATGCGGGAGAGTAGGTCGCCGCCTTCTTGAGGGGAGTTCCATGCAGAAATGCACGGGACTCCTTTTTTGTTTTTAAATGATTGTTATCTTCAAATGGGGTGCTTGGTTTGTGTCAATACTTTTTCTTATAGGGGGCTTGTTTTTGGATGCTTTTTCTGATGTGGCGAATGAAATCCAAATACTTTCTTTTTTCTTTGGTGTTCGTCTGATTTTTTACTACCTTTGCAGTTGAATTTCACAAATTTAATTATAACTAATATTGTTAATAGGTATAATGAGAGACATCAAAGGTCTTTTAATCTTGTGTTTGTTGTGTTTATTACCTGATGGGGTGTGGGCGGTTTATCCACTGTCGCATGCTCATGGTGTGGCAAAACCTATAGGTGATGATGGCAAGCGCATGTTGTATGGTCGTGTGACGGACGAAACGGGTGAACCTTTGCAGGGTGTGGCAGTGTTTCCGACAAATTTCGTGGAATATGGTGCTGCGACCGATGAGGATGGTAAGTACGTGCTGAAGAATGTGCCTGCTGAGGCGAAATCGGTGACGTTCTTGATGCTGGGCATGAAGAAAGAAGTGCTGATGATTGGCAAGAAAGACAAGATGGATGTGGTTTTGTTGGAGGATGTCAATTCTTTAGAGGATGTGGTGGTCACGGGTTATCAGAAGATTGATAAGCGTTATTCGACCAGTGCGGTCACATCGTTGAAGATGGAAGAGGTGAATCTGCCTGGTTTTGCGAGTGTTGACCAGATGCTGGAAGGTAAGATTCCTGACATGGTGTTCACGACGAATAGCGGTGAAATCAATGCGACTCCACGCCTTCGTATTCGTGGAACATCTACGTTGATAGGTAACCGCGAACCTTTGTGGGTGTTGGATGGCATCATCTTGACCGACCCTGTGGCATTGAGTCCAGACGTGTTGAATGACCCTGACTACGTGAACCGTGTGGGTAATGCCATTTCAGGTATCAATCCTCAAGATATTTTGCGTATTGATGTGTTGAAAGATGCGGCGGCAACGGCATTGTATGGAACTCGTGCTGCCAATGGTGTGATCGTTGTGACAACCAAGAGTGGTAGGGAAGGAAAGCCTATTTTGTCTTATTCAGCCACATTCACGGGCAGACGTCGTCCTTATTATACGGATTCTAAAATCAACTTGATGAATTCGAATGAGCGTATCCAATTCTCTCAGTCATTGGTTGACCAGCATTATCTTTACCCTTCAGGTATGCCGTTGGTTGGCTATGAGAATGCGCTCAACAATCTGTATGCTGGTGTCTATACCCCCAACGAATTTAATCAGGCTGTGAATGAGATGGCAAGTCTCAACACGGATTGGTTTGATATTCTGTGCCATAACTCTTTCTCTCAAGACCATAGTGTGGCAGTGTCAGGTGGTAGTGAGCGGATTCGTTTCTATGCGTCGTTGGGTTACACAGATCAGGATGATGTGATTAAAAACACGACGAATCGCCGTTATACAGGAATGGCTAAATTGGATATTCAGTTATTGAGGAAGTTGGATTTGGAACTGAACATCAATGGTTATCACAATGACCGCAAGTATAATGTCAGCGAAATCAATCCCACTGATTATGCTTATAACACGTCTCGTGCTATCCCTGCCTACAATCGGGACGGTTCCTATTATTATTACAAGAAGAATGCTGGTGGCTTTGCTGATTATCAGAATTACAATATCTTGAATGAACTGGATAATTCAGGGCAGAATCAGTCGGTGAACAATATGATAGCCACAGCCAACTTGCATTTTCAACCTTTGGGCTGGCTGCATTTCAACGGCATCCTGTCCTTGAATTCATCAGCCAGTTCTTCCGAATCCTTGTATGGGGAAAGCACCTTTCATAGTTCGGCTTTGCGCAGAAGCGAAGTAGGTGTTGTGCCTGGAACCAGCAGTGAGATGCCATACGGCGGTGAGTATAAGAAATCCACTACCAGCACAAAAGGCTATACGGCTCGTTTGCAGATGGACATCAATCGATTCTTCGGCGAAGAAGAGCAACATCTTATCAACTTTTCGTTAGGCGGTGAAGCCTCTTCCACTCTTTATAAGGGGTATGACCGTACAGACCGTGGGTATTATCCAGATCGAGGTGAGACCTTTGTCATCAACGTGCCCACTACTTATACCAATTATTATAGTTGGCTGAGCGGCAATGTACCAACAATTACCGACCAGAAGACAAACTTGCTTTCGGCATATGCAACATTGTCCTACACTTTCAAGGACTTATTCACGTTGAATGCCAACACCCGCTATGATGGCTCCAATAAGTTCGGAAGCCGTAGCAACGAAAAATTGTTGCCGATATGGTCGGTGTCTGGTAATGCTAACATGAAGAGTATCACTAATATGAATGCTGATTGGGTGGATTACTTGACGCTGAAGGCATCTTATGGCGAACAGGGAAATATGCTGGATGACCAGACTCCTGTCATGGTGATTAAAAAAGGGACGATGGATGCTTATTATGGTGAAATGGTGACAACGGCAGCCTATTTCGCCAATCCTGACTTGAAGTGGGAGAAGACCCATTCCACCAATGCGGGTATCGAGACCAGTTTCTTCGCAGGTCGCTTTCAGTTGGGTTTTGAACTCTTCCATAAGCGTACAACCGATGCCTTTATGTCGAAGACCATCAGCGATGTGAATGGTTATACATCTTATATCGTCAACTCTGGTACCGTCATCAACAAAGGCTACAATATCACCCTGTCTGCCACTCCTGTGAAAGTGGGACATTTCTATTGGATTCTTTCAGGAAACCTCTCCAAAATCAAGAATAAAGTGACGACAACTCCTGGTGGCGAAACTTACGATTTGGAAGACTTTTTGAATGGTACGGCTGTGGTGGAAGGACAGCCTGTAGGTACCTTCTACAGTTATCAGTTTTTGGGCTTGAGCAGCGAGGATGGTGGTCCGATACTGGAAGATTGGGAAGACCGTCAGAGCGAGTTGAAGAATTTGGATAATTATGAGGCATACACGAAAGTACTGGTTCCCAGCGGAAAGCGTGAGCCAGACCTGACAGGAAGCCTTACCAACACATTCACCTATAAGCAATGGCGTTTGGGCATTACGTTCACTTATGCTTTTGGTGCTAAGACCCGTCTTTTCCGTCTCTTTGATGGCTTCACGGGAGGTTATTCCAGTGAGGCTAATGTGAGTCGTGATTTGATGAATCGATGGCAGAGACCTGGTGATGAGGCATATACAGACATTCCTTCCATCATGGGCAGTGGTAACAATAGTTATTGGCAGTATGCTAATCATTGGAGCAGCAGCGACCTCTACACAGGACCTCGCTTCAGTGGGAATGCTTGGACGATGTACGACTACTCCACGGCTCGTGTGGTCAGTGCAGACTATGTGAAGTTGCAGAACATTTCACTCACTTATGAATTCAACAAGAAACTGATTCAGAAGTGGCACCTGGGACGTTTGGCTTTCACGGCTTCAGCCACTAATTTGCATACCTTCTGCAACAGCCGTTTGCGTGGTCAGACCCCTACACAAGGAGGATTCTCTGAAATCCAACTTAGTGACACACCAACCTATACTCTTGGACTTAATGTGGAATTCTGATGATGAAAAAGATACGATACATATTTATATATATGCTGTCAGGGGCATTCAGCCTGCTGATGGTCTCTTGTGGAGACTTTCTTGAAGAATACTCACAAGACACGGATTATGTGCGCACATGGAAAGACCTTGACGAACTCCTGATAGGCGATTGCTATCTGCCCGTCGAAGCGTCCGACTATTTGAGTTACACCTCCAATGTGGGGTCATGGATTCATCTGTTGGGTGACGAAGTGCAGGAGTCGCAGACTGGCTATACCGCTACGTATGCCGAAGGTGACAATCGTGCCAATTCCTTTGGCTATTTCACCTGGCAGCAACGAGTGGGACAGAACGAGTCTTACACCGACTATTATGCCGAAAATGCCACATGGACGAAAATTTACTATTGTATTAATGTGGCAAACAACATTATTTCTTCTATCAATGATGTTCCATGTGTCAATGAGGCTGAACAGCAAGGGGTTCACAAGGTGAAAGGTGAGGCACATTTCCTTCGTGCCTACTATTATTTCTGGTTAGCCAATCTTTATGGGAAACCATACGATTCGACAACGGCAGAGACCGACCTTTGTGTGCCGCTCAAGACCAGTGATATTGTTGAAGACAAGAAGTTTACCCGACAAACCGTTGCAGAAGTCTATCAGCAGGTGTTGTCCGATTTAGATATTGCAGAACAGGAGTTGCGACAGTATAAGACAGCCAAAGTGAGTATCTATCGTGCTGACTCAACGGCTTGCCATCTGCTTCAGAGTCGCGTGTATCTTTACATGCAGCAATGGGAAAAAGCCGCAGCCTATGCAGAGAAAGTGATGAAAGAGCATCCTGCCCTTCTCAATCTCAACACGTCCAGTGGCAAGTTCCTGGTGAAAGACAATGTCGAAAATATCTTCTCTATGGGTGGCAATGATGTACACAATATCTTCAACTACCTCTGTCAGTCCTATTCTGTCAGCAACGAACTTTACGATGCTTATACCAGCAACGATTTGCGCAAATCCCAATGGTATTGGAAGAAAGGGCTGTTTGTGGGTCCAGTGCGCACCCAAGTGAATGATAACTACTTCTCTTTTGATGTTACCTCTGGCGGTTACTATACACAGGCATACTCCGAAAAACGTAAGCAGGAAGAAGTGTCTGGGCAGTTCCTCATGCGATCTGCAGAGGCATATCTGAATTATGCCGAGGCTGAAGCCTATTTAGGGAAAGAAGATGTCGCAAGAAATACACTGAACACCTTGAGGAAAAATCGTTTTTCTGTTTCAGTCAATAGTGCAGTTGCTTCATCGGGCAATGAATTGATTAGTGCCATTCGTGCCGAACGTCGTCGCGAATTGGCACTCGAAGGTCATCGCTGGTTCGATCTGCGTCGCTATCTGGTATGTAGTGTTCAGCCTGAGAGCCATCCCATCACCCATGAGTGGACGAACTATGCATCACACATCAGCACGGCAATCATTGAGCGTCATCGCTTTGTGCTTGAAGCCAACGATGATGCCTACACTCTTCCCATCCCTCAAGAGGTGCTCAACTTTAACACAGGAATGCCAAACAATGTGCGTCCTTGGCGCAATTATACCGTAGTACAATGAAAAAACTGATTTATACATGGATGATGGTTGCTTCCATCCTCGCTCTTTCATGTTCAGAAGATGACGTAACCCCCGATTTGAAAGATGTGACAACGCCTTTCCTGCCTGCGGCTGATGACCAAAGTGAGGAAGCGCAGATGCGTCGTCAGTTCTACAACGAATACGGCTCGTTCCTGCTTTTCAATGACACATTGCAGCATCAGGCATTGGGAAAAGATGTGAATGGTGATGTCCATTATTTCACTGAGTTGATGGACTTGAACTATACCGTAGGTATGAGCACGACTTCTAACGAGAAGTACCAATACACGCTGATGACGGATTGGGAGCAGAAACAAAATGCCGTCAAGTACATCAAAGACTACCTGTTGACTCATTTGAAGGGCAAGATGATGCCTTGGTCTTGGTTGCTTGTTGACCAGATTCATCGCAATTATAATGGCATACAAACCTCTCCCTATGCAGCCACAGGACAGCGAGCCGTTGTCGTCGCCTGCAATATGTTGCCGAAACTCTCAGATGCTCAGAAGGAACAATACACGGCTCAAATCATGAACACCCTCATTTCCAAATTGGTGAGTGACAATGCTGAGGCGTTTGAGGAGTTCTATCGGGTCTGTCAGTCTCAGTACGATAGCAATTTCACTGCTCCTAAAACCGATGCGGAGAACATGGCGCTTCTGAATGAGGCTGGCTTTATTTGCCGTGGCAAGAACTACATGAATGACGAAGTGAATGGACTTTATCCCAGCCAAGATTTGGACATCAAGGCTTTTGCTCGTCTGGTGGTAGCCAATTCGGTGGAGAAGTTGCAGCAGCGGTATGCTGACTACCCGCTTGTGTTGACCAAGTGTGAAATCATGCGTAGAACTTTAAAATCATTGGGTTATGTGGAATAAGAAGAATCAGATAGAGGGTAAACTGTGGGCTGTGTCCTTGCTTTTGACTTTGTTGATGGTGGGGTGTTCGGATGATGACAATATCACGCCAGAGCAACCGACAGCCCAAGGAACGTTTGTCGATGCGCGTGATGGGAAAGAATATCATTACGTTCATCTGGGCGGACTGGATTGGTCAGTGGAGAATTTGTCTTACGATCTTGGCAATCGGGACTTGTGTTGTGTCTATCAGGATGTTGACAACTTCCAAGCAGGCGTTTATTCCACTGCTTATCGTGAAAAATATGGTATGCTCTATACGTATGACGGTGCTTTGCTGGCGGTTCCAGAAGGATGGCGGCTCCCGACCGATGGTGACTGGACGGCACTCGAACAGTCATACGGTTATCTGAGTGATTCCTTTGGACTTCTCTATGCAGGTTATTTCACGAAGAATGCGGGCACTGCTGCTGACAATGGCAGCCGATTCATGGGGTCATGGGCGTATTTCTGGACAGCCACTGACGATGAATCCAAGGAAGGACAATATTACTTTGCCCGTAAGAAGTTCTACAATCGTCAGCAGATGGAACGTCTGAGCATGGAACCGACGGCTCATTTCCTTAGTGTGAGATTTGTACGATAATCACCCCTTAGATAGATATAGATATGTTTCGCCTTCTGACGATACTTTTGTTATGTTTGTCCATCACGGTACGGGCTCAGGAATCGGAGAGTGACAGCGTGGAATCCTCGTTTCCCACTGATGTGTATGCCTATTACATGCTTATTTCACCAGGCGAGACCGTATCTTCCGCTTTAGGGCATGCCGCTATACGGATGGCGTGTCCATCGGCAGGTTTAGACTATTGCTTTACCATCAAGACACCAGAGTTTAAGGACGAACTCTTTGACGTTTTGTTTGGTCGATTACGCATGGGGCTTGTACCAGAAGAGACTTCCATGTTCTATGATGATTATATGAAGCAAGGGCGCGATGTTGTTGCATACCGTCTTGGATTGACCATTGACGAGGCTCGAAACTTATGGAAAGCGCTTGATAATCAGGTGGCTCGTGGACTCTGTTGGGAGGTCAACTATGTGAATAATGGTTGTACGCAGGTGTGTTTTGAGAATCTTTTTGAGATATTGGATGCGCGTATGGGAAACAGGACGGACAGTTTGATTCGTGCGGTTGTACCTTTCCAGACACGGCGTCAGGCGGTGGAGAAAACGCTTGGTCACTCCTCTTGGCTCGGTTTTTTTCTTCATTCCTGCTATGCGGGTCCACTTGACGAGCCTGTTTCTCCCCGGCAGATTGTTGCCATGCCCGAAGATGGGGCGGCTTTGTTGCAAGCAGCAGGTCTTTTGGTCGAGAAAGAAGGGTTTGTAAAGGATAGAAAGCCAGAAACCTCCTCTGCTTGGGATGCAACATGGTTCACTCCTCTGATGGCTTCGGTGCTGTTTCTGCTCATTTGTTGTATGCCATTCCGACAGATAGACTATGTGGTTTTCCCCTTGCAAGTCGTGTTGTGGCTGTTTTTTCTTGCCTTGTCTTTTTTCGCCCATTCGGCAGGCATTGGCTTCAATTGGCTCACTATCGCCCTCTTCCCCCTTACGGCACCAGTTGGCATCATTTATATGCTTTGCCACATGGGTGATATTTATAGCCTTTCGCAACTGCTGTTTGTGGTCGGTTTCTTTATCCGTACACTCTATTTGATCAAGAGAAAGAGATTATTAACTAACATATTAACATTCAAAACAAAAAGTAAATGAAAAAAATCTACCTTTTATCGTTGTTTGCGGTCTTGAGCATCTCCGCTTTCGCCGAGACCGACAGTTATTATTATTGGTTCTACAACAAGGTGGAGTCTGCACCTACAGGTAAAGGTGTTATTTATGCCTCCGATGGCACCACTGTACCCGAATCAGATGCTGACTATACTGCTTCTGTTGAAGTGAAGAACTATGAATATGGCTCATCCTATGGCTCTCTTTATGTTTGGGCACAACCAGCAGAGGGCTACCAGTTTGCAGGATGGTTCACTTCTGCAACCGACGAAACTACGATGGCAGAGTTGGTGGATGCGAAAGCAGAAACAACCTTGTCTGTTACTGCTATCCAATCTACCGAGGATGATACCGTCGAAGGCTATGGCTTTGAACCAGATAACACTTTCTATGGTGTCTTTTCGAAAGTGAAGGTGCAGGCTGTAGAGGGGCTGGAAAGTGTTGCTTCAATCGACATCAGCAAGGTAGCCAACGACAAGGGTGACAACATCACTATCACTGCTACCCCTTATGACGAGAAGACCAAGTTTGAGTATTGGCTTGATTCCAAAGGTAACAAAATCACGGAGAACCCATACAGTTTCACTGTTTCAGACGTGGAGACTTATACTGCCTACTTCTCGGGTGATTCCATCCTCGTGCTCGACTTTGGTGAAGGCAAGTATATCCCCTTCTCCAACAAGTATTCTGCCAATATCGGTGACCTGACCGGTTATCACGTTACGGCAGTTGAAAAGGCTTTCTATGATAGTGACAGTAATTACATCACCTTCGACGAGACCGAGAACAACTGGGGTTACTGGACTGAAGAGACGGAATATGACTCAGAGACAGACACTTATGTCACTGTTTCTCGCGACTTCCACAAGTATGAAGGGGAGATTCCTTCATTCGATAATTCTTACGAAGTATCAACTTTCAGTTATAACTACAATGGCGGTGATGGTGTGATTCTCTATGGTGAAGGCAAGCACTATCTCGTACTGACCTACGACGAGTATGCTGCTCCTTGGGCAGGTAACTTCCTGGTGGCAACCAGCGAGGGGGCTGTCAACATTGCCGACCTTCCTGCACAGGATGCCGAAGAGAATGCCATGACTTACTATGTTTTTGATGGTACCGACTTCGTGAAGGCAACTTCTGGAACCGTTCCTCAGAATGAGTGCTACTTGGCACTCGATGCCACTCAGTACCCATTGCCCGAAAAGATTTATTTGGGCACCGAAGACCCTGCAAGCATTGAGGCTGTCGCTGAAAGCAAGGCTGCACCGAAGTTGATGGGCATTTACACCATCGATGGCAAGCAATTGACTGCTCCTGTGAGGGGGTTGAACATCATCAATGGCAAAGTCGTTTTGGTGAAGTAACCTTTTGAAAGAATGAAAAAGATATATTCTGTATTATTTTTGGCGGTCTGCTGTTTAGCCTTCTTGTCCAGTTGCAAGGAGGCTGAACGGCAGACCTTCTGCATTCATGGCACCGTCGAGGGGCTTCCTGCGGGGGTGGAGATAGGGTTGCTTACTGGTGAAGATATGTCCAGCGAGGAAATCGCTACAGCCGTCGTGCAGAGAGATGGGGAGTTTTATCTTGAGGGGCACGTTGACCACCCGATGCTTTGCACACTCACTACCAACAACTTGGCTCTGTTAGGCGAGGAAGTGGAGATAAACAACTACGCTGGCGTGAAATGGACTTACACGCCTGTCTTTGTCGAAAACGCAGACATGGAAATTCAGGTGCCATCCTATGACCTTGTGCCCGATGCACCCGAAACGAAGGACTTCCACATTGTGGGCAGCAAGTCCCATGATGACTATTGTGAGTACGTCAGACTGATTTCTCTCAGTTCCTACTCCAATCCGACCTTTGACATCGATTTCCAGTTCATCTCCGAACATCCGACCTCAGTCGTGTCCGTCTATGCAGCCAATCGACAACTCACCAATGGCTACAACCTGACCCTTGAGCAGATACATCAATTGCAACAGACCATTACGGGCTGTCCTGCTGACACCGCGCGTTACAACCGTTTTGTCGAACGTGCCAAACGTGCAGAACAGACCGCTGTGGGCAGTGCCATTGTTGACCTTGACCTCGTCACTCCCGATGGTGCAAATTGCCAACTGGAAGATGTGGTCAAGGCGCATCAGGGGAAACTCCTGCTCATCGATTTCTGGGCATCGTGGTGCGGCATTTGCAGGGCTTCGACCCCCACCATCAAGGAATTGTATGGCACATACAGCCGTGAACAATTTGAGGTGATTTCTGTTTCTTGTGACGAAGATGACACCGCATGGCGCGACGCGATGCAGAAAGACGGGATGCCTTGGGCACAATACTGCCTCACCCCCGATGGTTACAAGAATTTCTTCGAGAAATACCAACTCATAGGAGTGCCTTACTACCTGCTTGTCAATCCTGAAGGAAAAGTCATCGGAAATCCTTCTGGCATAGAAGCGGTTCAGGCATTAGTGACAGAAAATCTGCAATAATTCTTTCAATCGATGTATAAAAGGGAATGAGTCATCTCGGCTCATTCCCTTTTTTATTCTTCCGTATAAATAATGGCATCGCTCACATTCTTCAAGCCAAACACACCCATGTATTTGATGACTTGTCCGTAGAAGATGACGAACTTGCCAAGGTTCTCAGGGTGAGCGGAAAGATTCAGTCCTTCACGAACCTCTTTTTGACCTTTCGAACCTGTGGATAATTGGATGGCAATGCAGTTGCTATAGTCGATTTCATCGGGAGAATCGGCTATGACAAGGTTTGTTTCCACATCTCCCGCCGAAAAGATGGTTTGGGAAATGTTGCGTCCATTCTTGGGGATATGCCCGACAATATATCCGCCCACATGGCGCCCAGGGAAACCTGTAGCACCATATAACTCGAGGTATTGGGGAACGACATACAGCACATCCTTGACAGAGTAGGGGACATCCTCGCTGGAACCGTAATATTCGACATAGGCAATGAGGGTTTCCTGCTCAGTCAGCGAGTCAACATCCTCAGGCGCAGGAATCGGTGTTTCGATGCTGTCATTCTTCGTAGGCGGGGTCTCCTCCTCCGGGGTGGGAACATCCAGTTTCTCGCAAGAAAAGAAGAGCAGCAAGCAAAGCGATACGAGACATGATAGGTAAGTTTTCGAGTGGGTCATCTTCAGATGAGGTTGATTTGTTGGCAAAGGTAGGAATTTTAAGTGAAAAGTGAAGAGTGAAAAGTGAAAAATTTGCTGACGCACTTGTTAGTCATTCTGTTGGCTTACTGCTGCGGCAGCAAATTTTTCACTTTTCACTCTTCACTTTTCACTTAAAATCTCTATCTTTGCACCAAAATACTGAGTTTATGCAGATAAAAGTAACTGCACCCCACAAAATTGCGGGGTACATCACACTTCCATCCTCCAAAAGCATCAGCAATCGGGCGTTGGTCATCAACGCCTTGTCGGGCAGCGACAAGCGGGTTGAAAATGTGAGTGATTGCGACGATACGCGGGTGATGATGAACTGGCTGAGCACACATCCCGACACGATTGACATTGGCGCGGCTGGCACGGCAATGCGCTTCTCCACCGCATTGTTGGCTGTCACCGAAGGCACACACGTCATCACGGGCAGTGAACGGATGAAGAACCGACCCATCGGCATCTTGGTGGATGCCTTGCGCACGTTGGGCGCACAGGTGGATTATGTGGAAAAAGAAGGTTTTCCTCCCTTGCGCATGACGGGCAATCCTTCTTTGGAAGGAGGAGAACTGCACTTGTCGGGCAGTGTCAGTTCTCAGTATATATCGGCACTGCTGATGATAGCGCCGAACTTGAAAAAGGGACTGAAGTTGCTCTTGGAGGATGGGATTGTCAGCCGTCCCTATATTGACATGACTCTTTCCATCATGCGTGACTACGGAGCCGAGGCTTGTTGGGAGGACGAACGCAGCATCGTGGTGAAGCCCGTTCGCTATCAGCCGCGTCCCTACCGGGTGGAAAGTGACTGGAGTGCCGCCAGTTATTGGTATGAGATGGTGGCACTGGCTTCGAATGCTAATGCCGAGGTGGTGCTGCCAGGGCTTTTTGCTCAAAGTTTGCAAGGCGACAGCCACGGAGCAGAGGTCTTTGCTCGGCTGGGTGTCAGCACTGAACATCAGGGCGACAAGGTCGTGCTGAGGAAAAATGGGCAATGCGTGTCGCGTCTGGATTATGATTTTTTGGAAATGCCCGACTTGGCTCAGACTTTTGTGGTCACTTGCTGCATGTTGGGAGTCCCTTTCCATTTCACAGGTTTGCAAAGTCTCAAAATCAAGGAGACCGACCGCATTGAAGCCTTGAAAAAGGAACTGGCAAAATTGGGTTTCAGCATTGAAGACCGCAACGACAGCGAACTCCTGTGGGATGGACGTCGGCAGAAAAAAGAAGCCATTTCCTCCGATGAAATCGCCATTGACACTTATGAAGACCATCGCATGGCAATGGCTTTTGCCCCTGTTGCCCTCAAGGACGGTAGCATCCGCATCAACAACCCGCAGGTGGTGTCGAAATCCTATCCTCGCTATTGGGAAGACCTGAAAACCATCGGTTTGCACCTCACATCGTGTTAGCCATTGGCTACGCCGAGTTAAAGGTTCGTGTCATTCGTCGTCGCTTGCGGCTTCGAGCAATCAAATCCTCGCTGCATGGATTCGTAAAAATCGTGTAATTCGTGTTTAAATAAAGATACGAAACTTGTATTAATGATCAATTCCCCATGTTTTTTCTGATTATAGCACTGATAGTATTGGGCATCACCGCCCTTATTGCAGGATTCTTTCGCGAAAAGAAACTGAAACAACAGTTGGCAAAAGGCGAAATCACCGAACTGCCCTCCATCAAGCAAGTGGAGGACATGGAGTGTTGCGGTCAGCATGAAACTTGTGAAAAAGAAAGCCTTTTGGCAGCAGTCAGCAAGCAAATCGAATACTACAACGACGAAGAACTCGACCGTTTCCGTGGTGTGGAAAGTAGCGACTATCTCCCCGATGAAATCGAGGAATTCCGCGAAATTCTCTACACCATGAAGGAGGAAGAAGTGGCAGGTTGGGTTCGTTCCCTCCAACTCCGTGCCGTCGCACTTCCCGACGAACTGAAAGATGAAGTGTTCATGATTGTCGGCGAACGCCGACAATCATGAACACCACCCCCAAAATCGGACTGCTCCAGTCCGCCGTGCCGCACTGGAGCAGTCCGATGCGTCGGAGTGGAGCAGTCCGAAAGAGAGGTGCTGGAAGCGCGCTTTCCGGGACTTGTTCCCGGCAGGGCTGATGGGAGTCCTCGCC
>JAFUYM010000058.1 GCA_017470525.1 Bacteroidaceae bacterium
ATATTAGAGTTTTGCTTGTTTTCTTTTTGCAACACTAAGATAAGTGAAAATTCTGACATGGCAAAATCCTGGGCAACTTTTTGTTGCTCAGGAACTTATAAATAAAGTTAAATTATAGTGTTGCGGAATTAAGGATTATATTTTTTTCTTGAACATTCTCCTTAGGTCTTGTAGTGACACTTTGCCTTCCAGACAGACAAGCGTGATGTTATAGGTGCCGTGCGTACCCTCACTGCATTGGTAGCAGATGTAGCGGCGGTCGAAGGGGGTGTCGGGCTTCACTTCGATGATGGCATAGTAGAGGTGACCACCTTGGTTTTCCATCTCGCTGTTCAACGTTCCCTTGTCTTTCTTGATGTCATTCTGCGTCATGTCGGCATAGAAAGCCTTTTCCGCCAAGTCACGTTCCTTCTCGGAGGCGGTGAACTTGATGCTATGGAAGGCGGTGAGGTGATACGCCTCCAGTTGCTCGCCCCTGACGAGGGTTTCGGTGAGACGGCTCTTGTCAATCACTTTCCCCTCGAAAAGGGCGTTGATGTTCAGCCCCCTTTGGGCTTGGATGCTTGTCATGGAGACGGTGCAGAGAATCAGTAGAATCAGTCGTTTCATATCTTCTATTCTGGATTAAAGATTTCATAGAGTTCTTCTTCGGTGTTGCTGTGGGCAAACATGTCGTTCATGGTGCTCTCCATCATTGCCATCACCTGCTGCTGGTCGCTCACTTTCGTGCCGTTGATGTATGCCACGGCGATATTGCTGTCGTCCGTCTGCGTGTGGAGCATGAAGCCGAGCGCGACGATAAGGGCGATGGCGGCTGCAATGCCTGAGTATCTCCACAGGGTGCGGTGTTTCCGCTGACGGACGATGCGGTCATATTCTTCAGTGTGGTCGGTGGCGAAAGGGTCTTCGTCATCCATCGTGGGCATGGCGGTCAGCATCAGCAGAAGGGCATCTTCGGTGTCTGTTCTGTTGTCAGGCGGAATGGCTTGCAGCAAGTGTTGCAGCGTGTGCTCTTCTTGCAAGGAGGTCTCGCCGTTCAGGTATTTGTCAATCAGTGTCTGCTTCATTGTTTCAGGAGTTTTAAGAGGTTACGTCTTGCCGATGCAATCATGGTGCGGACGGAGCGGATGGGAATGCCCGTGAGGGCGGCTATTTCGTCTGATGAGAGGTCGGCTGTCTGTTTCAGCAGGATGAGTCTTTGTTCCGAGCGTGGCAGATGGCGGATGGCGGTGTCGATTGTGGCTGCCTGTTCTGCCGTCAGCAGGGTTTTGTCGGCTCTCTCGTCGCTTCTGATGTGGATGAGGCTGTTGTCAAGAGGTTCGGCTTGCCGCAACTTTTGCTTTCGCCATGTGCTGACACACAGGTTTTTGGTCGCCTTGATTGCCAATGCCGCGAGGTCTTCCTTGCTGCTTCCTCCTTTTGCTCTTTCCCTCATCCACAGCCGCATCAACACCTCCTGCACCACGTCCTCAGCCTCCTCCTCGTTGTGGAAGAAGTCTTTTGCCAACCGCATCATCTGGGGTCGCAACATTCGGGCAATATGTTCAAATTCTTGTGGTGCCATCTACTCTATCAACGCATAACTTCCGAAAAGTCAAGTAAAATTACGAACTTTTTTTGAAAAAACCGTAACTTTGCCGTCAAAATAGGAAACGATGACAACAGATGAACGATATATGAGGCTCGCTTTGGACGAGGCGAGGGCAGCACTGGCTCTGGACGAGATTCCGATTGGAGCGGTGGTGGTGGCTGATGGCAGGGTCATCGGCAGAGGACATAATCTGACGGAAACGCTGCACGATGTGACGGCGCATGCGGAGATGCAGGCGATTACGGCAGCGGCTGAGTATCTGGGCGGGAAGTATCTGGATAAGTGTGCGTTGTATGTGACGGTGGAGCCATGTGTGATGTGTGCAGGGGCGATTGGCTGGAGCCAGATGGGGAGGCTGGTGTATGGAGCCAGTGACGAAAAGCGTGGATTTCAGCGGTTTGCGCCACAGGCATTGCACCCCAAGACGGTGGTGGTGAGTGGAGTGTTGGAAGAGGAGTGTGCCCAACTGATGAAAGATTTTTTTAAGGGGAAAAGATAACGCTTCGCGCCTTTAGAAAAATAAGAAAAACAAAAGAAAATAAAAGAAAACGAGATAAACTATTTTTTCTTATATTTTTTTATTTTCTTTTGTTTTTCTAAAGGCGCGAAGCGTAAAAAAACACAAGAAAGAGATGACGAAGGACATGACGGTGGGAAGACCGTTCCCATTGATTCTGAATTTTGCAATGCCGCTGTTGCTGGGCAATCTGCTGCAACAGGCATACAGCCTGATTGATGCGGCGATTGTGGGACAGACCTTGGGCATGAATGCACTGGCAGGGGTGGGTGCGAGCAGTAGTGTGCTGTTCCTCATCTTGGGCTTTTGCAATGGATTGACGGGTGGTTTCGGCATTCCGATTGCACAGGCATTCGGTGCGCAGGACTATATTCAGGTGAGGCGCTACGTGAAGGTGAGTTACATGTGGGGTGCGTTCTTCTCGTTCGTGTTGGCGTTTGTATGTTCGTTGCTCTGTGCCCACATCTTGCGATGGATGCAGACTCCCGAGGAAATCTTCGAGGATGCCTACACCTATCTGCTCATCACCTTCATCACTATCCCCTGTAACTTGGTTTACAATCTGTTGGCAAGCATCATCCGTGCCTTGGGCGACAGCAAGACACCTTTCTACTTCCTCTTGTTGGCGGCAGTGCTGAACATTGTGCTCGACTTCCTGTTCATCCTTGTGTTCGGCATGGGTGTGGGTGGTGCAGCCTTGGCTACGGCGATTGCGCAGTTGGTGAGTCTGTTGCTGTGCATGGTGTATATGAAGCGGGCGTTCCCGATTCTTAGAAAAGAGGATGGGGCATCTAAAGAAAAGGTATCATGGCTCGATGCGTGGGTGGTGCTCTGCATGGGTGTGCCGATGGGCTTGCAGTTCTCCATCACTGCCATTGGCTCCATCATGTTGCAGAGTGCCAACAATGCGCTGGGTACTGAATGTGCCACTGCCTTCACGGCTGCCATGCGCATCAAGATGTTCTTCATCTGTGCCTACGAGAACCTCGGTGTAGCACTCGCCACCTATTGTGGTCAGAACCTTGGGGCAAAGAAGTACGACCGTATTCGCACGGGATTGAAGGACGGCTTGCTGATGATGCTGGTCTATAGCATCTTCACATTCCTCATCCTTTGGTTCTTTGCACGTGACATTTCCACATTATTTATATATAAGGACGAAACGCGCATCCTTGACTACAGCGAGCAGTTCCTTCGCCTTTCCTGCTGTTGCTATGTGTTCTTGGGCACCTTGTGTGTGTTCCGCTATTCGTTGCAGGGTGTGGGCAAGACCAAACTCAGCATGTGGTCGGGCGTGAGCGAGTTGGTGGCTCGTGCCTTGGTCAGCCTCTTTCTGGTGCCTGTCCTCGGTTTCCTCGGAGTCTGCATTGGCGACCCTGCTGCATGGTTCGCGGCAGACTGCTTCTTAGTGCCCACGTTTCTCGTTATTTTGAAGCGATTGAAGGAAAAAACGTGAAAAATGTGAAAAAGAACGTTTTTCAACTTAAGTTTTCTTGGTGTTCTGCGTATATAGGGTAGAAAGCCTCACGAAAACAGCATGGACAGAACTACTTTTGAACAGACGGCAGCGCGGTTGCGTCCTCTGATTTTCCGCATCGGACGGGATTACTTCGGCTCGGCGGACGATGCAGAGGACGTGGCACAGGAGACGCTGGTGCAACTGTGGCAGTATTGCGAGCAGTTGGACGAGAGTCGGAACGTGGAGGCGCTGGCTGTGAGGGTGGCGAAGAACTGCTGTGTGAACCTGAAGCGACGGCAACACCTGACGCTGGTGAGGGGAGGTGAACATCTGCAAGCGGACGCTCTGTTGCACCCATCGCCTCATGAGGAGGTGGAACAACGGGAAAGCGTCACAGCATTGGACGAAGCCCTCCAGCAGTTGCAACCCCGAGAACGGCAACTCTTCGAGATGCGGCAAATGGAAGGGCTCTCGACGGAGGAAATTGCAGAGCAGACAGGCATTCCGAAGGCTTCGGTGCAGAGCATGGTGGCGATGGCGAGACGAAAATTGTTGAACGAAATGAAAAGGAGAAAGGAACTATGACAGCGAAAGATGTGAACAGGCTTATCGACAAATATCTGGAGGGAAAGACCTCTCCAGCGGAGGAGCGTCGTCTGGCATTGGAGGTCAACCGTCCCGATGCTCCTGCGGAGTGGCAAGTCATCGGTGAGATGTTGGGTGACTTGACGTTGGGTGAAGCCCTCTACGACCAGACGATGGCAACAAGGACACGTACACAAGTGCGTCGCTACATAGGATGGGGCATTGCAGTGGCAGCCTGTTTGACGCTGTGGTTTTTGTTGGGCAAGTCGGGTTCTCTCGTTCCTGAACAGGAGATGGCACCCCAGATGGCACAACAGCCCACGCAAGTGGCGAAGCCCAAGTTGCCAGAAGAAAAGAAAGCACCTGCCGCGCTGCCCCCGACATCGCCAGTGATGGAGCAAGTGGCATACACGCCTCCTGTGAAGCATGCGAAACGGAGACTCCGCAAACAAATGGTATCAGTCGTGGAAGAGGTGAAACCGACACAGAAAGAGGAGATGCCTCTTGCGGAGACTCTGCCGCAGGTGAGCGAGGAGGAACAGGCAAAGGTGGAGAGAGGATTCCAGATGTGGCAACTCCGACAGGCAATCTTGGACGAGAAAATCGAACTTGAAATTGCTACGGAGAAGTTGAACAGGAAGTATGAGGAATATCTCGCTGCTAACAAGGATAACATCGAAATCTGAAGCAACAAATAAAATTCATGAATTGATGACAGAGAAGTGATAATATTAAATGTAAACAATATGAAAACAAGAAACATCCGGTTTGCCACGCTGTTGGTGGCGGTGGCATTAAGCCTGAACGTGTCGGCTCAGAAGAATGTGCTGAAGGCATTCGAAAAGTTTAAGAACTCGAAAGGAGTGACCATCACGAACACGACCCACGAACAGGGACAGGAAGGCGAGAGTGCTGCCCAGTCGTGGCGGTGTAACGTGACAGAGTTTAAGGTGTGGAAGGGGAGTGGCATGACCTCCAAAATGAAGGCATTGCAGGAGGCGTTTGAGAAGGACAGCCGCGACCAAAACGTGACCTACTACGGGCAGATGAAGGGGCTGGACGAGAACGCTACCGAGGAGGAAAAGGCGAAGTACAAGAAGACCTCTGTGCGTTACAACAACACGGATGCCCCCGTCGTGATTGGCTCAAACACTGCCTATAACGTGCTGGTGCTGCGTTGCAAGTCGAAGCGGGTCAACTACCGTGTGGTGGTGGCGGTGGAATGGAAAATGGACGTGCAGTATGGCTGTGTCGGCACACTCTACGAGATTGAGGGACGGAATAATCTGGTGAGAGCCAACACGGTGTCTGCCACCGACGTGGAGGCTGTTGGTTCTGGCACCTATTTGAATGACAACCTGATTGATCGCATGACTTTCTACCGCGATTCCTATGACTATCAGAAGCCTGACACGCCTGAAAACATGGCGCTCTTGATGAACATGCTTGACTATCTCTCTTCTCATGCCGCTGATGCGACGGAGAACGAGAAGGCGGTGGCGTATGCGGTGATTAAGGACATGGGTGCCAATTCGACCGTTGAGATGCACAAGGGCATCTTGGAACACTGCAGGAGGGCGCTGGACAATGCTGACAAAGTGGCGGTTGCCAAAGATGTTCTGAAGCGTTTAGACGACTATTACAACGAATTTAGAAGAACGACTTATGTGCCAGAGAGGACAAAAATCATCAAGCGTATGGAAAGTTATCTGCGAGGGCTGCAAGTGCATGAGATGAACCAAGCCACTTTTGATGCGGTTCGCGAGAAACTTCTCAATTGGAAACAGGACTGCACCTACATTCCTAATAGTGAACTCATCGGCGACGTGCTCAAGTCGTTTGAGAGGGCTTATGATGGGAAATACAACAAAACGCCACGCGAGACTGTGAAGCCTTGCGTGGCGTTTTTTGTTGGTCTCTTTGGAGAGACTACTTGTAGAACTGCTTGAATGCCTTGATGCAGTACTCATGGTCAATGCAGGCTCCCGTCTCTCGCACACTGTGCATGGCAAGGATGGGGTTGCCCATATCCACGCCTCGGATGGGGAGAGAAGAGGCGAGGATGTTGCCCAGGGTGCTGCCACCTGCCACGTCGCTGTGGTTGACAAAGCGTTGGCAAGGCACACCTGCCTGTTCGCAGAGTTGCTGGAACACGGCGGCAGAAACCGCGTCGCTGGCATACTTCTGGGCAGCGTTGAACTTGATGACAGGACCACCGCCGAGCACGGGATGGTTGGTGGGGTCGTACTTGTCGGAGTAGTTGGGATGCCATGCGTGGGCATTGTCGGCACTGACCATGAAGGCGCGTTCCACTGCCTGATAGAAACTGTCGGCATCACCGCCTTGTGCCAGCACCATGCGTTGGATGAGGCTGGCGAGGAAGGGGCTGCCGGCTCCTTGTTTGGTTTGCGAACCTGTCTCCTCGTTGTCGAAGATGGCAAGAATGCGGGTTGTCTGTGGGGTGTCCTCGCTTTCGAGGAGTGCCGTGAGTCCTGCATGCACCATCGAGAGGTCGTCGAGCCGACCTGCCGACAGGAACTCGTTGTGGGCACCGAAGGTGCAGGGTGGGGTGGTGTCGTAGAGATAGAGGTCGAAATCGAGGATTTGCGACTGCTCCACGTGCAGTTCATCGGTGATGAGGCGCATGAGCAGGTTTTCCTTCTCCAGTTCGTCGGTAACGATGCCGAGCAGGGGCTGCATGTCTTTCTGCTTGCTCAGTTTCACGCCGTCGTTCACCTCGCGGTTGAAGTGGATGGCAAGGTTGGGGATTTGCAGGAGCGGACGGCGGATGTGGAGCAGGCGTGTCGTGGGGCTCATGGCATTGTCGGAACGCAGAATCACCCGACCGGCAAGGCTCAACGGACGGTCGAACCACGTGGACATGATGGCACCGCCGTACAGTTCGGTGTTGAGTTTCACAATGCCCTTCTCACAAGTGATTTCCGCGTTCGGCTTGATGCGGAACGTGGGCGAATCGCAGTGGGCACAGATGACGTGGAACCCTGCCTCGGCAAGCGATTGACTGCCGATGTGGAAAGCGTAGATGGAGGAATCGTTCTTTGTGAAGTAGCACTTCGTGCCTGCCTCGATGCCCTTGATGGGCAGCGAAGCGTCAAGACGGCGATAGCCTTTCGCCTCCAGCAGTTCAGCCGTGGTTTTCACAGCCAAGAAGTTGACGGGAGAAAGATCCAGAAAGTGAATGAGTTGGTCGATATAGGTCATGGGAAACAGTTATGTATAAAGGTATCTTCGGATGCTGCGTTTCGGTGTCTTCTCAAATTCCTTGTCCTGCACCTCGATGGCTGAGATGTTGGCAAAGGCGGGCAGGTAGGAATTGATTTGGCGTTTGTAGGTGTCGAGTTTCTGGAGGAGGGTGTCGCGGGTGAGTCCATGATGTTCCAGAGCGGGGTCGCTGACATAGACGAGGGCAACGAGTTTTTCGCCTCGCTGCACCACGACGCTTTCTTCGAAGATGGTGTGGGTCATGATGGCATCTTCAATCTCTTCGGGATAGACGTTCTGTCCGTTGGCACCCAGCAGCATGGTCTTCTTCCTGCCTCGGATGAAGATGTTGCCACGGCTGTCGATGGTGCCGAGGTCGCCTGTGTGGAGCCAGCCTTCTTCGTCGATGGCTTCGAGGGTTTCTGCCTCGTTCTTGTAGTAGCCGAGCATGACATTGGCACCCTTGGCAAGAATTTCGCCAGGCTGGTTCTGCGGGTCTTTTGAATCAATCTTCACCTCCATGCGTGGTGCCACTTTGCCACACGACCCCTTGACAAAGAGGTGCTTGTCTTCGTAGCCAATGATGGGTCCACACTCCGTCATGCCGTAGCCGACGGTGTAGGGGAAACGAATCTGATGCAGGAAATCTTCCACTTCCTTGTTGAATGCTGCGCCGCCAATGATGCACTCGTAGAAGTTGCCTCCGAGGGCGGAAAAGAGTTTGTTGCGTATCTGCCGATAAACCACTTCACGCAGGATGGGAATAGCCGTGAGGGCACGGATGTGGCGTGTGCGGAGGATGGGGAAGATTTGCTTCTGTACGATTTTCTCCAAGATGAGCGGCACAACGATGACCACTACAGGGCGGATGTCGCCAAATGCCTTGATGACCACATGGGGCGAGGGTGTCTTGGTGAGGAAGTGGATGTGGCAGCCGATGCAGAAGGCGAAGAAGAAATCGTAGGCAAAACCGTACATGTGTGCCAAAGGCAGGATGGACAGCGTGTTGTCGCCTGGCATGAAGTCAAGCACTTCGTCGGCGAAGTGGCAGTTTGACCAGATGGAGCGGTAGGGGAGCATCACGCCCTTGCTTCGCCCTGTGGAGCCGCTGGTGTAACTGAGCAGGGCAAGGTCGTCGGGACGCTCACGGAAATAACTCACCTGGTCGGGCTGGAGGTCGGTGAAGGTGCTCATGTTGATGGCGTAAGGCTCGTCGAACATGGTGAAGTCGGCGATGTTGAGGATGCGTGCCTTGAGCCCCTTGGCATATTTTTCCCCACAAATGATAAGCGAAGATTCGGAATGTTCGTAGATATTCTGAATCTGCTCCATGTTGAACTCTGAGAGGATGGGGACGACGACTGCACCATAACTGAAGACGGCAAAGAAGGAAAGTGCCCAATGGGCATTGTTCTTGTCGCAGATGGCTATCTTGCTGCCTGGCTCGATGCCTAATTGCTGGAAAAGCCTGTGGAGACGGGCAATCATCTTTGCAGCGTCGCCATAGGTATAACTCTCGTCCGTGCCGTAGTTGGTGATGCAGGGACGGTTCCAATTTTGCCTGAGTGTATTCTCCATCATGCCAATGATGGATGTGTCGGTCGGCTTGAATAGTCTTGTTTTTGCTTTTGCCAAAACGCTCTCTGTTTTTAAGGTTGGGGGATAGGGGGATGGGGGTTCACGTGTGGAGATGCTTTAGTCCATGTGGAACATCTCTGGCAGCGGAATCGAGACTGGGCTGTTGTCGGGGTTGGTCTCCATGATGTCTGCCATGTATGCCCACCACTTCTGGCAAATCTCCGTGCCGCCGAGGTCTTGGCTGCCGCCTTCACCTTCCAGTTCCTGGTAGGCGAAGAGGGTGTTGGTGTCTTCGTCGAGGTAGATGCTATAGTTGCGTACGCCGCTCTCGCTAAGCAAGGCTTTGAGTTCGGGGAACAGGTTGGCGTGGCGACGTTTGTACTCTTCTTTCTGTCCTGGCTTCAGGAACATTTTGAATGCTTCTCTTTTCATAAGGTTAGGTGTTTGATGGTTGTGAAGTTATAGTATTTCCAGTTTCCCGAGGTCTTCGGCAGGAGCGGCAGGCTTGGCTGGTTTCTTGGGGCGCGCCATCATCTTTTCGTTCTTCCTCAGATTGTTTTCGGCTTCGAGACGGGCTATGCGGGACTCGAGTTGCTGGATGGTTGCTTCAAGTTTCTGGATGGTCATGTCGAGCCGCACCACGCGGGCTTCGAGAATCTCGTCGATTTCGTCTTCCTCATCGGCAGGAGCAACTGTTTTGGATTGGAGGTATTCCTTGCCGTTGAGGCTTTCTTCCTTCTTCTCAGCCTCTTTCTCCTTGATGGGCTTGGCGCCATACACCACTTTGGGTGCGGCTTTCTTCTTTTCCACTTTAGGTGCGGAGGACTCAATGACGACGACTTCATCTTGGGGAACGGGGACGTCGAAGCCGTCTTCGTCTTCGACCAGCACGATGCCACCGGGGCGGAATGCTGTGATTCTTCCTCCGCCAATGTCGTTCAGAAATCTTACTTTATCACCGATGTTCATTGCAAATGATGTGTTTTTATGATGCAAATTTACATAAAAAATCTTGATTTATAAGCCCACCTCCATAAAAAACATCAATTATCGGAACAAATTATCGTTAATTATTGGTGATTATCGTTTATCTTGCGCCGCAGCGCAAGAGGCTACCCATGAAGATTTTTTGCTCCTTCGCCGCCAAGGCGACTTGGAAAAACGAAAATTGCCGATAATTAACGATAATTTGTTCCGATAATTTTTTGTTTTATAGAGGAAAGATTGCGAAATTGTGGGAAGAATGAAAAAAATATGATAACTTTGCAGCGTTTTTTGTGGGGAAGATTGTTTTAGGGGGCGATTTTGACTTCTTACGTGTCTATATATATAATATATATATAATAATGTGTATGAAGAGAAACTATTACATCATTGCCATCGAGCGGTATTTCAGTACGCCAGTGCCTTACTTTCTGTTGGGAACGGTGCCGTTGATGCTGTACGGCTATTACGAAAGTGACACGTGGTTCTGGGTGGGAATGCTGCTGACGGTGGCGGTGTTGGGTATCAATCATTTTCTGATGCATTCGCTGACCAGCACGTTTGGCTTGTATGCGACGAAGAAGCAGGTGGATTATGTGAGCAACTTCATGGTTGGCAAGAATGAAGTGTTCTCGGAGCAGGAGAGCATGGCGCTGATGGAGATGATTGCTGACCAATCGGGCAATGCACACATCAACATTGACGATTACATCAATTACATCAATCACAGGTTGGAGGAGAAGTCGGACAAGGGCAATGCGGAGGCTACTTACTGGCTGGGCATCTATCACCGCATTTTGGGTGAGGCAGACAACCACAACCTGATTGCACGTGAACTGATTGAAAAATCGGCGAATATGGGATTTGAACGTGCCAAAAAGTTGCAAGAAAGGGCAAAGAAATGGGTTTAAATGCCTGTTTTTGTGAAAAAAGTGCTGTAAAGTTTTGTGTTTAAATAAATTTGCCGTAATTTTGCCGACCGTTGGGAAAATCCCAGCGGTTTTTAACATTCATTTATCAATATTTTCTAAAAAGAATTGTAATGATTATTGTACCTGTAAAAGAAGGTGAGAACATTGAGAGGGCTCTCAAGAAGTTCAAAAGAAAGGCCGAGAAGACTGGCATCATCAAGGAAGTGCGTAGCCGCAAGCAGTTCAACAAACCATCCGTTGTGAAGCGCATCAAGATGCAGCACGCCATCTACGTGAACAAACTCCATCAGGAGGAAGAATAAGTCTTTTTGACGGCACAAATCCCGAGAAAAACGGGAAAAAAAGGAAGATTAACAAAGTTTTCAGTCGAAAATTTTGTCGTTTGGCGAAAATGTCATAAATTAGTCGCAGAAAACGATGAAACATGGAATTGTGGACTGATTCTTTCCTGGAATATCTGAAGTCGGAACGCAACGATTCTCCGGCAACCATCGAGTCTTATGCGAAAGACTTGTCGCTATTTCGGGAATTCCTCGAGGGGCAGAACCCAGACGCTTCGTGGACAGCCGTCCAGGCTGACGATGTGAGAGAATGGGTGATATATCTGTTGGATGAACAGAAACTCACTGCTTCCTCGGTCAATCGGAAATTGAGTGCCTTGCGCACCTACTACAAATATCTGCGTAGGGTGGGCTGGGTGAACATCAATCCGATGGAAAAAGTGGTCGCTCCGAAGAAGAAACGTGCTTTGCCATACGTGGTGAGGGAGTCGGAAATGGACAGGCTGCTTGAACTGACCGCAGAGGACCGAACTTTCGTTGGCATCAGGAATCGGCTGATTCTGATGATGTTCTATGAAACGGGAGTCAGACGCGCAGAACTGCTTGGCATGACAGATGCAAGTGTGGATTTGACGGCGAAGCAGGTGAAAGTGACAGGTAAGCGTAACAAGCAACGCATTGTTCCGTTTGGCGAGGAACTGGAAAACGAAATCAAGGCATACAAGATGGCTCGTGAAGAGGCATTGGGGCTGAGAGAGTTTCCGGCATTGTTCGTGACCGAGAAGGGGGCGGCAATGAATGAATCGCAGGTGACAAAACTCGTGAGGGACTATCTTTCGATGGTCACGACGATAAAGAAAAGAAGCCCGCATGTGCTCCGCCATTCGTTCGCAACGGTGATGTTGAATCACAAAGCCGACCTGACATCCATACAGAAGTTGCTTGGGCATGAGAGTGTCGCGACAACGGAAATCTATACCCATGTTTCGTTCGAAGAATTGAAGAATGAATACAAAAATGCGCATCCGCGCAAATGAAATAAATTTATTGTTCAACTTTAAAAACCAGTGACTATGGACATTAACATTAAAACGATTAAATTCGACGCAACAGAGAAGTTGCAAGAGTTCATCCAAAAGAAAGTTGGAAAACTGGACAAGTATTGCAACGATATAAGAAAGGTAGAGGTGTCATTGAAGGTCGTGAAACCTGAAACGGCAAAAAACAAGGAGGCAAGCATTACTGTCGTGCTGCCAAAAACGGAATTGTTCGCCGAAAAGATTTGCGACACATTTGAAGAAGCAATCATGGAATCGCTGGCTGCAATTGAAAAACAGGTCGGCAAATATAAGGAAAAACAGACCAATATCTAAAAAAAGTCTGTAAAAAGTTTGGTGTTTGAAAAATAATGCCTAAATTTGCACCCGTTTCGCACGGATTGCTCTGTGCGAACGGTTTTATAAGCCTCTTTAGCTCAGTTGGCCAGAGCACGTGATTTGTAATCTCGGGGTCGTTGGTTCGAATCCGACAAGAGGCTCGAAAAGAGAAAATTGGCGGTTCGGCGCAAGCCACTCCGACAAGAGGCTCGAAGAAGAAAGAGGCACTGCCCCATACACATATATATATATTATAGAAAATAGGGCGTGTGAAAAGGCTGTTATAGCTCAGTGGTAGAGCACTTCCTTGGTAAGGAAGAGGTCACGAGTTCAAGTCTCGTTAACAGCTCTCTTCGAACTGGGAGAATCAAACAAACAAAATTAATAACTCTAAAGAAAAAGTTTTTAGCTATGGCAAAAGAACAGTTCGTGCGTACCAAACCACACGTAAACATCGGTACAATCGGTCACGTTGACCACGGTAAGACTACTCTTACTGCTGCGATTTCTAAGGTTCTTCATGAGAAGGGCTTCGGTTCTGAGGAAGCTAAGTCTTTCGACCAGATTGACAATGCTCCAGAAGAGAAGGAGCGTGGTATCACTATCAACACTGCTCACATCGAGTATGAGACTGCAAAGCGTCACTATGCTCACGTGGACTGCCCTGGACACGCCGACTATGTGAAGAACATGGTAACTGGTGCTGCTCAGATGGACGGTGCTATCATCGTGGTTGCTGCAACTGACGGTCCTATGCCTCAGACTCGTGAGCACATCCTTCTCGCTCGTCAGGTGAACGTGCCTCGTCTTGTTGTGTTCATGAACAAGTGCGACATGGTGGACGATGAGGAAATGCTTGAACTCGTTGAGATGGACATGCAGGATCTTCTCGCTCAGTATGACTTCGAGCCTGAGACTCCTATCATTCGTGGTTCTGCACTTGGTGCCCTCAATGGCGTTCCAGAGTGGGAGGCTAAGGTGATGGAACTGATGGATGCTTGCGACACTTGGATTCAGGAGCCTGTTCGCGACATCGATAAGCCTTTCTTGATGCCTGTTGAGGACGTGTTCTCAATCACGGGTCGTGGTACAGTGGCTACTGGTCGTATCGAGACTGGTGTTGTGAAGGTTGGTGACGAAGTTCAACTCCTTGGTCTTGGTGAGGACAAGAAGTCAGTGGTTACTGGCGTCGAGATGTTCCGCAAGATTCTTGACCAGGGTCAGGCTGGTGATAACGTAGGTCTCCTCCTCCGTGGTATCGATAAGAAGGAAGTGAAGCGTGGTATGGTAATCACTCACCCGGGTGTTATCACTCCTCACAAGGGCTTCAAGGCTTCTATCTACGTGCTGAAGAAGGAAGAGGGTGGTCGTCACACTCCATTCAAGAACCACTATCGTCCACAGTTCTACCTCCGTACAATGGACTGTACTGGTGAAATCACTCTTCCAGACGGAATCGAGATGGTGATGCCAGGTGACAACGTGGAAATCAAGGTTGAACTCATCTACCCAGTTGCTATCAACGTAGGTCTGCGTTTCGCTATCCGCGAGGGTGGTCGCACCGTTGGTTCTGGTCAGATTACTGAGGTTTACGATTAATCTGTAAGATAAACATCGATTAACAATATGGTGTCAGGCGACATTTGTCGCTTGACACCTAATCTACGGGAATAGCTCAGTTGGCAGAGCACTGGTCTCCAAAACCAGGTGTCGGGAGTTCGAGCCTCTCTTCCCGTGCTAAAACGTGTAAGAATATGAATAGTATTATCACATATTGCAAAGAATCCTACGATGAACTTGTTCACAAGGTAACTTGGCCAACGAACAAAGAGTTGACCGCACAGGCGATACTTGTTTTATCTGCTTCCATCATTATCGCTCTGGTGGTCGGTGCAATGGATCTTGTCTTCGAAGAGTTTATGAAACTCGTTTATTCACTCTTTAACTAATCATTAGGAGGAATATGGCAGAAGACGTTAGAATTGATGAGAAAACAGGCCTTAAGGTTTGGGCGAAAAAATCTAAGGAAGCACCTGTTCTGAGATGGTATGTTCTCAAGGCAATCAGTGGCAAAGAAGCCTCTGTCAAGGAATATATTGAACTTGACATGAGGAACCACGGCTATGAGGACAGGGTGTCTCAGGTTCTCATCCCTCAAGAGAACATCATTAAGGTGGGCGCTAATAACAAGCGTGTGCCAGCCAAGAGGAATCTTCTTCCTGGTTATGTTCTTGTGGAGGCTGCCCTCGATGGCGAAATTACGCACATGCTTCGTAACACCCCCAATGTACTCGGATTCCTTGGCGGCACTGACAAACCTTCTCCTGTTCGTCAGGCAGAGGTGAACAGAATGCTCGGTCTTGGCGTCGAAGAGGAAACGGAGGTTGCAGAGGCTATTGCCAGTGTTGACTATCTAGTAGGTGAGTCTGTCAAAGTGAATGACGGACCGTTTACTGGTTTCGATGGCATCATCGAAGAGGTCAATGCGGACAAGCAGAAACTCAAAGTGTCGGTCAAGATTTTCGGAAGGGTCACTCCTCTCGAATTAAGCTTTACGCAAGTTTCAAAGGAACTCGCCTGATGTTACGCTGGCGAATCCTTTTTATCGTTCAATTATTAAATACAGATTAAAAAATGGCTAAAGAAGTTGCTGGATTAATCAAATTACAGATTAAGGGCGGTGCAGCAAATCCATCTCCTCCAGTAGGTCCCGCATTGGGTTCTAAGGGAATCAACATCATGGATTTCTGTAAAGCATTCAACGCCAGAACTCAGGATAAGGCAGGTAAAGTTCTTCCTGTCGTTATCACTTACTATGCTGATAAGTCATACGATTTCGTTGTCAAGACTCCACCTGCTGCTATCCAGTTGATGGAGGCTGCCAAGGTGAAGAAGGGTTCTGCTGAACCTAACCGTAAGAAGGTTGCCGAGGTGACATGGGATCAGATTCGTACTATCGCAGAGGATAAGATGCCTGATTTGAATTGCTTTACAATTGAGTCTGCAATGTCTATGATTGCAGGTACAGCAAGAAGTATGGGTATTAAAGTTAAAGGAGAATTCCCTGGTAAATAATTAAAAATTCAATCAAATGAGTAAACTAACAAAAAATCAGAAAGCAGTTGCTGACAAGGTTGAAGCAGGGAAGGAATACACACTTGCCGAGGCATCACAACTGGTGAAGGACATCACTTTCACTAAGTTTGACGCTTCGCTTGACATTGATATCCGTCTTGGTGTTGACCCTCGTAAGGCAAACCAGATGGTTCGTGGTGTTGTGTCTCTCCCTAACGGTACGGGCAAGGAAGTTCGTGTTCTTGCGCTCGTTACTTCTGACCAAGTTGCTGCTGCCACAGAAGCGGGTGCTGACTACGTAGGTCTTGAAGAGTATATCGACAAGATTAAGGGTGGTTGGACTGACATTGATGTCATCATCACCATGCCTTCTTGCATGGGTAAGATTGGTGCGCTCGGTCGTGTTCTCGGTCCTCGCGGACTGATGCCAAACCCCAAGAGTGGTACAGTTACAATGGATGTTGCTAAGGCAATTCGCGAAGTGAAGCAGGGTAAGATTGACTTTAAGGTTGACAAGACTGGTATCGTTCACGCATCTATTGGCAAGGTTTCGTTCTCTGCCGAGAAGATTGCTCAGAACGCTCAGGAGTTCATCAACACAATCATCAAACTCAAGCCTGCTACTGCTAAGGGTACTTACATCAAGAGCATTTATCTTTCAAGTACTATGAGTAAGGGCGTCAAGGTTGACCCCAAGTCTGTTGAATAATAAATAAGATTCAGAATCATGAAGAAAGAAGATAAAGCTTTGGTTATTGATAGTCTTGTTGAACAACTTAACAACTATCCACATTTCTACGTAGTAGATGTAACTGCTCTTAACTCTCAGACTACAAGCGACCTTCGTCGTGCATGTTTCAAGAATGAAATCAAGCTTCAGGTTGTAAAGAACACTCTTTTCATCAAAGCGCTTGAGAAGGTGGGTAAAGAGGATTTTGAGGCACTCAAACCGATCCTCAAGAATACCACTGGTATCATGTTCTGTCAGGTTGCCAATCAGCCTGCAAAACTGATTAAGTCATTCGGCAAGACTCATGGCGACATGCCTGCACTTAAGGGTGCATATGCTGAAGAAAGCGTTTACATTGGCGCAAATCAACTCGAAGCACTCGCATCTATCAAGAGTAAGAACGAACTCATCGCTGATGTTATTTCTATGCTCGAAGGTCCTGTTAACAGTGTACTTTCAGCACTTGACGGAGGTGCAACTATCCATGGTTTGCTTGATGCAATCGAGAAGAAGGGTGAATAACCCTTATCCTGTCGAAAGCCTGTAAACAATAAACTTTCATCAAATCTTGCAGGTTTCCTTCAGAATAAAAATAAAAACAAAAATAATAATAACACATAAAAAACATTTAAGAAAATGGCAGATGTTAAAGCTATCGCTGAAGAGTTGGTTAACTTGACAGTGAAAGAAGTAAGTGAACTTAAGACTATCCTCAAGGATGAGTACGGAATTGAGCCTGCTGCTGCAGCCGTTGCTGTTGCTGCTGGTCCTGCAGCCGAAGGTGCTGCTGCTGCTGAAGAGAAGACTTCATTCGACGTTGTTCTCAAGAGCGCAGGTGCTGCTAAGCTTCAGGTAGTTAAGGCTGCTAAGGAGGCTCTCGGCCTCGGTCTTAAGGAGGCTAAGGATCTTGTTGATGCTGCTCCAACTAACGTTAAGGAAGGCGTTGACAAGGCTACTGCTGAGGCAGTTAAGGCAGCCCTCGAGGCAGCCGGTGCTGAGGTAGAGATTAAGTAATTGATTACCTTAGATAACGATGGTTAAGAATCCTCAGGTTGAGGGTTCTTAACCTTTTTGTGTCTTTTAGGGCGGTGCCCATTCCTTTTTAAAGATTCTATGGGATGATAGATTTCACAGGTCTCCATAGAATCGAAAAGATTTTGTAGGCGTTCCAGTTTCTTGGATTGACTATATTTCTACCCAATAACTCTGAATTCTAATTCAAACAAATATACAAGATGTCTCAAATCATCAACAACCGAGTAAACTTTGCCACCGTAAAGAACCCGATGCCTTATCCTGACTTCTTGGACGTGCAACTCAAGTCGTTCAGGGATTTTCTTCAGTTGGACACTCCACCTGAGAAACGTAAGAAGGATGGTCTTTATAAGGTTTTTGCAGAGAATTTCCCCATCGCAGATACTCGCAATAATTTTGTGCTTGAGTTCTTGGACTACTATATTGATGCTCCACGTTATTCCATCGAGGAGTGTCTGGAACGTGGTCTTACCTATAGTGTTCCATTGAAGGCTAAACTCAAGTTGTATTGCTCAGACCCAGACCATGAGGATTTCGACACCGTCATTCAAGATGTATTCTTGGGTTCGATTCCTTATATGACAGACAACGGAACGTTCGTCATCAATGGTGCCGAACGTGTCGTCGTGTCTCAGTTGCACCGTTCACCTGGCGTGTTCTTTGGTTCAAGCGTACATGCTAACGGTACACCCCTTTTCTCTGCTCGTATCATCCCATTCAAGGGTTCATGGATAGAGTTTGCCACTGACATCAACAATGTGATGTACGCATACATCGACCGTAAGAAGAAGTTGCCTGTAACGACGCTGCTTCGTGCTATTGGATTTGAGAATGACAAGGATATTCTTGACATCTTTAATTTGTCTGATGAGATTAAGGTGACCGAGGCAAATCTGAAGAAGGCAAAAGGTCGTAAACTTGCTGCTCGTATTCTCCAGTCTTGGAATGAGGACTTTGTGGATGAAGATACTGGTGAAGTTGTTTCTATTGAGCGTAACGAAATTGTGGTTGACCGTGATAGTGTTATCACTGATGATGTGATAGAGAAGATTGTTGATTCTGAAGTGGAGACGATTCTTGTGCAGCGTGAGGATGCCAATACCGCAGATTTCTCTATCATTTTCAACACTCTCCAGAAAGACCCAAGTAACTCGGAGAAGGAGGCCATCACATACGTTTATCGTCAGTTGCGTAATGCCGACCCTGCTGATGATGCTTCTGCCCGTGAAGTTATCAATGGTTTGTTCTTCTCAGACAAACGTTATGACCTTGGTGATGTAGGTCGCTATCGTATCAATAGAAAGTTGAACCTTTCGATTGACCCGGAGACTCGTGTTTTGACAAAGGAAGACATCATCGAGATTATCAAGTATCTTGTTGAGTTGGCAAACTCAAAAGCAGTGGTGGATGATATTGACCACCTCTCTAACCGTCGTGTGCGCACAGTGGGCGAACAACTTTCTAATCAGTTTGCCAGCGGTCTTGCTCGTATGAGCCGCACCATCCGTGAGCGCATGAATGTGCGTGACAATGAGGTGTTCTCTCCAACAGACCTGATTAACGCAAAGACGATTTCCAGCGTTATCAACTCTTTCTTTGGAACCAACCCTCTGTCTCAGTTCATGGACCAGACCAACCCACTTGCCGAGGTGACTCACAAGCGTCGTCTTTCAGCCTTGGGTCCTGGCGGTCTTTCTCGTGAACGTGCAGGTTTCGAGGTTCGTGACGTACACTATACTCACTACGGTCGTCTGTGTCCTATCGAATCTCCTGAAGGTCCTAACATCGGTCTGATTTCTTCTCTTTGTGTCTATGCAAAGATTAATAACCTCGGCTTCATCGAAACGCCTTACCGTAAGGTGATTGATGGTGTTGCCGACATCAATAATGACCACATCGTATATCTCTCTGCCGAAGAGGAAGAGAACAAGATCATCGGTCAGGGTAATGCACCTCTGAAAGATGATGGTCACTTCATCCGCAAGGTCGTGAAGTGTCGTCAGGATGCCGACTATCCGGTTGTTCCCCCATCTGAGGTGGACTACATGGACGTGGCTCCACAGCAGATTGCATCTATCGCCGCAGCACTCATCCCATTCTTGGAGCACGACGATGCTCACCGTGCCCTCATGGGTTCGAACATGATGCGTCAGGCAGTTCCATTGATTCGTACTGAGGCTCCTATCGTAGGTACTGGTATTGAGAAGCAGGTGTGTGAGGATTCACGTACCATGATTGTTGCTGAAGGTGATGGTGTAGTTGAATATGTGGATGCAACAACCATTCGTATTCTTTATAACCGCACGGAGGAAGAAGAGTTTGTTAGTTTCGAACCTGCACTTAAAGAGTACAAGATTCCGAAGTTCCGTCGTACCAACCAGAACATGACCATCGACCTTCGTCCGATTTGCGACCGTGGTCAGCATGTGAAGAAAGGTGACATTCTCACCGAAGGTTATGCTACAGAAGCAGGAGAATTGGCTCTTGGTCGTAACCTTCTTGTGGCATACATGCCTTGGAAGGGTTACAACTATGAGGATGCTATTGTGCTGAATGAACGTGTTGTTCGTGAAGACCTTCTCACTTCTGTGCATGTGGACGAATATTCACTTGAGGTCCGTGAAACCAAACGTGGTGTGGAGGAACTCACTGCCGATATTCCAAATGTCAGTGAAGATGCAACCAAAGACCTTGACGAGAACGGTATTGTTCGTGTCGGTGCCCGTATCGAACCTGGTGACATCCTCATTGGTAAGATTACCCCTAAGGGTGAGTCTGACCCAACCCCAGAAGAGAAGTTGCTTCGTGCCATCTTCGGTGATAAGGCTGGAGATGTGAAGGATGCTTCTCTCAAGGCTACTCCATCCCTTGCAGGTGTTGTGATTGACAAGAAACTCTTCTCTAAAGCCATCAAGACTCGTGCTTCGAAGGCTGAGGACAAAAAGATTCTGCCAAAGTATGATCAGGAGTATCAGGATAAGATGGATGGTCTCAAGGAAATCCTTATTGACAAGATTCTTGAATTGACTGATGGCAAGAAGTCTAAGGGCGTGAAAGATTATATGGGTGCTGATATCATCCCTGTTGGTGCTAAGTTCATTGCAGGCGCCCTCCATAATATTGACTATACAGCAGTTCAGTTGACTGGTTGGACAAAGGATGAACACACCAATGAACTCATCCGTCAGTTGGTCATCAACTACCTCAAGCAGTACAAGATATTGGCTGCAGAACTGCATCGCAAGAAGTTCGCTCTCACGATTGGTGACGAACTCCCGTCAGGTATTATTCAGATGGCGAAGGTTTACATTGCTAAGAAGCGTAAGATCGGTGTAGGTGATAAGATGGCAGGTCGCCACGGAAACAAGGGTATTGTTTCTAAGGTGGTTCGTCAGGAGGATATGCCATTCCTTGAGGACGGTACACCTGTTGATATCGTGCTCAACCCGCTGGGTGTGCCTTCACGAATGAACATCGGTCAGATTTTCGAGACTGTGCTTGGCGCTGCTGGAAAGAAACTCGGCGTGAAGTTTGCTACCCCGATTTTCGATGGTGCCCGTCTGGAAGACCTCTGTGAATGGACAGACAAGGCAGGACTTCCTCGCTATGGTCGTACTTACCTCTACAATGGTGAAACAGGTCTCCGCTTCGACCAGCCAGCCACTGTGGGTGTGACTTACATGCTCAAACTTGGTCACATGGTTGAAGACAAGATGCATGCCCGTTCCATTGGTCCGTACTCTCTCATCACGCAGCAGCCACTTGGTGGTAAGGCACAGTTCGGTGGTCAGCGTTTCGGAGAAATGGAGGTTTGGGCACTCGAGGCATTCGGTGCATCCCATGTTCTTCAGGAGATTCTTACGATTAAGTCAGATGATGTCAATGGCCGCAGCAAGGCATACGAAGCCATCGTCAAGGGTGACCCAATGCCAACTCCAGGCATTCCAGAGTCTCTCAACGTGCTGCTCCACGAACTTCGTGGTCTCGGTCTTAGCATCTCATTGGATTAATATAAGGTTAGGAGGTTATTAGGGTTTAAGGTTGAAAAGACCTCAGAACCTCAAGACCTCAGAACCTCAAAAACACCTATATAACATGGCTTTTAAGAAAGAAACAAAGGTTAAAAATAATTTCACCAAAATCACCATCAGTCTTGCTTCTCCTGAGGAAATTCTTGAGAACAGTTGTGGTGAGGTATTGAAGCCTGAAACCATCAACTATCGCACATACAAGCCAGAGCGTGATGGTCTCTTCTGCGAACGTATCTTTGGTCCTACCAAGGACTACGAGTGCCATTGCGGCAAGTACAAGCGCATTCGCTACAAGGGTATTGTCTGCGACCGATGCGGTGTTGAGGTGACAGAGAAGAAAGTGCGCCGTGAGCGTACTGGTCACATTGCTCTTGTTGTGCCTGTTGCCCACATTTGGTACTTCCGTTCATTGCCCAACAAGATTGGCTATCTGTTGGGACTTCCCACCAAAAAGTTGGATGCAGTCATCTATTATGAGCGTTACATCATCATTCAGGCAGGTGCTGCCGAGGATGAGGAGAGGAACATCATCAATGGTGAGTTGCTTTCTGAGGAAGAGTATTATGACGTGGTTGATAATCTCGACCCCAACAACGAACTTCTTCCCGATGATGACCCCAACAAGTTCATCGCCATGATGGGTGCGGAGGCTGTTGAGTATATGCTCAAGAAACTTGACCTCGACCACCTTGCCAACGAACTTCGTGCTGCTGCCGATAAGGATGGTTCCGTTCAGCGCAAGACCGAGGCGCTCAAGCGTCTGCAAGTGGTGGAGTCCTTCCGTGCCAGCAAAGGCAAGAGCCGTCCCGAGTGGATGATTATGCACAACATCCCCGTGACTCCTCCAGACCTCCGTCCGCTCGTTCCGCTGGATGGTGGACGTTTCGCTACATCTGACTTGAATGACCTCTATCGTCGTGTCATCATCCGCAATAACCGTCTGAAGCGACTCATCGAAATCAAGGCTCCCGATGTGATTCTCCGTAACGAGAAGCGCATGCTTCAGGAAGCCGTTGACTCCCTCTTCGACAACTCTCGTAAGAGCAGTGCTGTGAAGAGCGAGAGCAACCGCCCCTTGAAGTCTCTCTCCGATGCCCTCAAGGGTAAGCAGGGACGTTTCCGTCAGAACCTCCTCGGTAAGCGTGTTGACTATTCTGCACGTTCCGTGATTGTCGTGGGTCCTGAACTCAATATGGGTGAGTGCGGTCTGCCCAAACTCATGGCTGCCGAACTTTACAAACCATTCGTGATTCGTAAACTCATTGAGCGCGGTATCGTCAAGACCGTCAAGTCTGCCAAGAAGATCGTTGACCGTCGTGACCCCGTCGTTTGGGACATCCTCGAATACGTGATGAAGGGTCACCCCGTGCTTCTCAACCGTGCGCCTACACTGCACCGTCTGGGTATTCAGGCATTCCAGCCACGCATGATTGAAGGTAAGGCAATCCAACTCCACCCGCTCGCATGTACAGCGTTCAACGCCGACTTCGACGGTGACCAGATGGCAGTCCACCTTCCACTTTCCAATGAGGCAATCCTCGAGGCTCAACTCCTCATGCTTCAGTCTCACAACATCCTTTCACCAGCCAGTGGTGAGCCTATCACGGTTCCTTCTCAGGATATGGTGCTCGGTCTCTACTATATCTCAAAGATTCGTCCAGGTGCCAAGGGTGAAGGCTTGACCTTCTATGGTCCAGAAGAAGCCATCATCGCCTACAACGAAGGTAAGGTGGATGTTCATGCACAAATCAAGTGCCTCGTGAAGGACATTGACGCAGAGGGCAACCCGATCAAGCATATCGTGGAGACCACCGTCGGTCGTATCATCATTAACGATGTGGTGCCAGAAGAGATTGGCTTCGTTAACGAAGTCATCGGTAAGAAGGCACTCAAGAAGGTCATCACCCGTGTGATTAAGGGCGTGGGTATGGCACGTGCTTGTGAGTTCCTCGATGGTATCAAGAACCTCGGTTACCGCAAGGCATACGAGGGTGGTCTTTCTTTCGTGCTCGACGATATCATCATCCCAGCCGAGAAAGAGCAGATTGTACAGGATGGTCACGATGCCGTTGACCAAATCACGATGAACTACCAGATGGGTCTTATCACCGACAAGGACCGCTACCAGCAGGTGGTGGAGACTTGGACCAAGGTGAATGACTCCCTCAAGAAGACCCTTATGAAGCAGATGACTGAGGCTGACCAAGGTTTCAACGCTGTCTTCATGATGCTCGACTCTGGAGCCCGTGGTTCTGCCGACCAGATTTCACAGTTGGCAGGTATGCGTGGTCTGATGGCTAAGCCTCAGAAGGCAGGTGCTTCCGACAATAATATCATCGAGAACCCAATCCTTTCTAACTTCAAGGAAGGTATGTCAGTGCTCGAATACTTCATCTCTACCCACGGTGCCCGTAAGGGTCTTGCCGACACCGCCCTCAAAACTGCCGATGCAGGTTACTTGACCCGTCGTCTTGTCGATGTATCTCACGACGTGATTGTCAACGAGGAAGACTGCGGCACACTCCGTGGCTTGATTTGCACCGCCCTCAAGGATGGCGACCGTGTGGTTGCTTCTTTGGCAGAGCGCATCTTGGGTCGTGTGTCTGTTCACGACATCGTCAATCCACAAACCAACGAACTCATCGTTGCCAGCGGTGAAGAAATCACCGACCGTTTGGCTGCTGAAATCGAGGCATGTGGCATTGAGAGTGTCGAGATTCGCTCTGTCCTCACTTGCGAGAGCAAGAAGGGTGTCTGCATGAAGTGTTACGGACGTAACCTCGCCACCCAGCGCATGGTGCAGAAGGGTGAGGCTGTCGGTGTCATTGCTGCACAAGCCATTGGTGAGCCAGGTACACAGTTGACCCTTCGTACATTCCACGCTGGTGGTGTGGCAGGTAACGCTGCCGCCAATGCACAAATCAAGGCTAAGAATAAGTCTAAGATAGAAATCGACGAACTCCGTACCGTCGCACGTCCTACAGCAGAACATCCCGAGGGACAGGTTGTCGTAGGTCGTTTGGCAGAACTTCGTTTCGTCGATATCAATACAGGCATCATCCTTTCCACTGTGCCCGTTCCTTACGGTGCCAACCTCTATGCCAAGTCGGGCGACACCGTTGAGGCTGGTCAGGTTATCGCTGACTGGGACCCATTCAACTCTGTCATCGTCACCGAATTCGATGGTGTGGCTCAGTTCGAAGGTGTGAAAGAAGGTCTTACCTACCGCGTTGATGTCGATGAAACTACAGGACTTCGCGACCTCATCGTTACCGAAGCAAAAGACCGTGCTGCAGTGCCTTACTGCCACATCCTCAATGCTCCTGACGGTGACCTGCTCCGTACCTATTCCTTCCCTATCAATGGTCACATCGTGGTGGAAGACGGGCAGAAACTCAAGGCTGGTGACATCCTCGTGAAGATTCCACGTTCTGTTGCCAAGGCTGGTGACATCACGGGTGGTCTTCCACGTGTGACCGAACTCTTTGAGGCACGTAACCCATCCAACCCTGCTGTTGTGGCAGAAATCGATGGTGAAGTGACGATGGGCAAGGTGAAGCGTGGTAACCGCGAAATCATTCTTACTTCTAAGGTGGGTGACGTGCGCAAGTACCTTGTGCCACTGTCGAAGCAAATCCTTGTGCAGGAGAACGACTATGTACGTGCCGGCACACCGCTTTCCGACGGTGCTATCACACCAGCCGACATCCTCGCCATCAAGGGTCCTACCGCTGTGCAGGAGTACATCGTTAATCAAGTGCAGGACGTTTACCGTATGCAGGGTGTGTCTATCAACGACAAGCATTTCGAAATTATCGTTCGTCAGATGATGCGCAAGGTGCGTATCGAAGACGCTGGCGACACCCGATTCCTCGAAGAAGGCATCGTTGATAAACTCGATTTCCTTGAGGAGAACGACCGCATTTGGGGCAAGAAGTTTGTCATCGATGCAGGTGACTCCGAGACCCTCGAACCTGGTATGATCATCACCGCCCGCAAACTCCGCGATGAGAACTCGATGTTGAAGCGTCGTGACCTCAAACTCGTGCAGACACGTGATGCTATCCCTGCCACCTCCGTGCAGATTCTGCAAGGTATCACCCGTGCAGGTCTCGGTTCCAAGAGTTTCATGTCTTCTGCATCATTCCAGGAGACCACGAAGGTGCTCAACGAGGCAGCCATCTGCGGCAAGAGCGACTCGCTCGAAGGCATGAAGGAGAACGTGATTTCTGGTCACCTCATCCCAGCCGGTACAGGTATGCGCGACTTCGAGAAGATTATCGTCGGCGCCAAGGAAGACTTCCAAACCGTCGAGCGTCGTCCATTCGATGCCGACATGGTATTCTCCTCGTTCGACAACGACTTCTAAACGCTCAATTTACATAGTGATAAACGATTGGGGCAGGCTCATCATCTGTTGAGCCTGCCCCTTTTTATATAACTGTCCCCCAAACGTAAGACAATATAATATATAACGAGGGCTGACTTCTGTTGCGGAGGTCAGCCCTTGTTGTAACCATTCAAAGAAAACGACGATGGAACCTAAAGGAGAACACCCTCACATCCTCCGCAACCATATAGCCATGAACTTATCGTAGAGTTCATAGATGCCTTGATAGTGAGTGATCATTTGCTTATTCAGAAGAATGGATGCCGACTTCTGCACACTGCTGGCAGAAGGCAGGTGATGGCGTTTCAAGAATGGAGAGCCCGTAATCTGGCTTGCCTTTCCTTCTTTACTGATAGCAATGAAGAGGTCACGCTGCTTGACGGTGAGTTGGAAAAGAGTGTCCTTGTATGCCTCCTCGTTCTGATTGACAATTTGGGTTTCAGCCTTGTCGATGTCAGCAAGTGAAACGACATGCCCTTGAGGAGTGATGGCGAAGAGTTGGTTGAGCATTTTCTGGATGTACCATGTAGTACCATCAAAACGTTCATAAATAGCACGAACCACACCATCCTCTATGTCTTTCCCATAGTTCTGAAAGTGTTCCTTGGCAAAAACCTCATATTTGTCAACTGCCACAGGTTTCAGAAACATCAACGACACACTCTGGTAGAACGGACGGGCAGGAGAAGAAAACATCTCGCTCATCATGCTTTGCTGCGAACCAGAAAAGACAAAGACCGCATTGCGGCATTGCTGCACGTATGTACGGAGCATCGCCTCCACATTTACCTCGGGATATTGCGAAATGGTTTGGAATTCATCAATTGCCACGATACACGTTTTTTCAGCCGACTGAAGATAGTTGAAAATCTCATCTAACGTAAATGTTGGGGATTTGATGTCACCGATACTGATATTCCAACTTGCGTTGCCTTGTCCATCAAAAGAAATGCCCGTGCGCAGGGAGGTAACCACCTGCAAGAACCTGTCAACAGCAGCCTGTCCTTTAGGTTTCAGTTTTCTCACGATGCCATGTCCCAATTGATACACCATATCCTGTAAAGACTTTGTGGCATAGATGTCAATTAGAAACGTGTAATAATGCTCACTCAACCGAGGATTGGCAAAACAATGGTGAATCAGCCCCGTCTTTCCCATACGGCGAGGAGAAATCAGTGCCGTATGATTCCCATTCACAAGCAAAGACATCAGTTGCTCTGTTTCCGTTTCACGGTCACAGAAGTATTTTGGAGCCTCATACCCATAGGTGATAAATGGATTTTCTAACATGATTTCAGCGTTCAAACGTTATTTTCGCCACAAAAGTACCGCTTTTTCCACAATCCAACAAACTTTTATCTAAAAAAGATAATCCTTTTAGGATGATTTGTTAGATGTAGGCAAAACAATGCCTACGAACCACACTGATAATGAAGCATCAGGGAGTAGATGAAGGCACGTTCAGCAAAGTAATGATAAATGTTCCCCAAGTGGTATAACTTGGGGAACATTGTTTGTATTTTTAGTCAAATCTCAAGTGTGGGAGGGAGTTGACAATGTCCACGGTTTGGGTGCTGACATTGATGACGGAGAGGAGGAGGTCGAGAATGTAGCGGGGTTTGCCGTGTTCGCGTCCCCAGTCGTTGGCATCGTTCTTGATGAGGGATTTCTTGTCAATGGAGATGCAGTAGCGTTCCAGAATCCACTCGATGGCACTTTTGCCATTCACGATGTAGTCGTAGGCTTTTAGGGGGATGTTTTCAAGACGGATGTTGGCGTTGTAGAGGATGGCGCTCTTGTCGTCTTTGCTGCGGAACTTCATCTTGGGGTCCACACGGAAGTAGGCGTAGTCGCCTTGGTCGGCACGTTGAGCAGAGGTGATGTGTACCACCACTTCGGGATGTGGTGGCACGTTCTCGTAGTTCAGGTGGAGGTCAGCCAGTTGCTTGCCAGCCTTGTAGAATGCCATAAAGTCCTCAATGCGTTCTACGATGGGGATTCGGGGGAGTGACTTCTTCAAGTCGGCAGCGAAACGCTCACGGTAGTCCTTCGAGTGCAGCAACCCATAAACATAGTAGAAAATCATTTCCTTCGTGATGTTCTTCGCCCCACCATAGCGGTTCCGCACCTCCTTCAATATCCAATCGGTAATGCCATCTCTGCGAATGTAGTCATCATCGGGGGTGTCATCAAAGAGCGTCTTCTGTTTGCGGGTATTCTCCTCGTAGTAGTAAAGAGGGAAGCATTGACATGCAGCATTAAATCCTAAGTCAACAATCCTATTTGCTATAAGTACAGAGTATTCTTTCGTGGCACCCAACCCTTGAACACATATTATAATATTATCTTGTTCTTTAGTTGGATACAACTTTGGCATTTGATACATCATTTCGTTCAAAGGTCTATAGTAAAACAGACATTGTCGGAAAAATGGGCGGTATAAGGATTCCATAACCACCCCATCTTGGTAACAATAAACTTTTTTTCGTCGGAAATCGTTCAAACAGGCTCTCGTCCAACTAAACTTCATGTCATTATATTCTATATTATCTTCAGATTCAACATTGTGAATTTGAGAATTATAGAAATCTATTGTCCGCTGCATATTGCTTTTCAGAGAAGTTTGCGAAGAATTGTAGCACCAAGCATCTCTTTGTGTTTTCAGTCCATTGCTGTAATATGGAACAAAGAAGGTCTTTTTATTGTTCTTATCATCTTTATCTCCCAGCAATATCATCAAGTCGAAAATTCCATCCCTCACATTTATCCAATCCTTTTTCTCATTCGGTTCAATCTCCGTCCATTCCATTCTGTTGACAGAACGGAAATCGTGTATCATTTTCAGTTTTTGTTCGCGAGTCAAATAGTCGCCAATATCGTGATAATAAATTGTTGCCATAACATTAATTATTTATGATTAATTCGTGGATAATTTGTGATAATTTATGTTGAAGAAAAAACACGAATTGCCATGAATTAACCACGAATTTCTCATAAATTATTTTTTGCTTTTTTGACCAAGATGGTAATGGCAATGGGTGTACGAGAGCCAGAGCCAAAAATTTTGCCACCTTCTTTGCGAGACAGTTCGCCGCTGGTGCGTTGATTACCTCGCAAGTTGAAAACATAGATTTTGTCAAACTCTTTTTCGAAGCATTGACGCATACCATCTTGTGCGTTGCCATCAATCCATGCACCATTGCTGATGAATGCCACAATACCACCATCAGGACATTGGGCAATGCGGTCGCTTGCCCAACGGAAAGCCTTAATGTAACTGTCGTATAGAGAGTTTTTGTTGGTTGCGTTGGTATGAGCAGCATACGTGTCCGCTACACGCTTGTCAAGATGGGCATATTTTAAGTTTTGTGCATTGTCGTTTGCCGAGTTCTGTCCTACCGAGTACGGCGGATTCCCGATGATGACCCTCACAGGTGCTTTCTTCTGCTTAATCACACGCTCCGAGTTTTCGGGCAGGAGTTGGGAGAAGATGTCGTTGTCTCCATGTTCGTTGAGTTGGAAGGTATCGGTCAGGCAGATGCCGTCGTAAGGCAGATAGTCGGGTTGGTCGCTACCCATGATGTCGTGATAGACGCTCTCGATGTTGATGTCGGCAATGTAATATGCCAAGAGGACGATTTCGTTGCAATGAATCTCGTTCTTGTACTTGCGTCGCAAGTCTTCCTTCCTGATGAGACCGCTCTGCATCAGGCGAGTGATGAACGTGCCTGTCCCCACGAAGGGGTCGAGGATGTGAACATTCTCTTCTGTCAACGACGTGTTAAATTCGTCACGCAAGATGTCTTCAACTGAATGAATGATGAAATCGACGCACTCCACAGGCGTATAGACAATGCCCAGTTTCTCTACAGTCAAAGGAAACGCACCCTTGAAGAACTTCTCGTAAAGATTCTTGATGACCGTCTGTTTGCCCTCCAGATTGTCGATGTCGCCCACGTTGACCCGTACCGACTGATAGAACTTATCCAGCACTTGCGTGTCCATCTCGAAACCTTCCGTTTCGAGAAACTCCAGCATGAACTGCATCGACTTGCTCACGGCGTTGTTATTCACAAACTGATAGTCGCTGAACAGGGCATCGAACACGGGACGCATAATCATGTGCTGTGCCAACATTTCGATGGCTTGTCCCTCGTCCACGCTGGGGTTGATGTTGCGTTGCAAACCTGCCACAAACTCTTGGAAATGCTCTCGTGCTGAAGGGTTCTCCTTCACCAATCGAGTGATGCGCTCAATGAACTTGCGGGCAATCTCACCCACCGACTTCGCCCAATTCTCCCAGTAGAGTTTGTCGCCCACCTTCTCCACCAGTTTGGCATAGATGCCATCCTGCAAAGCACCGAAACGCAGTTCCAACTGCTGTGCCACTTGGGCAGAGTCAAGCATAATGGCATCACCCTCGTCGCCCACTTCGGCGGCATGAGTCGAGTACACATCCTCCGCCATCGAATAACTGCCACTCGGCACACCGCCCGCAATGATTTTGTCGGGGCGCTTTTTGTTCAGATTGATTTGGTTGACATGGGCATTGAATGCCTCGTCGTGACTGCGAAGAGCATTGAGAATGGTCCATACCACCTTGAACCGCTCGTTGTCGGCAAGTGCCTGTTCGGGGGTGATGTCACTTGGCACGATGACAGGAATGATGATGTAGCCATACTTCTTTTCCTTGTCGGTGTTCTTTCCGAAGGTACGCATCACACGCCCCACACTCTGCACCACCTCCACCTCGCTGTTGCGTGGCGAGAGGAAGATGACGGCATCGAGGGCTGGCACATCCACACCCTCGCTCAGACACCGCACATTGCAGAGCACACGACACTCATTCGGGTCGTCCGCCTCGGCTTTCACCCATGCCAATCTCTCGTTGCGTGTGGCAGCATCCATCGAGCCGTCGATGTGCTGCGCCCGAATATTCACCACCCTGTCCGCCTCTTGTTCCGAGAGGTCTTTCTTGTAGTCGCTGCTCACCTGCGAAAAGTAGCGGGCAATCTGTGTGGAAGAGAAGTTGGGATTGCTCTTGGTGGGGTTGATGGTTTGGCAAAACGCCACCGCACGACGCATCAGCACAGGGTCTTGCTCACGGGTGATGCCGTGGTCGCCTTTGATGCGTTTGGAGAGTCCGTTGATGCACCCAATCAGTTTGGTGGCATCGTCAAACTGCAACTCCTTCGGTTTTTCGCTCTCGGGGGCAGCATTGTATTGTGCCTTGATGTTGTCTGCCATGCTCTTGGGGATGTCTTCTTCGCTCACGGTGAGCACCAGTACCTTGTAGTCGCACAGAAGCCCTTGGCTGACGGCATCGTTGAAGGTGAGGCGGTGGAACTCCTTGCCGTAGATGGTTTCATCGTCCATCGAACAGAGCACATCGTCGTTTTCGGCAGCCTTCACCTTGACCGACTCTCGGTAGAGTCGAGGGGTGGCTGTCATGTAGAGTCGCCGACGGGCAGGAATGCGCCCGTTGTCATGCACTTTGGTGAAGTTCGACTCATCACGGTCTTTCAGTTTCACACCAGTGGTGCGGTGTGCCTCGTCACAGATGCAGAGGTCCACCTCTCTGCCATATTCGTGGAGGGCATCGCTCACCACATCAATGCTCTGATAGGTGGAGAAGATGACGATACGCACAGGCTCCTTCTCATAGCGGTGCAACTGTCGAAGCACGGACTTCACGTTGGTGGTGGCAGGCACAGCCAGTTCCTGTATGCTGGCATCCTCGCTGTCGTTGTCCTGCATCTTGCGGCTCACTTTGGCATCGGAGCAGATACAGATGGCACGCATCTCGTCGGTGCGGTCGCTCATCCATGCGTTGAGGGTCTGCCCCAACAGGGCGATACTCGGCACAAGGAAGAGGACAAAGCCGTCCTTCTCGGTGAGTTGTTCCGCTATTTTCAGCGAGGTGTAAGTTTTGCCTGTGCCACACGCCATGATGAGTTTGCCTCGTTCGTTGCCCTCTTCTACAAAGTGGCGATACGTGTCCGCCATGGCACGGAGTTGGTGTGCACGAGGTTGTTTGCCAGAGAGTTGTGCCTTCTTGCCATACAAGCCTTGATGGAGTTTCTGCCAATCGACAGACGAACTTTCCAACTCGAAGAGGTTAATTTTGTTGAACGGCAGCGTGAGGTTGGTGATGGCTTTCTGGGCGTTGATGCCCCACGGGCAACGAGTGGTTTCCACCCAAACAAGGTTGCTGAAACCGCGTGTCTGGAAAGTCTCATCTTCGGTGAAGGTGCGGATGGAATTGGCGAGAAAACTATCCACCATGCCTTTCTCGATGGTGGTGTCCTCGTCATAGCATTTGCACTGAATCGCCCAATAATCGCCCGTGTCGGTACGAGCCACGAGGTCGATGCCGAGGTCGGTGCCTCCAAAGTCTTTTCGGCCAGGAAACTCTTCCCACAACCACACCCGCTCGAGGTTGGCATAGCGTGGGTCGGTGAGGAACCAGAGTTTCATCAGCCGTTCGAAATCCTGCCCCTTCTCACGTTCGGTGAGAGATTTCTGACGGATTTCGGACAGAATATCAAGAATGCCATACGTTGGTGCAGGGGCATGGCTCGCCTGTGATAGATTCTCTTGCATGGTTGGTCGGACGCTTTACAAATCTAAATCGATGGTTAGGTTAGTATGTCAGAGACACTGACGGACACAAAGAAAGCGTACCACTTTCCGTGTTTCATTCCTAAGTTCAGGGTTGCGTCCGACCAAAGATTTAACCTTTGCAATGAAATGAAAGGAAAGGGTACGCCTAAACATAGGCGTATCCCATTCCTCCGGTTCATTGCATGTCTGGTCGGACTATTTTGAACTTAGAACCTTCAGAATTGAATACGTTGATTCAATGTGCCACAATGTCTGCTTGCGTGGGCACGAAGTGGGTGCCGAACGCTTGCAAGGGCAAATGTACGGAAAAAAAGGAAAAGGGGAAAAGAAAGGGGTGAGTTTTTGTGAAAAAAGAGGGTTTATGAATGGAAAATGGAGGTGTTTTGACGTGAAGAGGGAGAAAAAGGGGGCAGAGGAGTGGGGTATGTCCTATTTCAACAGTTTTCTTTCTCCATCTCCTTCCAGCACCTTCATTTGCTGAATGGCTATATGGTTGAGTTTCAGGAGCCGTTCACGTTGGGCATTCCTTCGTTGATAAGCACAGCATTGATGTTCTCCATGTTCGAGAGGCAGATGAGTTCGTTGATAGTGGCGTAGTCGCGAATGTTGCCTTGGAGTGTGGGGTTGGCATCGCGCCATTGCTTGGCAGTCATGCCAAACATTGCCACATTGAGCACATCGGCTTCCTCCGCATAGATGATGCTGGCTTGCAAAGGGGTGACCTCATCCGGTACCAGATGGCGTTTTTATGGCATCCGTATGAATGCGGTAGTTGATTTTGGAGAGTTCCCGTTTGGCTGTCCACCCCAACAGTTTTTGTTCTTCAGCCTTCAGCCGTTGGTATTCTTTGACGAGCAACAGTTGAAACTTCGGACTTATCCACATTCCGAAATGATAGGCGATATCACGATGAGCATACGTTCCGCCATAACGTCCTGCCTTAGACACAATACCTATCGCCTTTGTCTTTTCTATCCAATTCTTCACGGAAAGCACAAAGTTGTTGCTACCTGCCATATTTTTAATTGTACCGAATTCGGTACAATTAAAAATAGGATTATACAGCATCTCCCATTCTCCGAGGTATTCTATTGTACTCTTCAAACTAAGCCAACGAAATATGATGTGCTCTTGCATCTGGCTACGAGCCATGTCGGTCAAAGAAATATAGTCCTCATCATGATTCGAAATGACCGTTATTTCCGTGTCTTGTACTGTGATTTTTGCCATATTCTTTATGCTTAGAACCTTCAGAATTGAATACGTTGATTCAATGTGCCACAATGTCTGCTTGCGTGGGCACGGGGGTGGGTGCCGAACGCTTGCAAGGGCAAATGTACGGAAAAAATGGGAATGGGGGAAGGGTTGGGATGAGTTTTTGTGAAAAAAGGGGTGTTCTTCGTTTGTGGGAGTTCGTTTTTGAGGTTTTGGAGGGAGAAAAATGAAATGAGGAGGGAGGATTGTGCGTTTTTTCGTTTTTCTTTTGCTAACGTCCGAAAGAATGTATATCTTTGTGACGGAAAATGGTGGGGCTCACAGCCTCAAGAGGGGAGTGACTCTTACCCTTCCAGGGGAGAGAGTCTTACCCTTTGAGGGGTGAGAGTCTCTCCCCTTTGGAGGTTCTTAAACAAGGTAAATGTATGTTAGTAGTAAGGAAAGCCAAGAAGACAATCGTGCGGCCTGATGGGGCGCATGAGGCATGGGTGTATCAGTCGCCCGCTTTGCCTCTCATCACGTTTAAGGAGGTCATTAAGGAGTGTGCGGAGTCGTGTGGTGAGCACCCCAGCAAGACGATGGGTGTGGTGACTGCGCTGATGGACCGCATTTCGCATTATCTGAAGATTGGGCGGTCGGTGCGCATTGACGGCATCGGCACGCTCAAGCCGGTCATCAATTCGGTGGCGGTGGCGGAGAAGGCGGAACTGACGGAGCCTTCTGATGCCATCAAGGGGGTGAAGGTGCGCTTCTATCCTCATGGTCCGCTGCTGGAGGCGATTGCGGAGAACGGGTATGAATACCAGCCCGAACTGGATGATGAACCATAAGGAGCCGACCATGAAAAAATTGAGCATTTGGGCATTGGTGACGGTGGCGGTGCTGGGCATCGCTGGCGTTCTTGTGTGGCATTTCTGGCCGGTGGAGACCATCGACCTGGAGGAGTACACGCCTTCGGAGGAGTTTGAACCGGCGTATGAGGCGATGCAGGCGAAGACGCCTGAGTATGACCTTGAGGAGACGGTGCGGGCGATGAATGCGCTGGAGGTGGCTCAGTGTCAGTCGGAGGACTTCATGTCGTATCTGGAGTATGTGGCGAAGCAGGATTTCAGCCGTGTGGCACCCGAGGTGCTGGAGCAGAAGCGGAAGTTGTTCCCGATTCTGCAGCGGCTGTATGAGTTGCAGAAGGAGCATCAGGAGTTGGACGATGTGTGGATGCTGATGCGGAGTGCCACGAGCGGGGCAACCACGTTTGCGTCGGAGGTGAATCCTGTGGGAGTTATCGGCTCGATGCTGACGGGCGATGCCACGTTGGGCACGGTGTCGGTTGTCGGCGGCTTTAATAAGGCGAAGACGGCTGCCTTTGACGAGTATGAGAAGCAGAAGGAACTGAAGCGGACGCTGGAACGGGAGATGGAGGCGGTGAGGATGAGTTACATTGAATACTTGGAGGATTATGCGCCTGTTTATTATCAGTACATGCAGGAGTGGAACACCTTGTGTTTGAAGAAGGATAAGGCGTACATCGACTTGTATGGCGGACGTTCGATAGATGCTTACAACAAGACGCAGGAGATTCTGGCGGAGTACCCGACGAACCGCGAGGCGTTGCTGCTGAAGGGTTTGGCATTGATTGAGATGGCAAGCCCACGTGCTGAGCAATTCTCGTCGGAAAACGTTCAACACGCAACCATCACCGATACTTCTCAACCTGACACGCTTACTGGTGGACTGAATGGAGAAGTTGGTCAACCTGATGAGCGAATGGAGTTGCTGCTGGAGGCGGAGGGGGTGTTGGACAACTATATATCCCTCTATCCTTCCCGTTCAGCACCGGCATTGGTGCTGAAGGGGCTGCTCTATCGGGAGCAGGGCGAGAGCGCAAAGGCGATTTCCTATTTCGACCAGGCGTCGATGGAATATCCTCGGCAGGCGGCTGATTTGACCGACCTGCTCGACAGTTACAAGGCGCGCACCTACCTGAACAAATCGGCTGAAGGGAAGTACCTGCTGCGGCTGTACCGCTCCACGATGGAGGGCTTCGGCATCTTCAGCCCTAACCTGCTGAAGGCGCACTATTATGCCCAGCATGGCGACACGGAGAAGAGCAAGGAGGAGATTTTCAACCACTTCTATCGTCGTGGCAATCAGGGGGTGTATGACTGCCTGCTGAGCGATATGCAGTATTGCGAGGAGAATATGTACAGCAGTTTCAAGCAGATACTGATGGAACAGTCGTTCCTCGATGTGGCGGTGGAACCTACGATGAACTGGACGCTTTCCAACAAGGATGATGAAATCAAGGTGACCATCAACAACCGTTCGGACATCGACCTGGAGAACGTGCGCATCTTCCTCTGTCTGCACTACACGGACATGTACAAGGATGAGTATGATGTGCAGAAACTGCCTTCGGTGAACATCATCAAGCACAACGATAAGACTGAGATTGGAGTGGTGAAACTCAACTATGAGGACAAGAAGTACAACGACATCACCCGCATCCGTGCCATCGCCATGACCGACGACAAGATTTGCTGGATTGACAACGTCGATTACAAGTACATGAAGGCTGCTCAGGCAGCAGGGACCACCTCGCCATCCAGCAAGTCCGTGATGCCCGCCAAGCAGCAACTGCTGGAGGACTTCAATGTCGATAATGGCAAACTGCAATCCATCATAGAGCGAGGCATGAAAGTGTATGGCACCGTGAGCGATGGCAACCTGTGGAACGACGTGAAGCGCGATGTGAAGAACCTCGTCACGGGCAAGGACAAGAAACTGCGCATCGAACTGCCTCGCATCCTCTCCATCATCGACCCCGTCTTCTCGCTCCATCAAATCAACGACAAGGACAAGGCGATTCGACCTTCCGAGAACTATCTATCGGGGTCTAACATCCGTCTGAAATTCGACTATGAGCCGAAGCAGAATGAGACCATCCCCCTGTATATCTACAGCGACTTTGCCAATTTCAAGGTCACCGTCAAGTTTGAAGATGGAAAACCAGTGGTGAAGAAGGTGGAAATGCTCTGACCCAATCAAAATGTGGCAGAGAGATTTGCCATGAAACCAGAGACGGACAAAAAATGAGAGGGCAAGAACTCACGTTCAGCCCTCTCTTCGTTTGGCTTTCGCCTTACTCCTCCTCGCTTGGCATAACCCAAACGGGTTTGGGGTTCTGCACTCACTCGTGCGTCGTTTTCACCTATTACATATTACTATCTAATCAAATCTCCAGAAAATAAGCCTTTGGGTCAGTAAAATCATTAATAGGCTAATCTAACAAATTCTATCTTTATCTAACTAATCTAAACTTATCGAATCAATTGAAACCTGCGTTGCAGGAAACTGTTGCAAAGTAACGGCTTTTTTGCCACATGGTGTAACACGAAAGTCTAAATGAATGGAAAAATCGTACAAATGTGGTGCCAGATGCAAGGTTTCGGACTATTTTCTTGTTGAGTTGTACGATTTTTTCATTACCTTTGGCTTCGCAAATCATCTTTTTCTGACTTTAATCATACTTTTTATGCATAGTTTTCGCCGTTATATCCTTCTCCTTTTCTCCTTGCTGGCTGGTGTGGTCAGTAGGGCACAAGAGGAAAATCCTTTGAATACTTCGGTCGCTTTCTCGTATCTGACGATAGAAGATGGGCTTTCTTCCAACACGGTACGCGCCTTGATGCAGGACCGGTTGGGGTTTGTGTGGATTGGAACCAGTCGTGGATTGAACCGCTATGACGGTCACAGGATTGTGCCGTTGCACAAGACACGTTCCCTTTCGGTCACCTCCATGGCAGAAGACGGCGACAGCATTTGGGTGGGCACCGACAATGGACTTTTTTTGTATCTGCAACGCACGGATAGCGTCAGAAAATACATAGTAAATTCAAAAAAAGAGTCCATTGCGAACGTGAATGTGGCGGACCTTCGGATGGATGCCAAAGGAAATCTGTGGCTGGCGACGATGGGACAGGGCATGATGCGCATCGACACCAGGAACGGGCAGATGAGCACGGTGCCGACTCCTGATGGGGGAGCGTCCTACGGATGTCTGTATATCAGCAGGAACGGCACGGTGTGGGCATCAGGCAATTGGGCAAAGGAAAACCTGATTCGCTATGATGAACAGAAGAATTGCTTTGTGGGAATGACGTTGCAGTTTGCCAATCCATCTCATCCTGTAGTGGGCGGAATTGCCATGACTGAAGATGATAAGGGAAAGATGTGGCTGGGCACCTGGAGCGGGGCACTCATCCGCTTTGATGGCTTGACGGGGCAGGCAGAGGAGGTCTTGTCGTCGTCGGAATCGCAGATGCAGCACATACATAGCCTCATGGAACTGAAGAAAAATTGCCTTTTGGTGGGCAGCGACAAGGGATTGGCTGTGGTGGATGTCAAGACGAAAGCCACTCGATTGCACAATCGTGGCAGTTTCCTTTCCAGTGCGCTCAGCGACAACTTTGTCTATCCGCTGATGGTGGACCGCGAAGGCGGCACCTGGGTGGGCACTTATTATGGCGGTGTGAACTACACCCATCCCGTGTCGGGCAATTTCACTTCATACGTGCATTCTGAATACGGCAACTCCGTGTCGGGCAATGTGGTCAACCATTTTTGTGAAGACCTCCAGAATCGACTTTGGATAGCCAGCGACGACGGTGGGCTTTGCTACTACCATCCCGGCAACGGCACATTCACCAAGGTGCGCTTGGCTGCCGAGGGAGCGGAGCACAATGTCCATGCCCTTGCGATGGACGGCGACCAACTTTATGTGGGCACTTACACCCAAGGCATTGACATCGTGGATGTCAACACCATGCAGGTGTCTCAAGTGCCTGTATTTCTGGATGAAAAGGGACAGATGTTTGATGCCAGTTCCTATGCCATCTGTTGTGACCGCCAGCACCGCATTTGGGTGGGCACTTTCGACGAGGTGGCAATCTTCCATCCGGACACCCGCACTTTCAGCGATGTGAAGAAAGTCGAGGTCCCTGTGCTGGACATTCTGCAAGACCTGTCTGACTGCCTTTGGGTGGCAACTGACGGCAATGGTGTGTGGGCATACAATAAGCAGGGTGAATGGAAACACTACCTTGATTTCCACCGTGAGGAGATGGCAGAAGGGGCTTTGGTGTCTGCCTATAGCCTTTTCCAAGACGGACAAGGCACCCTTTGGGTAGGCATGGCAAACGGGCTTTTCCGTTATGACCGTGAGGGTGACCGATTTGAGAAAGAGCCCCTTCCTATTGACGGGGTGAGTGTGTTGGGCATCACGGCGGTCGAAGGACGCCTCTGGCTTGCCACTTCGGCTGGAGTTCTCTGCTATTCGTTGGTGGAACGGAAACTGGTGCAGATATATAAAGGTGGTGGCAACATTGCCAGCATCGACTTCCTGCCCGATGCCGTCTATCGTGGTTACGACGGCAGGGTTTATCTGGGCACGACCAATGGTTTTGTGGCATTCAAGCCTCAGTTCATGAACCGCAATGGGGTGCAGCCGAAAGTTGTGTTCACGGGACTCGACATCTTCAACCGTCCTGTTCCTGTGGGTGGCGACATCCTGCCCCAGCGATTGCCTTATCTCGAGCAGTTGCGTCTCAGTTACCGTGAAAGCGTTTTCCGCATCACCTTCTCTGCCATGAGTTACTTGAATCCGTCCGACATCCACTACAGTTACTATCTGGAGGGCTTCGATGAGGATTGGATTGATGCCGGGAGTCAGCAAAGCGTCACTTACACCAACCTTTCGCCTGGCACCTATACGCTGCATGTACGTGCCACCACTAACGACGGCTTGCAGTCAGACGATGCCACTTTGTCTATCGTCATCACGCCTCCGTTCTATTGGAACACGCCTGCCAAGTTGCTTTACCTCTTGCTGATTGTGCTTGCCATCTTCTTTTATGTCCGTTATCTGCTCAAGAAAAACGAGAAACGGCATGTGGCAGAGATTCAGGAAATCAACACCCAGAAAGAACAGGAAATCCAGGAAATCAACACTCAGAAGGAACAGGAAATCCAAGAAATCAACATTCAGAAAGAGCAGGACATTCAGGAAATCAATATTCAAAAGGAACAAGAGGTTCACGATGCCCGCATCAAGTTTATGACCATCAACGACAAAGACCAGGCTTTCCTCGACAAGATGGAGACGGTCATCGAACAAAACTTCTCCAATCCTGACCTGACAGTTGATTACTTGGCATCTGAGTTGAGTGTGTCGCGTTCAGGACTTTTTGCCAAAATCAAGACGTTGGCAGATGTGACCCCCAACGAGATGATTCAGGTCATTCGCCTCAAGCATGCTGCTTCCCTGCTTGTGTCGGGCAACTACCGTGTCAATGAGGTTTGTTACATGGTCGGTTTCTCCAGCCCTTCTTATTTTGCCAAGTGCTTCCAGAAGCAATACGGATGCACCCCTGCCAAATACAAGGGGTAAAATGGGAAACCTGTGTGTTGAAGCGGCATTTTCTGTGCTGAAAGAACTTATGATTTCTTCTTGGGCTGTTTGTTCAGTCGGTAGATGGCATGGATGATGCCATACGACGGGATGACATTGCGGAAAGTCTCGGTGCGACCTTGTGCATTGACGGTTCGCTGCACGTTGGAGAGGTTGCCCAAGAGGTCGAAGCCATCGAACATGATGGTCAGTTTTCCCTTCATCAGCCGCTTTGCCAATCGTGCGTTCCACACGAGTTCGTTGGTGTTCATGGAAGGTTCGCTGTAACCTCGGCGGCTGTACATGGTGATGTCGCTGGAGAACTGTATATTCCATGGCAGTTCCAACTTGGCGCTCAAGCCATAATGGAAAGTGAACACATTGAGCGTGATGAAGCCCTCACGCTCACTGCCAGAATGCTGATAGTTCAGGCTGCCGTCAATGGTGAAATCCATCTTACTGGAGGGCTGCCAGCGCAATGCCAGATTTTCATTCACATTGTCTGACTTCACCACCGATTTGGTGGCAAAGAGGCTCTCGTTGGTGCCGCTCAAATCGACACTATTGTTGTGGGTGTATCCCACTCGCTGTGAAACGCGCCATTTGTCATCTTTATCCAATGCGACAGAGATGGATGCGTTGGTCATGATGTTCCAGTTGCCGTTCACGTTGTCGGGAGTGACTGTGCGCACACCTGTTTCTTTATTATAAATGTAGCCAGATGCCACCGCATTCTCTGTGATGTTGACACCCAACGATGAGTTGAAGAAAATCTTGTGCCACTTGTCGCGATAGGAAGTGCTGAAATTATGATGGCGTGTTTTCTTCAGATGAGGATTGCCCAGGGTGATGTAGAGCGGGTTGCTGTCGTCGCGGATATTGAGCAGGCTCGTCATCGAGGGTGCCGAGGTGCTCATGGAATAGTTCATATTGAATCCTTGATTGCGCTTGTAGTTATCTCTGCTGAAGTTGATGCTGGGATTGAACAAGAACGTATTACGGCTCATCAAGGTGTCCACTTGTGTGCCACGAAGATAGTCAAGCGTTTCATGGGTGATGGGAGCATCAAACTGGAGAGAAATATTGGTATAGTAGTCGTTTTTGTCGGCACTGTAGGAATAACCTAACTGAGGGTGATGACTGTGGGTGGTGGTTTTGGAATGTGAACTGTTCTCGGCATCCAAGGTGGTCAACATTTCATCGACGGAGGGAAGTGTACCTAGAGGATGCACACCCTCTTGATTCATGGGGGTGTTCCACTCACTGAGTTTGTTCAGCAGATAGAGGGACTGGTTCGTGTTGTTGTGGGAATATTGAAAGTCGTAGCCCAATTCGACACGATGTCGCTGCTCTTTGTCGAGACACACACCAAATCCTGTGCTGACATGGGCACTTTGTGAACGGTCTTTCGTGGGGTTGTAGCGATTGCGGAAATCAGTACCCGATTGAGCGTTGAGGTTAGAGTTAGCATTAGGATAATCCAGCAGATAGTGTTCAAAATTGTCTGTCTGGTTATCAGAGAAATGGTAGCCATAACTCAACGTGATATTGACATAATCGTTGTGTGCCGGCAGACAGGAGAGAAAGCCCTCGAAGTCGGCATTGGCACGGTGTCCCCTACCCTTGCTGGTAGTCATGGTGCGGTTGATGGCATAGCGGCGCAAGAGGTCACCCGCATTGGGTGCCATGATGCTGTCCATCCACGCCTTGCCTAATTGCGATGCCACATCCTCAGAGAGGGTGACGCTGGCATTGTTGCCACGATTGTTCCATTTGTTATAACTGAAGTTGGGACGAAATACCCAGAAGACATAACGGATGGTTTCCCACAGAGGTTCGTGGTGTTCCAAGCGGAGGTCATGGTCGGTTCTGAAATCCCAAGAGTAGTTTCGGCTGTTCTGGAAACTCCGTCCGTAGGTGTCGCCCCCTTCGAGGAAGGTGGCATTGCTGGTGTTGGAGGCATTGTCAGTATCCGTGTAACTTCCATGCACACTGGCTTGATAGGCATATTTGTCTTCTTTGTCGTGCATGTAATTGCCACCTACACTATAGGTGGTGGTCAGTCCTCCTGATTGCCGTAAATTTCCCCATTCGCCCTCATAGCCAGGTTCATCCTTTTCATTCACGTTGTTGACATTCGCAAACAGAGTGATTCTCGAGTTATCGGAGAAGCGCAGCCCAAACAACCTGCCCAAGAATTTCGTGTCGAGTCGTCCTTGGGCATTACGAAAGAAAGTGGCTCCTGCTCCCCCTTCGGCATTGGCTATCCACCCTGTCTGATATTCCTTCTTCAGTTTCACATTCATCACCAGTTCCTTCTTGGCATTCTTCTCCTGTGGGGTGCCTTTGATGTGTTCCGGCACCCGCTCAAAGGACTGGATGTGCTTCACCATATATGAAGGCATGTTCTCCAGCAACAATTCGCGATCACTGTCGAAGAAGTTCTTTCCATTCAGCAGCAGGGCATCCACTTGCTTACCGTTCACCTTGATGACACCGCCTTTTTCCATTTCCACCCCTGGCAACTTCCGAATCAGTTCGTTCAGCATCGAGCCTTCCGCCATGTTGAACGCATCGGCATCATACACGAGGGTGTCACCGTTCATGTAGAACTTCAGTTTGGTAGCCACCACCACCACCTCGTCCAGTTCGCGGTCCAACTTCTTAGGGATAGTGCGCAGATAGACAGGCTTCATATATCGGTAGTTCTCACGCTTGTAGAGTTTCTTCACCTCTACGGGCACATACTTGGTCACATATCCTTCTGCATCTACCTTCAACAGATAGTTTCCTGCCTTTGTGACAGGAAAGTCCACGCTGGAATTCTTGTAGAAATCCTCATCGCGATACTCCCAATGCACCGTATCGGCAAACGAACTGTCTGCCGCCCACAGCAACTGCGCCTTGACATCCTTGACTGGGTCATGTGTCAGGTGGTCTTTCACTTCCATATACACCTGCATCCCTCGCACAGCCGTCTTAGTGGTGTCGGTATCATTCTTTTGTGCCCAAATCAATACTCCTGCCCATACGAATAGGCAAGTAAGGAACCATCTCTGTTTCATAGATATAATATGCCCGATATATATAAATGTACGTAAATAATGTAATGTACGTAAATAATGTCTTTGTTATTCCGTCACAATCGCTGCTTCTTTTATTGGCACATTCTGGGTGAGCCTTCGTTCGCAAGGCAGCCATAGCCAGAACGTGGAACCCTTGCCAAGTCCTTCGCTTTCCACGCCTATTTTCCCGCCCATGCGTTCGGCAAGTCCCTTGCAAATGTTGAGACCCATGCCTGTGCCTTGGATGAACTCATCGAGTTTGATGAAGCGTTCGAAGATGACTTCCTGTTTATCCTTCGGAATGCCAGCACCCGTGTCTTCGCAATAGACGTAGAGTCCGTGACGTTCGTAGCGATAACCTAATTTGACGTGACCCTGCTGTGTGAACTTGACAGCGTTGGTGACGAAGTTGGTGATGATTTGCTGTACTCGTCCGATGTCCAACGTGGTGAAGAAATGCTCGTATGGATTCTCTTTCTTCAGTTCCAATCCTGCTTGGGTGATGCGCTGTTGGAGCGTGAAGCAGATGTTGTCGAAAGCACGAACAAAATCGACTTCTTCAGGCTTGATGTTCAGTGCAGAGTCTGAAGTGATGGCAGAGGCTTCAAGAATGTCGTTGATGAGACGCTGAAGCATGTCACAACTGTTGTTGATGATATCGATGAGTTCCTGGCGGTCTTTCGGGTCATCAGTTGCTTTCAGCACGGTGGCAAAGCCGACGATGGCATTGAGCGGTGTGCGCAATTCGTGTGTCATCGATGCCAGGAACACGCTCTTCAATCGGATGCTGTCGTTGGCAATCTCCGTTGTCTCCCTCAGTTGTTGTTGGGTGGTGATAAGGTTGGTGATTTCGATGGCAATGCCTGTGAAGCCCGTGTGGTTGCCCTGTTCGTTATATTTCTTTCTTCCGACGTAGCAAATCCATTGTGGGTCAGGGCTGGCAAACGTGTATTTGAAGTGGCGCACAAAGGTGACCAGATTGTCGTAATTCTTGAGTTGTTGCACTGCATCCTCGCGTTCTTCATCATCTACCATGGCAAGGTATTCATCAATGCTGATGGAATAATCCACATGACTCAGCGAATATGAGAATGTCATCGTTTTTGTGGCAAAGTCAATGTCGTAGATGTAAATATGGCTATCCTTCAGCAGGTGATGCAACCGTTGTTCATGCCATGCGATGTTCTGCTCCGTCTCCTTCAGCCGATGTGTCAGAGTTGCCATGTCGGCGTAGATGCTGTGCTCCTTGTTCAGGTCTTGGGCCGTGTCGATATATTGTGTGATTTCTCCCTTCTCGTTGCGGATGGGCGACACGTGGAACTCGATGTAGTTCTTGATGCCCATTTCTGGGTAATCCATCACCTGACACACCTGCAAGTCGTGCTGGCTGTTCGGGGGATAGGCATCGCGGAAGAGCGGAATGTCATACATGTTCATCGTTTTCCAGAAACGCTCGTTGTCGGGATTTTCAAATCCACACAAAGCCTTCATCCGTTCGTTCAGCATGATGAGCCATCCATCGCGGTTGTAGAACGAAATGGCAGTGCCCGACATGTTGAAGAGGCTGTCGAACCGATGCTGCAAGTTGTTGCTTGCCTTTTCTTCTTCAACATTGTGGGTGATGTTGTGGATGGCATTGATGACATACTGCGGCTTTCCTTCATGATCCACTTCCACGATGGCATGCCCGTGGAACCTCATCCATTTGGGATTCTGCTCAGTGCCGGCATTCCAGCGCTTTTCCAGTTCAAACCTGCGCTCCCTGCCACCCAGCAACAATTGCATCTTTTGGTGAAATTCCTCCTGCTCATCGGGATGGATGCGCTGGGCAAATTCTTCCAGCGTTATGCCTCTTTCGGGCAGAATGCTGCCATATCGGTTCGTCACCATGTTGGTAGCAATGTCATACTGCATCACGTGGAAATCTCCCATCTGCAAAGCCTTCCCCATCATTTGGTTGATGTCCGTGGAGTTTCTAATGATGCGCTGCACATGAGCCTTTGCCAACCGTACAAACAAGTAGATGATGAGGGCGAGAATCAGGATGCCCACCGTAATGAAGATGGCGATGGGGGAAGTGTCGTCATGGCGGTTCTCAGGATGGAACCACTTGTCGTGCATCTGTTCCACCTTTCCGCTTTGCTTCAGTCGCGAGAAGTGGTCGTCTATTGTTTCAATCAATGCCTTGTCCCTGCCGATGATGTGAATATCTCCCACAGGGATGCTCACCTCATGCAGGGTGATGAAATCCTCCAGGTTCAGGTCCTTGATTTTCCATTGCAGGGCAGCCTCGTTCCACACAAAATACTTGTATTTCCCCTTCACAATGCCAGTCAACGCCTCTTTCGGAGCCTGATAGTTCAGTTCCTCGTGGTCGGGAAACTCGTGCTTGAAGAACTCAGCCGCATAGCCACCATGATAGAACACTGTCTCGTCGGGGTCAGTCAAAGCCTTCAAGGGCACGATGCCGACAATGTCGTTCCTTGTTGCCACACTCACTCGGTAGTAACTGACGATGTTGCTGGTGTGGACATACTCTGCCGATTTGTATTTCCGCACATTGTCGAAAATGAGGTCAGCCTTCCTCGCCTCAAACAATTCCATCGCCTTGCTTGCCTCCATCATCTGGAACTTATACGGAATCTTCATCTCGTCCAGAATGGTGGTGAGCACATCAATGTAGAAACCGGCGGGCACTCCTTGGTCGTTGTAGAACTCGTATGGCGGTTTGTCCCAATCACCTGTGATGATAATGGGGTGCTGCGTGGTGTAGTTCTGCTGAGCATGCAGTGCCATCGGGAACAGCAACAGCAGCCAGCAGGTGATTGCTCCGGATATGTTTCTTATCTTGTTCATGCGTGTCTTTATATTGGGTTAGGAGTTTGGGATTGAGGAGTTAGAAGTTGTCTCACACCATCTTCTTTCTCTTTATCGTTGTGGCTTGGCAGGGTAAGGTAATCCAGACGGTGGTGCCGAGCCCCTCTTCCGAGTTGATTTCCATGTGGCCACCCATCTGTGCCAGCAGTTCCTTGCAGATGGGGATGCCCAGTCCACGGCTCGTTCGCGCGTCGTTCGCTGTCTGTGCGTTCAGTTGCTCCAGTTCCTCTTTGGGGATGCCGTCGCCTGTGTCCTCGATGGAAATCATCAGCCTTCTGCCAATGTAGTCGTAACGTGCGCGGATGAAGCCGTGGTGTGTATGCTGGATAGCGTTCTCCACCACGCGTTCGATGACATTGCCCACCTTCTGTGCATCAATCTCAAGGATGAGTTGGTCATAAGGGCTTTCGGTGGTGAAGGTGACGGAATCGTTGTTGAGGCGACCTGCCACACAGTAGGTGGTGAAGGTGTCAACAAAGTCACAAGGTTTCTTCACCACTTCTATCATGTGTGCTTCAAGTCTCGACAGATAGAGGATATTGTCGATGAGGTGAAGCAGATAGGTGGAGTGTTTGAGAATGACATCGCAGTGGGTGCAGTTCTTGTCAGCGTCGAGCCGTGGGCACAGTTGTTCTGCCGCCTCCACGATGGCATCCATAGGTGTGCGAATCTCCTGTACCATGTTGTTGATGAAACTCGTCTTTGTGTTTTCCACTTCCTGCACTTTCTTCGCTTCCTGCAGCAACTGATAGTCCGTGGTTTTCTGATCGGTGATGTCTTGACACAATCCGAAATATTCCACCACTCGTCGATGGTCTGCTGTCCGTTGCCCGTTGTCCGCTGCCTGTTGTTCCCTCTCGTGAATCGGGATGAAACTGAACATGAAGTGCAGCGGATAATTGCCGTGCAGGGCAAGGCTGCTTCGGATGTCAAACCGCATTTCCTTGTCCACCCTTTCGTCCATGTCGTTCAGGATGTGCATCGCCTTGTTCTGCGAGTATTCATCCACCAGCGTCATGCACCGCGTCTGGGTCAGCGAGTGCTGCACGTGGTCAATGGTTTTGAAGATGCTCAGCGTGTGTGAGTCGGGCGAGTAGGTTGCCATTCTGATGTTGCCATCCTGCAAGATGGTCCTAAAATCCGCAACTATCATCCAATACACGATTAAGGGTAGATTTATGAGTCGTTAGTAGCAGCTTTCAGTAAAAAGCAACAGCACAACATCAATATGTAGCCACCATCCCCTTACCCCACGATGCGACTTGAGGTAA
>JAFUYM010000059.1 GCA_017470525.1 Bacteroidaceae bacterium
ATGGTAAGACAGACCAGTACCTGCGCTTGCAGCAGAAGATGGAGTCTGAGAACAACGAGATGAACTTCGACTTTATCGAGATTTGTCCAAGTTCAGTATATAATAATGAGTATTTCGCAGAACCTCTTTGGTAAATAATCAAATCAGTTTGTCTCGTCTGTCCAGACGGGTGGACGAGACAAACTCCCAATAAAGTACAAATATATGAATAAGATAAAAAACACATTCCGTGTAGGATTTGCGGTAGCAGCGGGACTGGTTGCTATGTACTCATGTACCGACACGTGGAATGACCACTACGATACGGCTGCCACACTCAACTTCAATGGCACAACCATGGAGGCATTGGAGGCAAATGCATCGGATTTTGCCAAAGTGGTCAAAGCGTATGGTTATGACCGCGAACTTACTTCCGATAACGTTTATACGATTTGGGCACCTGCCAATGGCAGTTTCGACCTCTCTGAATACCTTGATGCCAACGGCAAGGTCTATGCGGATTCCGCTGATATCGTGAAGGAATTTATCCAGAACCATATCGCCCGCTATGCCATCTCTCTCAATTCTCAAGACCAGAATTTTAGTCTGATAAACGAGAAGAAAGGTTCTTTCACGGCTGATGGCAAGTTCGGAATCACCAATGTCATCAATGGTAAGAGCAACATCTCTTGTAAGAATGGTGTTATCCACCTGATTGATGCGGCTTCTCCTTACAGTTACAACCTCTTTGAACTGATTGCTAAGCAGTATAAGGACGATACCGATACTGGTAAGGACACGCTTTCTCTTTATGCATTCCTCTATGACTCAGAGAACAATCAGGACTCTCTGATTGAGAACAAGTCTGTGAGCCGTGGTGTGGATGAGAATGGTGATAAGATTTGGGTGGATTCATTCGTGATGCGTAACAACACTGTTCTGAAGAACGTGGATGCCAAGTTGTATGAAGAGGACTCTGCTTTCATCGCCATCATTCCAACGGCAAAGGCTTGGGCTGAGCGTTACAAGATTGCAGAAAGCCTGCTGAAGTTCAATCCATCAGAAGACCTGCGTTCTGCAGGTGCATGCGACTCATTGTTGCGTCACTATGCTAACCATTTCGCCATGACAGATTTGTTCTATAACAAGAATGCGAATGAGCATTGGCAGGACTCTCTGAAGTCAACTCTCTATCGTGGTATGCCTTGGTATGAGCATGTATATTACAGCAAGATGCCAAAGGATTTGCCAGAAGATACAGAACTGAATGATATTCTTGCCAAGAGCGGTACGCCTATCGCTTGTTCAAATGGTGAGGGTTACATTGTGGATGAATACCCCATCAGTGTGACAGAGCAGTTCTTCAAGAAAATCAAAGTGTCAGCCAATTCCAGAAGCATCAATGTTGACCTTGACAAGAATGGTAAGGATTTGTTCACGAAGAACGTGAATAAGTCATTCCGTCAGTATAGCGGTATCTATACGGAACTTCTGATTGATACGACAGACAACACTGTGATTGGAAGAAAATCGACCAACTACAGTTATACGGATATCGTACCATCAACGAAGTCTGTGAACCCCAACATTGGTTTTGACATTCCTAACACACTTTCTGGTACATACGACCTCTATCTGGTTACTTGCCCATACTGGTTGATTACAGACTATGTGAATATTGCGGATTCTTTGTGGGATGCTCGCCCATACCGTTTCTACACTTACGTTTTCGAACGCGATAATGATGGAAAGAATATCGGTGAATATCCTGCATCGGGAGAACGTTTGACAAATCCTCTCACAGGCGAGAACTATTTTGAGACAAGAGGTCTTGTACGTGATGATGAAGGCTTCCTCGTTATCAATGACACCACTTATCTGGGTTCATACACATTCAAGAATGCATACTATGGTCGCAATGATGAAGGTGTGATTATCCAGTTGCAGACATACATCACTTCAAAGCAGACAGAGCAGTACTCTCGCGAGATGCTCATCAGTTCGATTATCCTCAAGCCACGCGATGAGTTTGGCGAGGCAATCGAAATCCCTGTCGCTGAAGAAACTAAAATGAGAAAAGGTACTAAGTTGACAACTTCTAATACAAGTAAATGATTATGCAGCACTTCAATAAATACGGAATCGCAGCACTGATGTTCTTCCTGGGTACCGCTCTTCCAGCAGTGGCACAGGATGAGGTACAAGAGGAGGTAACAACAGACGAGGTGGCTGCTCGGGCTATCAAGAAAATAAAGCCTGCTAAGAATTACCCAACCATTGAGGTGAAGGGTAAGGTTGTTGATGCGGCAACAGGTGAGCCACTTGCTGGTGCTCAGATTCAAGCCTTCAACAATAGGTATTATACAGCCATGGCTGATGAGAATGGTGAGTTTACTATCAATGTGCCTAAGTTCGTGACCGCACTCTCAGTGAAACTGCAAGGTTATAATCTGAACAATGTGTCTCTCAACGGCCGCACAAGTGGTGTGGACATCAAATTGTATTCAGAACTTCTGAAGGCAGACTACACAGAGAATGCAACGGCAAGAAAGAGTGTTTCCGCCAATAATTTCGCGAACACTCCTTCCATCACCATTGATAGTGAAATTCAGAACACTTTGGGTGGTGACATCAGAACCGTTCAGCGTTCGGCTAATCCTGGACAGGGCTTGTCTATGTTCATCAATGGTCTGAACTCGCTGAACTCTAATGCTCAGCCACTTATTATTCTGGATGGTGTGGTGTTCGACCAGATGTATGAATCCTCCATGTTGCATACAGGTTATTTCAATAATCTGTTGCAGGGCATCAATGTCGATGACATTGAGTCTGTGGAAGTTCTCAAGAATGGAACCGCTCTCTATGGTGCCAAAGCCGCTAATGGCGTGTTGGTCATCAAGACGAAGCGTTGTCACTCAATGGCAACCCGCATTGATGTGAACATCAGTGCAGGTGTGGAGTTGACGCCAAAGACTTTAGACCTGATGGATGCCAGTGAATACCGTACTTACGCTTCTAACCTCTTGAAGACAGCCGACACGAAGTTGACTGAATTTAAGTTCTTGAGTACCGACCCGAATTATTATTACTATAATATGTATCATAATAATACGGACTGGAATGATGAGGTGACAAGAGAGGCATTCACGCAGAACTATGGCATTGCTATTCAAGGTGGTGACGATATCGCCCAGTACAACCTTTCTGTAGGTTACACCGATGCGAACTCAACCCTGAAGCGTAATGACATGCAGCGTTTCAATGTGCGATTCAACACCGACATTGTTCTGAACAAGTGGTTCTACACTCAGTTTGATGCCAGTTATGCCAACGTGACTCGTGACTTGAGAAGCGATGGTTGGGCAGACGGTCAGTTCTTGCAGGCATTGGCTTCTCCTTCCTCTTTGGCAAACATCAAGGCTCCGTTCTTGACACCATACGACTTCTCAACGGACGGCAAGAAGTCTTCCTTCATTGCCGATGCCGATGACTACATGTATGAGGTATTGGGTAACAGAGGCGCGATTGCCAACCCTGTGGCTATCCTCGAAAATGGTGAGGCAAAGAACAAGAACCGTTCTGACTGTACGATGCTTAATATCGCTGTGGCTCCAACCTGGGAACCCACGAAGGACTTCTCACTCACGGAACGTTTCAGTTATACGATGCAGAGTCTTGACGAAGCATACTTCACGCCAATCATTGGTATGCCAAACTATACCATTGATGGCAGCCAGGGTCAGACAAACAACTCCAAGTATTCTTTGTTCTCAAAGCACAATGCGGTCTTCTCTGACACTCGTGCAGATTGGAGGGTTCTCTCCAATGGCGCTCATCGTCTTGAAGTGTTTGGTGGTATCCGTTTCATGAATGACACCTTCTCGTCTTCTTACCTCTATGGTGATAACACGGGTAACGATAAGACTCCAAACAATGTTTCTGGTCAGCAATCCAAGGAAATCACGGGTTCTGACACTAACTGGAGAACACTTTCTTACTATGCAAATGCCGACTATAACTACAAGGAGAAGTATTATGTGAGCGGTCAACTTTCAATGGAGACTTCTTCTCGTTTCGGTAAGGATGCCGATGCTGGACTCAAGATGTTTGGTGTGGTTTGGGGTCTTTTCCCATCACTGCAGGCTGGTTGGGTGTTGACCAATGAAGATTGGTTCCGTCCAAACCGTGGCGTGAACATGCTGAAACTCAATGCTGGCTTCGAATCTGTCGGTAACGATGCGATTGACAACTCTGCAACCTTGACTTATTTGGCTACCGATTTGTTGTTTGGTGATGAAATTTCTGCTATTGGCTTGAAAAACATTGGTAACCCATCTCTCCGTTGGGAGACGACCAATCGTTTCAACGTAGGTTTGGAAGGTAACTTCTTGGATAACCGTTTGAATCTGAAGTTTAACTACTTCAACTCAAAGACCAAGAATCTTGTGACACTCGGCACTTTGGCATACGTGGCAGGTTTGACTGACTACTATACCAATGATGGTGTCTTGAAGAATGAAGGTTTTGATGTGGCTTTCAATGCGAAACTCGTCAACGAAAAGAACTTCAAGATGGAACTGGGTGCCAGCCTCGGTCACTACAAGAACAAACTGACTCGTCTGCCACAAGGCATGAAGGCTTTCGAAAGCAGCATTTATGATGGCACTATCCTGTCAGAGGTGGGTCGTCCTGCTGGTGTCTTCTACGGTTACAAGACCGAAGGCGTGTATGCCACTTCTGCAGAGGCTGCTACTGATGGCAAGTTCATCCGCGATGACTCCAACAACCCTGTCTATTTCGGTGCAGGTGACGTGAAGTTTGTTGATAGGGATGGTAATGGCGAAATCAATGAAAACGACCGTTTCGTGATTGGCGACCCCAACCCCGACATCTATGGTAACATCAATCTGAAGTTCCACTTCGGTGAACACTGGACATTGGCTACCAACTTTAAGTACTCTTTGGGTAATGACATCTACAACTATCAGCGTGCCATGCTTGAAGGTGGCAAGAACTTCATCAACCAGACTACAGCACTGAATCGTCGCTGGATGGCAGAAGGTCAGACCACAGACATTCCTCAGACTGTCTATGGCGACCCAATGGGCAACAGCCGTTTCTCTGACCGCTGGATTGAGAATGGTTCTTTCCTGAAGTTGAAGAACGTGACGCTCTCTTACAAGTTGCCTATCCAGAATGAGTATATTCAGGGTATTACAGTGTGGGCAGCGGCTAATAACCTCTTCACTATGACTAAGTATTTAGGCACTGACCCAGAGTTGTCTTGCCGCAACAGTGTCCTCTATCAGGGCATCGATGCTGGCTATCTCACTTCTGGTCGCAGTTTCTATCTCGGTGTTAAGATTAATCTCTAATTTGTATATATCATGAAATTGAAATCTATTATAGTTTGTGGTCTGATCCTGCTCGGAGTTGGAGCAGCCACTACATCATGCGAGGACATGTTTACAGCAGAGAACTCACTGGTTACCACTGACCTCGCTCCGAAGGATACGCTTTATCAGGTGATGGGTATTGTCAAGCGTATGCAGAAACTGGCTGACCGTACAGTTTTGCTGGGCGAGGTTCGTGCAGACCTTGTTGAGGTTGACCCTCTGCATGCCTCTGTTGATATTCAGGAGTTGGCTGCCAATGCTGTTTCCAACAACAATGTCTATAATAAGCCAGCCGACTACTATGCTGTCATCAACAACTGCAACATCTATCTTGCCTATGTTGATACTATGCGTAATGCGCAGGGTACCCGTAAGTACTTTGAGAAAGAGGTTTGTGCAGTCAAGTGCTACCGTGCATGGTGCTATCTTGAGTTGCTCAAGAACTATGGTGCCGTGCCATTTGTGACAGAGCCTATTGAGGATTCTGACAAGGCAGAGTCTATCGTGGCATCAGGCAACAAGGCTGACATGAAGACCATTCTTGATTTCTGCATCAACGACCTCCAGAAGTATCCTTATATGGATGAGAACAATGAACTTCGTCAGAAATACGGTTCCACGGCATCCTATGCAGGATTCCGTTACGACGAGATTGCAATTCCTGTTCGTGCGCTTTTGGCTGAATTGTATCTCTGGCGCGGTTCTTATACCGATAGCCAGCAGGACTATGTCAATGCTGTCCGCATGTATCACGATTACTTCACTTTCCCAAGTGAGGAATTGAATACCGGCGATAATGGTAACCGTTGGCAAGACCGCGACTTTAACAGGCAGCCAAGTAACAGTTACACATCCTACTTCAGCAGCAACACTCGTCTGAATGCTGGTATTCTTCCTTTGGATACGACCGTGTATTTCGGTACAGTGACAGACCTCCGTGCTGTCTTCAACTCTCAGTACTCTAACAAGTACTATCCATCCGTGCTGCCTTCTCAGCGCGTGAAAGACATCTCAAAGGCGCAGGACTACTGTATGTACATCTATGAAGATAATAGAGCAGATACTATTTATGGTCCTCATGATGGTAACTATTACGATGAGAAGATTATGGAAGGTGACCTCCGTTTGAATACGGTTTATGAGACTTCCAGTAACTTCCGTGAGAGCCAGTACAACAGCGATGTGAGCCCAATGCGTTATGAGATCAAGAAGTATTCAGGAGAGCGTGACCGTAACTCTGATGCAAGACTGGCATACATTCCGTTCTACCGCAACAACATTTTGTATCTCCACATGGCAGAGGCTTTGAACCGTGCAGGCTTCCCTGAAACTGCATTTGCCGTGCTGAAGTATGGTCTTTCCTACTACACATTGACAGACCGTGACATCATCTCGCAGGATGAGTTCGACCGTCTTTGCGACATCAAGTCTTATGGATTCACGATTCAGGATGCGAAGTATTCTGAAGATGAGGAACTTTCAAGCAAGACGAATGGTTCATTCATCATCTGGGATTCTGGCGTGTTCGGTACGAAAGATAAGTCAACCTCTGGTGGTCTTGGTCAGATTCCTGTGCTCGGCGGCACTCGCGTGAATGTCGGCATCCACTCTTTGGGTAGTGGCGATACGGAATACAATAAGTATTATTACTTGGATGATTCTGCGACACTGGCTGAGATGGAGAGCAAATATCCTTATCCAGCAGAACCTGTATATGAAGAATTGCCAGAACTTGACGAGACTTCCACCGCAGAAGACTCTTTGGCTTATCAGGCTGTTGTTGATGCCAATGCTGAGGCAGATTCTCTTTACAACGAGGCTGTTCAGAATACTGATGCTCTCCGTCTGGCTTATAAGGCATCCGACCCAGTTCGTGCAACGCGTCAGGCTCATGTGGCTCAACTGATTCTCGAAGAGGAGGCGCTCGAAGGCATGTTCGAGGGTGTTCGTTTCTACGACATCATGCGTTACCAGATGCAGGACAAGAAGGGTGGTCAGAACATCGGCACCACTATCACGCTTCCTGCTTATATCGAGGAGAAGTACGGCGCAACGCCAACCATGACGGGAAAACCGTGGTATCTCACATTACCCGCTCGCTAAACGCCTGACCTCTTCATAGAGGTGATATGATACTGAAAAAAGAAGTTCTGAGCAGAAATGCTTGGAACTTCTTTTTTCGTTGGAATATTTTGGCTAACTTTGCATCAAACTTTCAACACTTATGGCTAATACCGACAACCGATACCCCACTTTGAGGGAAACCAAATTTGTGGATTTGATGCAGAAGCGCGTGTTCAACGTGCTCATTATTGCCAATCCTTACGATGCATTTATGCTGGAAGATGACGGACGTGTGGATGAGAAGATTTTCGATGAATATGCTAAACTGGGTTTGCGCTATCCGCCTCGATTCTTCCGTGCGGCATCCAAGGAAGATGCAGCGGTGTTGAACGAGAAATACTCTTTCGACCTCGTCATTTGTATGCCTGGAACAGACAACAACGACGTGTTCGACATCGCTCGTGGCATCAAGATGGAGTTCCCCTCGCTGCCCATTGTGGTGCTCACCCCTTTCTCGCATGGCATCACGCGCCGCATGGAGAATGAAGATCTGAGTGCATTCGAATATGTGTTCTGCTGGTTGGGCAACACCGAATTGCTGCTTTCCATCATCAAGTTGATTGAGGACAAGATGAATCTGGAGAACGACCTTGCGGCAGGTGTACAGATGATTCTTGTGGTGGAAGACAGCATCCGTTTTTATTCGTCCCTACTGCCCAATCTCTATCAGTTTGTCTTGCAGCAGAGTCTGGAGTTTGCCACCGAAGCACTCAACTCACAGTTGGAAATGCTCCGTATGCGCGGTCGCTCCAAGATTGTGCTGGCGCGTTCCTATGAGGAGGCTTGGCTGCTCTATTCCAAGTATAGCGACAATGTGCTGGGCGTCATCAGCGACTGCCGCTTTCCCATGCTTGCCGACAGCAAGGAGAAGGACGAACTGGCGGGTTTCAAATTCTTGAGTGCCATCCGCGAGGTCGATGAATATGTGCCGTTGGTGCTCGATTCCAGCGAGACCGACAAGAAGCCGTATGCCGACCAGTGCCGTGCTGCATTTATTGATAAAAACTCGAAGAAAATCAATCAGGACATCAAGGATATGCTCACCAAGCACTTTGGCTTTGGCGACTTCATTTTTCGCAATCCAGACACGATGGAGGAGGTCGCCCGTGTGCATAACCTGAAAGAGTTGCAGGACAACATTTTCACCCTTCCAGCCGGTTCTCTTAGTTACCATTTGCGCCACAACAATGTGTCTCGCTGGCTTTCCTCCCGTGCCATTTTTCCTGTGGCTGAGTTCCTCAAGAAAATCACGTGGAAGGTGGAGAGCGATGTCGATGCCCATCGTCAGTACATTTTCGATGCCATCGTCAGTTACCGAAAGATGAAAAACCAAGGTGTGGTGGCAATTTTCCACCGCGACCGTTTCGACAGTTACAGCCAGTTTGCCCGCATCGGTGAAGGTTCGTTGGGCGGAAAGGGTAGAGGCTTGGCTTTCCTCGACAATATCATTAAACGTCGCATCGACCTCAACGAATTTGAGAATGCCACAGTGCAGATTCCCAAGACTGTGGTGCTCTGCACCGACATCTTCGATGAGTTTATGGAGTCCAATGGGCTTTACGAGGTGGCTCTTTCCGACATTCCCGACGAAGAAATCCTTCAGCACTTCCTGCATGGACGATTGCCCGAGAACCTTGCCGACGACCTCATGTCCTTCATGGATGTAGTGGGCGGTCCTGTTGCTATTCGTTCCTCCTCGTTGCTCGAAGACAGCCATTACCAGCCGTTTGCCGGCATTTATTCCACCTATATGATTCCTCGTGCCGAGGACAAGTATGTGCGCCTCGAAATGCTCTCCAATGCCATTAAGAGCGTCTATGCCAGTGTGTTCTATCGTGCCTCCAAGGACTATATGGTTGCCACTTCCAATGTCATTGACCAGGAGAAGATGGCAGTCATCCTGCAAGAGGTGGTGGGACAAAAGTACGGGAGCGGTTTCTATCCCACCATCTCGGGTGTGGGACGCAGCATCAACTACTATCCCATCGGTGACGAGAAGGCTGAAGAGGGCATTGTGGAACTGGCACTCGGACTTGGCAAATACATCGTCGATGGTGGGCTTTGCCTCCGTGTTTGCCCTCACCATCCCGACAAGGTGTTGCAGACCAGCGAAATGGAGATAGCCCTGCGTGAGACGCAAACCAAGTTCTATGCACTCTCTGTGGATGAATATGAAAAGGACGGCGGCGAATCGGGCAAAGGCATGGTGTTTCAGGTCGATGATGCCTTCAATCTCAAGAAAGTCACGGTGCGGGATGCCGACCATGATGGCTCTCTGAAATGGATTGTCTCCACCTTCGACCCCTACGACCAGTGCATCTACGATGGCTACTACGAAGGCAAGAACCGCAAAATCATCTCCTTCTCGGGGGTGTTGCAAAACGGTGTGTTCCCACTGCCAGAACTTTTGCAGAAGGTGCTCTACTATGGTCAGAAGGAAATGGCACGTCCTGTCGAGATTGAGTTTGCCGTCAATCTCCACGAAGACCGCAGTGGCGAGTTCTATCTCTTGCAGATTCGTCCGATGGTCGATAACCAGATGCAGTTGGACGAAGACCTCACAGCTATTGCCGATGATACCTGTCTCATTCGCAGCCACAACGCCATTGGTCACGGCATCATCACCGATGTATGCGATGTGGTTTATGTGAAGACGGATGAGTATAATGCTGCCAACAACCCCACCATTGCTGAAGAAATTGAGACCATCAACCGTGGTTTCTTGCAACGTGGCGAGAACTACGTGCTCGTGGGGCCAGGTCGATGGGGTTCCAGCGACTCATGGTTGGGCATTCCTGTCAAGTGGCCCAACATTTCGGCAGCCAAAGTCATTGTCGAAGCAGGGCTCCGCAACTTCCGTGTGGAACCCAGTCAAGGCACTCACTTCTTCCAGAACCTCACCTCGATGGGTGTCGGCTATTTCACCGTCAACGACTTCCTTGGCGATGGCATCTATCGTCAGGACTTCCTCAAAACCCTTCCTGCCGTCGAAGAGACAGCCCATGTCCGCCATGTGCGCCTTGCCTCTCCCATTGTCATCAAGATTGACGGCATGAAAAAAGAGGGCGTGGTGCTCCTCCCTCATTGATCCCCCCTCAACCTTTTCCCCCCCCCTCTTTTTGCCCCCAAATCGGACTGGAGCAGTCCGACACGCCGCACTGGAGCAGTCCGATGTATCGGACTGCTCCAGTGCGATAAAGAGGCTCTGTAACCTCATGTTTCGTGACGATGGGGAAGAGTGTGTTTTTGCGGTGAAATCATCCTCTGCTGTCGGCACCCCACATCATTTTCTTTCGTAGGGTGGAGAAGAAACTGTGGCCTTGGCGGGTGACCACCTTGATGGAGTAGGGGGCTTTGCGGATGCGCAGGTGGATGTTATCGGGGTAACTTTGGCTTCTGCCGTCGAGGGAGATGAGGAAACTGTTGCTTCGGCTCTCCACGCGGAGGCTGATTTCTGCATCGTCGCAAAGTACCAACGGACGCATGTTGAGGCTGTGAGGAGCCACAGGAGTGAGGCTGATGGTCTCGCTCTGAGGCACGATGATGGGACCACCCACGCTGAGCGAATAGGCAGTGCTGCCTGTGGGGGTGCCGATGATGAGTCCGTCTGCCTGATAGGTGGTCAGGTATTCGTCGTTGATGTCGGTGTGGATGGAAATCATCGATGAGATGTCGTGCTTCAGGATGGCGATTTCGTTCAGCGCGTATGGATAGTCTTTCAGTTCCATTTCGTCGCAGGAAATGTTCAGTACACTGTGTTTCTCAATGCCGTAGTAGCCCTCGTAGATGTCGGAGAGGGTCTCTTCGATGTGGTCGGGCGAGAAACTTGCCAGAAAGCCCAGTCTGCCCGTGTTGATGCCGATGATGGGGATTTCTTTGTTCCCCACACGGCTCGCCACGTCGAGAAACGTGCCGTCGCCACCCATGCACACCACATAGTCGGCGGTGAAGTTGTTGTCCTTGATGATTTCACAATCAGGCACATGTATCTTCATGTTGTCGCGCAGGAAAAGATAGAACTGCTCAGGAAGGGCAATTTCTGCTTTCCGTTCGGCGGCAATGGCAAAGAATTTCTGCACTGCAGCACTCTTGCGTTCCTGATATACATTGCCAAAGAGGGCAAACTTGAACTTTTTAGTCATATTTAATAGTTTTTATTTGTGGCAGTTGCGAAAAAATTTGTACTTTTGCACCATCGTAGTAACGAAAATGTTCGCAAAGGTACAGATTTTAATTGACAATTTGTTTTGCGAAGCCTATAAAATGTAACTTCTGATTGATAATTTATACTAATTACTTGAACTTTATGGAAGAACTAAGCATTCTTGAACTGGCATCGAAAGGCGGATGGATTATGATTGTCCTCGCAGTCCTTTCTGTGATTGCCGTGTATATCTTTGTGGAACGTTTCATTGCCATCCGCAGTGCAGGCAAGGACGACAAACTCTTTATGGACCGCATCCGCGACTACCTCAAGAACAATGATGTGAAGTCTGCCATCAACTTTTGCCGCAACACCAACACTGCTGCTGCCCGCATGATTGAACGTGGCATCAGCCGCATGGGAAAGCCTGCAGCAGAGATTCAGACAGCCATCGAGAACACGGGCAACCTGGAGATTGCCACGATGGAGAAGCGTCTTCCTGTGCTTGCCACCATCGCGGGCGGTGCGCCGATGATAGGCTTCCTCGGAACGGTGATTGGTATGGTCGAGGCTTTCTGGCAGATGAGCAATGCTGGTGGCAACATCGACATCAGCCTCCTTTCGGGTGGCATCTATCAGGCGATGATTACCACCGTGGGCGGTCTGGCTGTCGGCATTGTGGCACTGTTTGGCTACAACTATCTGGTGGCAAAGATTGACGGCGTGGTGAACGAGATTGAGGCAAAGTCCCTCACATTCATGGACATCGTAAGCGAGGATAAGTAAGCCTATGTTCAAAAGACGTACCAAGGTCAGCCCGACGTTCAACATGGCGTCGATGACCGACATCATATTTCTCTTGCTCATTTTCTTCATGATTACGAGCACGATGGTGTCGCCCAATGCCATCAAGGTGCTCTTGCCACAGGGGAAAAAGCAAACTGCGGTCAAGGCGACAGCGCGTGTGGTCATTGATAAAGACCTCCATCTTTATGCCGCTGCTGGCAACGAACAGGAAGAGCCTGTTACGCTGGAGGAACTGCCGCAGGTGCTTGGCGCACAGGTGAACGACTCCACCGAACTCTTCGTCTCGCTCTATGCCGACGAAGCAGTTCCCTATAAGAACATTGTTGAAATTCTGAGTATAGCCAACGAGAACCACTTCAAGATGGTGTTTGCCACTAGACCTCCTTCCCGCAATGAGTGACGATAAGAAGAAAAACCTGAAGGCAGGACTCACCACTCTGGTGGTGCATGCGCTCCTCGTCCTGTTGCTTGCCATCCTCACGCTTTCGGTCGTGCAGCCTGACAAGGACAAGGAAGATGGTGTGCCCGTGCTGCTTGGCATGGTGGAAGATGCGGGTGGTGAGGATTTAGGTGGATTGCCGTCGGATGCCGGTGACGATGCCGAGGCGGACGAACCTGCTACGGATGCAACCGATGCAGAGGAAGTGCCTTTGGCTCCAGTCCCAGAACCTCAACCCATTGCAAAACCTGAGCCAAAGCCTATCGTAAAACCTGAACCGAAACCTGTTCCTGTCGCAAAACCCACTCCTAAGCCGGAGCCTAAAGTTGCGGAAAAGCCTCTCATCACACAAGACCAAGAGAAGTCCATCGCCGCCGAAGCCGCCAAGAAACGTGCAGCGGAAGAGGCTGAAAAGAAGCGCATAGCAGAAGAACAGGCTAAAAGACGTGCTGCTGAAGAAGCCGCCCGCAAGAAAGCCGCAGAAGAGGCAGCCCAAAAACGTGCTGCTGAAGAAGCCGCTCGCAAGAAGGCTGCCGAGGAAGCCGCCAAGAAACGTGCTGCCGAGGAAGCGGCTCGCAAAAAAGCCGCAGAAGAAGCCGCCAAGAAAGCCGCTGCCGAGAAAGCCGCTGCCGCAGCCGCCAACAGTCGTGTGACTGGTGCGTTTGGCAATGCAGGTAACAAAGGTAGCAGTGGCAACACAACGGGCAATGGCTCACAAGGTTCACCGACTGGCAACAGCAATGTGGGTGCCACGACGGGTGTAGGTGGCATGGGTACAGGCACGTCCGCCAAAGTGGGCAATCGCCTTGTGGTCTATCTGGCTAAACCCAACTATGCTGACCCCAACAATGAAGGCACGGTGGTTGTCTCCATTCAAGTCAGTGCATCGGGTGCTGTCATCAGTGCCAGCGTGACCAGCAGCACCACCTCGTCTGCTGCCTTGAAGAATGCCGCCATCGCTGCTGCCAAGCAGTCGAAGTTCTCTGAAGGAGAAAAGACCGAAAGCGGCACTATCACCTACCGATTCAAACTCAGATAAAGATGTTTTTATCACCACGAATTGCACGAATTTTTCGATGTTGCAATTCGTTTATTCGTGCAATTCGTGGTCCAAAAGAAATAGAATTTATGATTTACGCATTTCTCGCCACAGGCTTCGAAGAAGTGGAAGCCCTCGGACCTATCGACGTGTGCCGCCGTGCAGGTCTTTCAGTTAAGACTGTGTCCATCATGGACGAACTCACCGTGACGGGCGCTCATGGTGTTGGCATCGTGGCTGACTCCATGTTTGCCGACAACGACTACAGCGATGCCGACATGCTTTTCCTCCCAGGTGGTATGCCCGGTGCCTCCAATCTCAATGCCCACGAGGGTCTTCGCAGGGTCATTCTTGCCCACAACGAGGCAGGCAAGGCATTGGCAGCCATCTGTGCCGCACCGATGGTGTATGGCAATCTTGGACTCTCTCAGGGGAAGAAAATGACCTGCTACCCAGGTTTTGAACAGTACCTGGCAGGTGCAGACTACACCGCAGCCCTCGTGGAGCGCGACGGACTTATGTTCACAGGTAAAGGACCTGCTGCCGCCCTCGCTCTCGGTTATGCCATTGTTGAGCATTTCTGTGGCAAGGAAACAGCCGAACAACTCAAACAAGGTATGATGTACAATGACCTCTAAGGCAGTCATCATCGTTGCAGGTGGCAAGGGACTTCGCATGGGTGGCGACATTCCCAAGCAGTTCTTGCCCATTGGCGGTAAGCCCATTTTGATGCACACGATTGAACGTTTTCTCTCCTTCGATGAGGAAATGCAGGTGGTGCTTGTCTTGCCTGAGAGTCAGCAGGATTATTGGCATGCGCTTTGTGGGCAATACCACTTTACATGCCCCTACACTCTTGCCAATGGTGGCGAAACACGCTTCCACTCGGTGAAGAATGGACTTGCCAAAGTCTCTTCCGAAGCCACACTTATCGGTGTGCATGATGGCGTCCGTCCTTTCGTCTCCATCGACACCATCCGTGCCTGTTATGAAGAAGCAGCCCGCAGTGCAGCCGTTATTCCCGTCACCGATGTGGTCGAGACCGTTCGCCATATCGTGAATCCTAAAGAAAGCGAGACCGTCCCGAGAAGCGACTACAAACTGGTTCAGACTCCTCAAGTCTTCTCCGCCTCTCTCCTTCGCCAAGCCTATTCCCAACCCTATATTGATTTCTTCACCGACGATGCATCCGTTGTCGAACGCATGGGGCATCCTGTCACCCTCGTCCCCGGCAATCGAGAGAACATCAAAATCACCACTCCCTTTGATTTGACCATAGCAGAAGCCATCTTGTGATGATGTGGAATGAACGGGGCGTTCTCCACATCGGCTATTATAGGGGGTGGCAAGTTGTCTGGCTTTACTCATAAGAGCCTTTCGACTCTGGTGGAAAAGTAAATAAGATTGGTACAGTGCGAGTCGATGATTGTTCTCCATATCATTATTCAACATATCGTTTGATTTATTCTTCCCCGAAGAACATGTATATGATAAAACTTTCATTGAGAAAAATTACGGCTTGACTACTTTAAGTCAAAGGCACTTCTGCAAGTTCTTAAAGCGTGTGCATACCAAGAAAAAAACAGTCTCTGGAAGTGAGACTGTTTAATATTGAGAGGATAAAGTACACTACTACAAACATCGTATTTGTGTTCATTCGTCACGATAGAGAAATCTCAGTACGGACGTATTGTATTCATCTGTGGTGGTGGTTTGTTCGTCTACGACTATGTAACTTTCTGTTTCGGCACTGGGGTCAGATTCCACATATGTACACTTGGTTGTGATAGTGAAGGATCCAGAGGCAAGGCTATATCCATTGTCATAATAGCCATCGGTAGCCAGATGGGCATTGTTGAAAGAGATTTCAGATTCTTCCCTATAGTGTTTATGATTGCGTCTTTGCCATCCTGAAATCCACCTTGCAGTACCCCTAATTTTATTACCGTCGTAGATTTCCACATTCAGATCATAACCATCAACAGGCAACGGCGGGTATTTGTCAACAGTTTGTGGTTCCTTGTGTCCAGTGATGGCGTAACCGCCGCCATTTGGCGATGATGAGCATAGGAAAGGACAAATGTTGCCATTATTGCCAAATTCATCCCCATATTTATCCATAAACTGCCAACGATTGAGTTGTCCGTCGGGATGCTGTTCGGCATGAGCATTGAGCGATTCTACTTCCCATGTCTTACCTGTGGCTTTGTTGAGATACATTCCTTTTAGCCTGAAATCCACACTTCTGATGAGCATCCCATGCAGTGGGTTAGCAGCCATAGTACAACGATTGCTGTCGGTCTCGATTTGGAAATGCTGCTTTCCCAATCCCTGCACAACATTAACGCTCATATTCTCGCAATTGGTATAAAGTTCGATGGTTTGCTTACCGCCACTGCTGTCAATGGTGATATTGCGGGGAAGAATATCAATGTATGGACCTTCGACCTCTACCTCCTTGGAAGGCGAGGCGGGAAACTCTACAGATCCCACCCGTATGAAGGGGCGCACCTCGTACTTTCCACCTTCGGATATATGGTAGGTCACGTTACCACCGTCATCTTCATTTACCTTGGTCCACTCCTTACTAAATTGGCTGTAACTTGGTAATTGCTTGCCCGTGTCGTCACGCAGTACATAATTAATCCCGTAAAGTTGGTTGTGCTTATATACACCGAGTCCAACTTCCAAAGGCCATAATATGTTTCGCTGAGGCTTGATATTGGCACTAATGAGATAACCACCTGTCGATGATGCCTTCGACGCGAGGCTATTGACTTCGAAATCAGGCAAAAGATACAGGTCAAAGTCGCCCAGCAGGTTGTAAGAGCCATCTGCGAGTGTCCATTCGCGTGCCTCAGTAAATAGGGTTTTCATCGTGACCTTTGCCTCATAACTGGCACCGAGAGGGCTGAATGTCAGTTTCGAGTCCTTCAGCAGGTTATAGGCTGAAAACTGGTCTTGCATGACATTGGAGAGGGAGAGGTTCAGTGCACCAGAAACCTTCGGACCGACATAGGTAGTGAATTCCACGTTTGTTTTCAGTGCCCACGATAACAGTTTGGATGCTCCGAAACTGAAATGTGTCATGACACCACACTGTTCGTAGCCGTTGAACTCTATGCTCCCTGACCAGTTGTTGTTCTCAGCCTCTTTCGCTGGGTCGGGAGCCTGTTCTCCGGGAGGTATGCCATAACCGAACCTGAACTTGGGTGACGTGAAGTCGCCCGCAAGTTCCATCTTACCCCATAGTTTTCCCTTGAACTTTGGGGTCTGGAAGTTCAATTTTGCATGATAGTCGCCACCGATGAACACGTCTGGACCAAAAGTGATAATGAACAATGGACAGTTGGCTGGAATGGGCATACCGCCGCCAGGGACAAGCCCCAACGGATAGATGTCCTTCACTTTGCCGTCAAGGGTGAAGCCAAGACCTATGTCATTGTTCATTGTCGTGGTGACACTTAGGTAGTCGGGACCGAACATGGGGAAGTCCCATACGGCCTTCATGTCGATGGCAATGTTGATGTCGGCATCGATGCTGATATTAACATCGCCCCCAGGGCTTGTATATACGGGATAATGACCGCTAAGACCAAAGTTGAATAGGTTGAACTCATCGCTACCCTCCGACTTGCGTCTCGTTTTGGAGGAAAACTCGCCCACGTTCAATTCTGGTATACCTGCCACACGACGTCTCACAAGATTGCCGTCATCATCCTTACCATACTGCTCCACAGTGACATACTGTTCGAAAATGTCGTGGACACTCTCCAAATGGCCGCAGACAATAGTGATACCACTTGCCGCCGAAATGACTGTATTCACCTTGCCGCCAAAGAGAGATTCGATGTCAAAGTCCACGAGCACGTCACCCTCATGGGGACGCAGGTTTTCGGGCAGAGAGGAAGAAAAGGAAAGTGTCATTGTCTCCTCATCCATGTCATGAGATAGCCGAGCATTCCTTCTTTGCGCATATCGCGTAGTCTGGGATTGTATCGTATCTCTGGCTGCACGAATCCTACGGAGTCGATGGCCGAGAGCATGATGAGGTAGGTGGAGTCGGCTGTGACGATAATTTGGCTTACATAGTCATCGTGCTCCATGCCAAGCGTGTCGAGTTTCGAGTACGATATCTTCTCGACCTCGTCGTAGAAGAACCCGTCGAAGTGACCGTCGTTTTGGTAGATGTAGAAGGCTGCGTTCTCGTCCTGTGCCTGTGTTTGGAAATGGAGAATGAAGAATGATAGCAACGTGAGGCAGCGCAACCAATTATACATTCTGTATTGTGAATTATGAATTATTTTCATGGCTTCATCAGTTTAATGGTATCCTTTCCGGCTTTCACGATATACACACCACTGGGGCGATTTTGGACAGAGAGGGTCAGCGGCTGTCCGCTTTGGGCAGTGCGCCGTTCGATGAGCATTCCGTTGGCACTATAGAGGCTGACAGCAATTCCTGCAGGCAGGTTGCGATAGGTCACGGTGTTGCCTTCGCGACTAACAGAGATGGCGTGTTCGTTGGGCTGCAGGTCAATGTCTGTAGAGCCTACGCCCTCGTAAGTGTAGCGTAGCACATTGCCCATCTGGTAGTAGGCAGTTGCCTGTCCATCACACTTGATGACGAGTTGTCCGTTCTCGAATGTCGTCTCAGGCTGCGAGGCAAGTTCGTAATAGACCTTCTCGCCCGACTTCTGCCATACCACGAGGCGTGGAGTGGTCTGTGCCCAAATGACTAATGATCCAGCCGCAAAGAGCAAGGACATCAAAAATCGTTTTGTTTTTGTCTTCATTGTTGTCTAACTTTTTTGATAAATCGTAATTGGCACAAAGTTATACAAAAAATGGGGAGGAAGAACTTACGAATTCAAAAAATCGGCTAACAATTGCGGAAAATGTTAGTCGATTATCAGGGTGGAGGGCGATAATAAAGAGTGTAAGGGAACAAATTAGTCTATTGGAGAGAGACTGCAAGTATTAACTGTTGAAAGCCGCAATAGCGCAAGCCTTACCTTCAACAGTACCATGTTGGCTGAAAGGTCTTTCGTTTGGTCGAAGGTGAGCACATCACCCCTTTTGATGTTTCTCAGTCCGTAGCGGGTGAAGATGCCCGCATGTGACTTTGTGAAAACATCGCGTGGCTCTACCTCCACGTTGATGGATAGAGGCTGTTCCCCATTAGTGATGGCAATGTCCCGTATGTCGCCTACATTGAGTATTGCCCATTGATAGGTGACACGTCCTTGAGATTCGCAACGGAAGTTCTTATGGTCTCTGACGAACGAAGTGACATCTGAAGTATAGGACGTAACGGCAGGTCGGTTGACAGAAATGTATGTCTCACTATCCCTAAGCGTGAAGGCTGTCTGTTGCAGCACACCATTTATTACCCAGTCATTGGCGAGGATGCGTACAACATTTTCCTTGCTGTCTATGGTCATTATGTTTGGGGTACTCATGTTGTTTATGCAATCTCGCGCATGATGCCGAGGAATGCCTCTGGTGAAAACATGATATGGCTGTCGCCTTTTTCCTTCCCATCATACTCCACATAGTACGAGAATTCTTTGGTGCCGAGACTGATTAATGCCTGCTTGCTTTTCGACTGTAAGCCTACAGTGGAGTTCACGTCTGGACTGATAGTCCATTCCTCCCAGTCAGCATTGTTTGAGATGAGCAGCACTTGCTTCAAATTTTTGAGCACGATGCGCGAAACGGCAGAACTACCTTTTCCTGCCCATCCCTTACGAAGCGTGGCAAGGTGGTCTATACGTGCAAAGGCTTCTGCCAATGCTGGTTCCGTGACTTCCTGCATCAGGCGTTGTCCCACGTTGCGTTTCACCTCTGGCGTAATGGGTAATGAGTAGAGATATGCCATTACGTCTGCATATGAACCGCGTCCATAAGTCGGTGTCGTTTTTACGGTCATTTGCTGTCTCATATCATTTTCATTTATCTTAAGTCGATGCAAAGATACGCATTTTAATTCATAATTGATAATTCATAATTCATAATTTGCTATCCCGCATGCTTCTTTCCTGAAAAAACATGCCGAAAGGCCAATTATGAATTGATTTGCTATCCAACTGAAGGAGAAAGGTGTGTCAGAAAAGCAAATGATTGTCAGATTGCATGGCGACACCATTCAGCCTTTCCCCGAAAACGACAAGAACCGTTGTGTGATTATCGAGGAAAGTAGAAACGATGGACAATGTAAAAAGGAGGTGTGCAACTGCACATCTCCTTTTTCGTCAGTTCATCTTCTGGATGTCATCCCCCGATGTCCGTTCGCATTTTGCTTCGTCTTCGTTCCCGGACTCGCAGAATGCTACTACCATCCCAACTCATCAAAAAATGTATTATCAATTCATTTTTTTGATGAGTTCCATTCCTCTTCGAATGGCTTCCTCATTCATGGGGATGAGTTTGTGGTGGCGTTCGGGCAGGGCTTTGTGGAGTCCTTTCACCACATCTTCCACTGTGGCGATGGGGCGCACCTTGAGGTAGCCGCCAAGGACGAGCATGTTGAACACCTTGGAGTTGCCGGTGCGGGCAGCCTCTTCCATGGCATCGATGCGGTAAACGTTGATGTCATCGCGCTTGGGAGGCTGGATGATGGAGTGCCCGTCGTAGATGACGGCACCGCCAGGTTTAACGAGGGGTTCAAACTTTTCCAACGATGGTTGATTGAGCACGATGGCAGTGTCGTAGGCACTGACGATGGGGGAACTGACGAGGTCGTCGCTCACGATGACGGTGACGTTAGCAGTTCCGCCTCGCTGTTCGGGTCCGTAGGCGGGCATCCAAGTCACTTCTTTCCCTTCCATGATGCCAGCATAGGCAAGGATTTTGCCCATCGAGAGGACGCCTTGTCCTCCAAAGCCTGATATGATGATTTCTTCGGTCATGGTGTTACGGTGTTTTTGAGGTCTCCCAGTGGGTAATAGGGGAACATGTTATCGACCATCCATTGGTTGGCTTGTTCGGGTGTCATCTTCCAGCCAGAGGCGCAGGTGGAGACAATCTCGACGAGGGAGGCGCCACGGTGGTTGAGGGAGTTCTCGAATGCCTGACGGATGGCGCGTTTTGCCTTGCGGATGTTGGCTACGGTGTTGACCGCCTGGCGGGTGACGTAGCAGGTACCTTCGAGGTTCACAGCCAAGTCGGTGATGTGAAGTGGGTATCCGTGCAGGTCTGCCTGGCGACCGTAGGGGCAGGTGGCAGTCTTCATGCCCATGAGGGTGGTGGGTGCCATCTGTCCGCCTGTCATGCCGTAGATGGCATTGTTGATGAAAATCATGGCGATGTTCTCGCCACGGTTCAGGGCGTGGATGGTCTCGCCTGTGCCGATGCAAGCCATGTCGCCGTCGCCTTGGTAGGTGAAGACGAGTTTGTTGGGCCAGAGGCGTTTGATGGCGGAGGCACAGGCTGGTGCACGTCCGTGGCTGGCTTCTATCCAATCGACATCCACGTAGCGGTAGGCGAACACGGCACAGCCGACGGGGCAGATGGCAATGGTGTCTTCTTCCATACCCATCTCTTCGATGATTTCGGCAACGAGTTTGTGAACCACGCCGTGGCTGCAACCGGGGCAGTAGTGCATCGGCGTGTCGTTCATCAGCGTCGGCTTGCCATAAATCTTATTCTCAGGTATAATCAGTTCTTCTCGTGTCATACTTTTTCCTCCTACTTCATCCAATAGCCTTTGGGCCAGTTACTACTCATTCTCTCGCGTGCCATGCGCTTGAAGTCTTCGACAATCTCCATGGGTGAGGAGACCATGCCGCCTGAGCGTCCGGAATGGAACACGGTGGCTTGACCTTCGGTGGCAAGGCGCACGTCGTTAATCATCTGACCTTCGCACTGCTCGACGCAGAGGATGCTCTTGATGCGCTCGGAGAGTTGGCTAATCGCCTTGTTGGGGAAGGGCCAGAGGGTCTTGGGGCGCAGCATGCCAATCTTCACGCCTGCCTCGCGGAGCAGGTCGATGGCTTTCATGCTGATGCGCGACGAGATGCCGTAGGCGACGATGAGGTATTCGGTGTCGTCGTCCACTTTGTAGAGTTCATAATCCACCTCTTCTGCCTCCACTTGGCGATATTTGGCAGCCATCTTCTGGTTACGCTCCTCCATGGCTTGTGGGTCAAACTCAAGGGTGGACATGAAGTTGTACTTGCGGTTCTTCAGCCCGATGCCGTTGGTTGCCCAAGGGCATTGCTTGGCAATCTCCTCGTCGGTGCGACGTGGACGGTAGGGTGGGAGTTCCACCTTCTCCATCATCTGTCCAATCATGCCGTCGGACAGGATGATGACAGGCATCCTCCACTTGAATGTCAGTTCTGCCGCCTTACCCATGCAGTCGCACATCTCCTGCACGCTGTTGGGAGCCAGCACGATGGTGTTGTAGTCGCCATTGCCACCACCATACACAGCCTGATAGTAGTCTGCCTGACCGGGCTGGATGGTGCCGAGACCAGGACCGCCACGACCTACGCTGACAATCACACCTGGCAGTTCGTTTCCTGCCATGTAACTCAGTCCTTCCTGCATCAGCGCAATGCCGGGCGACGAACTGGAGGTGAACACCAGTTTGCCCGTACAACCAGCACCGTACAGCATATTGATAGATGCCAACTCGCTCTCAGCCTGAAGCACCACCATGCCAGTGTCCTCCCAAGGCTTGTCGGCAGCCAGCGTTTCCAACACTTCACTCTGAGGGGTGATAGGATAGCCGAAGAAGCCGTCGTATCCATAGCGGACGGCTGCTTTGGCAATCACCTCATTGCCTTTCAGCAATACAATGTCTTTCTGTTCCTTGTCCATCGTTTACTCCTCCTTTTTTCTATAAACCGTGATGCAACCGTCGGGGCACACAATGGCGCAACTGGTGCAACCGTTGCACTTCTCCCAATCCGTCTGTTCGGCATAGTTGTAGCCTTTGTGGTTGACGGTGGCACTCAACGTGACAAGATTCAATGGACATGCTATCGCGCAGAGGTTGCAGCCTTTGCAACGCTCGATGTCAACGACGATAGCGCCTCTCATTTTTGCCATATCATTTATTGTTGATTATTTCTTTCCTTTTACGGATTGAACCTGTCTTTGCAATAGAACTCGATGATGTTCATCGCCATCTTCCGTAATTCTACAGCCTCAGAGTTGGGGTTCAGTTTGATGGCTTCAGCATAGGAATCGAGGCACACTTTCCAATCCATCTTGGCGTATGCCTCTTTGCCTTTCTCAATCCATTCCTGTTCCGTCATCTCTCACCTTGCTTCTTCGCATCGTTCTCACGAATCTCCACACGGCGGATTTTGCCCGAATGGGTCTTGGGCAATTCATCTACAAATTCTACAACACGTGGGTATTTGTAGGGGGCGGTGGTCTTCTTCACGTGGTCTTGCAACTCCTTCACCAACTCCTCTCCTGCCTTGTCTTTCCATTCCTTGCCCAACACGATGGTTGCCTTCACCACCATGCCACGAATATCGTCGGGCACACCTGTGATGGCGCACTCCACCACGGCAGGGTGGGTCATCAACGCACTTTCCACCTCGAAAGGACCAATCCTATAGCCCGACGACTTAATCACGTCGTCAGCACGTCCCACAAACCAGAAATAACCATCCTCATCTTTGTAGGCAAGGTCGCCCGTGAAGTAGAAGCCGTCGTGCCAAGCCTTTTGGGTTGCCTCGGGATTGCGATAATATTCGCAACACAAACCGATAGGCTTCCTGCGGTCAGTGCGGAGGGCGATTTGTCCTTCTTCACCCACGCCAGCCTCCGTCAGGTCAGATTTCAGCAGGTGGATGTCATATTGTGGCATTGGCTTGCCCATCGAACCTGGCTTGGTCTTCATCCATGGTGTTGTGGCTATCAGACACGTTCCTTCACTCTGTCCGAACCCTTCTTTAATCTCCAGTCCTGTGATTTCAAGGAACTTGTCATAGACAGCCGAGTTCAATGCCTCGCCAGCCGTCGTCACATGCTCCAACGAACTGAGATCGAAACGGCTCAAGTCTTCCCGAATCATGAAACGGTAAATCGTCGGAGGGGCACAGAAACTGGTGATGCGGTACTGTCCCACCTTCTCCAGAATGTCGGCAGCCTTGAACTTTTCATGGTCATACACAAAGAGGGTGGCACCAGCAATCCATTGCCCATACATCTTTCCCCACGTTGCCTTTGCCCATCCCGTGTCAGCCACCGTGAGGTGGAGACTGCCCATGTGCAGGTCGTGCCAAAAAGCACCTGTGCCGATATGTCCGATTGGATAGGTGTGGTCGTGTATTGCCATTTTGGGCTGACCGTTTGTGCCTGATGTGAAGTACATGAGCAGATAGTCGGACGATTTCGTCACACGTTCTCTCTTATATTCGGATGCAACCCGTACACCAGCCTTGAAGTCTTCCCATCCTTCGGGCACAATAGGACCGATGCTGATGCGGTGTTTCAGGGCAGGGAACTCAGCATGTGCTTCGTTGATGTGTTGCAAAATCTCAGGGTCGCCAGTGGCTACAATCGCCTTCACGCCCGCAGCCTTTATACGATACACAATATCCTTCTTTGTCAGCAAGAAAGAGGCAGGGATAGCCACCGCGCCAATCTTATGCAGTGCCAGCATTGTGAGCCAAAACTGGTAGCGGCGCTTCATGATCAGCATCACGAAGTCGCCTTTTCCAATGCCCAGCGAGAGCAGATAACTCGCCACTTTATTGGATTCACGGCGTATGTCAGCAAAGGTGAATCTGCGTTCGATGCCCTTGTCGTTGCACCACAGCAGTGCCAAACGGTCGGGTGTTTCTTCTGCCCACACGTCCATCACGTCGTAGGCAAAATTGAAGTTTTCGGGAATCACAAACTCAAAGTTCTTCTCGAAATCCTCTTGTGAAGTGAAGGTTGACTTTTTCAGGAACCTGTCAAGCATTGGGTTGGTCATATTCGGTCTCTTTCTGTTTGCGTCAGGCAGAGCGCGCACACATATAATATAATAATATGTTTTTGGAAGTGTTTGACAGTGCCTAAAAAATGCACACTCTATCAAAGAGGTGCCGTTTTCGGGTTCAAAATTACCAACAAATTGCGGTTTGAACAAATAAAAAAGCCGTAAAAATGAGCATTTTACACACACTTTTGGAATGTGTGTAAAAAACATAGAAAAAAAATGCACACCTCAAAAAAAGATGTGCAAAGGGTGGGGTTTGTAGGCGACGAATGGAAGAATCAATCATCCTCATAGAACAACGCCCTCGTTGGTTGCCTCAGAAGTTGGCTCTTATTTCCCGCTGTGTTCGGTTCTGGAAGAAGGAAACATGCAGTGGAATTGTAAACGTGACGGATGTTCCTATATCGAGTTCGCTATCTACCTTGATGGTACCGTTCCACAGTTCTACGAGTCCTCTCACCACACTCATCCCCAATCCTGTGCCAGGAATGAAAGTGTTGCCTTTGTAGAAACGGTCGAAGACGTGGTGAATCGTGTCTGACGACATGCCTGCTCCGGTATCTTGGATGGTGATAACGGCATCTTCACTGCTCTTGTGGCAATAAACATCGATGGAACCGTGTTCGGTATATTTGCAGGAATTGTCCAATATCTGTTTCATCACCAAAGCAATTTTCTTCTCGTCGCCATGCAGGATAATGGGCACTTCGGTATGGTGATAACTCATTTCCACTCCTGGCTTTCTCATCGGTTTGGCATCTTCCACAGTCTTCTCCAGCAACACATTGATATCGACCAGATTGCGTCGGAGTTCCACTTCGTTGGCTTCCAGTTTCGACAGTTCAATCACGTCTTCTATAATCTGCAGCAACAGTGTTCCGCTTGTCTGAATGGCACCCAGACACTGCATGCGCTCCTCGATGGTGCTGCTATGTGCCATGATGGTGGAGAAACCGAGGATGGAGTTCAGTGGTGTACGGAACTCATGTGTCATGTTGGCAAGGAAGTTGGTCTTAATCAAGTTTGCCTGCTCTGCCTTTCGCTGTGCATTCAGCATCACCGTTTCAGCCTCTTTCCTCTCCTGAATGATGGTGGCGCATCCCACAGCCTTCAGTGCCTGTCCGTTCTTGTCTTTCTCTTTCGCGATGATGTTGATTTCCACCCAGACAGGGGTTTGCCGTTCTCCCATCTTCATTTTCATCTCCATATTGGCACGTGTTGCCATGCCATTCTTGATGCGGCTGTAGATTCCCAGCATTTCCTCGCGGAAATCGGGTAGGATAGAACTGATGAACTGCTCGAAACTCTGTTCGTGTATCAACTCCCCTTGTGTATATACCGTGTCGATATAGGACAAGTTTGACATGATGACATTTTGCTGAAAATCAAACTTCCACGGGATGGTGTTGAGCGAATGCAGCACCTCATCCATGTGGTTTTCGGTAAAAAAGTCTTGTAGTTTCTTCATTGATTATTCCCCAAAGATTTGCTGGCGTAATTTCTTCTGTTGTTTGGTGGGCTTGTCCACCATGTTCATTTGCCAAGTCTGATGGTCGATGGTCAGTCCCACAGGCGCGAGCATGGCGTCGTAGTCAATCTCGTCGGTGGTGTCCACCAATCGGCGTAAGTTGCTGATAGTTCTTTCTGCTTCTGTTTCATTCGATGCTTTGCCATGTTGGGAAGTGACCGTTGCCACTTCTAATGCACACTGCCAAAATTCTTCTTCCGTGAATCCTCTACCCAGTTCTTGGTCGTAGCGGTTGTAGAGCAGACGCATCAGGTCGTCGAGGCTCTGTTCTCCGTTGGTCACACGGCGCAGTTCGATGTCGAAGAGCAGTCCCATGACGGGTCCTTTCACATAGTAGGAGATTCGCACGTCGTTACTGTTTTCGTCGTGGTTGAAGAAGTTGAGCCAAATGTCATAACTGCTTTGGCGCAGCGACATGTGGTGATGCCCCTCCTGTGTTTCCGTGTTGTGGATGTATTCAGAGTACATGCTCAGTTGCTTCTGGGCATCAATCAGTCCTGCCTGTCGGAGAATCTGTGCTGAATAGTAGCAAGTGAAGCCCTCGCTCACCCACAGCAGGGGAGTGAACACCTCGCGGTCGTAGTCGAAAGGTCCCAGTTCAATCGGGCGGATGTGCTTCACGTTGTAGAGGTGGAAATACTCATGTGCCGCAAAGTCTAGGTATTCAATGTAAGCATCCCTTGAGGGGAAGTTGAACGTCCCTTCCGTATAGCATGCTTGCGAGTTCAGATGCTCCAACCCACCAGGTCCCTGACCAAGATGGATGAGGCAGTAGTTGTCGTAAGGAATGTGCTGCATGATGCCAGTGGTGGCAGTGACAATCTTCTTGAAGTCCTCCTTGAAGGTTGACGTTTCATAACCGATAGGCGATTCCAGCGCAAATTCAAAAGGATGTCCCTCATGTTCAAACTTATCTACCAAATGGTTGCCGAGCAGGATGGGGGAGTCGTACAGCACATCGAAGTCGGGAGCATAATACCAGGTCTTGCCATCGTTCCCTCGTGCAGGTGCAGTCTTCATGCCTGTGGAAACACTTTTCCAGTTGCTGGGCATCTCAAAGCAGATATAGGCAGGCTTTTCCTTTTGCCCCTCCACATGCATGAACACGCCATTTGGGGCAATGAAAGCAGCATAACTCTCCACACGGCATTCTGCCACACTTCTGGCTGTGGCGAAGATGCGATAGGTTGCCTTGATGGTTTTTGTCCCTTTGCTGTTCACCACCCAGCCATTCTTGCCTTGCTTCTTCCAGGTCAAAGCCTTTCCCTCCTGGTCGGTGGCGGCAAAGTCGGTCAGATGTTTCGGAAAATCCACAATCAGGTAATATCCTGGCGCCCATACAGGCATTTTCAGTGTGATGTCTTCGTCAATGATACTCCCGTCCGCAGGGGTGCAGGTCATATCTACATGGATGTATTTGCCGATAGTGTCAATCCGCACAACAAACGTAGATGTGATGTCCTTTGCCACACAGGCCACAAAGACCATCATCAGAAAAGTGATTAAAATAGTCAGTCGTTTCATGTAGTATAAGTAATGTAATTCAACGTGCAAAGATACTGAAAAACTAAAAACTAACCGCTAAAAACGACAATTAAATATGAGTTTTGTGAAAAATAATAGACAAATATAACTTAAACTTTTGGTTTTTGGCTGTTGGTTTTTAAGTTTTTCAGTATCTTTGCGACATGAAAAAGTTAATTGCACTACTGAAAGATAAGCCGCGCCTTTATAACATCGTGGCAAATTCCGACACGCCAGCCGGAAAAATCTTTGACATAGCGGTGATGGTTGCCATCGTTCTTAGCCTCATTGTCGCCTTTGTTGAGACCAAACCTGCTGTGGTCGGGCGGTTCAAGGACGTGCTTACCGTCCTTGAGTATGTCCTCACCTTCTTCTTCACCATCGAATACATCCTGCGCCTCTACTGCTCGCCCAGCCGCAAGGAATATGCGTTGAGTTTCTTTGGCATCATCGACCTGGTGGCGACACTTCCGCTCTATCTCTCCTTCATACCGTACCTGTCGAGTGCGCGTTACTTTTTCATTCTGCGTGTGTTCCGGCTCATCCGCATTTTCCGAGTGCTCAAACTCTTCTCCTTCATCAACGAAGGTTACCTGCTCCTTCAGAGCATCAAAATGAGTCTCAGGAAAATCGCCGTCTATTTCCTTTTTGTGCTCATTCTGGTCACCATCCTTGGCACTCTCATGTTTATGGTCGAGGGAGGACAGCCAGGCACTCAGTTCACCGACATTGGCACCAGCATCTATTGGGCGATTGTCACCCTCACCACGGTTGGATATGGCGACATCACCCCGGTCACTCTCGTGGGGCGTTTCCTGTCGGGAGTGGTCATGATACTCGGTTACACCATCATCGCTGTGCCCACAGGTATCGTGTCCGCCACCATGATTGACGAAACCAAAAGGAAAGGCAAGAACGGACGGTGCCCCCGATGCAACGAGAAGACCGACCTGAAAGCCAACTACTGCAAGCATTGTGGAGAAAGACTCTGATGATTCATCATTGATAATTCATAACAGCCCAGCGGCTTGTGAACCATGAGTTATAAATTGTTTGTACGAGACGATATTGGGAGCATCACTTCTGAACAGTTGGAGCAAGCCATAGCCTCCCTGCCCGAATGGCGTCGGGAGAAAGCCCTGCGCTTCAAGTTTGAGCAGGGGCGGAAAGAGTGTGCCGTTGCCTATCTGCTGCTTTGCAAAGCATTGAAAGAGGGCTTCGGCATTGATGAGCAGCCCCATTTTTCCATAGGAGAGCATGGCAAACCCTCTTTGGTGGAGCATCCCGAGATTCATTTTAATGTGAGCCATTGCAAGAAAGCCGTGGCATGTGTAGTGTCTTCCGAAGCGGTAGGTGTGGATGTTGAGTGCATCGGACGTTACAACGAAGCCCTTGCCCGCCATGTTCTCAATGACAAAGAGTATGCCCAGGTGTGTCAATCCTCTAACCCTCAGTTACTTTTCACCTCATATTGGACACAGAAAGAAGCCATCGTCAAACTCACAGGACGTGGCATCGACGACGACCTCAAGAACCTTCTTCTGAACTATCCCCAAGTGTCGCTCCACACCGAAACCCATCCCGAAAAGGGCTATGTTCTTACAGTGGCGACATGGAAAACTCCTTGAAATAGGGCTAATGGGGTGGTGGTTGTAGATGCAAAGCCAGAAAGGGAGAAAGATGCAAACAGAAACGTATGTCTGATACCCTCTTTCACACCCCCTCAATCGCACTGCTCCAGTCCGACACGTCGGACTGGAGCAGTGCGGTTCATCGGACTGGAGCAGTCCGATTGAGAGGTTGTGGAAGGGGGCATATCAAATTATTGCTGTGTTTTAGCGGACAGCAATAAATATTTATGTTTTTTTGTGAGAATAATTGGAGTTTAACGTGGTAAAGTGACAAAATGCAAGAGTTGTTCCTTCCTTTTTACGCCATTATCGTTTACAAAACACTGTACCGATATCTATGAACCCCCGCAACCATAGCCTTCACACATAGTCGCCCATAATCTTCATGCTCTTTCTTCCGTTGCTTTGAACAATCCTCGTAACCTCTATTTGCTGCTTTACAGAACTTCTGAAGACTTTGGTTTGATTATAGAAATAGGTTTAGTTTGATTATAGAAATAGGTTTGGCTTGAATACACAGAAATATAATCAAGCCAAATTGAAAGTTGTATTCAAGCCAAATTTTGAGGTGTAATCAGGCTAAATGAATTTGAGTAGTCAGGCTGACTATTGAAGTGGAATAGGGTGGTAGATGAAGGTGGAAACACAAGAAATGCCTCCAGACAGTAGGGGAAGGAATGTCTGGAGGCATTGAGTTTGGGCTGATAGCCGCATGGAAAATTATGAGAGTCCCTCGATGAGTCCGTTGACGATGTCGATGCGTTCTGCTTGGGGTGACTTGGAAAGTCCTGGCATGCGCATGATGTCGCCTGCGATGGCTACAATCATTTCCGAACCGGAATTGATGACGAGGTCGCGGATGTTGACGTTGAAGCCTGTTGGACAACCATAGAGGTCTTTGTCGGCAGAGAAGGAGTACTGGGTCTTGGCAATGCAGACGGGGTAGCGCTCCAAGCCTATCTTCTGGATGCGGAGGAGTTGCTTCTCGGCTGCCTTGCTGTAGGTGACGGTGGCGGCTCCGTAAATCTTCTTCGCCACCTTCTCTATCTTGGTCTTGATGTCGTCGGTGTCGTCGTAGGTGAGGGTGAGCGGCTGGGATGGCTTCTGCTCGATGGTGTCGATGACTACCTGTGCGAGTTCCTTGGCTCCTTCGCCACCCTGGAGGAAGGCGTTGTTGACGGCGAAGCCCACGCCGATGTTTGCGCAATGTTTGCGAACGAGGGCAATTTCTTCGTCGGTGTCGGTGGCATAGCGGTTGAAGGCAACGACTACGCTCTGACCGAAACTCTGCATGTTGCGGATGTGGCGGTCGAGGTTCTCACAGCCTTTCACGAGTCCTTCCATGTCTGGCTCCTTGATGCGCTCTACGGGCACACCGCCGTGCATTTTCAGTCCTTGCGTGGTGGCAACAATGACGGTCAGTTTGGGCTGGAGTCCGCTCTTGCGGCACTTGATGTTGAAGAACTTTTCGGCTCCGAGGTCGGCACCGAATCCTGCCTCTGTCACTACGTATTCGCCGTAGGTCATTGCCATGCGTGTGGCGATGATGGTGTTGCAGCCGTGGGCGATGTTGGCGAAGGGACCTCCATGCACAAAGGCTGGAGTCTGTTCGGTGGTCTGCACCAGGTTGGGCTTGATGGCATCGAGCAGCAACACGGTGATGGCTCCATCCACGCCCATGTCCTTCACGCGGAAGGGGGTGTCGTCCATCTTGATGCCGAGGATGATGTTGCCGATGCGGCGGCGCAGGTCGTCAATGTCTTTTGATAAGCAGAGGATTGCCATGATTTCGGAGGCTGGGGTGATGTCGAAGCCTGTCTCGGCAATCAGCCCGTCAGACTTGGCACCCAGACCTGTGACCACAAATCGGAGGTTGCGGTCGTTGACATCGAGCACACGCTTCCACAGCACTTCTTTCAGGGCAAAGCCTTCCTCGCGGTGCATGTAGATGTAGTTGTCGAGCAGGGCGGCAATCATGTTGTTGGCAGAAGTGACGGCATGGAAGTCGCCTGTGAAGTGAAGGTTAATCTTCTCCATAGGCAGCACCTGTGCATAGCCGCCACCGGCAGCACCGCCCTTCACTCCGAAGCAGGGACCCAGAGATGGCTCTCTCAAGGCACACACTGCCTTCTTGCCGAGTTTGTTGAGTCCGAGAGCAAGACCGATGCTCACAGTTGTCTTGCCGATGCCAGCCTTGGTGGGCGTGATGGCGGTGACAAGGATGAGGTTGCTCTGCTTCACCTTCTCCTCGTCAATCAGGTGGTTGGGCACCTTGGCAATGTATTTGCCGTACAGTTCCAGTTCTTCTTCAGGAACGTCAATGTATCTCGCTACATCCTGAATTGAGGCGAGTTTACACTCTCTTGCAATTTCAATGTCTGTTTTCATATAGGGTTTAGGTTGTTTATGTTTCGTTGGTTGCAAAGGTAACAAAAAAGGGGCAAAGCCGAAAGACTTTGCCCCTTTTATTTAAGTAAGTGGTTATTTTATTTACTTAACCAGAACTTTTTTGCCATTCTTGATCACGATACCCTTGTAGTTCTTGTCAACAATCTGACCAGCGAGGTTGTAGATGACATCAGTCTTTGCAGGTGCAGATGCCACTTCTTCGATAGCAGATGGGTCGTCAGATGGAGTCTTTGCACTGTCTGTGCCGAAGTAAGTGAGAGTCCAATTGTCCCAAATAGACCATCCAGAAGAGAGTGCGTTCTTGACACCGATGGTCACGTCGCTCTTCTCGCTGAGGGAGAACACAAGGCGAACAAGGTAGTTCTGCTCGTCGCTGAGAGGTTCACCGTTTTCATCAGTCTCTTCGAAGCAGTAGCCAGCGGCTGTCATGTTGTTTGGAGTGTAGAGAGGCTCTCTGTCTGCAATCTCAATGGTTGTAGATGAACCACCGCCAAACTCGTTTACAAGACGTGCACCTTCAGAAATGAGACGGAATGGCTCTGAGAAGTTCTTGCTGCCTGCTGTTGCATAAACGAATGCGCTCTGAACCTCATCTTTTCTGCCTTCTTCAAGTGCAGTGAGGTCTTCCTTGGCATTGTCGTTGTAACGGTTGTAGCAATTGAGCGTTACCTCGTAAGTACCTGCGGGCAGATTGTGGAGGGTCTGATAGTAGTTGAATGCTTTCTTGTAGTATTCGCACATGTCAGCGCGGTTAGCACGACCAGGACCATCACCTTCGTAACTCCATCCATCGTCGTTACCCTCTTCGTATGTTGGGTTGATAATCAGAGCAGTCAAGTCGGCAGGATTCTCGTCGCTGGCTGTCTTGATTGTGTCTGGAATCTTGAGGTCGGCAGCAACCACATTCACTTTGTCAGCCAAAGCAATGATTTGCTCAGAAGTCAAACTGCCAATGTTGTCCTCTGACAATTCGTTCTGGATTTCGTCATATTCAGCCAAAGCCTCCTCAGATGCAGTGTCTCCATAATTTGAAACAGCGTTGTCGAGGTTGTCAATGGCGTTGTTGAGTGTTGTCATTGCTGCAACGTTCTCTTCTGCGGTAGCCTGTGCTTTCTGGAGGTTTACAAGTGCGGCACTGATAGTTGCTGCGTTGCTGTTGAGAGCCTTTTCAGCATCGTTGATAACCTTTTGAGCATCATCCTGAGCCAGTGCGTTCAAGGATTCGCTGTTTTCTTCGCAATAATTGTTGAACGACTCGATTGCTGCGGTGAGTTCGCCCTTCAAGAGGTCAATATCTACGATTGGATCGTATGTGATAGAGAAACCGTACCATACTACCCAGGAGTTACTCTCCATCTGGTCGCCTGTCACACCAAATGTGAGGTCACCGTTTGTACCCAAAGAGGTCTGAACAGATTTTTCAAGAACTTCGGTATAAGCCTCATCCTCAAATACGTTGTGTGCTGCTTCTTGGCTATTAGGAACAGATACTCCATAGTCTGCAAGCGATGTCCAGCCTGTAGCGAGGCTTTCTCCCTCAACCACTTCTGCTGCAATAGCGGCGACATTCGTCAGAGGAGTCTTCTGGTGACCTGCGAAAACGAATGCATAGTCAGTCTTGTCGCCAGTAGAGTAGTTTCCGTAGTTGGTTGCGTTCTCTGCTGTACGATAGAATGCCTTGGTCGTGAGTGTATAAGTACCGGCTGGCATGTCTGAGAGTGTACGGCTCACTGTGAATGGGCTTTGGTTCCAGACTTCTGCAGTACCATATTGAGTCTTGAAGTTGCTTGCATCGCCATAAATCCACTCTTTGTCTGGTACGTTGGTGTTAGACTGTGCAGTTGTGCTGTAAGTGTATGCCATCTGGTCGAAGAGAATGGTAATGTCAAGAGGTTCGTCAAGTGCTTTTCCTTCTGCTACAGCCTTGTCAAATGCGGTTTGAACACCTTCCTTGATGATTTCGGTGAGAGAAGCAATTGCTTCATTAATCTGTTCTGTAGTCCAAGTGTATTCTGTAAGGGCTTCGCTGACATTATCGCTGAGTTCACCCAGTTTGTCAGACAAAACAGGAACCTCATCATATTTTTCCAATGCGACAGAGAGAGCACCGCCTTCATCGGCAAACTCCTGGAGGGCTTTATATGCTTCAATGTTAGCGTTCACATCTGCCAATAAGACTGTAATAGCGTCTGCTGCAGCCTTGTTCACCTCTTCGTCGTTGCTGTTTGAATTAATCAGGTCTTTACCTGCCTCAATAGCATCTTCCAACTTGCCCTTCATTTCTGCATTGAAAGGCTCGTCAAGAACTTTGTTACCAGTCTGAACCGCTGCCTGCAAACCAAGGAGTGATGCGTCCATTGGCAGTTCGCCCACGAAGTAGATGGAGATACCATCGATGAAGAAGTGAGGCATTTTGGCAGAACCTTGATAGCCTCTGTAACCTACTGAGAAATAGCCGTCGGTTGGTTCGTCCAAAGTGAACATGATCTTATCTTTAATCCACTTGCCAACTTCCCACTTTGTGGTTTCTCCAAAGTGTTCTGTACCATTGCTTTCTACAAAACCCATAAGGTTGGCTGATACATCGTCTGCGTTACCGCCAGCGTTGTAATAAGAAATTTCCAGAGTGTATTGTCCTGCTGGAAGTGTCACATTTTGAGTATATTGAGCAATTTTACCCCATGCTGTAACGAAACCAAGCAAGTTACCTTCTGTAGAACCATCAGACATGGTTGTAGGTGGTAAGAATGCGCCACCGCCTAAGAATGAGTTACTACCCACTCTGTACACACCGCATGCTGCACCGTTAGCACCGTTGTTACCATCTTGTCTGCCTGCAACTTCAGTGTTGTCAGAGGGCCAGTTAGTAGTCCAATCTGTCACTTCTTGCATACCGAAATAGTGAACAACTCTTTCGTTCGCACCATTCGGGTCTTTCATGTCGTAGTCGTAAGTTGTGATACCTTCATCGTCAGGCAGTGGAGTGTCTGCTGTGAAGTGTGGGTTCTTCAAGAAGTAAGCAGAAAGGTCTGTCTGTGCTTCATCATTGAGTTTCTTCTGATTCTCAATGGCAGCCTGTACTTCAGCCATTGTAGCATTTGCATTGTTGTAAACCTTATAGCCGTCAGAAGTGTTGGCATTCAGTTTCTCGCCTTCTTCCAGCAAAGCCAGCAGGTCTTCCTTGGCTGCATCAATTTCAGCCTGAATAAGTTGCTGCTCATCAATAGAATAAATCTTCACATGATCGATGAAGAGGTGGGCAGCAGAACCAGAACCATAGTTGCCAGATTGGTAACCGATAGACACCTGACCAGAAGTCTCTCCGCTCAAGCGGAAGATAATGGTATCAGTTACCCATTCATTAACAGGGTAAGTAAGTGCATTAGAAGTGTAGCGTGTGCCATCAGCAGCGATGAAGCCCATGTTGTTGACAGCAAAAGTGCCAGTGCCGGCAGCATTAAAAACTTGCACCAACATCATATAGGCACCTGCGGAAAGCGTTACGTCTTGGGTGTATTTGAGGTCAGCACTCCATACGGGAACTAAACCGAGTGCGTTGCCTTCTGCCACATCCGCCTCAATGTAAGGAGGATAATATGCACCGCCAAGACCGATAGTCGGTTCTCCTGCAGCGTCGTCAACATAGGCAAAAATACCTGCAGCGCGAGCATTGGCACCATCCTCACGTGCTGGTGAACCGCTGCTCTCCATCACGCGGATGTTGTCAGAAGGATTTGCTGCCGTCCAGCCTGTGATAGGCTGTTGACCAAACATGCCCAAAGTGATGTCGCTTGTTCCGACCTCAACATCCGTCATGTTGTAATCGTAAGTGCTAATCGTCGTGGCGACAGGTTGGTCAGCACTAAAATCTGCGTTCTGAAGTTTCGATGTCAAATCTTGCAGAATGGTGTACTGCGTCTGAGCGAAAGAACTTCCTCCTCCCAGCATGAACATTGCTGAAAGCGCAAGAGTAAAGATTTTCTTCATACAGTAACTATTCAGCGATTAAGTCAAGACATCCACAGGACGTGCTATGGAATTCTAGTATTCTGTGATTTCGTATGGGGGTACGACAATTCTGTTTTTCAAGAGCCTCTTGGCTTCATTTTTTGCAAGCATCTGGTTATCAG